>JBAXAM010000010.1:0-37266 GCA_037142515.1 bacterium | reverse complement strand
ACAAATATGCTGCCTCGTCAAAAATAATTTACAGAAAGGATGTTACACTACCATTTTTCAGCATAAAAAACCTAAAAAAAAACCACTAAATTTATTTATGGAGAGCACAAATGAACATGAAGAAAACTATCCTTCTGGTTGTACTAGTAACTTTTTTCAGCTATTTAGCAACACCGACAATGGCTTCAGCAACATATGAATCTGTTAATTGGAATAACTTATTTAAAGTTATTCATGGCTTACTTGTGGGCAATAAAATAGAAGACATAGCAGATAAACTTATTAAAGCGATCAATGACACATCGAATACTCAGGAAATGGATAGCTCAATAGCAGCTATAAAAAAAATTATTGCCCCCCTCGCTACCGAGCTCCAAAATAAAAAATTTAATTCACAGCAAGAGCACGATGATTTTATCGACAGTATTATCAATAGCATAGAGTTAAATCAATTGGATCAAGATATAAAAAATAATATTGAACATATCGTCAACTATCTCTTTCAGCAATATCCTGAGCATAAAAATATCTTAATAAAGGACCTAGAAACTACAGCTTCTAATATTCGCCGTTATTTGGAAAACAATTATCAGTCTCTGCTAGAGGCTGCCACTAAAACAGACCCAAAAAATGATGGCGCTGATTTGTCTATACAACGCCTAAAGACCTACTCTTATGAATTCGCACGCGCTTTCTCGTTAAAAGTTGCCGAAAACGCAACTAAAGCAACGTCAAGCAGAAATCCCTATATTAGAAAGGCGGGTTATTGGGGTCTTGCAACATTTGCTCCACTAGTGGCAATGCCAAAAGCTGAAAATATGAGCCCACTTATAGCTTGGGCTGGAAAAGCTATGGCGTTATCGATGGTCTATGATGAACAAATATTCTATACGTATATTAAAGCCAAAATTATCGGCGAAATTGCTAGATCTTTTTTGAATAAATGTATGTCACCCATGGGGCATATACCAGAACTAGACGTTGATATGAAAACTCTTGTTATAGAACTTATTGTTACTCATATCGAGATGCGGATTCTTGATGCGACCGATATTTGTACTGTTAGTGGATCTTACCTTGAAACACTCTTGTCAGTAAGCAATAACAAATGGCTACACTCGAGCGCAACACCTATTGGCGCACTACTTACTGCAAATTGTAAGTCAGGCAGATATCATATCGGAATGGCAGCACAAAAAAATGGTTTTACCAATCCTAGAACACCTTATTATTTGTACACATCCCAGTTAAACGATGATGGCTCTTCAATAGGAACTTATGATAGTAGAAGTTGGTATGTGATTACTCCGCAGGAAAGACTCCATTCTACAGAACAATTCGATACAGTCAGTGTAGCCTTCTCAATAAACCCTGAAGACAACCCTAATAGGCTGAGAAATGCCTATAGAGAAGGTATTACTTCTGTGCTTAGCCCATTTTTATTTCTGAAAATATCCATGCTATCGCTACTTGGTATTGGCACAGTAGCAGAAGACGTATATTCTTTGTATTCTTGGTGTTTCAAAATACCTATAGCAATTGAACATACAATTCCCACTACTATGGAAACAGTCAACATCCCAAACTCTTTCTATAAAACTTTCTTTAAACCAACAAAAACGACCTATGCCATACAGCATAATTATGCTAGCTCTGATCTACAAAATTCATATAAAGTAAAATATAACATACAAAGTCGGTTAGGACAGGCACTATGGTCCAAAGATATAAGCGAAGGTAACTTAAATGCATTTACTGCGAAGCAAGTTACAATAGACGAAAATAATATTGCTTCATTGACACTCCACAGTCATGTTACAGGAGTAGAAATTAAAATCACAAAAGTTCTATCTCAACAAGGTTGCATATTGCGGTCAATACTACCTGTAATTATTCTACCAATGGGAAATGGAAATACCGTACTTTTATTGTCCAACTGCCGTAAGAATACTGATTACGTTTTAGAACTTAGCTATAGAGTCGGCGATGAAAAAACAGGAGAGTATTTTGATGGCATGATTTGGTTTAGGGTTCCATCCAAGCAGATAAATCAAGAAGACCAATTAATAAATTGCATACTTATTGTATTGCAAACGATAAACTCACATAAAGAATATTTAAAAAACTTGTTATCGGATATGTTTATAGCATCATTGAAATACCCTGAAATTAATACCTATTGCTAAAAGGTTACGGTAGCCGCAGGCTTTAGCCTGCGCTACTGGGGTTATTAGTAGTGGCTTGATAAAATAACTATCCATACAGTAACTACGTTTATAATAGATAACAATACTGCAGCAGCACTCATATCTTTAATCTTTTTTGATAGCGGGTGAATTTCTAAGCTGATTCTATTAACAACTGCTTCTATAGTTGAATTTATGATTTCCATAAGCAAAACCAAAAACCAGCAGCTGATTAAAATAGTTTTCTCAACCACAGTTACTCCAAAAAATAACGCCAACGGAAGGACTACAATAGTTAAAAAAACCTCCTGTTTAAATGCAGCATCATCTTGGAAAATGGTTTTAAAACCACATGTAGCATAATAAAAAGCCTTCAATAAACTTTTATTTTGCTTTGTATAGTGGTTCTGTTGCATAAAGTATAGCTCCTTTTTTGATTATATATCTCGAAATATTTGTTGCTTGTTTGAACCTATCTTTTAAAGCATCAATGGATACTGCCGCACACGCCGATGCCTTAAAACACATAATGTCCGGACTATAAACTGATGCTATAAAATCAGGAGTAATAATTTTATCTGGCCCGATACCCAAATTAAATTTCCTTTTATCTAATAAATTATCTCCCATAGCATAATAAGTAAATCCTTTGGGCGCAACTAATTCAATTAATGTTGCACTTAAATCTAAATGGCTGCCAGCGGTAAGGCATGCTGTTTTACAAAGAGACAGATTATAAATAATCAGAGGTACAGCGGTTACCTCAAAAGATGATGGATTTGGCAGGATATGCCTCCTGCCAAAATGATCTCCGGTAATTGCAAATAAAGCAGTACTATCTATAGCCGTTATCTTCTTAATAAACTCGCCGATAGTTTTATCCGCGTACCAAATATGCCCCAGCTCATTTACATTAGTATTGGTATTTGGATATTGGGCTAATAACTTTGCTATTTTTTCTTTATGGAAACCTTCGCGCTCTAGATCAATAGAAAATGGCGGATGATTACTGGTAGTCATGATAACGTTAAAAGTTGGAGTTTTTGCCGCTTTGATAGTTGTAGCAATAAACTCAAATAATGTTCTATCGTCCACTCCCCACTCGTTAGTTTGCTGCCAATTCTTAATGTGCGCAGCACCATAAACTGAAACAAAATCTTGTGCGCGAGCAAAATCCCCCACATGTTGCCACGACAAATACCCACCATAAAAAAATTGTGGCGTAAATCCCAATTTTTTAAATTGGGTGGCTAGCGCTGTAGGATAGGGAGAATGAGCGCTCTTTTGGTAATTGATATGCTGCCCTGCATCTAGGACACCAGCAATGATAGTATTTAAAGTCTCCATAGTGCCACTGGCACATGGTAAAAAGTACTTAAAGTAGATGCTGCGGTCATCAGCAATGATCTTATGTAGATTTGGAGTTAAATTAAATTCGTCATATTGACGTTGCAGAGGCCATGCATCCAAACTCTCACCAATAATTACAAAAATGTGTCTTGGTTGTGAAAGCGTTGAACCCTTTGCAGTTTTTTTCATATTGGCAATTACTTGCATGTCATGAACAGATAAACTTACATCACCATGCTCTGCCTGGTTGATATCCTGATAGTCATCTATCGCATATTTTAAAGCACTGTAAGGTGAAATAATTGCTTTATTTAAAAAAGCATCTGTAGTTACACCAGCATCTTTTAATTGAATTGGACGGTGACCAACACTACCGCGAAAACCAATTATATAAAATAATGTGATTACAACTGATAATGCAACTTTGCGGGTAGCAGAATACTGCAACGCAACATTAGTTTGATGTTTATCGGTAATAAAATAGCGAGAATATTTAGCATACAATAGCAGTATAACAATTAATAAAATAAAATTCGGAATAACATGATGCTGGGCATAAATGGTTTTTAGAATTGCTATTTTATCATCATAAAGCCATCCAAATAAAAACTGATTAAACACGTCTTTGTATTCTCGGAAGTATTCAATACTAGCAACACATAATATCATTGTAACTATAGTAAAAACACCACCTAAGTAGCGTCGCCATTTTTGCTTAGTAATATATGATATTTGGGCGGTAAATAAGCTTGGTAGAGTAAAGCCTATTAATGCAATAAAAAGCCAGCAGGTTGCCCATAAAGAATCAAAACGTATCCCGTGAACCATCGCATACAATATCGTTGTAAACTTAGTTTCTGAGGAAAGAAAATGTGATAAAGCACAGATAAAATACAATCTGCATATTTGCTGAACTATTATAAAATAGCACCAAAGCTTAATATCTGCTTTGCATTGCTCATAAAATTTTAACCAGGAAATTTGCAATTTACTATTTTTCATTGATTTTAAAATCAGACATCATATGCGAGAGACTTTCTTGCTTCTGCATTAATTTAATTAAATCTGATACAACTGCACGCGCTGATTTATTATCGGTATCGTAGACAATATCTGCTAATTCTTCATAAAGCGGCTCATATTCCTGCCGCAGCTGCTTTAAAATATCGCGCCTTGCTTCAAGTTCGGTAGACAGTGGACGCTTTTTGCTATAACCCGTACGAACCAGTTGATCGTCTAAAGAAGTACGCAGATAAATCACAAAACTATTTTGTGCAATCACTGCACGATTTTCCGCAACTGCTACAGTGCTGCCACCAGTTGCAAGCACAATATTACATTTTTGCACCAACTCGGCAATTATTTTTTTCTCACGGCTATGAAAACCCTCTTCTCCCTCCAAATCATAAATCCATAAAAGATCGGCCCCAGCACGTTCTTCGATAACCTGGTCAGAATCATAAAAACCCCAACCAATAGTTTTAGCAAAAGCTTTACCTATACTGGTCTTTCCGGCACCCATGGGACCAACAAGAACTATATTGGTTAGGTTTTTCATTTTAATAAAATTTTATGATATCTTCTCTCAGGGCTTTAGCCTTATCAGTACGTTCCCACGTAAAATCATGAACATCACCTCGACCAAAATGGCCAAAAGCGGCCGTTTTATAATAAATTGGTCTAAGTAAATCTAAAGTCGCAATAATTCCAGCCGGAGTAAGATCAAAATGCTTGTTAACCAATTTAACCAAATGTTCATTATCAATTTTACCGCTACCAAAAGTATCTATACTAATGGAAACTGGTTTAGCCACACCAATCGCATAGGCAACTTGAATTTCACACTTATCTGCTAGACCTGCAGCTACAATATTTTTGGCAACATAGCGCCCCATATAACTAGCGGATCGATCAACTTTCGATGGATCCTTGCCAGAAAAACAACCACCACCATGATGTGCCGCTCCACCATAAGTATCAACAATAATCTTACGACCAGTTAGACCAGTGTCGCCTTTGGGACCACCAGTTACAAATCTTCCTGTAGGATTAATTAAGTATTTAGTTTTGTTAATCAATTTTGCTGGCAATACAGGCTTAATAATTTCTTCAATAACTGCTTCGCTTAATTCGTGATGGGAAATATCAGCCGTATGCTGCGTCGACAAGACAACAGTATCTATAGCAATTAGTTTACCATCTTCATAACGCGCAGTAACTTGGCTTTTACCATCTGGTCTAATCCACGGTAAACTATTACTGCGCAAAATTTTAGCGTGACGTTCCATTAACTGATGCGCGTAAACTAAAGGAGCCGGCATTAATTCTTCAGTTTCATTAGTAGCAAAACCAAACATTAGCCCTTGATCACCAGCACCCTGTTCTTTATTTTTACTAGCGTTAACACCGCGTGCAATATCTGGTGATTGTTTACCAATGGCATTTAAAACCGCACAAGAATCTGCATCAAAACCAAGAGCCGGATCTGTATAGCCAATATGCCTAACAACTTTACGTACAAGCTCTTCAATATCAACCCATGCCGTAGTAGTAATCTCACCCGCAACTAAAACCATGCCAGTCTTTACTAAAGTATTACAAGCAACACGACAATGGGTATCCTGCTTTATAATCGCATCTAATACAGCATCAGAAATCTGGTCAGCAACCTTATCTGGATGACCGGCCGCTACCGATTCCGAAGTAAATAAATATTGGCTCACTATGTACCTCTCGTTTTAGATAAAACAGCATTTAAAGCCCTAACCCCACGCGTAAGAACATCCCGCAGGCCCACACTCCATGCTACTAACAAACTGTTCGTATCCTTATTTTTTAAAGCAACTTTTGCGTACAAAACTTTATCGAGCAAAACAACAGGCTCATTAACAATCAATCTAGTCAAAACAAAATGTAATGCAATAACTGCTTTAGGGTTATCATGATCACGATAATCGGCATAAAGCTCCGTAATTTGCACCTGGAGTTTATTTTGCGCTGCTAATGACGTTGTAGTATCCAAACCAAAATCACCTAACGCTTTCAAATAGTTTATAAATATAGGCTCAAGCTGTTCGGCAGGTGATACCAAAAAGCTATGATAATAATCTGTCAAATACTGACCGGGTTTTATACGATAAAGAAAATCAAGTTGATCAAAAGGAGCTATAGCCGTTACATGGTCAACAAAAACAAAGCACTTGTCCGGTGCTGCTTTCTTTTCCGGCAATGTTTTTATCTCTAGCAAATACTGCTTTTGCTCAACGTATTTTGCCGAAATACATCCGATTGTTGCCAAGCACAACAAGCAACATACCATTAACTGCAATATATGTTTAAAATGCATCATAACTTGCTCGGGTCTAAAGGTGGCGGAGGACTACCAAACACCATGCTTGATGGATTAAGTTTTAATTGTTCAGATAGCATACGCAAATTACTTGAGGCAACTTTAAGATTTTGCATGATTATTGTCAATGGATTATTAATTCTGCTAGTTACTTGAGCAAAAGAAATAGTTAATGAATTAATATCCTGAAATATTTTTTTAAAATTAACATCTTTCAGTTCATTCATAATATATTGAGCGCTTTCACTTAATCTAGTTAAAGTACTTGTCACCGACGGTATATAAAAATCGTTGGTACGCCATGTGATAGGATGCACCGGTGGAATAGGATCAATATAATTAAGCTCAAGATAGCTAACCCCAGTTAAACCCTGAGCTACTAGCTTGACTCTTAAACCTTGAGCCACTTCTTTAGAAAAAAGCTGTCGAACTTCATCATTGGAAAGCTGTGTAAATAGTTTTGAAGTAATTGCTATCCTCACATAAATGGAGCGATTGTGCATTTCCATATCTGAATCTTTATGGTCATCCTCATATATTTCGCTAGTAAAAGCAATTTTCTTAACATAACCAATTTGCAGCCCACGGTATTTGACTGGCGTGCCTTCGGTAATTCCCTGGATGGACTCTTCAAAATAAGTTTCGACATAAACAACAGGCTGGAATAATTTACCCGAACCAAAAATCAACAAGGCAAAAATTATTAAGCCCAGGCCTACAAGCACAAAAGAACCGATTTTAAAATAACTTGTATCATCACTCATTTGACCGTACCAATATTGCTTGCAAAAAAACTTCTTACAAGTGGATTAGAACTACCGCTCAACTGCTGCGGTTTTCCCTCCGCAATTATCTTCCCCTGATACAACAGGATAACACGCTGTGCTATTTTACAAATACTCGAAAGATCATGCGACACAATTACAAAAGTAATTCCTAAAATATTTGCTAAGTTTACTACAAGTTTGTCAAGTTCAGAAGAAGTAATAGGATCAAGTCCAGACGATGGCTCATCTAAAAACAATATTTTGGGATCAAGTGCCATAGCCCGAGCAATTGCCGCACGCTTCTGCATACCGCCACTAACTTCTGCAGGCATATAGTGACCAAAGTCCCCAAGCCCAACCATTTTCAGTTTATTATGCGCAATTTCAGTAATAGCATCTGGTGGCAATTCCGTTAATTCTTCTAACGGTAAACTAACATTTTTTAATAAGTTCATAGAACCAAACAAAGCACTACTTTGATAAAGTACTCCTATTTTTCTAAGTATAACCAATCGTTGTGGCTGAGTAGAATGACTAATGCTTTGATCATCTATCAAAACATCCCCAAAAGCTGGTTCAAGCAATCCAATCATATGGGTTAATAACGTTGTCTTACCACACCCAGACCCTCCTATAACCATAAAAATTTCACCAGGATAAATTTCAAATTGAATATTCTCTAAAATAACTCTTGAGCCATATTGCACTTTTAAATTCTGGACTTTAATAATAGGTAAGCTATTCATACACCCAACACATAGTAAATTAATGCAAAAACACCATCAACAAATACCAGCATAATCAAACTATTAACTACGGCTTGCGTAGTAGAATGCCCCACAGCTTGGGCACCAAAACGTGTCTTAATTCCGTTTAAACAACCAACACTGGCAATTACCAAACCAAACACAAAAACTTTAATTAAACCTCCAATGTAGTCCATAGGCACAATAGCACGATGCAATTGATGAACAAAAGCGTCTGCTGTATATCCCAAAGTGAGCATTACAACAAAACTACCAAGCAAACCAAAAATAATAAAAAATGCTTCAAGCATAGGAGTTATTATCATAGTAGCAAGTATTCTTGGCACTACCAAAAACCTAATCGGATCAAGACCCATGGTTTTTAATGCATCGATTTCCTGATTAATTTTCATAGTTCCAATTTCAGCAGCAAAAGCTGATGCCGTACGACCTGCAAGCAAAACCGTCGTCAAAAGCGGGCCTATTTCTCTTACCAAACCCAAACCAACTAAATTCACCATAAATATCTGAGCCCCAAATTGCTTAAATGACGGCGCGGCTTGAAAAGTTGAAATTAATCCCATTAAAAACCCAATAAGCGCAATAATCGGCAATGCTTGGGGACCAGTTTCTTCAGCAACGCGTAAGAAATCACGCCAACGAACTCTTTTGGGTTTTAATACAGCAAGAAACAAGTGGTAAGATAATGCTCCTAAAAAAACAATATTCTCATAAAAACTTTTTAAAAAACCTACCGTAACACGGCCAATATGCTCAGGAATAGTTTCAGAATAAAGTGATTTTTGTTCTGCACTATCTGGCTGCCGCTCGATATATTCCAGTAGGCTCGCAAACGACGGCTTTAAATTATTAATTTTGCATATATTGTTATGCGTGATTTGCCGTTTTTGCAACACCTGTATTAATGCAATACCTGCACCGTCACAATAATCAACATCTTTAAAATCAAGAATTAATAACTTGGGACTAGACTGAATAGAATTCACACACGACGACCAAAGCTCTGCTACACTATCGATATCTAACCGACCTGAAAAAATAATCTTCAGTGTGCTTGCAACAGGCTGTTCAATACGAAAGTTTGTATGCTTGGTCATATATGAATAAGCCCTTCTAATGCACATCTAACCGCCTGTATTCGAACAGAAACTCGATTACCATTAAAATGCAGTGTAACAGCTTCTGCTGGCGACCCTGAATCCACCCAAGCAATGCATACAGTACCAACACGCTTATTTTCAGTACCACCACTGGGGCCGGCAATACCCGTGATAGCAACTGCAATTTGCGCATGACTATTTTTCAATGAGCCGCTTGCCATTTCTTTAGCTACTTGCTGGCTAACTGCGCCAAATTTTCCCAAAGTTACAGGACTCACACCCAAAACTTCTTGCTTAGCGCTATTACTATAAGTAATAAAACCGCGATCAAAATATTCTGAGCTTCCAGGAATATCTGTCAGGGTTGCAGCAAGTAGGCCACCAGTGCAAGATTCAGCAGTAACAATAAATAGCTTCCTTTCTTTTAAAACCACACCAACTTTTATAGCAAGATCGTAAAGTTCGGTTTCCATATTCTCATAATACATCTACTTAACTACTTTTTGAACTAATTAATTTTTTTCTGTATACTGATTTTCATGTTTAAAGCAATATACATAATACTCACTGTTATTCTCTTTACAGATGCCAATGCAACACTCATAAACACCACAATTAAACCAACGCGCCTACACCCAGGCGATACTGTTGGACTAATTGCTCCAGGTTTTCGCGATGCCGACGAAACATTGATTCAATATGCCATCGAAAGATTGCAAGCCTTAGGTCTCAAAGTTAAAGTTGGCAAGGCAGTTTACGAACAATATGGATATTTTGCTGGAACCGATAAAGAGCGCGCTGCCGACATCAATAAGATGTTTGCTGATCCAAAAGTAAAAGCAATCATTGCACTAAGAGGTGGCTGGGGTTGTAACCGACTGCTCAATTTGATTAACTACGAAGCCATAAAAAAGAATCCCAAAATTATTATGGGCTATAGTGACATAACTTCGCTACTTTTAGCAATTAATGCCAAAACAAATCTAGTAACTTTTCATGGCCCAGTCGCACATGAACCTTGGCCAGCCTTTACGCTTGGATATGTAAAAAGCATATTATTTGACGGTAAAAGCGTCACCTTTGCCAATCCCATCGAGGATGAAGATGATTTAATACACACAAAAAATCGCCCTGTAGTTATTCGCGGCGGAAAAGCAACCGGGAAACTAATTGGCGGCAGTCTTACCCTTTTAACCTCCATGCTGGAATCTAAATACTTACCTGATTTTGACCATGCTATTTTGTTTGTCGAAGATACTGGCGAGGATATTTATAAAATTGATCGCATGCTTACCCAGCTAAAAACTGCTGGCATCCTTAAAAAAATCTCAGGCTTTGTCTTTGGTAAATGCACCGATTGTGGTTGTTCGGCAGGCAGCTCAACTCTCTATGGCTCATTAACTTTTGCCCAAGTACTAAAAGACCACATCAAACCACTGCACATCCCCGCCTGGTATGGGGCCATGATTGGCCACGAAGGCAGAAAGTTCACCCTGCCCGAGGGAATCCGCGTCACTATCGATGCTAATATGGGCACAATAACCATGCTAGAACCAGCGGTTAAGTAACTAATGAGAAAAAATCTAGCAATTTATTCTATTTTTCTTGCGGTTTCTCTAACAACTATTTCAGCGATCGCAGTTGAAATACCGATCACCGTGTTTCCCCTAGATAAATACGACCAAAATATTAATAATTGGGTGAAACCTTCTGATCCAGATTATGATGCACCCCTAATCAAATTTTCGAATCAAAAAGACCACCTAAAAAAATATTACAATCGCTACTGTGCAACCTGGGATCACAAATATGTCAAAATAGCTTTAGAACAAGAACTGAAAAATAAAATCTCAGAGCAAAAAATAACCAGCAAATATAGTGACTCTATAAAAATCGGCTACGCAGAAAACTTTCGACCATATTCAAAGCAGTGGATCAAAGATATTATAGCCAACATGAATTTAAAACAATTCGTGCTACCCCTTAAATACAAAGCTAACAATCGTGGCATTGCCGTAAAAAATCTTTTTGCTCGCGAACTCCCCACAACTGATCCTTATTTCTATAACTTTTCACTACCCGGGGAAGGCTACCCTTTTGACAACCTACAAGAATCCTCAGTATGGGTTGGTACGGGTGTGTATATAATCGGCGAAACGCTAGATAAACAGTGGTATTTGGTTTTAACTCCACACTTTATAGCTTGGGTACAAAGCGATGGAATAGCTAAAACCAGCAAGGCTTTTATTGCTAAATGGCAAAAGCATGCCAAACAAAAATTAGTTGCTATTACACGTACCAATATAAGTGTTTTTGATAACAACAATCAATATAGATTTGATGCTTATATTGGCGCAGTATTTCCCGCGATATTTCCCAGTAAAAATAGCGCTAAAAATACAACAAGTATTTTAATACCAATTACAAACTCTTATCACAATGCCCAAATAGCCTTTGCGAAACTAAGTAACAAAGACGCAGCAATTATGCCTCTTGAAGCCACTCCACATAATTTTGCAACCATTATATCTAATTTAATAGGTCGACCTTATGGCTGGGGTAACATGTATTTCTACAACGACTGCTCTGCCGAGCTACAAAGTCTCTACACCCCTTTTGGTATATGGCTACCAAGAAACTCTTCTGCTCAAATAAAAGTTGGTAAACTAGTAGATAAAAGTTCGGAAAGTTCGCAAGAACGCTTAAAATACCTTATGGAAAACGGAAAAAAATTCATGACCATAATCAAGATTGATGGGCATATAATGTTGTATTTAGGCAGCTATCCCAATCCCAATTCTGCTATGCACGAACCAATAACAATGACCTATCAAAATAAGTGGGGCTTGAAGCCATCAGACAATAGCTACCGCGCAATAATAGGCCAATCAGTACTGCTCCCAATGCTACCAAGCTACCCAGAAGATCCCAAATTAAATTCTTTAGCTAATGAAAAATGTTTTCAAGTGTCTTATTTAGAATCACTCTGATACATTTTTAATTACAGTTATTTTCAAAAACACCAATTATCGCAAATAATCACGTTTATTATTTGCGCCGATGAAAATTAATTTAAGGAGCTTTTAAAATAAATTTTACTATATCGGTACATATATGGTACATTTGTAAAATAATAATTAATTAAAAATATGGTAAATTTATGGAAGCCGTTACGTACACAGAAGCTAGAAAAAATTTTAGCAAAACAATGCAAGATGTGTGTCAAAATCATCAACCTGTAATTATTACCACACAAAAACAAAGTCCTGTTGTAATGATGTCATTGGAAGATTATAACTCAATCAAAGAAACAATGTATTTATTAAGCACTCCTAAAAATGCTGCAAGATTAGCAAAAAGTATAACAGAGATAGAAAATCAAAAATATTCAAAAAAACAATTATTTTTAGAGTAAATAATAAACAGGTATCTTTTATGAAAATTATGTTTTTGGATTATGCCTGGGAAGATTATTTATATTGGCAACAGCATGATAAAAAAGTGTTGCAGAAAATAAATCAGCTAATAAAAGAAATACAACGCACTCCATTTTCAGGAATAGGTAAACCGGAATCATTACGGTTTAAGCTTTCCGGTTATTGGTCGAGAAGATTAACCCACGAGCATCGATTGGTTTATAAAATAATAGACAGCGATGTGGTGATTGTACAGTGTCGTTTTCATTATTGATTTTATTGATTCCGATCCTCACGGTATGTATTAACTCTTTTTAACCAACCAGTCAACCACCTTTTCTCATTCATTTTACGTGCTTGTGGCGCAGATGCGACACGACGCTTTAATACTTTGCTAGCCGCCCAAGCATATGCTTCATTGGGCGTTAAATTATTTGGTGCATGCTGCATTTCTCTTAGTACTTGTAACAAGCCCCAACCACCAGAAAAACTCTCTAAAATCCCATCACCCTTAAAATTTATATAATCAACTAAGGAATAAATACCAATCGGTGTTTGTATTAACTGTTCAATTTCATGCTGAATATTTGGACGCTCCCCAACAGGAACGAGCTCTAATATTTGCGGCAATAATGTTTCTAGGCGATAAATTAAATATTGTGTTTGCTCGGGTACAGTGTTTATTAAAAACTGTCGCAACTCCCAAAGCCGCAGCTCATTATTTTTTATAGCGCGCAAAAACTCTTCTCGTGATTGCCAAGGACACGCTGGAACATCTGGCTTGTCTAACCACTTTGGCACAACAACATGGCGCGCACGCATATATTGTATTAACTTTGGAAAACTCTCTTCGAAAATATCTTGTTTTCCCGCTGGATACCAAATGCAGTGACCAATACCTAAAGATGCAAAATTCTCACCTTTATTCCAACTTGTTAAACCAGAAATTTTGCCATTGCACTCATTCTGCCAAATTTTCTCGCCTATTGCTTTTGCATTTTCTGGTGATAAAACTGGATGGATTAAACCACCCCTAACTAATCGCATAAATTTTTCACCAGTATCTTTTTTGGCAGTAAAATAATTACTATCTTTTTCTTTCCACAACTTAGTATAACGAAACTCCCCATATTCATAATGACCAATTAAATATTCTATAGTTGGATATTGCTTCTTTAAATAACGTACTAAACAAACATTGGCATTGACTTGCGCAGCAGTTAAATCTTCACGATCATCTACTCCACCCACATTTTCAATACCGATAGCAACATCGTTTAATCCAATTACATGTCTTGCCATCCAATTAGTTGGCATCAATTGATAAATCTTCCCATCGCGATCAACCAGAAAATGCGCCGACACATTTAAATTGCCACCCTTGCTAATATCAGGACGATTGCTTAAGACAGCAGGATAAAAAACATTATAAGTACTGCTAATATCTTTAATTTGTGTCCAATGCAACACTATCATACGTGGTTGAATTACTATTGATTTGGATTTTATATCATAATGCTTGAGACGATATTGCTGGGTCAGCGCGACCCGCTCTTTATCAAACACTATTGGCTTTTGGATAATACTAATATTGTTGCAAGCTACAGCAAGATTGGATAAAAAAAGTAAAACTATAAACCGCATATTCGACCTGCTTGGTTTCTCAGTAATGTGATCTTATATAATTATTCTAGAAAAATCACCACTTAATGGCCTAAAAATCACCATCAAGTGGTGATTTTTAGAAAACCTGATATAAAACTCATAAAAACACATAGTTGTATAATCACGATACTCGGTTATAATCACATAAAATGCAAAGCTTAGATAAAAATTATATTAATAAACTCAAATTGCCCCACACTGATGCTTTGGTGATGCTCAATGGTATTTACCAAGAAAAATTGTCCGACAAATGTGAAAAATTAATCTTGAGCGAGCAAACTTTTAAAATCCCCAAAAACACCAAAATAGAGAAACCAATCCATTTATTGCTTTTAGCTTCGCAGGATTATAGCCACACCATTAATATCATCGCAGAAGAAAACAGCTGCTTCACTCTTATAGAAGAATATGCTGGCTTAACAAGCCACGGCTATGCAAGCAACATCAGAATTAATATCACCGCAAGAAAAAACAGCGAAATTATTTATTATAAATTGCAAACTGAAAACAGCATTAGCACTCATTGTGCACAAACTATTATAAAACAAGAACAAAACAGCAAGATTAGTAGTGGTTTTGTTGGCAAAGGTGCTAAACTTTCGCAAGACAGCTTGCTGGTTGAGCTTACAGAAAAAAACGCCATCTACAACGCCATCGGAATTATTGCATTGCACGAATCTCAAACTTTAAACTACAAAATATGCATCAAGCATTTGGCGCCAAGTTGCAGTAGTAATGTCTTATTCAAAGGACTTATCAATGATAAAGCTACGGGTAACTTTGACTGCCTCGTAGTAGTGCACCCAAATGCTATAAAAACCGAAACCCATGTAACCAATAAGAATCTGCTGCTCTCAGAATTGGCAACAATGAATACTGCACCAGCACTTGAAGTTTATTCTGACGATATTATTTGTACTCACGGCGCAACTGTGGGCCAGCTTGATCAAGAAGCTTTATTTTACTTACGCTCACGCGGAATTGCAGAGAATAAGGCCGAGCAATTATTAACTACTGCCTTTGTTCAAGAAATCATTGATCAATTTGATGCATTTTGCCAGCCCAAAATCACCTTGGATACTGCCTATGAACACTAAGCTACGCGAACAATTTCCGATTTTACAAGAAAAAGTTCAAAACAAACCATTAGTCTACCTTGATAGCGCTGCCACCAGCCAAAAACCTCGCTGTGTTATTGAGGCTATGGACCATTTTTATTTTCATGATAATTCAAACATACATCGCGGCGTGCATACACTAGCTGAACGCGCTACTAAAAGCTATGAACAAGCTCGGAAAAAAGTTCAAAATTTTATCAACGCAAAAAACTCTGCCGAAATTATTTTCGTTCGTGGCACTACAGAGGCGATAAACTTAGTAGCACAAAGTTATGGTCGCGAAAATTTCCATACAGACGACGAAGTTATTATCAGCACTATGGAGCATCATTCCAACATCGTACCATGGCAAATGATTTGCAAGCAAACAGGTGCAAAGTTACGGGTGATAAAAATTCATAAAAATGGTGAGCTTGACCTTGATCATTACGAAACGCTTTTAAACAATCGTACTAAAATGGTTGCGATCACACACGTCTCAAATACTCTAGGCACCATTAACCCAATTAAAAAAATTATCGCTCTCGCGCATGCGCGTAACATTCCGGCACTAATCGACGGAGCCCAAGCGGTGCCACATATGCAAACTGATGTTCAAAGTTTAGATTGTGACTTCTATGCTTTTTCTGCACATAAAATGTATGGACCAACCGGAGTTGGGGTCTTGTATGGTAAGGAAATATTTTTAGACGCTATGCCACCATACCAGGGTGGTGGCAGCATGATTAAAAAAGTGACTTTTGCAAAAACCGAATATGGCGACTTGCCAAATAAATTCGAAGCAGGTACCCAAAATATTGCCGGCGTAATTGGCCTTGGCACTGCAGTCGACTTTTTAAATTCAGTTGGAATGAATAAAATATCTCAACATGAAAAAAACTTATTAAGCTATGCTAATAAAATATTATTTAAAATCAAAAAATTAAGTATTATTGGTAACGCATTAGATAAAGTTGGCGTAATCTCTTTCGTTTTAGACAAAGTTCATCCACATGATATTGCAACCATACTTAATACTGAAGGCGTTGCCACTCGAGCCGGTCATCATTGCACCATGCCTCTTATGGATTTTTATAATGTTCCAGCTACAACAAGGATTTCATTTGGGCTCTACAATACTGAAAAAGAAATTGATATATTTGCAGCCGCTATTAATAAAGTAAAAGAAATTTTTCGCGTTAAAGATTAAAAAAGGATTAAACATGTCTGACTTAGAAGACTTATATCAACAAGTGATTATTGATCATAGTCAACACCCGCACAACTTTTGCACACTCGAGCATCCGAGCTGCAGCAAAGAAGGCTATAATCCACTTTGCGGAGACAAACTAACTCTTTATGTAAACGAAAAAAATGGCATTATAACAAATATAGGCTTTCAAGGATCAGGATGCGCGATTTCAACCGCATCTGCATCTCTCATGAGTGATGCCGTTTTGGGCAAAACTATTACAGAAGCACTAGAACTATTTGATGAATTTCAAAAACTGGTCACTACTGGCAAAACTACAAAAGCAGAAAAACTAGGCAAGCTGACGGTACTTGCTGGCGTATCTGAATTCCCTATGCGCGTTAAATGCGCTACTTTGGCATGGCATACATTGAAATCAGCCTTAGAGCAATTATGACAGAGCAAGAAACCATAAAATTAATCCATGACGTAACTGTGGCTTTAGTTCCACTCGGAAATTTAATTACCTTACCCAAAGATACTGAGGTAACTATTACGCAATCGCTTGGTGGAACTTATACTATAACCACATCTGGCTCAATGTATCGTCTGGAAAATAAAGATGCAGACGCCTTAGGCAAAACACACCTAACTTTTACCTTAGCCGAAAATGAAAACATCGCTCTTGAAGACAGAATTTGGAATGTACTACGCACTTGTTATGATCCAGAAATTCCAGTAAATATCGTTGATCTTGGATTAATTTATGGTATTGATATCACACCAAATGCTGATAATAAATCCAATGTTATTATCCGCATGACACTCACTGCTCCTGGCTGCGGCATGGGACCAATTATTACAACAGACGCTAAAGAGAAAGTCTTAAGATTATCTGACGTAACCTCAGTTGAAATTGAACTGATCTTCGATCCACCATGGGATCGGTCTATGATGTCAGATCAGGCGAAATTAGAGTTGGGATTGTTTTAATAATCCTGCGTTTTATGCTACAATTCTCCCCATTAATTTAATCACATTGGATTAAAACTTATGCCAACTTTTGATATTGTTTCTAAAATTGATCAGCACGAAGCAACTAATGCAATTGATCAAGCTAATCGTGAAGTCAAAAACCGTTTTGATTTCAAGGACACAAATGCGCATTTTGAACTTAAAGAAAGCGTTATTACTTTGGTTGCGCCAAATGCTTTTCAGCTTCAACAAATGCAACAGATTCTAGAACCGAAGCTCGTTAAGCGCGGAATTGATTTAAACTGCTTAGACCGCAAAGAAGTTCAAGAAAGTCTGCATGAAGCAAAGCAGGAAATAACAATTAAACACGGCATCGATCACGATATTGGTAAAAAAATTAACAAACTCATTAAAGACTCGCAACTAAAAGTTCAATCAAGTGTCATGGGAGATCATGTTCGTGTCACCGCCAAAAAACGCGATGACCTACAAGAAGTAATGTCTATACTACGTAAAGAAGAACTGGGTATACCGCTACAATTTGAAAATTTTCGTGATTAAGCAGTTAAATTTTGGCTAACAAAATTCCAATTTACAACACGCCAAAAAGCTTCCAAATATTTAACGCGAGCATTACGATAATCTATATAATAAGCATGCTCCCACACATCACAAACAAGCAACGGTGTTTGCCCAGATATTAATGGATTTCCTGCATTGCTAGTAGAGGTTATTGATAAATTACCACCTGCATTTTTTATTAGCCATATCCAGCCGGAACCAAATAAACCCAAAGATACCTTAGTAAAATCTTCTTTAAATTTTTCGATCCCGCCGAAAGCTTTATTAATTGCTGCTGTTAACTCTACCGGCAATTGCTCATCACTAGTATGCTGCAAACAATTCCAATAAAAAGTATGATTCCAAATCTGTGCTGCATTGTTAAAAATAGCGCCAGAAGATGTTTTTATAATTTCAAGTAATGCTTTATTTTCAAATTCAGTACCAATAATTAATTTATTCAAATTATCGATATAAGCTTTATGGTGGCGCCCATAATGAAAATCAATGGTTTCTTCAGAAATATGTGGAATTAAATCATTCTTAGCAAAAGGCAAAATCGGTAATTCGTGAGTCATTTTTTAGTCCTCCATGTTAACTATCAAGCTTTAATCTGGAAACATTGAACTTACTGAACCCTTATTATCTACACGACGAATTGTTTCCGCTAAAATCTGACTAATGCTTAGTTGCCGAACTTTACTACAATTCATAGCTTTTTGGCTAAGCGGAATAGTATCAGTCACCACTACCTCAGTTATATCAGATTTTTCGATGTTCTCAATTGCGTTTCCAGATAAAACGGGATGCGTACCATAAGCAGTTACTGATCGCGCACCCTTGCTCTTCAAAGCCTTTGCCGCCTGACAAATAGTCCCTGCAGTATCGATAATATCATCAACAATCACACAATCGCGATCTTCAACATCACCGATAATATGCATAACTTCTACCTGATTGCGTTTGTGTCGTCGTTTATCAATAATTGCTAGATCCGCATCATTTAATCTCTTGGCTACTGCTCGCGCACGCACAACACCACCAACGTCTGGCGATACAACAATCATATCTTTAAAATTTTTCTTCTTAATATCTTCAAACATCACTGGCGTACCATAAACGTTATCGACCGGGATAGAGAAAAAACCTTGGATTTGGTCAGCATGTAAATCAATAGTAATTACACGCGTAATACCTGCAGCCACCATAATATCTGCCACAACTTTTGCACTAATCGGTACTCTTGAAGAACGCACACGTCGATCTTGACGTGCATAACCGAAATAAGGAACTACTGCTGTAATATTTGCGGTAGAAGCACGACGCATTGCATCTGCCATAATAACTAATTCCATTAAATTGTTATTGGTTGGTGCCGAGGTTGGCTGAATAATAAATATATCTTGACCACGCACATTTTCCATAATCTCCACCAAAGTTTCACCATCGGTAAAACTACCAACAACGGCTTTACCAATACTTATCTGCAGATGCTCTGCTACTTTATTTGACAGAGCAACATTTGCACTACCGGTAAATAGTTTCATTTGTACTTTACTCCATAAAAATAGTGATTTTTGGCTGGGGCGCCAGGACTCGAACCTGGGAATGCTGGAATCAAAATCCAGTGCCTTACCAACTTGGCGACGCCCCAATTTTTTCTATTCTGCAGATTGGGCTCGTGTGTGTCAATTATATTTTAATGTTATATTTTGAGGTAAACCAACAAAACAGATATTGCTGCTGGAGTAACTCCAGAGATACGTGACGCCTGGCCAATTGTGACCGGACGGTGGGCTTTTAATTTTTGCCGAACCTCATTGGACAGACTCTTAATTGCGTCATAATCGAAGTTTCCTGGTATCTTGGTTTCGGCATGCTTGCTATGACGCTTAATCTCGAGCAATTGCCTTTCAATATAACCTTGGTACTTCATTTGAATTTCTACTTGCTCAAAAACATCTTGCGCGACCTCTTTAGTAATAAAACCATGCTCTACCATTTGCAAATAATTAATTTTTGGCCAACGCAGCAGCTCTAGAGCGCTATATTCGCGCTCATGCAGGATATCAGGCCGAATCCAAATATTTTTCAATCTATTCTTTTCGCGCTCAATCGCCTCTTGCTTTTCCGAAAAGATACTATACCGATGCTCATCAACAACGGCCAAGCGGTAACCTATAGCAGTTAAACGCAAATCGGCATTATCTTCACGTAGCAATAAACGATACTCAGCTCGACTAGTGAACATTCGGTATGGTTCAGTAGTACCACGCGTTAGCAAATCATCGAGCATCACACCAATGTATGCCTCACTACGACGAGGATACCATGGCTCTTTTTCCTGCACCTGCAAAGCAGCGTTAATTCCGGCAATTAAACCTTGTGCAGCCGCTTCTTCATAACCAGTAGTACCATTTGTTTGTCCCGCAAAAAATAGCCCGCTAATTGTTTTGGTTTCAAAAGTTGGTTGCAAATCACGCGGATCAAAAAAATCATACTCAATAGCATAACCTGGTCTAATTAAATGTGCATTCTCTAAACCCTGCATGCTGCGCACTAACTCTATCTGGACATCAAACGGCAGACTCGTCGAAATACCGTTTGGATAAATCTCATTAGTCGTAAGCCCCTCAGGTTCAAGAAAAATTTGATGTGAAGCCCTATCAGGAAAGCGAACTACCTTATCTTCAATTGAAGGACAGTAGCGCGGGCCGATTCCTTCAATTACTCCGGTAAAAAGAGGCGAACGATCCAAATTCTTGCGAATGATTTCATGCGTACATTCGTTGGTACGAGCTATAAAACAACTCATTTGAGGCGGATGCTTGCTTACATTGCCTAAAAACGAAAACACTGGTTGAGGATCGTCGCTATGTTGTTCTATTAACTGGCTATAATCAATGGTACTACCAGCAATTCGCGGTGGCGTCCCAGTTTTAAGTCGACCGACATTTAAACCAAGTGAGCGCAAAAAACCAGCTAAAGAAATCGACGCTGGATCGCCCGCGCGCCCACCTTGAAGACTGTTTAAACCAATATGAATCTTACCATTTAAAAAAGTACCAACAGCTAAAATAACTGCTCGAGCTCTAAACTTTAGATCAATATTTGTAACAACGCCGGTAATACGATTTTGCTCAATAATTAGTTCGTCTACAGTTTGCTGCAGAATTAGAAGATTTGGCTGATTTTCAAGAAAATTACGCACCGCCTGCTTATAGAGAATGCGATCAACCTGCGCGCGCGTGGCACGAACTGCAGGTCCTTTGCTAGCATTTAGAGTACGAAACTGAATACCAGATAAATCGGCTGCGCAAGCCATGATACCACCAAGCGCATCGATTTCCTTCACCAGATGGCCTTTACCAATACCACCAATAGAAGGATTACACGACATCTCACCAATTGTCGCAATATTATGGGTAAGTAGCAAAACCTTTGCGCCCATACGCGCGCAAACATGAGCAGCTTCAATACCAGCGTGCCCTCCTCCAACTACAATAACGTCAAAGCAATTTTGTAAAATTCCCATAACTTACATTATCAAATTCCTACTCGATGGTCGAGGAAACATTGATTAAGAAAAATTAATATGTTATCTTTTCTTTATCAATACAACTAAGAAAAAATAGATATGAATAAAAAGGCAGGAAATTACATTACGCAAAAAGTAGCAGGAGAGTCGTATAAAACTTATGTGCCTTCTCCATTGCCACCAAAACCACCTGTGGATTTAGCAAAAATCTATCCTTATCTTGAAAAAGCGACACAAGCACTCGCTGAATTAAATAGCATTCATAAATCTATTCCAAATACTTCACTGTTTATTTATATGTATGTTCGTAAGGAAGCACTTCTTTCAAGCCAAATTGAAGGTACGCAAAGCTCCTTTTCAGACCTTATGTTGTTTGAGCACCATCAAAAACCAACTGTGTCATCTAAAGATGTCGAAGAGGTATCTAATTATGTCAAAGCAATTAAATATGGACTTGATAGGC
Source organism: bacterium (assembly GCA_037142515.1). Taxonomy (GTDB): domain Bacteria; phylum Pseudomonadota; class Gammaproteobacteria; order UBA9339; family UBA9339; genus JBAXAM01. The sequence continues at coordinate 14,840 of JBAXAM010000010.1, read as the reverse complement.
TAAAAGGAGGATTTCCATTGTCTCTTAGGTTGCTTAGAGAAATTCATAGCGTATTACTTTCTGGAGGTCGTGGATCAGGAAAGCTACCAGGAGAATTCAGACGTTCGCAAAATTGGATTGGTGGGACCAGACCAGGTAATGCGTTATTTGTACCTCCACCAGTTGATAAGTTAAATCAGTGTTTAGCTAATTTTGAAAATTTTCTGCACTATGATAGCTTGCCGATTTTAATTAAAACAGGGCTTGCTCATGTTCAATTTGAAACCATACATCCATTTTTAGATGGTAATGGTAGGCTTGGCAGATTACTAATTACGCTGTTGCTGTGTAATAGCGGAATGTTAGATGAGCCAATCTTGTACCTAAGTCTATATCTAAAACAAAATCGCCATGTTTATTATGAATTACTCCAAGAGGTTCGTATGCATGGAACTTGGGAAACGTGGTTGGAATTTTTTTTAGATGGAGTACATAAGTCTGCAAAACAAGCGGTTAATACAACAAGTCTAATTAGTAATCTTTTTGAGAAAGATTGTAAAAAGATAGAAAAACTGGGGCGAGCAAGGTTTTCTTGTGAGCAAACATTGGAATACATGAAGCGGTTACCACAGGTAACAGTTCCACTACTTGCAAATGAATTAGATATGACAGCGCCCACTGCAAGAAGCGCCCTCATCCATATGGTAGAGCTTGGTATTCTGGAGGAAATAAGTGGAAAAAAACGAGATAAAATATATCTATATCGAAAGTATCTTGCCATCCTCGAGGATGGTGCGAAACCTCTTTGAAGATAGTCGTATATTTCTAGAGGTCGATTGCAGCCTAAAGCTAAATGTCAAATTAAGCGTAACAAATACGGTCTAATTTATGTATTTTTTTTAAGACATCACCAATCATTGAACGCTTCTCTTCTAAATCATAGTCAGCCTGTAAACCAAGCCAAAAACCCTCAGATGTTCCAAAAGCACGTGAAAAACGCAGATCAGTATCTGCAGTTATAGAACGCTTGCTCTGAATTATTTCATTAATACGCCGTGGCGATACACATATATCTTTAGCCAACGCGTTTTGGCTTATTTTTAATGGCTTTAAAAATTCTTCTAATAAAACCTCACCTGGATGGATATTCGCTAATCTTTTCATATTAACTCCACTTAACTAATGATAATCTTCTATTTTTACGTCACAAACATGGCCATTTTCCCATGTAAAACAAACACGCCACTGCTTGTTAACCCTTATACTATATTCATCTTTTCGAAACCCTTTTAATACTTCTAAACAGTTACTAGGTGTAATCATTAAATCATTTAACTTTTTTGCATTATTTAATATACGGAGCTTTCGTCGAGCGACATGTTGAATATCTCCAGGCAACTCTAACGAAACAATACCTTCATATATTTTTTCTGTTTCTTTGCATTTAAAGTTTAGAATCACACCTCATTATAACGCATAACGTTATGCGTAACAATAGTGCTTGCCACGCGGCTAAATTAGGTATAAGTTTGGGGATAATAGGCACTAAAAGTAGAGTCTCATGGCCTTACGGATTAAACCAACTTACACAAAAAACGAGGTCACAACTTGGTCTATCCCTAATTACTGGGACATAATTGCTATGGTTTTGGTTTTTGCTGGCATAATTTTGTTGGCTTGGCACGCCAAACAAATGATTGCGCCCTATCACCTTGGCGACACTATTCCAATATCACTCGATCCTATTTATTTACCAACATATGCTCTCCGCACTACTTTACGCTTATTTATCGCCCTTTTTTTCTCATTAGTCTTTACTTTTATATTTGGCGCTTGGGCAGCAAAAAACAAACACGCAGAGCGCTTGATTATTCCAGCCGTTGATGTTTTACAATCAGTACCAGTCTTAAGCTTCCTTGCAATTGCGGCTCCATTTTTTATTTTCATCTTCTCAAATAGCATATTCGGGCCAGAATGCGCCGCCATTTTTGGCATTTTTACCGCACAAGTATGGAATATGACTTTAAGTTTTTACCAAGGAGTAAAAACCGTTCCCAACAACTTGAAAGAAGCCGCACGTGCTTTTCGTTTATCAGCCTGGCAGTGCTTTTGGCGCGTAGAAGTACCGTTTTCTATGCCAGGATTATTGTGGAATATAATGATATCAACATCAAGCAGCTGGTTTTTCGTTGTTGCCTGTGAGGTAATTTCTTTAGCCAACCAAGACATTACCCTGCCTGGCGTTGGATCTTATATCGCTCTCGCTATTGCCCAAAAAAACAGCGGAGCTATTGTTTACGCCATTTGCTGCATGTTAATAGTGATTTTTCTCTATGATCAACTGCTATTTCGCCCACTTATTTATTGGGCGGAAAAATTTAAAGAAGCGCAAGACGATGACGCCAAGCCACCGCGCGCTTGGATAGTTAATTTATTCCAACAAACAAAACTTTTGCGCTCAACCAGCTCTTGGTTTAGCAATATTGGCAGCCTATTAATTAACCTGCCAATACTCACAGTAAGCGCCAAAACAAGTCCTTCTGCCACCAAAAAAACATCGAAATTCTTTATTGGATTTTACTATTTCACTATTACTCTGGTAACCGCTGGAGCATTATTTTTTGTCGGTCGCTTTATCTTCACCACCATTACTTTTACTGAAGCCAAACATATTATGTGGCTTGGAATCTTCACCAGTATTCGCATAATAAGCATGATTTTTTTAGCATCACTAATCTGGGTACCAATTGGCGTATGGATAGGCCTGCGACCAAAAATAACGGCTATTATACAGCCAATCATACAATTTGCCGTGGCGTTCCCTATCAACCTATTATTTCCAACAGTTGCAATGTTAATAATAACTTTCAAACTCAACGTAGAAGTTTGGGTTGCACCTTTAATGGTACTCGGAACTCAGTGGTATATTCTCTTCAATGTTATAGCTGGTGCGAGCGCCTTACCCAAAGAACTAAAACTTGCTGCAGCTAACTTTAAAGTAACCGGCTTTCTCTGGTGGCGCCGTTTTATTTTACCAGGAATTGCGCCATCTTTTATTACTGGAGCAATTAGCGCAACTGGTGGCGCTTGGAACGCAAGCATAGCTGCTGAAGCCATCAACTGGGGGACAGTAAAACTACACGCAACTGGTCTTGGTGCATATATTCAACAGCAATCTGCACACGGCGATTTTCCAAGAATTATTTCAGGTACAATAGCGATGTGCATAATAGTATTACTAATTAACCGCCTATTTTGGCGCCCACTTTACAATATTGCAGTTAGAAAATTTCAATCAGATTAAAACGAGCAACTTATGAGTAATATACAGCCAATTATTCAAGTTAAAAATATAAAAAAATCATTCAAGCAAAATGATCATCAAGATTTGTTGGTACTTGATGATATTAATCTTGATCTACACGAAGGCGAAATTACAGCCATTTTGGGTAAATCTGGATCTGGCAAATCTACATTAATGCGTATTATTGCCGGCCTAATCAAGCCATCTGCTGGTGAAATAATCTATCGCGGCAAGCTCATTACTGCTCCAGCCGAGGGTTTAGCAATGGTATTTCAAAGTTTCGCTTTAATGCCGTGGCTCACCGTATTACAAAATGTAGAGCTTGGGCTGGAGGCACTACGAGTTCCAAAAAATGAACGCCGCACACGTTCGCTTAAAGCCATTGATATTGTTGGTCTGGATGGTTTTGAATCAGCTTATCCGAAGGAGCTATCCGGAGGCATGCGTCAACGTGTAGGATTTGCTCGAGCCCTAGTAGTCAATCCAGATGTACTACTTATGGATGAACCTTTTTCCTCGCTAGATGTATTGACTGCTGATAACTTACGCAGCGACTTACTCGATTTGTGGCAGTCAAAAAAAACTAATATCAAAACTATTTTACTAGTAACGCATAACATAGAAGAAGCGGCCTCACTAGCCGATAGGATTGTTGTTTTTGATAGCACCCCTGGACATATAAACAACGAATTAGCAGTGGATATACCTCATCCACGTAATGATCAAAACCCAAAATTCCGCCCACTAATCGATAATGTTTATACTTTTATGACAACTTCCGCTACTGACGTTGGTGCTGCATACCGTTACAAAACTATTAATCTTGGTTATCGCCTACCCAACGTGCAAATTTCTGAGATTACGGGTTTGCTCGACAAACTTTACGAGCCGGAGTATCTCGACAAAAAAGTCGATTTACCAATTCTAGCAGATGAATTACATTTAGATATCGACGACCTATTTCCAATTACTGAAACGCTTGAAATATTGCGCTTTGCCCAAGTGTCAAAAGGTGATATCGAGCTCAACGCTGCTGGTAAAGCTTTCGCTGATGCAGATATTTTGGAACGCAAAAAAATCTTCGCCAACCACTTGCTTAGTTATGTACCACTAGCACGCTATATACGCCGAGTTTTAGACGAACGCCCCGAACATCGTGCCAGTGAAGAACGTTTTTTGAGTGAACTTGAAGATTATCTAAGTGAGGATGCCGCCAAGGAAGTCCAACGGGTGGTCATTGAATGGGGGCGCTATGCTGAGATATTTGCTTATGACTATAATACTGGACAGTTAAGTTTGGAAAATCCTAAATAATTATATTAAAATGGACAAATGAATCAACATACAAGGATTTTACAACTCACTGATATGCACTTATTTGGTGATCCAAAGACAAATTTAATTGGCTTTAATCCATATCACAGCTTACAACAAGTAATGTTTAGCGTCGCAGATAGTATTATAAAAAAACCACCGAGCTTACTAGCACTAACTGGCGATATTTCGCAAGATTATTCGCTTGCCTCTTATAAAGCAGCTAAAGAAGTTTTTCATAATTTTCCCTATCAAATTGCTGCAACTATGGGAAATCACGACCATCAGTCTACGTTTACCGATTTTTTTGGTGATCCAACGCAAGATAGCAACAAACTGTTTACTCTGAACAATTGGAGCATATTATTCTTAAATTCTAATTGGCCAGGACATGTTGGTGGACAGCTTGCACAGACAGAACTGGATTTTTTACGCAAAGCTTTAACAGCCCTCCGCAAGCAACATATTATTATTTTTTTACACCATCCAGTACTACCGGTTGGTAGCCATTGGCTCGATAAAATTATGACCAATAATGCTGCACAATTTTTAGAAATTATAGATCAGCATCACAATATTAAAGCAGTAATTTGCGGTCATACTCACCAAGAAACCAATATCTTACGCCTTGGCGTAACTTATCTCTCCACTCCAGCAATCAGTTGGCAGTTCGCAGTTCAATCTTACAATTTTAAGTTAGATACATTAATGCCTGGATATCGCTTGATTGATTTACATGAAGACGGCACTTTTCAAACCGAAGTAGTACGCATCGAATATAATGATGCATTTGTTCCAGATTTGAACAGCAAAGGATACTAACTAGGTGTGCTCAAATATAGATATTTGGCTGCAAAAAATCGCTAGTGAGTTTCAACCAGTTGATTACGATATTATTCATCGAGCTGTTTCACTGGCTCAATTAACCGAGCAGTCTTATTGGGCTCAGAGTTTTGCGATGGCAGAAATACTGGGCAATTTACATCTGGATAGCACCACGCTGGCTGCTGCAATATTGTACAACAGCGTGCAGCACGCAGAATTAGCGCTTGAAGATGTATCTGAACATTTTGGCCCGCATGTTGCTAAGTTAATTTATGGTGCCAGGCAAATGGCAAGCATCAGTGAGTTTTATCAAGCAGCTATTACTAGCACTCACTACCAACATAACATCGACAATATCCGCAAAATGTTACTGGCAATGGTCGACGATATTCGCGTGGTGTTAATCAAACTTGCTGAGCGTCTTTGCGCCCTGCGCAGCACTGCCAGCAAGCAACTTGCCACTGAAACTATGGCAATTTATGCACCACTTACACATCGCCTGGGTATTGCCCAAATTAAATGGGAGCTTGAGGATTTAGCGTTTAGTTATTTAGAACCAGAAAAATATCATCGAATCTCTTCTGCACTCAAACAATGTTTTCCCGAGCACGATCAATATATCAAAGAAGTAATTACACAAATACAAAATGTGTTAACTGTAACACAAATCAAAAATCTTCAAATAACTGGCCGGATTAAACACATTTATAGTATTTACCGCAAAATGCAGCGCAAAAGTGTAGGTCTTGAAAAGATTTTTGATGTTAGTGCTATTCGTATTTTTGTACCAACAATAACTGATTGTTATACTGCTTTAAGTCACATGCATACAGCTTGGCAATACTTACCAGATGAATTTGACGATTATATCGCCTCACCCAAACCTAATGGTTATTGCTCGATTCATACAGCTGTTTACGGACCACAAAATCGCATTGTTGAAATTCAGATTCGCACTTATGATATGCATGCACAAGCTGAACTCGGTATAGCGGCACACTGGGTATACAAAGAGGGAAAACATCAGCCAGTTGACTACGAAGCAAAAATTGCTTGGTTACGCCAAGTAATGGATTGGCAACAAGAAGTAGTTAAATCAGAAAAAGCTCTCAGCGATATACGCCAAATGTTTAATGATCGTGTCTACGTTTTTACACCACAAGGAGATATTTTAGACTTGCCACAAGGAGCAACACCGATCGACTTTGCCTATCACGTACACAGCGACCTTGGTCATCGCTGCTGTGGCGCCAAGATTAATGGCAATATTGCGCCCCTAACTTATACCCTGAAAACAGGTGATCGTATCGAAATATTAAAATCAAAGGATGCTCGCCCCAGCCGCGACTGGCTTACTACAAGCCTAGGATTTTTGCATACTTCACGCGCACGATCAAAAGTTTTTCATTGGTTTAAAAAACAAAGTCAAGAACGAAGTATTCCTCAAGTAGATGAATTGCTGAATAAGGAAAAAACTATCGCTGCCGCAGCACCATTACGCACTATCAAAGAACAATATACTTCAGATATTAATATTCACGGCGTGGATAATTTATTAAAACATATTGCTAACTGCTGCAAACCAATTCCTGGCGAAACAATTATTGGCTACATAACTCAAGGACACGGAGTAGCTATTCATCGCGCTGATTGTATCAATGCACTCCATATAAAAAAATTTTATCCTGAACGTTTTATCAGCGCGTCATGGAAAAATAAAATTGCCAAATATTATCGAAGTAAGGCGTAGCAATTAGCAATACCTATTTAGCAATCCCAACTAAGCTGGTAATTTTTTGTGGCAGAAAAACATGCAGCCAATCGACGATAATCTGCAAATGAGGAATTAAAATTGATTTTTTCCACCAATCATCCTGCACAAAAGAAGTAGTAGAGATCAACAGTAAGATTACAGAGACTAATAAAATCCCGCGAGTACAACCAAAAATCATTCCTAATAAGCGATCAAATCCACTCAAACCAGATTTAGCAATAATAAACGATAATAAATAACTAAACGCAGCTCCAAAAATTAACACTATCAGAAACAATCCGGCAAAACTTATGATTATTCTAACAGAGACATTAGTAATATACGGCTCAAGTATCGTTGCACACGTGTCATGAAATTTAATTGCCACCCAAAAACCAAGTATCCAAATAATTAGAGAGATTAATTCTCTAAAAAAACCACGAACTAGACTAATAAGCACAGAAGCAAAAACCACTGCCACCATAATATAGTCAGTAATATTTAATTGCAGCAACTCTTGAGCAAGTGTCATTTTTGGTTCCTAATTAAATGTCCTTTAATTTTCATAGTGGTTTCAAGCTGCCAAGCAATTTGGTTTGCTTTCTCTTTGCTTGACTCACGCCCAACCAAAACACGAGTTAATGATCCTGTAGTGGTAGCGATTTTTTGCGTATAAACATGAAAACCCTTGCCATGCAACTGAGTTAATAACTTTTGGATACGTGCTTCATCTGAAAAACTACCTACCTGTACTGACCAAGATTCCGACATATTGGACTTGATGTTTTTATTTTTTGCTTTTGTTTTTATTTTTGGCACAGCCTTAAATTTTTTAATAACCTTGTTTTTCGATATTGGCTTCACTGGAGCAACTACTTCTGCTGATGCTGGCGCTGCGGTTAAAACTGATTGGTTCAGTGACTCAACTTGATTGTTCTCTGGTGGCAGTAACATATCCTGCTGATCAAATTGTTGATCTTGAGGTAATCCCGGCGGCACTGGTGGTACTTCTGCAACGGTAGCGACTGGCGGTGCTGGGGTACTTACAGATTGATTAGCTGTCACAGGTGCCGCTTCCACAACGGTTGCTGTTTCTGCTGCGCTGTTAATACTTTGAATTTGCTTAGTAATTAGTTGCCTTTTTTGTGCGTTAATCGGTATCTCATCAACAGACGATAATTTCTTTTTAATCCCACTGGCGAATAAAAACGGAACGAGCAATGCAATAAATGCCACCAATACCACAACACCTACGATACGCTGCTTGTTTTCAGGACTCATATTTTCAATCTCCGCTATTAAAAACTCTTAAACCTTCTGCAACTGTATGAAAAGAACCAAATACCACTATTCTATCTTTTATTCTACATTCTGCAATCGCTTGTTTTAGCGCTCCTGCAACAGTAGGTAAAGCAACAAAATTAGAAGCTCCTGCTTTTATCAAACACCGAGCTAATTGCCCGGTACTGGTTGCCCGACTGCCAGTGAGGGCGCCAAGATACCACTTATCTACTATTTTAGTTAATGGCCGCAAAGTTGCTGTTATATTTTTATCACTTAACATGCTCAACACTGCCAAATTATGCCCTTTGGATGCTCGTTTTACTAAATTCTGCGCAAGTAAAACAGCAGACTCTGGATTGTGGGCAACATCAAATATAATTTCTCTATTAGCAGCTATTATACGCTGCATGCGTCCTATTAAAAACGCTTTTTTTAAGCCAGTAACAATTGCCTTTTTTGAGATTTTAAGGTCTTTTTGCAATAGCTTTATCGCCATAAGAGCCGCTCTAGCACTAGCAATAGGTAATTTTGGCCGTGCAAAACTAAAACCTTTATTAGCAGAATATAAAACAGCTTTAGTCCGTTTAGCCGCAGCATAAATACTTTTTGGAATATCATCATCGCCACAAATAACCGGCTTAAATGCTCGCATAATACCGGCTTTTTCGCGCCCAATAGCTTCTCTGGTATTACCCAAAATTTTTGTATGATCAAGAGAAATAGTGGTAATAATGGCAATATCAGCATCTAAAATATTTACCGCATCAAATCTACCTCCTAATCCCACTTCGAGAATCAACACATCGACTTTCTTTTTTTTGAATGTAGCAAGCGCTGCCAAAGTGCTGAATTCCACATGACTCAAAACAGTATTACCACGCGCATTCTCTATTTGCGTAAAAATTCGGCATAAAGTTGCATCATCGATATCTTTGCCATTGAGACGAATACGCTCGTTATAACGCAAAACATGCGGTGAAATAAAAGCGCCAGTTTTTAAACCTGCAGCAAGTAAAATAGCTTCCAAAAATATTACACACGAACCCTTACCATTGGTACCTCCAACAACGATAATTTTCTCAGAAAAACTAAGCAAGCCTAGTTTTTGCGCAATACTTTTTACTCTAACCAAAGAATTGTTGCTCAAACCAGAAGGTAAAGCTTCGAGATACCGTAACCACGCAGTTAAATCAATCATAATGTATATGTAACAAATTAGCTAAAAGGCGGGCAATGGTGTTGCGCATTTCAAAACGCGTAACTATCATATCTATGGCGCCATGATCAAGCAGAAATTTGCTGCGCTGAAAACCTTCAGGCAATTGTTGGCGCACAGTTTGTTCGATTACGCGACGCCCCGCAAAACCAATTAAAGCATCTGGTTCGGCAATAATAATATCGCCAAGATTAGCAAGACTTGCGGAAACTCCTCCAGTTGTTGGATCGGTTAAAACTGAGATAAATGGAAGCCCATGTACCGCAAGCTTAGCCAACGCTGCGCTTGTTTTTGCCATCTGCATTAAAGAAATCAGACCCTCTTGCATCCGCGCACCACCACTAGCAGAAAAACATACAAGCGGCAAGCGCTCGGCTAAACAAGCATCAATTGCTTGTACAAATCTCTCACCAACAGCTGCTCCCATTGAACCACCAATAAAGCTGAAGTCAAAAAAGGCACCAATTAAGGGGATGTTTTTAACTGTACCTTTCATTATAATTATGGCGTCTTTTTCCCCCGTCGCTTTCTGTGCATCAGCTAGTCTATCTTTGTACTTCTTTGTGTCTTTAAATTTAAGACGATCAACTGATTCAATATCGCAAGCTAGCTCTATCCGTGCTGCAGCATCTAAAAACAAATCAATTCGCTGTCTGGCTGTAATACGGATATGATAACTACATTTAGGGCACACAAACAAATTACGTTCTAACTCAGCATGGTAAAGAATTGCGTTGCAAGAATTGCATTTAGTCCACACACCTTCTGGAATTCCCTTGCGCTTTGACTGCTCAGTGTAAATTTTGGTAGTAATTAGACGTTTAAACCAATTCATAATCTCGATTATAATATTTTGTGCATATTAAATCAAAGTATTATAGAATTATAGAATGTCAAAGCGTATCCCAGCAAAATACAAGGAACAACTTGGCGAACTTTTAGCCGAATGGTATCGCCGTTTGGGCAAAGTTGCACCACGCCGTGCCTATCACGAAGATGATGAAGACTCAGGCTCTGGAGCACCATCTAATAAAATGTTTGAAGAGCATCCATTTTTAGCTGAAGTTCCAATTGGAGCACCATCTGACTTGGCCTCTACTATAGTTGAAGATGCGAGAACTTTGGATGAAGCAAATGAACGTAAAGACGAATTAAAAAATGAATTGCAACATAAACTGGATTTAAAGCTTGGTAATGAATTACAAATGCGACATCAACAAAAGCATACTATAAAGCCAGAGCTACGGCCTTATTAAGACAAATTAAAACACGGAATTTTTATGTCTTTATCAAAAAAAATAATTTATGGATCTGATCAAGAAGTAATCAACCTTCTAAAATCCAAACCTGAGCTTGACGTGGTTGACGAGTATGGTTATACCCCCTTAATCCAGACTGCTATCATTAATAGCACTGCAAAAGCAAAAATATTACTGGATGCTGGAGCTAAAGTTGATTTTCCAGATTTAACCGGTAGAACAGCATTATTTTGGGCCGCAGACAATAACAATCTTGAATTATCTCAATTATGCCTAAAACATGGTGCGAACCCAAACGCCTACTCGAGCGGCTCCCAACCAGTGCTGGTTATGCCGCTGCTGAAAAAACAACAAGACGTTAAAAAATTACTAACTTCTTTTAGCGCCAACCTTGATTTTGCTCAAGATTTTTTAAATGCGAAACTGTTAGGCCATAGCTTCGAACTTGAAGGTCGTGTTGATATTGTCGATACTAACAATACTTTTATTGAAGTCGAATTAGAGGGATTTTATCTACGTTTTACCCTAGAAATTGTTGCCAATTCGCTGCACAATTTTAGAAATAATTTTGGTGCAAAGAAACTACGAAAATATTTTTCTAAACTAGATATAATTATGCACGCCCTGCAAGCTTCGATAGACCTAATTCAGCTACAAAATTATCTAATCAACATTGATCACTTCTTAAATAAAATAAATTCTCTTTTAGAAACAAATCCTTTAATTTTGCCGATTTCTTTTGGTGGCCACGCCATCACTCTAATTAAATATCATGACTGGTTTGTTCGTTGTGATCGCGGTGCATATGGCGTTGAACATGGAACTGTCATTTATTACGAAATGCGTCACCCAACACGTTTAACAAAAACACTTTGTCGTGAGCTTTTATACAAACGTCAACACCCAGAATTTATCGATAGTGGTTTGGCCAGTCATTTGGGATTACAACCAAAAAGCACCTTGCATTTACCACCGCAAAAAACCGGTAATTGCTCCTGGGCAAACGCCGAAGCCGTTGTTCCTGCACTCATGTTTTTATTATTGCATGAGGAATGCGGTAATAACCCCGAGGTTTGCGAACAAGAAGCAATGTACTTTTATAACGCATGGGTAGAATGGAATAAGAACAGAGGTTTGAGTTTTTGTTTACAAAGTTTAAGTTCAACTGACCCGGCACGTCGCGCAGCAAAAGTAGCGCTATTAACCGCAATCTTGTTCCAATCTTGTAGTTACAATAACCAAAACGATCGCGACAAAGCAAACAAAATTTTAGCTGTACTAAAACAATCTGAATACATACCAATTTTGAAGTGTTATGCCAAATCTTTTAGCCAAGATAGTGACAATATACTTTGGAAAAACTTTTCTAATTATCTAGAAGATTTTGGCATTGACATGGATGCTTTGTTATCGAAAAGTTAAGTTAAATCTTTCTTATAAACATCTTTTCTGTGCCCAACTTTTAACACTAAAATAATTAACTCTTGCTTCCTTATTTGGTATATAACGCGATAATCACCCATTCTCAAGCGATAAAGATCAGAAGCACCAAATAATTTTTTTACGTTATTGTTTTTTTGAGTTACATCTAATAGGTTTTTTATTTTCTTTACAAGAAGCTTTTGAACGCCAGTGGCGAATCTTTGTAGCTGTTTATCAGCACTAGCAGTAAAAACGATGCTGTAGCTCATCTATTTTTACCCAAGCGTTTTTCTATGTCAACCAACGACACTACTCTTCCATTTTTATATTCCTTCAAAGCAGTTTCTGCATCTGCAATATCAGACAAATCCTCTGCCAGCTCTATTATGCGTAAATCTTCCAAGGGCACTAAAGCCAAAAGATTTTTACCACGCCTTGATAAAATTATACGTTCTTTCCCATAAGCAGCACGGTTAATTAGTTCAGAAAAGTTTTCTCGTGCATCTACTGTAGTTATAGTGTTCATGCGATCATTATGTCATAAAAAGCTGAAATGTACACTTGTTTTTGCCTCAAATCCATCCTGTTTAAACACACATTCCAGCAACGCGCTGAGAAACAATAAGGCAGGCTTAAGCTTCCCTTAATGTAGCTTAAGCCTGCCTTAATACTTTATTTGAGAAATTTGGTATAAAAATAATATACAAATTGTATTTCTTCCGTGTCTTAACACAAAAAATGGAGTAGAAAAGCTATATGGTAAAGGCAAAAACGCTGCTAATGATATTTTTTATCTCTGCGCTAGTTTGTGGCTGCGGAGGAGGCAGCTCTTCATCTGGAGAGCCAAAACCCATCACAGCACCTAATCCCGCCTCCTATGATAATAACCATAGCGACAAAAAAACAGAACAGCAAAAGGAACAACAAAAAAAAGAAGAAAAAGAAGAAAAAGCTAAGGCTAGAACAAATTATACTGAAGCTTATCTATATTTCAAGCGTCTCATGAAAATGAGAAACACGAAAACTCGTAGCAAACAAACTCAATCACAGCCTCAACAAGATAATAAAAATAAAGAACCCAATAATATTGATGAACTGTTTCATATAAGCATTGCAGAGATGGCTAAAAGATCTACCTATAGCGATAGTTTTGTGCAAACTGCTAAAGAAACTACGGCCACTGACTTCGCTAAAAATTGTGAACGTAAAATAATAAACCAAAATCAACAGCTCGACCAAACTACTGCTCCAGATAAAAATAATGATGTCATGGTTTTTTCAAAAGATAATGTCTTTGTTTTGGTTAATACCAATAACAATGAATATTCCTATTATGATGCAAAGAAAGAAGCCTGGGCTCCTATACACTTAAATGAAGTGACAAGCAAAATCTTTGAAAATTCTCCTCAGACACATAGTGAGTATCTTCCGCCAGAGCTCTGTGTGATCAAGCATGATTTATCGAAAGTAGGGAAAGTAGAGTCGGATAACACTCAACAAGCACCGAAAAAAGAAGAAAAACCAGCCGCTACTGGTAAAAGCACTGGCGGTGGAACAGGTAGCAGCTGGGATAGTGTTGCAGATGAGGTAATACCGGACAATAACGAAAGTAGTGATATTGGAAATGGTGGCAGTGACAGTGGTAGTAGTGGTGGTGGTGGTGGTAGCGATGATGGTAACAAATATGGCCCTGGTTACCGTTTTATGGCTACTGATTTTCAGTCTGGCAATATAAGTGGGGTTATACTTGGCCTCGGCATTGCTGGTAAACTACTTGAGAACTACCAGTCGTTTTTTAAATATGGATTTAGCGCCCTTTATCGACACTTTTTTCCTTCAGAATCTGATGATAGTTATGCAACATTAACTACGCCAATGACCACAATGCTGTTTGAACAAACGTTGTTGGTACGCTTTGTAAACCTTATTGCTAACGGTCACACTAATGTCAGTGTACAGCCACTTATGGTGTTTTCGATACCATTCTCAATGAATACTGTTAAAGAAGCCATAAAAAACTTACAAAAAAAGACAGAAGAACATACCGTTATCATGCCAGTATATTATAGAGGCCATATTTTTACGATAGCCATACACAGAGATGCTAAAGGAAATATTAAGATTGCATATTATAATTCAAAAGAATCAGCATCAAGCTTACTTGGAGAACTGAAGAAAGCTGCTAACGAATTAGGTCTACAAAATACAGACATAATCGATATTGCCGGTGGCCAAACACGGCAAGCAATTAATGATTGTGGTTTTCACACAGCATGGTTTATAGATCATATTATACGATATGGATTCGATAAAACTGTGCAGTTTTTTAAAAAAATAGCCCAAACAACACGCAGCGGTCTTTTTGGTTGGCATAGATACCCTACTACTACCTTTAATGAATTCTCTTTAGTATTGAGAAGATACTATGCAAAGGATAAAGCAACTTTTTTTCTGTAAATATGTTTAAACTTCTAGCCCTTTTAA
>JBAXAM010000009.1:0-43420 GCA_037142515.1 bacterium | reverse complement strand
TTAAAAGGGCTAGAAGTTTAAACATATTTACAGAAAAAAAGTTGCTTTATCAATGTATCATCATCTGCATTCGATAACTTCAGTGTTTTAGTACCCAGGTTAACATAACTGTCACTGTAGGCACTACTTATGCTTTTAATAGTTGATGAGTTACCAGCTACATTAGAAATATCAAGCGTTGTATTCCCTGAGTCAAAATAGATTACTTCTGAATTCTTTAGGTTGGTTTGGCTCGTAATGTATAGAGTAGTACTCGTAGTGTTATAATGGTTACCTGTATTCGGATTTGTTGGGTGTGTAGTTATCTGAGTGGTGTCATCGTATGTTATGTTGCTACTATCTGCTGACGTATCGGAAAAGTATACAGCTGCTGCAGTACCAGCAGTGGGGGCGCCTCCAATAACAACGTTGGTTGTTCCATGCCTATCGCTGATAAATTTTCCAATAGTAATGTTACCGATTGCACCACTAGCATTACCACTAAAAACAACATCACCTGATGTTGTACCGATTTCCGTGACATAAGGTTGTGTAGATAATGATTTGGTGCCGCTAAGGTAGAGTCCGCTGTTGGTCCCGAAGTATGCTGGATTATAAGTCGGTGTGAAGTCTGAAGTCCACACGTTATCGTCCATAGTGACCCAACCATTTGGTTCATCAGCAAATGATGTGGGCGTATCGAGCAGAGCAAAAGCAACAATTATAGATACAGCGGTGAGTTTGCGGTACGAAAACGGTGCTCTTTCCATTTTGCATTCCCTTCTATTCCATAGATATGAGAAGTTTACACGATACGCTCTAAATGTCAAAAAAAACGCTTAAAATCAGAGCGCTGAAATCTCTTTTGGTGGCAGTGGCATTGCAGTTATAGTTTGTTCGTTTTCTAGAGGCTTTTTTACAGCTATGTTTACTGTTTCAGCATTTCGGCCTTTGCTGAAATAGGCAGCTAAACGTGCAACTAATTGGATAGTGTCGGTATCGGATTCGCCATCTAGTAGCACTAACGCTCCCGGATGACTAATGCTTTGGAGTAAAACGTGTTTATTTTGATACTTGGTTAGAAAATTATTTTCGATCTCATCACGACCGACGATAATTTTTAAATTGGGATTAATTCTTAAGTGTCTGCCAACACGCAGTAATAAAATGTCATCTAAACTATAGTTTTTGTTTGGGCGGTGATCTAGCAAATCTTGCAAGCGTTTGCAAAAATTTTCATCAGTTAGTACGCATCCGCCGGCCGGCTGCGGAAATTCTTTAAAACCAAATCGCGCGGCTAGTTCAATTTGCGGTTTACGGCTGCGACCACTAAAGCTGCATAACAATTCACGATTAATCCAGCCGTTGCGTTCGGGCAATGTTGTTTGTAGAAGTTTGGCGGAAAGAGGGCGGACAATGCGATCATCAGTCATTTCAGTTGCTAGTGGTAGGGTGTCTTTACGCTGTGATTTTGGTCTTTGCCCCAAGACCTCACCAGTAATCAAAAAATCAAAACCGTGTTGCTGCATCCATTCTTTTGCTTTGGAAATCATGAATAGCTTGCAATCAAGGCATGGGTTAAGATTAGCTCCATAGCCATATTTTGGGTTTAATAATACTGGCTTAAACTCAGAAACAATATCTATAACGTGCAGTTTTATTCCTAGCTGCTTACAAACCCATGTAGCATTACGCGCTTCTTTTTCCAACTGTTTAAAACAATAGCAGTGATCACCGGTAAAACCAGTAAAAAAATTAATACCTTCAACGTGCACGCCTTGTTCTATAATAAGTTTAGCTGCAAGCATAGAATCAAGACCGCCAGAAACTAAAGCTAGAGCTTTATGCATTTTATTTATTTAACCCTTTAGTGATTTTTAACAAGTATATCTACAAATCAATCCAAATTCACACTGTTTGCATACTTGAGGAGATAGCGGTTCTGGGCGAGCGTTTCCAGATACAAAATCTTTGGCCAAATCATTTAAAATTTCGCGCCAGTGGGTAATTAGTTCATGCCAATTTACAGGTGCCTGCATTCCAAAAGCAAATTCATCTAAACTTATATCTTTAAATTTAATAGATTCTATATTGATCTGTGCAAAAGCAAAGCCTTGAGCGTTATCAACCGCCACACAATATAGTGGCAGTTGCGGGTTTTTTGGTCGTTTGCCAAACCAGTCAAAAGCGATTGGTAGCTTTTTACCAGTTTTATAATCGATTAGTAATAAATTGCCATTCGCAAGTTTATCAATACGATCAATCCGTAGTTTAATTTGTAGCGGACCAATAGTAGTTTCTATGGTTTTTTCTGTTGCCATCACTTGAAATGGAGGTCTGCTTTTTTCAACTTCTAGCCAACTACTTAATAGCCGGATTAGGCATTTTTGTTCAAGTGAGTGTAATGTTTGTGGTATATTTTCTTTGCTTAAAGCATATCCCACGCTTTCTTTAATGAGTTTTTTTAAGGTTTCAGGATTGAGCGAGCATAAGTTTTGATGCGTTTCTACTTTTTGCCAAAAATTTTCTAGCGTTGTATGAACTAATATGCCACGTTTTAGCTTATTTATACCAAGTTCAAGCTGTTTGGATTCTTTTGCTCTTAAACGAAATTCTGCAAATGCACGAAAAGGGCAGAGTGATTGTAGTTCTATAAGTCTACTGCCACCATGGACATGAATTAATTCATCTGAAGCAAATGGCAAGAAATAATCGTCGTCTAATTTTTTTATTGTTCTTTGGTTTGAGTAAATTTTTTTAGCTGGTTCTATAAACGCAGCCAAATCTAGGTTATCCACTGAAATTTCTGGAATGTCCGCGATTAAGGTGCTTGGTTCGATAGAATGATCTTCGATTTGGTTTACGTAGCTAAAAAAAATGTTTTTAGCGCTGCGCTTAAAGCGGTTAGTCAGTGTTTCGCAAAAATATAATTCACGTTCAGCCGAAGAGTGTGGTAGAGAAAGCTTTTTTTGTATCTTAATTGGAATAAATGGGTTTGGAGCTTGGGTGGTCGGCCAGCTTTCTTGATCTAGCCCCATAACCCATAAATAATCGAAATTAATACCAGCTGCTTCAAGAGTTCCCAAAACGTTTATTTGGCTTTCGGTTTCGTGCTCTGATTGAAATATTGTATGATCTGCCATATGGTGCAGAGTTTGTAATGCTTGAGTATATGAGGTTTTTTCTGCGATCAAGTTAGTGGTTGTCAGTTCTTGCAGAAGTTTAGTAAAGCGCTCTATAGCTGTCGACTCAGTATTGTTTAAATTATTCTCACCAGGCCACCCAAAGGTCTGAAGAATTTGGGCAAATGTTTTTGCCCAATCAGAATTATCTAGTTTTTTGTTTTTTACTTGTGCGTAATGATCTTGCTCTTTTTGTAATACGTTTATACAAGCTTGATTTGATTTTCCTGCTTCTGCTCCATGGATATATGGCGACAGTAGAATTTTGTTAGTTGCTTTTAAGCTGAGTAACTCTAGTGCATGACTTATGATTGGTTGAGAGCTAAAAACAGTTCCGGCAGAAATATTAATATTTTCAGTATTTCCCAAAACGTCATTAAAGATTCTTATAATTTTAGATCGCAAAGCTGTTAAATTCGGCACCACAATGCCAATAGTTACTTTGGGGTCATGACTAATGAGTTGCTTAGCAAAGCGAGCAATTGTGGTAATTTCATCATGCTGTTTAGCAAAACTTATTTTTTTGTACGTAGAATTTTTATAGTTATTGGGATCATTATGACAAATAATACAATTTGATTTTTTAAGAGCGCTAATAAGTAATTTTAGCTGTGGTGAGTACTCATTAAAACTAGTAAATGTGATTTTTGTATTATAGTGCTGCAAGTAGGGTATGAGCAGTGATGGAAGCTGGCAAGCCATAATTAATTTTTTTTTCTTACATTGTTCTTTAAATTTGTTATATAATATTTTGAAAACACTCACATCTTCTGATTCGTAATCAGTCAAACTTGCAATGTCTATTTGCCAATTTACTAATAATTCATGTGCTTTTATTACGGTATCAGTAATGCTACTAAAATTTTTTCCTAAAGTTTCTTCTATGACTAGTTGCCATAGCAATTGCTCTTGATGTGAGTTTAATAATATCTGTGGGGCAGCAGCATATTCTTGCCAACAATTTATCAGCCAGGTAGAGAGCGGTAAAATTTTTTCGCCGTGCCAACTAGTTAGGCTTTCTAGGTGGCGGGCAAGGCGATGATTTGGGGTAAGTATGATTGATTCTTTTTGCATTTTTTGCACAGCCCCTGGCTTATTTGAAAATTTTAAAACCTCTTTTTTAGGTAACGCAATGATTTTTCAAAAGGTTATGTAACTATATGATAAAAAATAAGATTTTTTTGGATCAAAATTTGCTCAATTTGTTGAGAAGTCAATATCTTCAACATTTACGAGATCAGCTGCATAAAATACCCACAGAGTTATCCACAGATTTTGTGGGTAATTTTTTAATGGATTTTGCTAAGGATACGATAAGAAAATTATGCCTTATTTAATTTGGTCAACATATACCCAACACCGCGAACGGTGGCGATTGTGTCACTACCAAATTTCTTACGTAAATTGTGGACATGCACTTCAAGAGCATTACTGTCAATATCGTCACTCCAGCCATATAAACTCTGGGTAATTTGTTCTCTTGAAAGCACGCGCCCGACATTTTCCATTAACATTTGCAGCAATACAAACTCGCGACGCGATAATTCTACCATCTGCCCAGCTTTAAAAACCAATCTTGTTGCTGGGTCCAAAGCAATATCACCAACAGTTATAGTTGGTTCAGCGCGGGATGAAATACGTCTTTGTATGGCACGAATACGCGCGCATAATTCTTCTAAATCAAATGGTTTAACAACATAGTCATCCGCTCCGGTATCTAACCCCTTGATAAGATCAGTAGTGCTATCACGGGCGGTTAAGATTACGACGGGGGTATCAATGTTTTTCGATCGCATATTTTTCAAAAGTTCTTCACCAGAGAGCTTTGGTAACCCAAGATCCAAAATTACCATATCAAAATGCTCTGATTGCAGAGAAGTCCACGCAGCCATACCGTTCTTTACCCAGTTGACATTATATTGGTACTGAATTAAGCCAGAACGTATACCATCACCAAGTAATTCATCATCTTCAGCAAGTAAAATGCGCATTTTTTTCTCACATTAATTATGTTGTTTTTAGCTAATTTTTTTTAATATATATCACAATGACTGCTTATTATAAAGTATTTTTTATTAAAATTTAGAATTAGCGGGTTGAGTGATTAGTCCAATGCTTTGTGCTCCCGCTTGTTGTAGTAGTACCATCGCTTGCATGATTCTGCCATAGTCAATATTTTTATCTCCTTTGAGCAAAACCTGGCGCTGGGGCGAGGGCGATATTGCTTGCGTAACCTTATTAGACAAATCTTGTGCTGAAATAGGCTTTGTCGGTTGTGGTGCAATATTTAAAAAATAATTACAGTTGGCATCAATCGATACAACTATGGGTTCTAGTGGTTTGGCGTCAACTGGTTTTGCATTTGCGGTTGGTAAATTAACGCTAACACCTTGAAATAAAAGCGGCGCTGTTACCATAAAAATAACGAGCAACACCAACATTACGTCAATGTATGGTACTACATTAATTTCAGCAAGTTGGCGATGGCGTTTTCGTTTTAACATTTGAAATTTAAATAAAATTTAAAACATTTGCCTATGCAAAATACTTGAAAACTCTTCTTTAAAGGTATCATAAATATTAGTAAGTTGTTCTACCTCGTTGGCATAGCGGTTGTATGCTATAACCGCTGGAATCGCTGCAAATAGACCCATAGCTGTTGCAATTAATGCTTCAGAAATTCCAGGGGCCACCATTGCCATAGTTGCTTGTTGCATTCCTCCGAGAGCGCGAAAAGAAGTCATAATTCCCCAAACAGTACCAAATAAACCAACATATGGACTGGTTGAACCGACTGTAGCAAGAAACGATAAATGATGCTCTAAGCTTGCAATTTCACGGGCAAGTACAACCCGCATAGCGCGCTCTGCGCCTTTGACAATCGCGTCTGGTTTTGCTGCTTGTTGTTTGCTCAAACGCGTGTATTCATTAAATCCCGCATAAAAAATTAGTTCTAGCCCATGTAAATCATCGTGGCGTGCATTTAATTCTTGGTAAAACTTGTGCAGTTCGTTACCTGACCAAAAGTGCTCTTCAAATTTTTTGACAGACGAGTGTGCATCTTTCAAAAAAAACCAACGCTGGAAGATTATTGTCCAAGACCAGATTGATGCAGCTAATAAAAGCAGCATCACTGTTTTTACTATTAAACTTGCATTTGCTACAAAACTCCACAATGATGGATCGGAAGCCATAGGTATTTTTCTCCATTAAAGCCAGATTAAATTAGGGCTAATTATACGGTATCATTTGGTAACAACAACAACTTTGTTAAACCCGTTTTCTTCTAGACGGTGCTTGAGTTTATTTCCCTGCGTTTCACATGCTATTGGTCCGACGTGTACTCGGTATAAACTATTGCTGTGATCAATACTGGTTGGTTTGTCGGTAAGCTTTGCTATCTTAGTGGATAGTTGCTTGGCATTATCAAGCTGGGAAAACGCACCTACCTGTAAATAGATTTTTTTGGCCTGAGAGCCTTTGTTCCAAGTTTTAGGGTCAATACCCACGATCTTGACTGGCGCGGTGCCACTATCTACGAAATCAAGTTTTTTGGCTGCTGCATAAGATAAATCTAATATGCGTTTGGAATGAAACGGTCCGCGATCATTAACCCTAACAACAATATGTTTGCCATTGCGCAGATTAGTTACCTGGACGTAAGAGGGAAGCGGTAGCTCGGTGCTTGCGGCTGTCATTCCATATAGATTATAACGCTCTTGTGTTGAAGTACTGTTGCCGTGAAATTTAGTGCCGTACCACGAAGCGTTACCAGTTCTGACGTAGCCTTTTGAGCTTTTTAGTACGTGGTAGCGACGGCCGCCAACAACATAATCTTTGGTGCCGTATGGGTGATATGGTTCTGATCTGGGAACAGCGTCAGCAATTTTAGAGGCGTCTATATCAACACTAGGGATGCCATCGACCTCTTTGTGGCCGATTCCAATGAAACTACAACCGCTCAATTGTGTCAAACAGAAAACAAATACCCCTGCTACTGTCCAGTTGCGACATGTGCGAAATTTATGATAGTGCATATAGGGGGCAGTGTAACATATGTTTAGGAAAACGCCATCTAAAAAAGACATTGGCACTTATCTGACACTATAATTATTTGTACAAACAAATAGTTATAGTGTTTATATGAATAAGTTAATTAGCTGACTTTTGAAGCACAAAAACATAACCTTTGATAACCGTATTATAATGTTTTCTTAGGATAATTTCATTTAATTTCAATATTATAAACCCGTTTTTGGATGCTGTTTTTTTAATATATTCTGCAGCATGAGCAAACCTAGCAGAGCGTTGAAGTGTATAGGGGTATTGGTCGGTCTTCTCAACAGTAAAAGCAAAAAATCCTCCTGGCTTAAGTGTGTTATAACAGCCGGTAAAAATTTTTTCAAGTGCTCCAAAATACACAAAGGACTCTGCTGCTATTATTAAATCTATGTCAGAAAATGCAACTATAGCATCCTCGATAGTAATGTTTTTGAGGTCGCTATATACATTTTTTTGCCGAGCAAGCTCTAACATCTTTGTTGAAAGGTCAATTCCAATAAGTTCTTGAGCTATTTGCTTAAACTTGGTCCCGCACATGCCAGTACCACAACCCAAGTCTAAAATTTTTAAAGAACAACCGCAGCATCCTTTGGGGTCAACTACGGTTTGAACGATATTAAACAAGCATTCAGGTACTTGATAATCTAGTAGTTTTAAATGTTGCTCAAAGTAGGGGGCATACTGGTCAAAGAGATGTTGAACATACTCTGCTGGGGCGCACTTTAAATTATTTTTTTGTTGCAGTGCTGCTAAAATATAAGATGTTTCTTGGCTGTCTGGCCGTAAGCGGTGAGCCTGGGTATAGTATTTTTCTGCTTCAGCAAAATTTTGGCGGCGTAAGTAAATTGTCCCCAAGTTTACGTATACAGAAAAATCATCTGGCCGTATCTTTATTGCTTCGTCAAAATAAATAATTGCGTCATCAAATCGCGATAAATCCATATAAATTACGCCGATATTATAGTAAGCATCAAAGTCTTGTGTTAATCCAGCCAGTTGCAAGAAATATGGTAATGCTTCAATTGGCTTTTTTTGTAGCAAAAAAATCGATCCCAAATTGTGTAGCGCCTCTATGTGCTGTGGCTGCAAGTCTAATACTCTTTTAAAATGAGGTATTGCTTTTTCGTATTTTCCACCATTGGTTAAAATCACCCCCAGGTTGTGATGGGCCAAAATATTATTGTCATTGTTTTTTAAAGATATTTGATAATGGTAGATGGCCTTATCCAGTGTTCCTTGTAGTTGCAGCAAATGGGCTAACTGTTGGTGCGGTAGATCATAGTTTGGCTGTATCTGTATCGCTGTTTCTAAATGTGTGATCGCCTCCTGATTTAGATTTTGCTTGATTAAAACAAAACTTAAATTGCAGTGTGCATCAACATACCCGGGTTCAAGACGAATTGCCTCGTAATAATGCTTTTTTGCTTCTTGTAGCCTACCGAGCCTATATAAAACATTACCCATGTTATTGTGGGTTGCTGGGCTGTCAGGATTTAATTGCAGTACTTGCTGATATTGCAAAATAGCGTCTTCATATTTGTGTTGCTTTGCAAGCGAAACACCAAGCAAATGTAACTCTGCAGCATTTTTTGAAGTATCATCCATAATCTTAAGCACCAATCAATTTGCGGTGTGTCCGTGTTGACATAATTATTCCAAAACCAGACATGAAAATCACTAATGAGCTGCCTCCGTAGCTAACTAGTGGTAATGGTAAGCCAACAACTGGTAAAATTCCAACGACCATACAAATGTTTATAAAAAAAGAAGCGAAGAAAGATATGCTTAAGCTGCCAGCAAGTAGCCGTGTAAAAGTGTCTTGTGCGCACACACTGAGGTATAAGCCTCGCCCAACAATATAAAGAAAAATCCCAAGCAATAAAATACAGCCAATAAAACCAAATTCTTCACCACACACGGCAAAAATAAAATCAGTAGCGTGTTCTGGTAAAAACTGTAAATGTGCTTGTGATCCCAAAAGCCAACCTTTGCCAAACCAACCCCCTGAACCAATTGCAATTTTTGATTGAATAATATTATAGCCACTACCGTATGGATCATGTTCTGGAGATAGAAAAGTAAATAGGCGTGCTTTTTGGTATGCATGCATAAAGTAGTGCCAGACAATAGGAATTGCGACGGCTATTATGGCGGCAATTCCGATAATAAGTTTCCAGGTAATGCCGGCTAGTAGTAACACAAATGCTCCTGTTGCGGCAACTAATATAGCAGTGCTCAAGTCAGGTTGTTTAGCAATTATTAATACAGGTAGAGCAACAATCAAGCAACAAACAAATAGATCTTTTGTGTGTAGTGGAAAGTTTTTGTTGCGTAAATACCATGACAACATCATTGGCACAACAAGCTTCATAATTTCTGATGGTTGAAAGCGTAATATACCAAGGTTTAGCCAGCGCTGTGCTCCTTTATTAATGACCCCAACGCTTATTACTGCAACTAGCAGCAACAACACTGCACTGTAAACCCATGGCACCAAAGACTGGTAACGGTAGGTTGGGATTTGAGCAAACAAGCACATGGCTGCAAAGGCTAAAATAAAACTTAGTACCTGGTGTTGCAGCAATGCTAAACTCTGATTGCCGGCACTATAAAGAATTCCAAAACCAAATGTCGCGAGTATAAGCACTCCAACCAAAAGCAAAAAATCCAGGTGCGACTTCTTCCATATCTTTTTAAGAACTTTTCGTCTATTTTCTTGGTTGTCAGATAGTAGTGGGCTATTGTTCATTATTTATACACATCTTTACGATGTTTTATAGCAACAACGGTAACCGTATTTGTTTTAGCTTCAATACGACAAACAATACGGTAATCACCGACGCGTAATCGCCTGTGACCTGCAAGACTATAACGCAGTGGCCTGCCAAAACCGACTGGATCTACCATCAAGCGTTCTTCAATAGAGCGCTTGATGGTAGATTTAGCACTCGATGAAAGAGCTGGAATATGTTTGCGGACTACCTCTTCTATGTAAAGAACTTGATATTTTATTTCCATGCTTCGTGGTGGTTATAAGTTTTGGCATTATCTTTATCTAATTTTTCGGCTACTTTTGACAGGTATAAGTCCTCGCGCATCTCTAACGAGTAAAGAGTTAGTTCGCGGACAAGACTTGCAACAGATTTATTTTCTTGTTGCGCTAAATGCGCAAGTAGTCCCGCAGTTGTTTCTTCAAAAGTTACATTGATTCTTGGGTTTTTCGTTAACATAATAATATACACCTCTTATGTACTTGATAAAGACGCAGCGTAACACTTTTACATCACCTTGTCAATTATACCAACTAGAATTTAAAGTTCGTTATGTTAGAATGCGTTAAGTTTTATAACTCGAATTCGGAGAAATTCCATGTTGGCTAGATTGTCATTAATTATTGTTTTTTCTTTACTTTGTTTTGGGCAAGGTGCATTTGCACTTATTCCAGCGCCGCCAAACTTTGACGCTAAAGCGTATATCTTAATCGATGCTAATAGTGGTTATACTGTCGCTGAAAAAAATGCTGATCAACACTTGGCGCCAGCGAGTTTAACAAAAGTAATGACTTTGTATTTAATAGCACAGGCTTTAAAAACTGGGCAAACACATCTTACCGACATGGTAAATGTTAGTGAAGAAGCTTGGCGTGCCGGCTTTGGTGGTTCGCGCATGTTTATTAAGGCTGGGACAGCTGTGTCGGTACAAGACTTGATTAGCGGAATTGCAACTGCTTCTGGTAACGACGCCACTGTGGCTATAGCAGAGCATCTTGCTGGTTCTGAGCAAAGTTTTGTCAGTCTTATGAATCAAACAGCGCTGAAATTGAGTATGGATAACACTAATTTTACCGATAGCAATGGCCTACCAAGTAATTCGCATTATAGTACTGCTCGAGACTTGTCTGCTTTATCTAAGGCTTGGATTGCAAATTTTCCAGAGTATTATCCGTGGTTTAAAGAGCGCTGGATGACTTATAATGGTATTAAACAACCTAATCGCAATCGTTTACTATGGAGGGATTCTTCAGTTGATGGTCTCAAAACGGGACACACTAACGATGCAGGGTATTGCTTGGTAGTGTCTGCAGTACGTAGTGGTGGTATGCGGTTAATTTCTGTAATTTTAGGTGCAAAAAGTGATGAGGCTCGCACCAAATATAGTGAAGCTCTGTTAAATTACGGCTTTCGGTTTTTTGAAACACGCAAACTGTTTACGGCCAACACTAAGCTAGTTGCGTCGCGCGTATGGCTTGGCAAAGAAAAAACTGCTGGTTTTGGATTAAAAAATGATTTTTATATTACCCTGCCAGCTAGCCAGCATTCCAACCTTAAAGCCAAAGCAGACATGGGTAATAATCTAAAAGCTCCTATTATCAAAGGTCTGACTTATGGCACTTTAAATATTATGCTTGATGGCAAAACAATAGCTTCGCAGCCCCTAGTAGCTTTGCAAAATAATCAGCGCGCTAATTTTATTTTTGCTATATACGATTATATTCTGATGTGGAGCAATACAATATTATGATAAATTTTAGTGATTTCAGCATTCAGCCATTGATTACTTTTTTTCATGTTCACCCGTATACTTCAGGTATTATTGCTTTTTTTATTATGTTTTTAGAAACAACGCCTGCAGGTGCTATTTTGCCGGGTGCGATTATTGTGCCAACTATTGGTTTTTTGATAGGCTCAAATGCAGTTCCTCCGGGCAGTACTTTTTTGTGTGCCATTATTGGTGCTATTATCGGTGATTTCGTTGGTTACTTCATAGGTATTTATTTTCAGGATCGTATCCATCGGATATGGCCTTTTACTAGATGGCCAAAATTATTAGAGCAGGGTGAAAAATATTTTCGTGCTCATGGTGGAAAAAGCGTATTTCTAGGGCGTTTTGTTATGCTGGTGCGTGTGGTAATTCCGATGACTGCCGGCATGCTGAAAATGCCATTTATTCGATTTTCGTTTGCAGCAATACCATCAGCTATAATTTGGGCAATTGGTTACATTGTTCCAGGTGTGCTGCTTGGAGCGTTGTCATTAGAGCTGCCACCAAAAGTCGCAGCTAAATTTACCCTGTGTGTGTTTTTAGCAATTATTGCGCTTTGGTTGGTGGGGTGGTTGGCGCACCACTTTTTTAAGCAGGTTTGGAAAGCAATTGACTATTACGTAACGATAATCTGGAAGTACTGTCAAAAACACAAAGCCACTGGATGGTTTACAGAATTTTTGTCTGATCCAAGAAGACCTAATAATCATCAACAGTTATTTTTGTTCATTATTGCTATTTTTACTTTTGTTTTATTTTTTTTAGTTTTATCTCAAGTATTATCTCATGGTTTTTTAACTGGTTTAGATAAGCCAGTCTATTATTTATTAAGTGGCTTACGTTCACTAAACTTAGATCACCTGGCTATAATAATAACATTGATGGGTGATAGCACAGTGCTTGCGATTGCATCTGGATTATTTTTAATATGGCTTTTGTGGAAACGCTATTGGTATATTGCTGCGCATTGGTTTGGTGTTATGGTAATAAGTGTTATCATGGTTGGTGGAGCAAAATTTTTGCTGTATTTGCCAAGACCAGGTGAGGTTTTATACGAAAAGTATGCTTCGTCGTTTCCCAGTGCACATACTGCGCTGGGTTTAGCTTTTTATGGTTTTTTAGCAGTAGTTATTGCGCGCGAATCAAAAAAGCAAGACAAGCGCATACCGTATATTATATCTGGAATACTAGTAGCGTTGATAGCATTGACACGTCTTTATTTAGGAGTGCATTGGTTGACTGATGTTATTGGTAGTTTTTTTGTTGGTTTGGGAATAGTCCTCTTAGCAACAATTTCTTATCGGCGACGTCACTACTTACATTTTCCTGCACAGAAAATTACTCTGACTGCGATAAGCATTTTTATTTCGATATGGTTTGCTTGTAGTGCGATCAGTTTTCACAAGCAGATTGAAGAATATGCTTTAATTTGGCCTAAGACTGTTGTTACTTTTAAGCAAATGCCAATAGTGGCCCCGCTATATCGACTTAATCGCTTTGGTGATGCAATTGAAGCTTTAAATATTGAGTGGGTGGGGGATATTGAAATAATTAAACAAAGTTTGCTAAAACAAGGTTGGAATATCCAGCCAGAAAAAATTATCTCTATAAATATTATTAAGGGTTTATTCGATCCATCAGCTATTTATCATTTACCAATTTTTCCACAGCTTTATCACAATAAACATTCTGTGTTATTGCTGACCAAGGAAACTAATCAAGATAATACCATAGTAGTGTTGCAGTTGTGGGAACCAGGCATTACTTTAAGCGATATTAACTCACCATTGTGGGTTGGATCAGTTAAGTATTATCGTCCAGATTCTAGGCCATTATCCCTCGGCCGTTTTAAGAAGCATAAATCAGAGTTCATGGGGGCTACGGATATTCTTGCTAAATATTTAAAAGATTTTAACGTGAGATATAAAATTTATTCTCAAAAACAGCAGCCGTTGAAAATGTTAGGATTGCGTTGGAATGGGAAGTTGCTGGTGATACAATCAAAAATTAAAAAATAATATGTTAAAATTAATCAACTTGATTTTGTTCCGTATACGCTATTATAAGTTATGTACCTATCCACTGAGTTATTACTTGAGGCGATTACAGAATATTCCACGTGTTATCTGCAAGGATCGAGTAGTTGTTACGTTCACAACTATTCCTGAGCGTATTTCGCATATTGACGTTATGCTTAAGAGCATTCTTGATCAGTCAGTGCGGCCGGATAAAATCTATTTATGCATTCCTGAGATATCAAGGCGTACGCAATCGGCTTATGTAATACCGGATTGGTTTAAGCAAGTTAAGATATTAGAAATTATCAAAACGCCACAAGATTTTGGACCAATAACTAAACTAATTCCAACTTGGCTAAAAGAAAAACATGGTGAGAATACTCGGATTATTATAGTTGATGACGATCATGTTTATTCGCGTTATCTAATTGAGTCATTAGTTTTATGGTCGGAAAGATTTTCTGGGGCGGCGCTTGGACTAACAGGGGTATTAGTTCCATCAAATTGCTTGCCAACAGATATTGTGCATGGACCAGGAAATTTTTTGAATAGTTTATGTATAAGGTCATCAAATATTAATGCGCTCTCTTATGTTGATTATTTTCTTGGATTTGCAGGTGTTTTGTTTAGATCTAAATTCTTCAATGAAACTATTTTGGATTATAGCAATACACCAGCAGGTGCTTTTTTTGAAGATGATTTATGGATTGGTGGACACTTAGCAAAGGCAAATATTGATAGATTCATCATACCTCCATTGGGTAAAAGATTAATGCCAAAATCTTGTAAAAAAACGATCGATACTCCTGCTTTAAGCCTAGAAGAAAATAAGGGTGGAGAAAACATGGACGCTGTGTATAAATATTTGTTTCGTGGGGGTTTTAATGAGTAATGCATTTGAGCGTACAAGTAAAATTTGTGCGGTTATGACTGCTGCAGCAATTGTGCTTTCAACAGCAGCTACTAATGTATTGTTTCCTACTACAGTATTGCTTAGTTTGGTAGCGGGCAATTGGAGAATAAAATTCTATCGAATTGTTTATAATCCTATCGCTATAATATTTTTACTTTTTTATGCGTTATTTCTTGTTGGCACTTTTTACTCAACTACGGCATTGCCAGATGTATTATTAATATTGCGCAAGTATGATAAATTTTTACTTGCCGTTTTGTTTATACCTGTATTTAGCGAAGAGCGTTGGCGTAGTTACGCTGTTAATGCTTTTTTAGTAGCAATCTTTTTGATGCTTGTGGCCTCGTATTTGAAAGCTTATAGTTGGTTTCCATGTGGTTTTCAGAAAGGGGTTGTTGAGGTTTTTAAAGATAGCATTTCCTTCAATTTTTTAATGGCATTTGCTGCTTATTTATGCTTGTTCAAGATCGTAGCAGATCAACGTTATCGCTGGTTGTGGGTAACTTTTTTATTATCTATTATTTATACGATTTTATTTCGTAGTATCGGGAGATCTGGTTATTTTATTTTTGCTGGCTTGATGAATTTGTTTTTTTTGCAAAAGCTACGATGGCGTGGGTTATTAGCGGCTATTATGAGTACGGTAATACTTTTTAGCTTGGCTTTTGCTTTTTCTCCAGTGTTTAAAAAAAGAATTAATAATGCATTTAATGACATTAAGATTTATAACCAGAATGATAATACATCTGTTGGCTTGCGCATATCGTTTGTAAAAAACAGCATAAAACTAATTAAAGCACATCCTGTTTTTGGTACTGGTACTGGTAGCTTTACACACGAGTATGCTGCCATTAAGTCAATTCCAACACATAACCCACATAACGAATATGTATATATTGCTGTGCAGTTTGGAGCGCTAGGTCTTATAATATTACTATTGCTATTTGGAGTTCCTATTTGGTACAGTAGGTTTTTACCAGAAGAGTACAAATATATTACCCGTGGTGCGGTTTTGGGAATAGCGCTTGGTTGCTTGGCTAATTCTTGGTTGCTAGATACTACCCAAGGGCATTTTTATGCGTATTTTATTGTTTTATGCTTTTCTGCTTTTCCAATCAAGATAAAAGACGTCAGTTAACTGCTCTTGGTATAACTAGATGCTCGCGTGCAATTTTGGCTACTTTAACCCAATCTATTATAGTTCCGCGATTTTTATTAGCTGCAGTTATAATATCAAATACTTGCTTTAAATTATCACCCATTTCAAGACGCTGCTCAAACAATGGCATATGCGCTTCTAAATAGAGTTTTTTGCCAGACCATCCGGCTTTGTAAGGCTTGTTTATAGTAATCACACGGGTGCCAACTTCGGCTAAGTTATACAATTGCTCAATATCTTTCTCATACAAACGAATACATCCTGCTGTTCCTCTGCGACCAACCATATCTGGCAAATTAGTGCCATGAATCAGAAATGCTGGATTTGCTAGGCGTAATTTGTATCTTCCAAGTGGATTATCCGGTCCAGCTGGAACTACACGTTGAATTTTATCACCAATTGATTTTCTGAATTTATAAATCGAATCTGGCACTACCCATTTTGGATCTTTAATTTTTTCTACTATGGATGTTTCACCTATTGGTGTTTCCCAGTCTTCCTTGCCTATACCAATTGGGAAAACATAAAATTTGTTGCCATATTTTTGGTAGTAATAAAGACGCATCTCAGCTAAATTAATTACTATAGTGTTTCTCTTTAATTCAGGCGGTAAAATATATTGCGTTGGTACAACTAGTATAGTACCAACTGGAGGATTATCAGGGTTTACTCCTGGATTGGCTTCGTGCATTTCATAGTAGCCGATATCAAATTTTTCTGCAATGTCAGACAAATTTTCCTCATTCGAACGTACTTGAGCAATCTGAGATTCACCGATTAAATCATCTCCTGGTTTAGGTAAGTCAAAAGCTAATCCATGACTAATAATTGGAAAAATTAATATTAAAATCGAGAGAAAAAATGTATACATATTAATACTCAGCATGCTTAGAAGTACGTGGAAAAGGAATGGTGTCGCGAATGTTTTGTATACCAGTTACGTACATGATCATGCGTTCAAGTCCAAGGCCAAAACCAGCATGTGGAACGCTGCCATAACGACGCAAATCTAAATACCATTTGTAAATTTCTTTATTTAAATGCATATCATCCATACGCGCACTAAGCACATCATAGCGCTCCTCACGTTGACTGCCACCAATAATCTCACCAATTCCTGGAACTAAAACATCCATTGCTGCTACAGTCTTATTATCATTGTTGAGACGCATGTAAAAACCTTTTATTTCTTTGGGGTAATTCATCAAGACAAGCGGCCCATGAATTAGTTCTTCCGTTAAATAGCGTTCGTGCTCAGTTTGTAGATCCAAGCCCCACATAACTTGAAATTCAAATTTTTTGCTCGCTTTCTGTAAATGAATAATCGCGTCAGTATAATCCATATATTCAAATTCGCTGGTTATAATTTTTTCCAAACGCGCGATACAATCTTTATCGATTCGTTTGGCAAAAAACTCCATGTCATCTTTGCGTTCTTCGAGTACGGTTTTAGCTAAGTAACGAATCATGTCTGCGGCGAGTTTGGCATTGGTCGAAAGATCCGCAAATGCCATTTCTGGCTCAACCATCCAAAACTCAGCTAGATGTCTGCTAGTGTTTGAGTTTTCGGCGCGAAATGTTGGACCAAAAGTATAAACTTTAGACAAGGACTCACAATAAGCCTCAACATTCAATTGACCAGATACAGTTAAAAAAGCCTCGCGACCAAAAAACTCTTGAGTAAAATCTATTTTTCCATCTGGCTTTAGGGGAACCTTGGCGCCATCTAACAAACTAGTTACACGCAGCATTTGACCTGCACCTTCGCAATCACTAGAGGTAATAATTGGGGTGTGTATCCAATAAAACCCACGTTCGTGAAAAAATCTGTGAATAGCCATGGCAAGACAATGTCTAATGCGTGTAGCTGCGCCAATGATATTAGAGCGCGGACGCAGGTGTGAATACTCGCGCAAATATTCGAGTGTATGGTACTTTGGTGAAATAGGGTAGGTATCAGGATCATCAATCCAGCCAACAACTTCTATGTTCTCTGCTTGTAATTCCACCGGTTGGCCGGCAGCAGGGGAGGCTACTAGTTTTCCAGTAGCAATTATAGAACAACCAGTAGTTAGCTTTAAAATTTCCTGCTGATAATTTGTAAGTGTATTAGCTGCAACTACTTGTAATGGCTCAAATCCAGAACCATCGCTTAAAGCGATAAAGGAAACTCCAGCTTTAGAATCACGGCGAGTTCGTACCCAACCATGAACCGTAATAATAGAATCAACAGGAATTTTACCAGCAAGCAAATCCGCTGTTGCGTATGTTGATTGATGCTTCATATTTACCCCAGAACATTTTTTACAAACGGTATTGTTAATTTTCTTTGTGCCGCAAGCGCTGCCTTATCTAGCTGATTGAGCGTCTCAAACAAATTTTTAGTATCACGCGCATAATGATGTAATAAAAACTGTGCTACTATATCATTTAATTCTAGCCCACGTAATTTGGCGCGTAATTTTAAACCTTGTATTTTTTCAATGTCACTTAAAGCTTGTACTTCAAAAGTTAAGCCACTAGCCATGCGCGATTTTAAATCAGGAAGCGCTAAAGGCAAAGCTAGTGGTGCAACATTAGAAGTAACAACTATTTTTTTGCTATGTTCTGCTATTTTATTAAAACAGTGGAAAAATTTTTCCTCCCATACGATATTACCTGCAATTAAATTTAAGTCATCAACACAAAGCAAGTCTAATTTCTCTAAGTCATTTAAGATTTTTGGATCAAGCTGCGTCGCCTCTCCAAATGGTAAATAAGCTGCTATGTGATTATGCTCGCCAAACAACTGACAGAGCGCGCTTAACAAATGGCTTTTACCAGCACCTTGTTTTCCCCAAACGTAAATAAAATGTGTTTCATTGTCTGTATCTAAATTACAGAGCGTATTAACTAACTGCTTATTTGTACCGATAAAAAAATTAACAAAAGTCGCAGCATCTTTAAGGCACAGATTTAGTGCCAATTGCTTGAGGTTGTTCATTGCCTACAGTAACCCATTTATAATCTAAATCAATACCAAGAGGGGCAGTATCAGTACTGTGTACCAGTTTACTTTTTTGTGCATCAAATATCGCAGCCAATGCTTGTTTATCACCCCTAGCATTCACACTTAATTCAACGTCTGTGGGGCTAATCTTAATTAAGTCTACTTGAGCAATTTGACTAAAAGTAGTCAAATAATGCACAACTTCACTATATTGGTCCAATCCTTTAACATTAGTGACTCGTAATATTATCTTTTTTTGCTGATTGCTTAGTGATTGCTTTACGGAAGTAGCACCAATTGCTTGCATGATAACACTATCAGCAGTTGCACCAGAAAAATTAAAAGTATTACTTTTGCCATCGCGCAACAATAGCCATTGGCTGGTCCATATACTATCTGCTGTCGGTTCCTTCATACAACCAGCAATAATACTTCGAGCCCCATAGCGCTGTGAAGCACCTTTAATAGCTTCCGGATTTAAATTACAGATGTCATCGGCTTTAATGCTGCTGGTATCCTGCAGATCAGACATTGGAAACATTATTGATGCGCCATAATCTTGTGCATTTTTTTTAAAAATGGGAACTATTACGTCGTTACTACTTTCATCTTCCATAATTTTATTACCAGAAGCAGTAACTTTAACTAGCCATACCAAAACTTGTTGTCTACCAGCTTGTTGTTTTGGCTTTGTTGCTTGTTGTAAAAGCTGTTTTATTGCTGCTTGGTCAAATTGAATCTGTAAAAACATGGCTTGCTGGTTTGCTGCGTGAGTTACATAAGTATAGCTCTGAACATACATGCTTGGGTTAGGGGGTGTGGCTTTAATTGTCGCGCCATTTTTAGTTAATACCTGATCTAGTGCCTGGGCAAAAGCTTGTTTACGCTCATCTTCGCTTTCGTTATTTACTTGCAATTCTACTATAATTTGCTGGGCAAAAATATTGATTGATAGAAATAGCAAGATTATATTGATGCAGGTTAGTATAATTTTCATAACAGCTGGATTATATATAAAAAAATATTATATAAAAAAATATCATATAAATGATGACTTGGCACTAAAATTAAGTATAATAATGAAAAATAACGTAATTAGCATATTGAGGCTTTTATGGTTAAATCTGAACTTATTATACGTATTGTGAGCAAATTCCAGCAATTACCTGAAAATGATGTTGAGTTGGGTATTAATCAAATTTTAGAATGCATGAGCGACACGCTGGCCAAAGGAAATCGTATAGAGGTTCGCGGTTTTGGTAGCTTTTCGCTGCATCATCGTCCTTCTCGCAACGCGCACAATCCTCGCACTGGTGAAAAAGTGGTAACCATGCCGAAATATGCGCCCCATTTTAAACCAGGCAAGCAAATTCGTGACCGTATTAATGAATCCCGTCTTAAAAATATTCCTATTGTACAAGACCTTAGAGAAGAAAATCAGACTTAGGATTTATTCTTTTTTAGCGGCAGGATTCCAGCTAAGTCACCGATAACATTTACTAGTTCAGTATTTGCTGGTATGACAATTTTAGAATTTTCCGCAAGGGAGTTTTCGACTACCTCAAGCTGTTTGAGAATTTGTGCATTACCAACGAAATATTTTTGAGCTGATTCATTGACTAGGCGGATTGCCTCGGCTTCACCTTCAGCGGCAAGAATTTTAGCCTGTTTTATCCCTTCCGCTTTTTTGATTTCTGCGCGGCGCATGCCATCGGCATCAGTTTCTCTGGCAGTCGCAAAATCAATTGCAGCAATTTTTTCATTCTCAGCTTTTACCACTTTATTCATGGTCTCTTGAACGTCTTTTGGTGGATCAATTTCTTTGATTTCCGTACGAACAATTGCAATACCCCAACTATCAGTTTCTTCCATAAGGGTTTTATGAAGTTCATTATTAATTTTACCACGTTCGCTATTAGCCGATTTTAAAGTTAAAGTTCCTATAATGTTACGTAAAGTAGTACGTGCTAAATTCACGATTTGAAAATCATAGCTATTAACACGGTATTGACTGTTTTTAACGCTTTCTTCGTCGAGTTTTACTTTGAAGTAAACCTGTGCGTCAACTTTGGCATTAAGATTATCAAAAGTTATTATTTCTTGAGGTTCAGCATTTGCCATTTGTTCGGTAACATTGACAATAAAAATTCTTTCAATGCTTGGCATCAGCCAATGAAAACCTGGGTTAGCAAATCGATTATATTTGCCTAACCTTTCAATTATACCGCGATGCGTAGGGCGGACGATTCTGATGCCTGAAATAAAAAAGAAAAACGCGAAAACTAAAAATGCCAAGATAGCGGTAGTAGTCATATTTGCCTCGATGTAGTATTTGAACCATTCTAAAGCAATTTGAAAACCCTGTCTCCGTCTTTTTCCCGGTATAGCAATATTTTTAGCTCTTGCTACGATTGCTTGGCTTCATTTATTAACTAACCCTTAAAGGAGAATAATATGTATGTACTACGTAATTTAGTTTTTATTTTTAGTTTTTTGATTTTTGCTGCTTCTGCAAGTGCTTCGGCTGGTAACTCTACAAAATTACCAGATCAAACTCAACCCGCCAAAGTGATCTCCACAGAAAGTGCTGCCGCTCGTGTGAATATTAATTCTGCCGATGCTTTAACTCTGCAAAAAATTAAAGGCTTCGGTAAAAAGAAAGCACAAGCCGTAGTTGAATATCGTACTAAAAACGGTGTTTTTAACTCAGTTGAAGATTTATTAAAAGTCAAAGCTCGAGGCTTAAACAAAAAGTGGCTCGATAAAATCAGTGGTTTTTTAACTGTGTAGTTACATACCATAAATCCGGATTGATTTTAATCCGGATTTATGGCTCTGCTTATAATTTCATAAACATTTTTTGATAAATTTGGTTCTTGGCTGATTCGTGCAAGCTGCAGTTGTAGTAATTGCTGTCGTGTTTTGTCAAGCTTATGTCCATGTGTTAAAGGCATAACAATTGCGGCTGCTAGTTGTGGGTTAAACTTATCAATTGCAAGAACTTGATCAGTCAAAAACTCATAACCGGCACCGCTTGTTTCATGAAAATTGATATGGTTATTTTCGCAAAACGTACGGATTAATGCGTATACCTTATTTGGGTTCTTGATATTAAATGCTTCGTGCTGTGTTAGTTTTTGTACGCGCTGTAATGTTCCAAGCAATTTTATAGTTGCATTAAGAGCTAACCATTTATTAACCAAGTTTGGGTGATTTTGCCATTTTTGATAATGGTCTTCTAAAATTTGCTCGCGTTTGGAGTAATCAGAATTCGCAATAGCTGTTAGACAAGTAAGCAAGTCGGTCATGTTATTTGCTTTATCTAGCTGATCTAGACAAACGTCAAATACCTCCTGAGTATTTAAGTGCATTAGATAACTAAGGCAAAGATTTTTTAAACTGCGCTTGCCGATAGAAATAGCTTTAAGACTGTAATGCCCTGCTTCACAGTTGTTTTTATAGCACGTAAGCAAATCGCTTTTTAATGCCTTTGCGAGCTCTAATTTCAGAAATTCACTAACATAATGTATAGTCTCGACACTATTTTGTGGTAGTGACTCGAGCAAAAAGCTTTCTGCTGGGATCTGTAGCATTTGCGCTACCAATGCCGGGTCAATTTTAGAATTATTAAATATAGTTTTAAATGCACGCACTAAAATTTGGGGTAGGGTGCACGGATGGTTTTTGCGTACAGAGTCACATAAGTGTTTCGAGATATTCAGTAGCAATTGTTGACTGGCATCCCACGCATTAATCTGGTCCTGGCTGTGGCACATGAGCAGCAATAACTCATCGTCGGTATATGAATACTCAATTTTAACTGGCGCCGAAAAATTACATGCTAAAGAGGGAATCGGCTTAGTTTTTACATTGGGGAAAGAAAAAGTTTGTTCACCTTTGTCGATAATTAAAGTCTCAGTTTTGATATTAACGCCATCTTGGCTAATTAATTCAATAGTTAATGGTATATAAAAATTTTGTGTTTGTTTTATTTTTAAAGTGTAAATTTTGTTGGCAGTAAAAGCATCACTTATGATTATTGTTGGTGTTCCTGCTTTATCGTACCACAACCTAAACTGATCTAAATTAGTCTTAGTAATCAAAGCGACAGTTTGTAAAAAGTCTTCAATGGTAACTGCTTGTCCATCAAACTTAGTCAAAAAATCTTTTAGCACTTGTTGAAAAGTTTTTCGACCAAAAATAGTACAAAGCATACGTGCTACTTCTGCACTTTTGTGATACACAGTAACAGTATAGAAATTATCGATGGCGATATATGATCGCAGACGTATTGGATGTGAGTGCGGTCCAGAATCTTCGGCAAACTGCCTGGTGCGAATAGTTTTTATGGAATTAATTCGATTAATTACTTGGCCATGCATATCTTCCATAAACAATTGTTCACGCAAAGTGGTTAAACCTTCTTTTAAGCCTACTTGAAACCAGTTACGACAAGTAACACGGTTACCGGTATAGTTATGAAAATATTCATGAGCAATAACCGCAGTTACTCTATTAAAATCAGCATCCGTAGAAGTGTTTGGTGATGCAAGTAATGTATTGCTATTAAAAATATTTAAACTTTTGTTTTCCATAGCACCAAAAATAAAGTCATTAACAGCTACAATTTGATAAATATCCAAATCGTATTCTAGACCAAAAGTTTGTTCTTCCCAAACCATGGCCTGTTTTAAGGAGAACATCGCATGATGACATTGTTCTAGCTGTTTTGCTTCAGCAAATATACGCAGCGTGACTTTGCGGCCAGAAGTAGTCGTGTGATAATCTTCGATGAAACCATATTTCCCCGCAACTAAAGCAAATAAATAAGAAGACTTGGGGAACGGATCTTGCCAAGTAACAGAGTGTTGGTTGTTCGGTAAGTCGCTTTCGGCAATTAAATTACCATTTGATAGCATCACTGGATAATTAGTTTTATCTGCAACAATTTCTACGATAAATTTAGTTGGAACGTCAGGTCGATCAATAAAATAAGTTATGCGACGAAAACCAAGCGGTTCATTTTGTGTGCAAAAATTACCATTAGTTAAATACAATCCGGAGCAAGTTAAGTTTTGCTTGGGACAAATTTCAACTGTTGTTTCTAAGATAAAATTATCTGGTACTTGTGAAATAATCAGTTGTTCAGATGTTATTTTATAATCAGTATTAGACAATGATCTATTATTTATTTTGATTGCCTGTAAGCTTAAATTTATACCATCAAATGTTATTGCAGTGTCGCTATTTGTAGCGTTTGGGTTACGCTTAATGTGCAATTTTGCATTAACTACGGTTTTTTTAGGATCGAGAATAAATTGTATATCTGCAGTTTCAATAAGAAATGGAGGTGGAGTATAGTCTTTTAAAAAGGTAGTTTTGTGTATGTTGCTTTTCATTCGTTCTCCCATAAGCATTTTCCGGTTCTTTTTTTAATTGTTGTAAGTAGAACTTGATGCGCCATAGTTTCTATATCATTGGCAGATATAATTGGCAATACTGGTCTATTTTTACGTATTTTTTGCGCTAGTGTTTTGCTGGTTTCTTCGATAGAAGCCAGTTCGCTATCAACAAACAAGGTTCTTTGCCCCCCAGTCATTAATAAATAAGCTTCCGCTAATAATTGTGCGTCTAATAAAGCGCCATGAAGCTTACGCGAACTCAAATCAATTTTATAGCGTTTGCATAAGGCATCCAAAGTGTTGCGCTGTCCTGGAAACATCTTGCGCGCCAAAGCAAGGGTATCAAATATCGTTACGTATGTATCCAGTGACTTAGCAATTTTGGTTAAGAGCCACATTTCATGGTTGATAAAGCCAACGTCAAAAGCGGCATTATGTGCTATTAATTCAGCTCCGCTTATGAAATCCAAAAAATTACTCAGAATATCAGCAAAAGCAGGCTTACCGCGTAAAAATTCATTAGTAATACCATGAATTGCCAGCGCTTCAGCTTCAACTTCTCGCTTGGGATTAATATAACGGTGAAAATTATTACCAGTGAGTTTGCGGTTGATTAATTCAACACAACCAATTTCGATAATACGATGGCCTTTTTCAGGTTCAAGTCCAGTAGTTTCAGTGTCGATTATTATTTGTCTCATATTTTATAATTGTATCTAAGTGTTACCATAAGTCTATATTTTTCAAAATTACAGTGTTAATTTTTCTTTTAATGAAAAAAAGAATATAATAATACCCATCGAATTAATAAACTATAGGGAGATATAAAATGGTTCAGCCCAAAGCAAATGGAGTTATGGAGGTCAATAATCCAGGAGAAGGGGATTGCGGTTATTATTCTCTCGAAATTGCAATAATACCTACTTTATTGAGAGAGTTAGAAGAGATTAAAAAACAGGGGGAAGACCTTTTAGATAAAAAAAACATGGACAATTTCTTTGATATCTTAGCCGATCCTGACGGTCATGGTTGTAGTGGCAAAATTCGATTTTTGACAAAAATATATAAAGAGCTTGAAAGCGGTGAATGCCACATGGATGATGTTAGTCCTTATGCCGGTATTGAAGAACAAAAAGCCCTTTTTCATAAATGGCTAATTGGTATAACAAACAATGCACAAAAAATTATAGCCCCGAAAGCATCAACAGAAAAAAAAGACACATTGCTTCCAGGTGTTCATTTTTTAAGAACTTTGTTGGCTAAAATCAGAAAAAAAAATCTTACACTGGCGGTATTACCAAATTGTAGCAAAAAAAACGATGAAGAAAGATTCTTAGCTTTTTCCGAAAACACAACGGGACGTGATCGCACAGCTATTCATCTAGATATGCAATTTTGCCTTCAAAAGCATTTGGGAGAAATAGTAGACGAGAACAATAGCGAAACCGTAAATCACAATGGTCTTAATAGGTTTACAAAAGATTTTATAACCTGGTGGAAAAAAAATAACAATAATTCGTTGCCTACTGAAAGAACAAATAAAGCTGAATATTATAAGTTGAAAGCAACTTTCATTGCATGCTTATATGGCAATATTGATCTAAATAAAGAAACTATTGGAAAAGCTGATGCCTGGTGGGCTGCGCCTAAAATAGATCCGGGTTCTGTTGCTGTGAAAGTTGCAGATTTGGTCAAAGGGAGCAAGACGTGGGCAGAGGCGGAAGAATTAAGAGTTTTAGCTCGTGATTTTGGAGCTGAGTTAGTGATAAATCCTGTTGAGAGAGATATCGAAAAAGAATTAAATCACAACCGATTGATCGTCAATAATAAAAGTAAGTCTCATTGGACCACCGTTCTTTCTTCTGCAGATGCACAAGCATTAAACCATACACAGCCCATAGTAACGAAAAAAATAGATATAGTTGCTGAAATTGAGAAACTAAAAAAAACATTGGGAGAATTATCAGGAGCGGAAGCAAAGACAGCCACTGCATCTGAAACGCTTATCGAAGGATTGGATTTTTTAATTAAACAAAAACTCCCAATAGATGAATTTGAAATGGAAATCAAAAATCTTGTTGGATATGCGCTCAAAGCGGCAAATACTAAGGAAATGTCAGATGAGTATAAGAAAATTCTGACAAATGCACTTAAAGCAACGGGAATGGATATAGATGGCAGTATCAACTGGGCATGGCCAAATAAAAATAGCAGCGAGAACAAGCTCCTTGTGGATACTAAAAAGCAGGAACAAGAAGAGGAAGGTCAATTTAAATCACCTACGTTTAGCGGCTTTTAATGATAGCACTGTCAATAGCTTGATTAGCTAGCTGATCGGCCAATTCATTTTCTGGATGGCCACTATGCCCCTTGACCCAATGCCAGTTAATTTTGTGTTGTTTTGCAAGTGTATCTAACTCTTGCCATAAATCCACATTTTTTACTGGTTTTTTATTGCTGGTATGCCAGTTGCGCTTTTTCCATTGATTTAGCCACTCAGTAATACCTTTGCGCACATATTGTGAATCAGTGGTAACCTCAATGGCACAAGATTTTTTTAAAGCTTCAAGTGCTTTAATGACTGCGGTTAATTCCATGCGATTATTAGTTGTTAAAATTTCGGCACCATTTATATGCTTTTCATGTTTGTTGTAGCGCAAAACCGCACCCCAACCTCCCGGACCGGGGTTGCCACGACAGGCACCATCAGTAAAAATTTCTACGGACATTTTGCTGTTTTTGGTAATGTTTTTGCTGTTTTAAAATATTTTACAAATGAGAATATAGGCTTAATTGGAGTTGGTGTTGTAAGGGTTTTTTGTGCTACATACATATAACTTGCTCCACAATAAGGCCAAAAAATTTGTCCAAGACCCTCTAGAAATAGTAATTGTTTAGTGCTTATGCTAGGTGGCCGAAAATAAAAAGTTTTATAATCACCAATACTAAAGCCGATTTTAGCCAATAAGTGACGCATCTGTCCAGGACTAATCCAATTACCAAGCCATGGGACCTCTTTTTGTTTTTGCCACAAAGATGCCATACCCCAAATACTGTATGGATTGAACCCAAAAATTATTGCGTAACCACTTGGTATGAGTGTGTTATAAACTTCTTTGAGAATTATTTGGGGGTCTTGCGCAAATTCAAGAGCGTGAAACAAGACTGCTACGTCAATACTCCCTGGTAGAAACGGTAGTTTATCTAACTGACATTTAACCGATGGTGAATTACTGTTTATTATAATGTGATTGTGAATCTGCGATGATGCGAACACTTCTTTATTGTCGCTTGGCCCACCTATTTGCATTATGTAATAACCAAATATTTGTGGCAAAATGCTTGACAGGCCCACTAATTCAGATTGTAATAAAGCGACTCCAATTGGCTTTTTGTACCACTCGGTTAGAGCCACAACTAATCCTCGATCTGCACTGGTTTGATTTTCCATATATCATCGCAATATTCCTGAATTGCGCGATCAGAGGAGAACTTACCCATACGTGCGACATTGAGGATTGACATTTTAGCCCAGCGCGCTTTGTCACTATAAGCCTTGCTTACCTGGTCTTGACACTTAACATAAGATTCAAAGTCGGCGCACACCATAAATTCATCACGATAAAGCAGGCTATCAATTAACGGTTTAAATAAATTTACATCGCTTGCGAAACAACCAGAGTTTATTAGCTCGATCGCCATACGTAGTTCACTGTTTGCACTAATATAATCACGCGGATTGTAACCTTTGCTTCTTAGTTCTAAAATCTGATCTGTATTTAGACCAAAAAGAAAAAAGTTTTCTGCGCCGATTTCTTCGCGCATTTCAACATTAGCGCCATCCAGCGTGCCGATGGTTAGTGCACCATTCATTGCGAATTTCATATTGCCTGTACCAGAAGCCTCTTTGCCAGCTGTAGAAATTTGCTCAGAAAGATCGGCAGCAGGGTAAACCCAGTGCGCATTTTTAACATTGTAGTTTGGCAAAAACACAACTTTAAGACGGTCTTTTACGCTTGGGTCATTATTAATGACTGCACCTACTGCGGTAGCTAACTTGATAATTAATTTTGCTTGGTAATAGCCAGGAGCTGCTTTACCCGCAAAAATTATAGTACGTGGTGCTATATCAATGTTTGGGTTGTTGCGTATACGGTTATACAGTGCAATGGCATGTAATAAATTCAAATGCTGTCGTTTATACTCGTGAATGCGTTTGGC
This sequence comes from bacterium, assembly GCA_037142515.1. Taxonomy (GTDB): domain Bacteria; phylum Pseudomonadota; class Gammaproteobacteria; order UBA9339; family UBA9339; genus JBAXAM01. The sequence continues at coordinate 14,953 of JBAXAM010000009.1, read as the reverse complement.
TTGAATGTCAAATAATGAGGTAGGGTCGACTTTGACACCAACTCGCTCGGCAATAAAAGCTGCAAGATTTTTCTTGTTGCTATATTTAATTTGTCCCCATTTTTCGATAAATGTTGAGTCCGTTATAAATTTTTCCAAATTACGCAACTGGTCCAGATTTTTAATCCAACCATCACCAATTGCTGCATTAATTAAATTGGTAAATTGTGGATTAATCAGCATGATAAAGCGCCTAGGCGTAACGCCATTAGTTTTATTGTTGAATTTCTCCGGCCAGAGTTCATAGAAATCCTTTAATATACCACTTTTGAGCAGTTCAGTGTGTAATTTTGAAACACCGTTGATGGCGTTACTGCCTACACAAGCCAAATTAGCCATACGAACTTGGCGCTCGCCTGTTTCATCAATTAAAGACATACGCTTTATTCGCTCAACATCATTGAGAAAAGCCTTGCAGGTATTGTTTAAAAAACGGCTATTGATTTCAAAAATAATTTCAAGATGACGGGGTAGAGTGCTGACAAAAAGTGGCAGTGGCCATTTTTCTAGTGCTTCGGGTAAAATTGTGTGGTTAGTATAGCAAAAAGTTTTTTGTGTAATTGCCCATGCTTTATCCCAATCCATTTGGTGTTCATCGACTAGAAGACGCATTAACTCGGCAATACCTATTGATGGATGCGTATCATTAAGCTGAACAACGTATTTTTCGTTAAAGTTCTCCAAGGACTGTTGACGCTGCTTATAGATGCGAATCATGTCTTGCAGTGCACTCGTGACAAAAAAGTATTGTTGCTCTAGACGTAGTTTTTTACCAACCAATGGTTCGTCATTTGGATAAAGAACCTTAGTTATATTTTCAGAAGAAATTTTTTCTTGAACCGCGCGATAGTAGTCGCCAACATTGAATGCACTAAAATCGAATGATTCACAAGCCTCAGCTTTCCATAAACGGATAAAATTAGCAGTGTTGGCTTGATAGCCAATAATCGGAATATCGTAAGCTACGCTTTTAACCACGCGATTAGGAATCCAGCGAACGCGATAGTGGCCATCTTTATCAGTGTAGCTTTCAGTGTAGCCGCCAAACTTTACATCAAATGAAACTTCTGGGCGTGCAATTTCCCAAGGATTGCCATAACGCAACCATTTGTCAGTGCTTTCTATTTGCCAACCATTACGTATTTCTTGGTTAAAAATGCCAAATTCATAGCGGATTCCATAACCGATTGCTGGAATGCCCAGAGTTGCGAGTGAATCCATATAACAGGCTGCTAGACGGCCTAAACCGCCGTTACCTAAGCCTGGTTCTGGTTCTTGTTCTAGCAACTCATCTAAGTTCAATCCAAGCTCTTCCATGCTTTTTTTAACCTGAGCATAGATGCCCAGATTGTTTATATTGTTTCCCATTTGTGGTCCGAGTAAAAATTCGGCAGAAAGATAACATATTGTGCGTGATGCATTGGTAAAATATGTTTTTGCGGTTTTAGACCACCGGTCCATTAAACGATCGCGTATTGTGTAGGCGAGAGCCATGTAGTAATCATTGGGTGTGGCTACAGGAGCAAAACGCCCTTGGACGTATGCCAGATTATCATTAAAATCTTGTTTAATAGAAGCTATTTGGTTGCCAGTACGTACCGACTCTTCATTGTTTTTGCTTTTTTTTAACATAATATTGTCCCTAATGTGTTGGTAGGCGCAAATCAAAATATAGTTGGAATTATAGTCCCTTAACTAAAGCTTCGTCAATTCTAAGTCTTAATATTACGCAAATCTAGTAAAATGAACTTTAATATATTAATTTTAAAACCCCAAATGCTGGGTGTTCATATGGGTGGGATTTTTTTAGTGCTTTTATTACTTTTTTAATTTTGTCTGATGAACAGATAGTTTCTACTTTATATTCGCTAACCTTGGCTACTTTGCCGATTTTGCCAATATAAGCATTGCTTCCCAGTTCGGGCTTGAACTGGCCAGTTCCTTTTGTCTCCCACGCACAACAACTGTAATTGCCTATGCATCCAGCACCAGCGGCAAAGATAGCTTGTTTAGTAATTTTTAAGTGAGATTTTGGGGCGTAATAATAAAAATAATAAAAAATATTTTTCATAATTTTTCCTTAAGATGCACGTAACTTTGAAACCACTTCTTTAATATGTTTAATTGCAAAGTCAACTTCTGCTTCAGTAGTAAATCTGCCAATTGAAATACGCAAAGTGTTCAGTGCAAGCTCATCTTGTACTCCAATAGCTCTAAGTACATATGATGGTTGTCCTAGAGTGCAAGTGGCAGCGGTAGATAGGGCCAAATCTTTTAAAGCTGCCACTAATAATTCACCGCTAATATCGCTTCTTATACTCACATTTAAATTACCAGCAACGCGGTTAGTTAATGAACCGTTTACTTGAACAGTGCCCAATTTTTTGATTTCTTGCCACAAATAATTACGCAGCGCTAGCAGCCGCTTATTTTCATCTATCATTTCTTGCATGGCAATTTGCATAGCTTCTCCCATACCGACAATTTGATGGGACGCAAGCGTTCCAGCTCGCAAGCCATGTTCTTGCTGGCCGCCATGAACTTGGGGCACCAAATGTAATTTTGGCTGCTGCCTTACATATAGAGCGCCAATGCCACAAGGGCCGTATATCTTGTGTGCTGAAAACGACATTAAATCAATTTTTAGTTTTTGTAAATCTATTGGAATTTTGCCCGCGCTTTGCGCAGCATCAATATGGAATAAAATTCCGCGAGAACGCGTAAGCTCGCCGATAGCAGCAATATCTTGAATTACGCCAATTTCATTATTGACGTGCATAAGTGAAACTAAGATTGTATCTGGCTGCAAAGCCTGTTCGAGCGCATGCAAATCAATTAAGCCATCTGGTTTTGGTGTTAGATAAGTAACGTTAAAGCCTATAGTTTCTAAGTATTTGCAGGTATCCAAAACTGATTTATGTTCCGTTTTACAAGTAATAATGTGTTTACCTTGGCGCTGATAAAAACAAGCAGCGCCTTTGATGGCTAAATTATTTGCTTCTGTTGCTCCCGACGTCCAAATAATACTTTTGGGACTGCTATTAACTAAAGTTGCAACTTGTATACGCGCATCTTCGATTGCTGCTTTTGCTTGATAACCATAAAAGTGTTGTGATGCGGAATTGCCGAAGGCACAGTCATCAGTTAGATAGTGCAGCATTTTTTTTGCAACCCTAGGATCAACCGGAGTAGTTGCCATGTAATCGAGGTAAATTGGTTTAGACATTTGTGTTCCTATTTAAGTCTTAATTGTATAGCTGATAATATTCCGCGCAGAATATTAATTTCATTTTTTTGCACACGTGCACGATTAAATAAGATTTTTAATCTTGATAACACCTTGCGTGGATTTTTAAGATCTAAAAATTTAATCATTACCAGTATTTGCTGTAGGTGTTGGTAGAACGATTGCATTTCTTCAGCATTCGCTAGTTTTTGTACATCAGTAGCAGGTGGTGCTATTGATTGCTGTATTATTTTAATTTCGTAAGCTATTAATTGAACCGCAGCTGCGAGATTAAGGGAACTAAAATTAGGGTTGGTCGGAATATACAAATGATAATTACATTGCTCTAACTCATCATTGCTTAGGCCATTATTTTCGCGACCAAATACAATTGCGACAGAGTGTTTTTCTTCTTTGATAATAATTTGCGCGGCTTCTTTAGGAGTAACCTTGGGTAATGATAAATCTCGAAGCCGAACACTAGTACCAAAAACCACGCTCGAGCCTTTTAATGCATCAGCAAGTGAATCGGTAATTATAGCGCTTTCCAAGATATCATCAGCGCCAGCAGCTCGCGCAGTCGCATCTACATGAGGAAAATATTTTGGTTTTACTAAATATAAATGCTCCAATCCCATTGTTTTCATCGCGCGCGCAGCAGCGCCGATATTACCCGGATGCGATGGATTAACTAGTATTATCTTAATTTTTGAACTGACTGACAAATGTTACCTGCTGCAATTTTGGCCTCTTCAACACTACATGTTCCTACCGATAATCTAAACCAAGGAAAGTTTTTTTCTGTTCCAAAAAAATAAAATGGTACTAGTGCTACTTTAGCATCATCTAGCAAATACGCTAAAATATCGTCTACTGTTTTCAAAATTGTATTATCTTCAGTTTTTTTTGCTCCGATCAGATCTAGTTTGATCGACAAGTAAATTGCGCCTTGTGGTTTAATAGCATCTACTTTATAACCAGCAGTTTTAAGCTCTTGGATAGCAGTATAAAAAATATTTAATCTGGTCAAAAGTTTGCTTTTAAAATCACTTAAGAAATTAGCAACAGCATCGTGTTTTTGAAGATATCTTGCAGTACCGATTTGTTCAGGTTTTGGAGCCCACGCCCCTATATGAGCAAGTATAGAGCGCATTTTTTCGATTATAGGCTTTGGCCCAAAAGCCCATCCTAACCTTACTCCCGTTGCTGCAAAGCATTTAGATATGCCATCGACAAATACTACATAGTCGCGAATCTCTGGATTGAGCATAATGGGGTTATCGCATTTAATTTCATTATACGTAAGTACCCAATAAATAATATCGAAAAAGATATATAAAGGCTTTTGGTTATGTTTTGCTCTGATTTTATTTTCAACAACTATTAAATCCAAAATTTCTTTTAATGTTTGGCGACTAAATACCGTACCAGTAGGATTAAGCGGAGAATTGATAGTAATAAGTACTGCTTCTTTCAAATGTGGCTCTAACTCTTGCGTGGTTATCATAAAATTATTTTCTGGCTTAGCTGCAATAACAATAGGCTCAGCACCAGCAAGCTCGATGAATGGCTGGTTATTCCAAGATGGAACTGTATGAATTACTTTTTCTCCAGGATCAACTAGAGTTTTAAATAGAAGATAGGTCAGTGGGCGCGCTCCACTAGTAACTATAATATCATCCGGATCATAGTCAAATTGCTCAAATACTTTTATGTGTTTAGCAATAGCGGTGCGCAACTCTTGGATACCACCAATATACGAATAATTCGTATGTTTTTCACGGTAGGCTGTTATTATTTCAGCTTCAAGTTCAGAGGGAATGGCAAACTGCTGTGGGGAAAAATCTCCTAGGGTGAAATTAAAAATCTTTTCTCCTTGTTGTTTTTTTTTGTCGATTTTTTCGGAGAGGTTGCTTATAGCAAGAGAGGTAAAACCTTCAGCCAACTTTGATATTTTGAGGTTTTTCATATATCATGTTTCCTACGGATAACTTGTTGCATAAGAATACACCAATAAATAAAACATGTAAAAGGATGACTTTTATGGATGAGACAATTAACGACTTTATAAAGGCTTGTGGAAGTATATATACCGATTTATGTGATGAAGAATTTATAGGAGGGAAGTATGAAAAACAAGCGCAAAGCATAAAAGAAAAAATACGGTCTATGTTAAATTACCTAAACAACTTGTATAAGAATGATACAACTGATTTGGATAAACTACAATCAATAATTGATAGCCTTAAAGTGATTGAGAAAGAATTGAATGATATTGACTATAAACCAATCCATAATGCAATGGTCGCATATAAGAAGTTTTCTGACTCATCAGAAAATATATTGTTCTTCGCCAAAAGAAGTAATAATGCACCAGAAAAATGGTTTAACAGGAAGCATAAGAATACAAATGACAACGAAGATAGCAAGAAGATTATAATTCCCAAAAAAAAGAAATCAGAGCATGATATAATAATTGATAAAATAAATAATAATCTTAATAAAAAGAATGAGGCGCTTGGTGAAATTGAAAGAATTGATGAAGAAAACGATAACGATAGCGAAATCTTTCTTAATAGTATCGAAGAAAAACAGGCTGTGATTAAAGCCGCGATTTTTGCGATGGATACTGCTGATCAAACGACACAACGGTTGGAAAAAATTAAAAAATTTGTGATGGCTTGTAAAGAAATATATAGCCGTTTATGTAGTGAAGATTTTTTAAAAGGACAGATAGAAAAAGTTGATCTTCAAAACAAAGACGAGACTGGAAGAATACCCAAAATAAGCATGCAAAGCAGAGATCACATAGAGAATGTGTTGGCTTCTCTACGTGATATTGATAAAGACCCTAGTAAACTCACAGAAATACGCTATAACATCGAAAAGATTATGGAAGAAACACTGCCTATCATTGCCGGCACAGAAGATGAGAAGAAGGCATGTAAAGAATTTCTAGAGACGATACCAAAAAAGACAGACGAGAATTTTTTTAATATCGTTGCGGAAAGCAAAAACACGGTTGAGCTAGTAATTAGTAATAACAGGATACAGAAGGAAAAAACCCTCAGTGCAAATGCACAAATTATTCTAACCAACAGAATTATAGATGATATTAATCAGGCAGAGCAGAAAAAAAAGAAACTTAATGAAGCATGTAATAAATTATTATTAGAAAACCTAGATGCAGATAGCTTCAATTCAGCTATAAAAGAAGTTTTTCCTGGAGCCAAATATGGCAATTTATTTAAATCGCCAGAAGATTTGGCTTCAGTGCAACGTTTGGCTAATATTCTTGAAGAAGACAAAGACATCTATGTGCAGCAAACGCAGCCTACTATAGAAATTCTTAAAGATAGGCAAAGCGTCTTAAATGAGCAGCTGAAATCTTTTCAGGACGAATATGAGAAACCTAGCAATCTGCGGGCGCTAAAGGAACTTGATGTTGCAGATAAAGCTTGTCAAGATGTTTTAGAAAATTTTCAACTGGTTAGAAAGAGTGATGTTGATGAAAAAACACTAAAAGGAAACATAAGCAGCATAAATTCGGCTTTAAAAAAAGCTTTTCCTGAAGAAAATTATGGCGATTTATTTCAACTACCAAGTAGCCGTAAAAAAGGTCAGCCAGAGTTAGTTTTTTTGCAAGATTTAGCAACTCTTGTTAATAATAATAATAGTGATGAGACTCAAGCCCAGCAAGCCAAGCGACTGAAAAAGCTGCATAATTTTAAAGGAAAATGCAATACCAGGAGAGAAGATGCTATTAAAAAAGCTGGTGAATGGATTAAAGAAGTAAAAGACATAGCAGAAATATATAGATCTAGTGCCATGGGATCTGCGAAAGATGTGGCTGCTAAGGCGCAAACAGTGCTTCCTAATGCCGCTTAATTTTCCAGTAATTTTTATTACTGGAAAAAGATAAGGCGCTAAGCCTAAAGACTCATTATGCTTTTTTCATTACGATCTTCTTCAATCTGTTTTAGCGAACCATCGCTATAAATCTGCTTAGAGCTGTCATAATCTTTTCTTTTCTCTGGATTATTGAGCACCTCATAAGCTTCTGATATTGATTTGAATTTCTCCATAAGCTTTTCTTTCTGATTTTCGTCAAGATTTAGTTTAATGCGCCATTTATCAGGATGACACTCAAAAGCCAACTTTCTATAGGCCTTAACAATATCAATTGTAGAAGCTCTCTCATCAACACCTAATACTTTATAATAGTCCTTATTATGTATGTTTCTCATCCATGATAATTGATTAGGGGCAATAGCTACTTTAAGTTTCTCTTCATTAGCTGTTGTTAATTGTCGTTGCGTTTCTTCAAGTTTCTCTTTATTTTTATTGCTAACATGCTTATACAGCAAGTAAAACCCAAGAGTCGCCAAAACCTTGAGACCCTTAACCACCACATTACTCTTTTGCTCACCGTAAGTTTTAAGACGCTTCTCAACATCACCGTGCAATGTTTCTAGCTGTTTGCTGTTTAAGGTATCATACCTTTTTTTATCAGCCACCTGCTCTTTTCTACTGCTTTTTAGTATTTTCAATTCGTTTCCAATTTCTGCCCTTGCAACTTCTAACTCACCTTTTGTCTTTTCCAGTTCTCCCTTCTTGTCTCTCACATCATTAAATCTGTCATCTTTTTTTGGTATATCTTTAGGAAAGAGCTCCAAAAGAAAGCTAGCGTCCTCTATTACCTTACCGTATTTACTTTCTAAATTTTTTAGCTCTTTTTCTTCTGATTCCAGTTTTTTATTTAAAGCGCTTATTCTGTCTCCTATAATTTCTTTATTAGCACCACCACTTTGGTCTAAAGATTTGAATGCTATAATATCTGCTTTTGTTTCTTTGGCATTTTCTATTGCTTTTTCAAGGGAAGCTCTACAGTTTCCTACTGCTCTAATTGCTCTATCAGCAGCAGTTTTAAAATTTTCACTAATTGAGCCTAACGCCAGTAAGCTTTTATTAAAATTTATCGAAACCAGCTGATTTTTCGTTGCGCCATAAAACCCTTCTAATGCGCTAATATCTTTTTTTAATTCGTCATTAATTTCTTTAATAATACGCCCTTTTTCCTCTGTGTCTTTTATCTCCGTGCTTTTGCCAGCAACAACTGCCTTATCGTTTGCTTTTTTTAGATTTACAACTTCTTGCTCAAGTTCTTTTTTCTTGGTTTTATATTCGCTTAAACTAGCCTTCTGTCTTTTTATTGAAGCTTCCGAAATGCTTATTTCTGTAAGCTCATCATTGAGCCTTGAATCTAACGTAGAGAGAACCGCATTCTTAAAACCATCTCCATCAAAATGTGATTTGAAATCTCCTAATGCCCGCATTGCATCATTGTACAAGCTATTTGCACCGCTTTTTCCTTCGTGCCGTTTCTGTTCTCCCTCATGTTCATCTTCTTCAACATCTTTCTCGTCTGTTTTATAAGCATTTTCTTTCATTTTTAGCATATCGTCGTATAATTCTCCAAGCTTTTTATAGTCCTTAGCAGCTTTACTACAAACACCTGTTTCTATCCCCATGCTGCTTACGGCATTCATAATGCCCTTAGTTTCACTTAATATTCTGTTTATTTCCTTCTCCCCCTCCCCAAAAACAAAACTGCTGACTTGTTGATATATTTTGTCTTTTATACCCATGAATTTTTTATTGATATCTTTCTTTTCTAGCTCGTATTTTCTATTTGTTCTGGTACGTTTATCCCTTAGAAACTTCTCCGACGATTCTATAACGACACTCGTTTTTTTCTCAATCTGCGCATGTTCTTTTATTAATTCTTCTTGAGTTTTTACATGTCTATCTACAACAACGTTAAACCCACCACCTGTATAATGCGTCAATTCCTTAACCTTACCAATAACAATCTGCGCTTCTTTTAGAGACTCCAGTTCACCGTTAATTTTTTTAATATGACTACTAATTTTATCACTCCAATGTATCACCCTATTATATATGCCCTCATTATTTGCTTCTTCCCACATACCTTTGCCAAGTTCATTGTCAAGGCATTTTTGCTTACTTTGCTCTTGCATAGTATTGTGGCCATGAACGATATACTCTACAAACTCAGGATAAGAATCAGTATTAGGAAGCTTTCGACTGCACATACACTGTAAGCTTGGTTTTGGTGGGCCGCTCATGGTAAACGACATGACCCCTTCGCTTATTTCTTGATTGCTATATGAATCTCTGAATTTCTTGTTAATTTTATCTATGGTTTTAGCAAGACCCGCTGCCGATTTAAAGTCGCAGTCGTTTATTTCCAATTCTTTTGCTAAATTAGGTATTACATCAAAATTGTTAGGAGCGTGCATATAAATACTAATTTTGTCGTCATGTAATGTGTACGAAATAAGGTTTGTATTAGGCTTCATATATTTGTTATATAAAGCAGATACTTCACTTTGTTCTACTAGGCCCTTCTTGATGTAAGAATATAAACCAACCATTGAATTTTGTTGAGTTTTAACATTATTGAATATCCAGCCATCATCATTTTCAGCATCTACACCATCTACACTAACATTTCCCCCGTTACCAGCTATAATTTTCGCATCTTTTTTTACTGTTACTGGCTTTTCATAATTTCCAACAAAAAACGCATCATGATCTGAATGCACTATTTCTGGATTAACTCCACCCTGTTCTAGCTTTTCGAAAACTTTTAATGTGAGATAATCGTTTCCACCGCGATCTGCGAGAATATCTCCTAATAACCTAACATTAAATCCTTTATTCACCTTGATTTTATTTGCTAATATATCCTTGAATTTTTTTAGACTAACGGCATCTACTTTATCTGGGTCTTTGGGATTAAAACCTATATTTTTGTAGAGCGCCCACATTTCTTTGAAATCGCTCTCTTGCATTTTAATGACCCCTTCGCGTATAAGGCACCAAATTAACTTCATTGTATTGCCATGCATGTCGCCAATTGTTGCTACGCTGTTAGGGTCTTGATTAATATCTTTTGGAAATTCCGTTATGTTAACTTTTTCTAATTTTTTCTGATCTTGCTGATAAATAATTTCGTTTGCAAGAGTAATATTTTTTAGATCGGTTTTTTGAATTGCCTCGCTCAAAGAAACAGCAAACTCTTTCGTTAACGCTAAGTTTGTGTGCGCACCATTTGAAACCATAAATACTGTTGTATTTTGTTTATTGATTTCTAAGCTTTCTTTAAGAGCGGATGCTGCCTTTTCTTTTTCTTTCTTATTCTTTTCATCCTGCCTTTCTTGTTCAGGACGCAAATCGTTTTCGTCAACCTCTTTAACTTTTTCATGCGTTGTAAAAGCATCAGTATTAATGTTCTTAGAGCATCGACTCAAAAGGGTCCAGCCGCATCTTTTTATAATACCTTGAATAAATCCTTTGCTAGCGTATTCCTTTTGAGCCAGTTCGTCTTTCAAGTCCGTACCATTTTCGTTCATACTCTTAACATAGCCTGAATCATCGTTTGCAACAGAGTGTTCTTTTTCACCCCAACGAAATGTTAAAGACCCGTCTTTTTGTTTTTTCATTATGATAGTATCTTCATCAGGATATTCGGGAAAGGAAGCATCCTCTTTCAACATTAGAACCTTGCTAACAGCCACCTCTTCTTCGTCACAAAAATCAAGTACTCCACCTACCGATTTATTCCCATCTAATTTAAGCGCCTCTTTATTGTCGTTAATGAAACGAGGAAAACCAATTTCTTTATCATCCCCATACGTTTTTTTTGCGCTCACAAGAGCCATGGTTCTTGATAACGCTATCCAGGACAAACGAGCAGAATCAGGTTTTAGATCTTCAACTGCTGTATTTTGAAATTCGTCAATGAAGTCTTTAATAGACATCACTCTCATTTTTTCTTTAAGATTTTTTATGTGCGCTTTAAAAGCATTCTTATCAACTGCTTTTCCTTTGAAGGTTATATCAAATCCCTTGTTATCATAATCGTCTAATATATTCTCGCTCTCTCTAATTAATTTATCTAAATACTCCTTGAAATACTCCATTCTATTTTCAGCTATGCAAGTCAAAAGCAGTGACAACAGAGATGCAGAATCAGAGCAACCGCCATCACCACGAATATTTATAACCCCACCAATGTAGTCTCCTATGTTATCCAATATTGGCTTTTGATTTTGAGTGAGTGAAAGGGCACCACTCATTTCAGAGATGGAAGACACATATCTGTTACTATCCGTTTCAACATATTTGCCTTTATCATCTCTGGATATAATTTTGCCAAAGAATGGTTCCAAATTATCGGTTTTTACATGTTGTCCCTGCATAAATATCTCCTTATTATCAATATTATCAATGAGCTTTAGTAACTCACCCCCACCAATTTGATTTATTATAACACGCATGAAAATTTGGGACAAACCACGGCTTGAGAATTAATGAGGAAGTGATATAGTGTTTTGCGTGTTGCTCTACTAGAGTTTAAGGGACAGATGCATACGTCAACTAAAGGAATTAAAAAATACATAACCATACTGATGCTTGCTTTTGCTATTGCTTTTGCGCATCCAGCTCTAGCATCAGATGGCAGGTATAGCACTGCGCAAATGATGCTAGCTGGTATTGTGGGAACTGGTTTGGTTATTGGTATTGGATCATTAATTGCATTCAACAAAAGCCATCGTAGCCATCATGAGCCTGACTTAGTATGGGTATCGGTAGTACCTTCTGTTTCTTCATTACCATCTTCTACTACTTACATAAAAAAAGGTGATGAGTTACAACTTACCGCCACAGGAACATACTCTGATGGTTCTACAAAAGACATAACTAACCTGGCAACCTGGTCTTCTAGCAATACTGATGTTGCTAGCGTTAATAGTGCTGGTCTTGCGACTGCTTTAACAGAAGGAAGAGCTACTATTACAGCATCACTTGGAGCGATTAGCTCTAATATATTAACCTTAATTGTCCTCCCTACAGCGGTGTTTATTGGAAATACACAAGGTTTGGTTTATTCAGACAATATGGCACTTCAAGGATCGATGCAAAGCACTTTAGGTACTATTGTAAATTCTGTAGCAACAGACACCAATGGAAATGTTTATGCCGGAACAGCTGATGGTAACGTGTGGAAACATGCGGCAGGAGCTGCAGATAAAGACCCTTGGGTAAAATTGGTGGGTAATAACGTATCATTAAGCGTATTGACTACTGATAGTCCTGTAAAATCTGTAGCGACAGACACCAGTGGAAATATTTATGCAGGAACAGAGAATGGCGCAGTATGGAAATATACAATAGGAGAATTAGGAAATAGTTGGGCGCAACTGGGAAGTGCGCAAGCAAAAAGTGTAATTTCTATAGTAACATGCGGTAGTGAAAATATTTACATTTTAACAGCAGCTAATGACTCCCACATATATAAACTTAATGTCAATTCTTGGGAACTGTTGGGCAATAATACAAACGTGAAATCTCTAGCAATAGATAGTAGTGGATGTGTTTACTGTGGAACAACGACTGGCGGCGTATGGAAATATAATACAAGCAGCTGGCAGCCAGTGGGTGGTGTGAATCACTTCGGCACTAGTACAACAGTGAGTTCTTTGACAGTAGGCAGCAATGGAGTTATTTACTGTGGAACAACCAACGACTCCGGAGCGTCGGGCAAAGGCAGAGTATATAAATACGTCGCGTCGTCGTCAGCTTGGATGCGGCTTGGAGCGACGCCGAAAACAGGTTTAGATGATGGTAATGTGAGCTCTCTATCAACAGCAACAGACATAAATGGAAGTGTTAGTGTTTGTGCTGGAACATTCAATAAAAACGTATGGAGATATACGGCAGCAGATGAATGGGTGCAGTTGGGTTCTACGTTTTCTCCCAACACAATAAATTCTCTAGCAACAGACAGCAGTGGAGGCGTTTATATTGGAGTGAGTTGCAGCGTATGGAAATTTACTCCTACTATCCCAGGAGCAACTTGGCAACAATTGGGTTCGTGCTCAATAGATGGTAGTGCTATAGTTTCTGTAGCAACAAACAGCAGCGGAGATATTTATATTGGAACATACAATGGTAATGTATGGAAATATACGACAATAGCTGGTTGGAAACAATTGGTAGGTACGAGTCCAGACGATAGCAAAGTAAATTCTGTAGCAGTAAACAGTACAAACAGTACCGAAGTTGTCTATGTTGGAACAAACGACGGCAATGTATTTAAATATACAGACTCTTCTTGGGGGAGCAAGTTGGGTAGCCTTGCAGACGGTGCTGTAAATTCTTTAGCAATAGACGTAGATGGAGCTATTTATGCTGGAACTGCTGGAGGCCAAGTATACCTATATAATGAGACGGAAAACTCTTGGAGCGCATTAGGTGAAGCAGATGGTGAGAAGGAGGAAGCGCTATTAGCAGACGGTGCTGTAAATTCTGTAGCAATAGATGAAAATGGTGCTATTTATGCTGGAACTGCTGGAGGTCACGTATACCTGTATAATAAAATGACAAAATCCTGGAGCCCATTGGGGGGTTCAGCGAATCCATTAGACGGTAGTGCTGTGCTATCTGTAGCAACAGAAACACGTGTAGGAAACGTTTCTGTTTGTGCTGGAACACAGAATGGCAACGTATGGAGATATACTACAAGCGGCGGAACTTGGATAAATTTGAGTCCTGCACCAACCCAATTAGACGGTGGTCCTATAAATTCTGTAGCAACAGATAGTAGTGGAGCAGTTTACGCTGGAACAAAGCGTGGCAACGTGTTTGTATATTCAGACGAGCAATGGGATAATCTTGGTTATGGGTCTGGGACTAGTATTAACTCTATTGCTGTTTTTTAATCTGTTTCGAATACTTTTTTTAAATACGCAAGATACGACGTATCTTTGCAAGTAACTTTATCAGGGTTGTCAGTAATTTTAGCAACTGGCTGTCCGTTGCATTCAGTCATTTTAATAACAATTTGAATGGGTGCGCATTCTAAGTCGTTAGTTAGATTAGTTCCAATACCAAATACAAGATTAATACGCTCTTTAAAGTAATTATATAATCTTACAGCTAGGGGAAAAGTTAGGCCATCGCTAAATACTATCTTTTTAGTTCTGGGATCAACTCCCATGCTTTTGTAGTGATCCCATATAAGGTCTCCACATTTAAAAGGATCGCCAGAATCTTGACGAACGCCATCAAACATTTTGCACAAATTAAGATCAAAATCTTTTAAAAAAACTTTCAAATTATACGTGTCTGATAACGCCACACTTAAATTACAACCATATTCTTTTATCCAAAGCTCGAACGCATATTTTTGGCTATCTCGCAATGAAGAGCTAAGTGCTTGACAACCTTGGATATACTCGTGCGCCATTGTGCCAATTGGATGGAGATTAAATTTTTTAGCGAAAAACACATTGCTAGTACCACAAAAGTTATTGGGTAGTTCTCTAGTTAATATAGAAGTTAATTCGTCATGCCAGACAAAAGAAAAGCGTCTGCGGGTACCAAAATCAGAAAATAAGAAGTTTTTTAGCAACGGATTGGTTTTGATTAAGCTAATTTTTTCTGCCAAGCGTTTTTTTGCTATAGAATAATCGCAATTAGGGTATTGGTTACGCGCATAAACTTCACTAATAATTGCTAATAAAGGCACTTCAAATAGAATAGTTTGGATAAAGCAACTTTTTTTCTGTAAATATGTTTAAACTTCTAGCCCTTTTA
>JBAXAM010000008.1:0-43823 GCA_037142515.1 bacterium | reverse complement strand
CAAATATGCTGCCTCGTCAAAAATAATTTACAGAAAGGATGTTACACTACCTAAAAAACATCAGTAGTAATGAGCTAGAATATTCTAATGACTCTGTTAGTGCATCTGAATTATTAGATTACGTTGGCCGCAACTTTGATTTGCGTAACGGACCATTGTATAGATTCAAGCTATTGCGTATCAGCGATGGGGTTTATAGATTTGTTATTGTTATGCACCATATTGTTATGGATGGTAGTTCTTCTTTAGATACCGGGGTATTTGCAGCTATTTCTAATTATTATAATGACGAAAACTATAGTATAAAATACAGCGTTAGCGAACAGATAAAATTAATAGCAGACTTTACAAATAAAACTTTTACCAAGATAGAGCAAAACAAGGTTGAATACAAAGATTTTTGGAATAAACAATTGTCCGATACAGATAAGGTCGATTTAGTTTTTTTAAAATCCGAGCAAGAATATAATAAAAAAGACGCAACAGAAGCGAGCAGTTTAATAGGGGAAATAAAATTTGATTGTGGAGAGGTAGAGCTAACCAAATTAAACAAAATCAAGCTTAAGTTTGGCATAACGCCATATATTTACGGACAGAGTATCTTTGCTTTACTTCTACATGGATATACAGGCCAAGAACGCTTGGCTATAAGCTATCCAATAGCCATTAATGATGATGAGTTGGATTTTATTTATGGAACACAGGCTAATACCAATCTGATTCCATATCAGTTTAATAAAGCAACTACAGTAAGCGAATTATTCAACCAAGGTATAAAATTTTCTAAATCAACAATACTCGATGATATTAAATATGGTTATTGCCCAATAGCAAATATTGTTCAAATCGGTGGCAGCAAGGATTTGTTGAACATACGCTTTGCACAAACATTTTTTAGAGAGAATCCATTTAACTTTAAAGGAATAATAAAAACCGAATTACATACTGAGCTCAATGTTGATGGAGTAACTGAAGATACGTTGCTATTTGAACAAGACGCTAGGAGCAGTAATAGCAAAATAAATTATCGAGTGCGATATAACAAAAAAACCATTGATAAAGAATTATTAAATAATTTTGTATCTATTTATAAAAAGCTTTTTCTTGAGGTGTTGGAAGATTTGTTAGCTGGAAGTGATGATAGGCTAGTCTCTAGCTACAACCTTTTAGATAGTGAGCAGCATAAAAAGATAGTTTATAAATTCAATCAAACTGAGAAGGATTATCCACGAGACACAACAGTTCACAAATTGTTTGAAGAACAGGTGCTAAAGACACCGAATAATATTGCAGTAGCATACGAAAATACCAAGCTTACCTATCAAGAATTAAACACCAAAGCCAATCAGTTAGCAAACCACTTATTAAAATATAATAAAATTAAGCCAGATGAATTAATCGTACTATGCCTAGATAGAAACGAGCAAATGCTAATTGCTATGCTCGGAGTATTAAAAGCAGGGGCAGCATATGTGCCAATTGATCCGAATTATCCAGATGAGAGAATTGACTATATTTTAAGTGACACTAAAGCTAAGATAATTTTGACTAATGATGCACATAGAAACAAACTACAGCAGATTATTAAACAAAAAGTATATGTAATAGTTATCGACAGCAGAGAAACACAAGTCAAGATAACTGAACAAAAAGATATAAACCCAAGCACATCAACTGCAAACGCTAATCTTGTTTATGTAATTTATACCTCAGGTACAACGGGTAATCCTAAAGGAGTTTTAATAGAACATCGTAGCGTTGTAAATTATATAACATATTTAATTGGCTGTAATAAATTAAATAACAAAAGTATTGGTAGTCAATACGCTGCTATTAGTTTTGATGCTGCAGTTATTGAAATATATCCAATAGTGTTGTCTGGCGGTGCTCTATATATTGTATCGGAGCAAGATAAAGCCGATCCTACAAAAATAAATGATTATTACTCTAGAAATAATATTACCTATGCTTTTTTACCCACTAAATTTGCAGAATTATTTTTTAACTTGAAAAATAACGGCCTAGTTAATTTAGTTATTGGTGGAGAAAAACTGAGGCAGTTTACTAATCAAACCTACCGAGTAATAAATGCCTATGGGCCGACAGAAGCGACTGTTCAAGCCATGGGCTTCATAGTTGATAGGCAATATAAAAATATTCCTATAGGCAAGCCAATAAACAATGTTAAATGTTATGTAATAGATAGTTGCTTAAATTTATTACCAGTCGGTGCAGTTGGTGAGCTTATGATTGGCGGCGAATGTTTAGCGCGTGGTTATCTCAATCGTTATGATTTAACTTCTGAAAAATTTATTCATAATCCATTTCAAACCGAAGAAGAAAAGAAACAAAATAAAAACAGCAGGATATATAAAACAGGTGACTTGGTACGATGGCTTTCTGATGGTAATTTAGAATATATTGGCAGAAATGATGATCAAGTAAAAATAAGAGGATATAGAATAGAACTGAGCGAAATAGAAGCCAAGTTAGCCAGCTATTCTAATATCAAACAAGCAGTGGTTTTGGTGAAGGATCATATAGCTGAAGGTGTTAATAATAAATATTTAGCGGCCTATTACGTAGCAGATAAAAAATTAGATGAATCAGAGATACAAAAGTATTTAAGTACGCGATTACCCGAATATATGTTGCCGGCTGTATTAGTGTATTTAGATAAGTTACCACTAACAGTAAATGGAAAATTAGATAAAAAAGCCCTGCCGGAGCCGGATTTTATAAGCCAAACAGAATATGTAGCTCCAAGAAATGAGTTAGAAAAAAAGGTGTGCGAATTGTACGCACAAGTATTGAATTTCAAAATTCATCAAGTAGGAATAACAAATGACTTCTTTAGAATGGGAGGAGATAGCATCTCAAGTATTCAACTGGTGTCTAGAATAAGGGAGCAGTTGGGGTTAATAATAAGCGTAAAAGATATTTTTAATCACAGAAATGTAGAGCAATTGGTAACAAATGTACTAGCAAATCAAAACATCCAAAAAGAAAAATCCAGTGTAGATAAAATTGTAAATGAAGATGTAGAGATAAAAAACGTTTATTTGGCTAATAATTTGCAACAAGGATTTATTTCTAGTGCGATTAGACAGGGCAAAACAGATAACACTTATATATTGCAATTCATTTGGCAATATAAAACACCAATAGACAAGAATAAATTTGAAGAAGCTTGGCAATTAGCACAACAAAAATATCCTAGTTTAAGACTAAGATTTGATTGGGGCAAAGAGTTAACGCAAATTATAGATAAAGACCAAAACTTGGATTTTAGGTACAAAGAATTAGATTTTGAACAGCAGTCTCAAATAACAGATATAATTAAAAAAGACAAACAAGAGTATTACGATCTGCGAAAGGGAAATCTGATCAGAGTTTATTTGATTAAATTGTCAGCAAATAGTTATTCGTGCATGTGTAGTATCCATCACATAATTATAGATGGTTGGAGTTTTCCGCTACTTATTAACAGTATACATGAAATATATGCGCAATTATTAGAAGGTAAACAACCACAGATAATAGAAGATGTTACCTACAGGAAAGCACAAAAGTACTTACAGGAGCACCAAAACGAAGATCAAGAATATTGGAGTAATTACATAAAACAGATTGAAGACAGAGTAGATTTAGGAGTATTACTAAAACAGGAGGCACAAAAAATAAAAATAAAAGATTATACGCTAATAAAAGAAGAGCAGGGGCAATGTATAGAAATAGATTGGCAGAAGCTCGTTAAGTTGAAAGCTGTATGTCAAGCAAACGCGATAGCTATAAATTCAGTAGTGCAATATGCATGGCATAAGCTTTTGCGTATATACGGTAATAGCAATACCACTGTAGTAGGCATGGTAGTTTCAGGAAGAAATCTTCCTATAGATAACATAGAAAACTCGGTAGGATTATTTATAAACACGCTTCCATTGATATTTGTACACGACGACAAGTTAAGCCTGATAGAGCAAATAAAAAGCATTCAAAATTCGACAAACGAAGCAAATACTAAAAGTAATGTAAATTTGGTCAATCTTCAATCGGGTGGAGAAAGGCTGTTCGATAGCATAGTGGCTTATGAAAACTATCCTTCCCCAAAGGGTGATTTGAGCGTAAATTTTAGCGATATAAAAGCAGATGTCAAAATAGATTATCCGTTAGCAATAAGCGTATACGAAAAGGAACGTGCTTTGATAATAGAGCTAAAATATGCTGGAGAATTATTTGCCCAGAAAACAATCATACAATTATTAGATAGATTAAAATTCTTTATAGAACAGATTTCAGAAAATCCACAAAAGAAAGCTTTGAGTTATTTAAAGCAGGAAGAATACCGACATATTGCAATAGACTACAATCTAACAGAAAAAGACTATCCGAGCAATAAAACCATTCATCAGCTTTTCGAAGAACAGACACTAAAAACGTCGAATAACATAGCGGTAGCATACGAAAACACTAAGCTAACTTACCAGGAATTGAACCAAAAAGCTAACCAACTAGCAAATTATTTATCGTGTAACTTCAATGTTAAACCTGATGATTTGATTGTATTGTGCTTGGATAGAAATGAACATATGATAATAGCAATGCTTGGGGTGTTGAAGTCTGGGGGAGCATATGTACCGGTTGATCCAAAGAATCCTGATGAAAGAATCGATTATATTTTGGGTGATACTAAAGCTAAGGTGGTTTTAACTAATGATATATACAAAAACAAACTGCAGCAAATTATTAAACAAAAACAAAATATAATAGCTATCGATAGCAAAGAAATACAAATCCAGTTAACTGAACAAAAAGATACAAACCCAACCATATCGACTACAAGCACTAATCTTGTTTATGTAATTTATACTTCTGGAACGACCGGTAATCCTAAAGGAGTTTTAGTAGAACATCGTAGCGTTGTAAGTTATATAACATGTTTAATTAACCATGATGGATTAGACGGCAAGAGTGTTGGTAGTCAATATGCTGCTATTAGCTTTGATGTTGCAGTTTTAGAAATATATACAATACTTTTATCTGGTGGAGCCTTATATATTATACCGGAGCAAGATAAGTTCGATCCCATAAAAGTAGATGAGTTTTATTATAAAAATAATGTTACTTATGCTTTTTTGCCTACTAAGTTTGCTGAGTTGTTTTTTAGCTTTAAAAATAACCGTTTGATAAATTTGATTGTTGCTGGAGAAAAACTAGAAAAATTTATTGAGCAGCCATATAGGGTGTCTAATGCATACGGACCTACTGAAGGAACTGTTCAGGCTACAAGTTTTATGATTGATAGGCTATATGATGATATCCCAATAGGCAAACCAATTAGTAATGTTAAGTGCTATGTGGTAGACAAAAGCCTTAATTTGCTACCTGTTGGCGCAATTGGTGAGCTTGTGATTGGTGGTGAATGTTTAGCGCGTGGTTACCTCAATCGTTCTGACTTAACTTCTGAAAAATTTGTTTATAACCCATTTCAAACTGAAGAAGAAAAGAGACGAAATAAGAACAGCAGGTTATATAAAACTGGCGATCTTGTGAGAATGCTGCCAAGTGGAAATATTGGCTATATAGGGCGTACTGATTTTCAGGTAAAAATAAGAGGGTATCGCATAGAGCTAGGAGAGATAGAGAATAAGCTTGTAAGTTATCCTGCAATTAAACAAGCTGCAGTTGTTGTAGGTGAGAAATCCAATGCTAAATATTTGATTGCTTATTATGTAGCAGATAAAAAGCTGGATGAGCAAAAAATAAGAACCCATCTGTTTGAACATTTGCCGGTTTATATGATCCCAAGTGTATTTGTTTATCTGCAACAGCTCCCGCTTACGAGAAATGGAAAGTTGGATAAAAAAGCTTTGCCGCAACCAGAATTTGAGGATAAGAATAGTTATGTTGCCCCAAGAGATGAACAAGAGAAAATAGTTTGTAAGGCATTTTTAGATATTTTGGATTTAAAAAAAGTTGGGATTAATGATGATTTTTTCTACTTTGGTGGAAACTCGATATCTGCAATAAAGCTTGTTTCAAGATTACACGAAAATTTTGATATTACGCTAGCTGATATTTTTAAATTAAGAACCCCAGAAAGAATTGCCGGAAGTGTCATGTTTGGAAAAAATCTTCTGCAACATAAACTTGAACAAGTAAGGGCTGCATATAAGAAGGAACGAAACAACAGTAAATATAATAATGACATAGAATTACAAAAACCAGATGGTTGTACAGAGCAAATCAAAGATTTGTCTTTGAAAAAACCAATTTGTAACGTTTTATTAACTGGCTCAACAGGGTATTTAGGTTGCAATATTCTAAATCAGCTATTAGAGCTTACAGATTATAAAATTTACTTATTAGTACGAGCAAGTTCACAAGCAGAAGCAACTGAGATAATAAACAAAAAATACCAATTTTATTTTGATAAGACCCTAAATGATGTTATAGATAAGCGTGTATTTATAATCAAAGCAGATATTGAACAAGATTTTTTAGGGCTGCAGCAATCAGAATATCGTATTTTAACAACGAAGGTCGATGCTATAATTCACGCGGCAGCACTGGTAAAACATTACGGAGAATACAATAAATTTTACTCTGCCAATGTTCAAGCAACAATTAATCTTTTGGAATTTGCAAAATTAACCAAATTAAAAGATTTTCATTATGTTTCAACAACGTCAGTATTGTACTTGGCTTCCGCATCAGAAAACAGCAAACAATGCGTATACACCGAAGGTGATTTGCCGCATAACACAGAAGTGTCAGATAATGTTTATGTGCAAACAAAGCTGTTAGCAGAGCATCATGTAGTTAAATATCGCGATTATGGATTAAGTTGCAATATTTATCGAGTTGGGAATTTAGCTTTTATGTCGAAAAATTATCGGTCACAGAAAAATATAGATGATAATGCTTTTTACAATAACCTGAAGTGTATGTTTACAATAAAATGTGGGGCAGAAGAGGTAATTGGCGCGTTAGAAATATCGCAAGTAGATTTTGTGGCGCAAGCAATAGTAAAGCTTTTTGATAGACAGTCTTTAAGTAATCGAATTTTTCATGTATTTAATCCGCACAATTTTAGTATGGTAAATGTTTTTAAAAATGGAAACTTTAAAATACTGCCAATCGAAGCGTTTATTGACTATCTTGAGCAGCTGATGAAAGATGATAATTATCATGATTTGATTATGAAATTTTTGTTACATCAAGGCTGGTTAGATTGGTCGGAAAAACAAGATGTAATGTCCATTAATATTTCACAGCGCAAGACAGAGTGTATTTTGAATCGGTTGAGTTTTGAATGGTTGCCAATTACCGATGAAGTGATTAATAATTATCTGAGCTCATTGAAATTAATTAATTAATCTAATTGTCTTGTCAATGAATGTTAGTCGTGACACTATAGCGCGTTAATTTTTTATTAAGAAAATAATTCCTCAATAATGTCAACAGGCTATAGCAAATGCTTCAAATTAAGATGTATTATTGTAGTTATTACGGCGCTGCTATATTCGCCCGTCTTATGCGCGTCTGAAGAGCATTCTCCATCCGAACCATTCCAATATATAAGTAGTAATGGGTACTTGTTTACTCCATTGTCTGATGTTATTGCCGGATGGATTATATGTGGTCCTTGGTGTTCTATTGGCGGGGGTTTAGCAGGAGTTGTGGATGAGGCTTTGATTCATTTTAACTATACAGACAAGCGTCATCTGACGTGGGTTATTTTTGGTATAGCAACTGGGCAAGCGATTAAACCAACGGTTGCATATAGTGTTGCTGGAATTGTAATTGGTATATTGTTGCCGATTGGAGCATTAAACGATCATCAAGAATTAATTGCTCCCGCACTATCAGCTATAGCTGGTAATTCAATATCAGGAACTTCTGGAGCGATCGGTGGTGGAGTGGGCGGTGTTCTCGATGAGGTGGGGATATATACTGGAGTTACAGATAAGCACTATGCGACTTTTTGCGCTATTGGAATAGCTATAGCTAAGATATTAGGATGCTCTAGTCCAATAATCAACAATTCGTTAGGAGTGGTGTTAGGAGTAATTGCATCTAATTATGAGAATGAAATACTTGTAAGTTTGTTTGTCCCTGTAAAAACGACTAATGATTTATATACAGCATACAATAAGTTTATACCTAAAGAAGAGTTAGATGCCCACATTGAAAAACACGCCATAGCTTTGCTTGGTTCTCAGTTTTTGGTTCAGTTCTTATCGCTGAAAATTATAAACTATCAACAAAAACTAACATATAATTTTGAGCGATTAGATAATCCTAATGGTCAAGCGTGGAATAGTCTTAAATCAGAAGCGGTCAAATTTGCTATTTTTCTTATTCCTTATGCTGTAGGGCAAGCGTATTCGAGTAATATTGATGGCTATTTTTGTAAAAAACTTCATGCTAGTTTAGAGGAAAAAATAAGGGAAGAGTTGTTTTCTGGTGAAACGGCTCTGCGTTTATCTCATGATGGTAACGCAACTGCATTAGTGGATAATTTAAAAGAAGACATTTCTAGTATAGTAAATTCAGGAAGCTGGGTAATAACTGGATCTGTTTCGGCTCTCATAGGAGGGGTATATGGGGTTGGAATTGTTATGGTTAATTCTCCAAACATATTTATTTACTCTTCCTTATATAGCAAAGCTGGTAAATTTGTTTCAGATTATTTTGTAGAACAACGTGGAAGTTACGATGAAGAGATTATAAAGCTTGATTCTAAACTGACGACCATTCTTAAACATGATAATGAAAATATTAGGACGATTACTGAGAGAAGTGGCTTAGAAAATACAAAAAAGAGAATACAGAAAATTTCAACTGATTTAAGAACACTTGAAGAAGCCCAAAAGCTATGGAGTATTGTAAATAATATTTGGTGGTCCATATCAGGTAGTGCTGAATTTATGTTTAACTACTATCTAGTAAGTCGAGAAATTAATTTGGGAAGACTGTCTTTCGAAAATCGAAGTAAAGTACAAGCTGCCAGTTGGCGAATATCTAGTTTGTTATCTTGGTCTGGGCAGAATGCACAAACCATAGCAGCGATAAATCAGTCTTTGGATCGAATTATTGTTTTGGCAGAGAAAATCCATTCGCAATTGGGCAGTGCAGATCAGATTAATAGAATAAACCAAAAAGGAAATCAGTTGATATTACAGGACTTAGAGGTTGGAGTTGAAGGTAGATTATTAGTTGCAGTGAAAAACCTTAAGCTCGAAATGGGCAAAATTTATGCTGTTACTGGGGAAACTAGTTGTGGAAAAACCAGTTTATTGTCTAAAATTAGAGGAATCAAAGAAAATGGCATATCAGGAACTGGCTTTATTTACTACCCGCTGGTAAATGGAAATGATCCTAAAATAATAATGTTAAGCCAACAGGACTATTTTCCTCTTGATGCTTCTTTACAGGAAATTATCTATTATCCAGATGAGCCTCCAAGCGATTTGGCATTAAAAGATGAAGTACGCAGGATTTTAAAATGGGTTGATGGTGTTGAAAAGTTAGATTTAGATAGCAAAAAAGATTGGTATACGGTTTTAAGTGGAGGGGAAAAAAAGAAGATAGCTATAGTATCGGCTATTATCAAAAAGCCTGATATTTTAATATTGGATGAAATATTTAATGGTCTTGATTCAAAATCAGTAATGGCGGCTCAACAGATGCTAAAAAAATATTTGCCTAATACCTTAATGTTGAGCGTTGATCATCATGCGCATGATAATAATTATAACTTTTTCTATAACGGTGAATTGCATTTTTTTAACAAGGGTATTAAACTTCAAGAAATGTCTGCAAACATGGAGCCAGTATATGATTGAATTGAGTGTAAAAGAATTTGATTATGTGTATGGCGGTAGGTGCAACTGCTTCTGCAAAAAAGCACATAATGTTAGTATTATGAGTATAGTCAAGGTATATGTGGGAGTGTTAAAATCCGAACAAGTTTGTAGTATAAAGTGTAGTACTAGTATGTTTTTCAAAACAGGATATTTTTGGGAAATGGATAGATGTGAACCTGTAAATATTATAGGATGTACCCTGATCTAGGACTTTTTTGGCCATCCTATTATTTCATTAAACGGGAGAGCTAGTCCATTGGCAATTATGCAACAGGTTTTAATGGATGGTAGCGCACCGTGTTCTGCCTTATGTATAATGGAATGACTAACACCGGAAAGTCTCCCAATTTTTTCCAAGGTTGCATCTAAATTTTTTCTTTTATCCTTCAAGAGCTTCGCAAATACTTTTTCATTAATACGTAATTCAAGGGCATCTAAAACCATAGCTAAGCTTTTCATTGAAAGTGGTTTTCCATTTTCGAAATTACAAATGGAAGTAGTACTAAGGCCCGATAACTTTCCAAGTCTGCGAGCTGAAATACCGGAAGATATTCTTACTTGTTTGATTTTGCTTATGGTTTTTTCATCCATGATGAACAAATATATGTCATTATTTTAAAACATGCAAATAAATAAATTTTAAAATAAAAATATTCATTGTCAATAATAAATATGCAGTTATATTCGTATTTTCAAACAAATTTTACTATATGTAGTAAAATTTGTTTGAAAATAAATTTGAAATTAATATTTAATATGTTAGCATCCGTCTTTTGTCGCCTAATAAATTCAAGTGGCTTCTGGCTTATTTTAAATTCTATAAATAGAAGGGGTGATATAAAACGTACATAGAAGACATAAAACTTTTAAAGCGCCAATGCTTTTAATTTAAAAAGGCGCGCCGCCAATTGTGTAAGAGCACTTTCGGCGACGCTGGCCACACCAACTACACGGGAGTTAATATGGTTAAATCTATTCTATCTGCAGGGCAATTGCCTTGCAATGAAATAGGTAGCAAAACTAGTAGTAATATAGGTATCAGAAAATCAAATAACCGCTTATATGCTATTAAAACAGATCATTGTTTCCAGATTTTGCATCAAAAATTACTAACTAGAGTCATTGCATACCAAAGGTGGTGTCATGAGTAAGAGGCGGTGTGTTAATTGCAAGTGCAAATTCCACCACCAAAACCATATCGTAAATCAGAGATATTGCTCAAAAAAAGAATGCCAAAACGCGCGTAAGGGAAAGTGGGCCAGGCATAAATTAAAACATGATAAGAGCTATCAAAACTACAGAAAGGAAGTTCAAAACAAATGGAAAGCTAAAAACCCGCAATATTGGGCGCGTTACAAAGAAGATATAATCGAAAAAGCCAAGAACAATAAAGAAATTATCCGTGAGAAAACCAGTAAAATCAAATCTAAAAAACCAATTCTAAAAATTTTAGTAGAGAAAAACACATTGGCTAATTTGCACAAAATGAGAGTAATTAACTGCGGTTGCAAGCTAATTTTGATATCTTAAAAAATCTATTTAAAACCGACGCGTAATTTCTCGCAAAGCCTTGTATATCAAGCAATGTCAGATAAATATTATCACCAAAAATATGGTATAAGCGTATAAATAAAGACTGACGTGTACCTGGTGACAAAGCGCATCTATCGTGCAATATAAAAAAATAACGCTATAAAATGGTGATTATAAAAAAAATAAAGACCGACGCGTAACATTCTATAAGCCGCATCTATACAGCCTCTCAGCATTTTTGTTTTTACTAAATCAGTGCTTGCAAAGACCGACTTAATGTTAAAACCATTTTTAATGTGGTAATTTTCATAAAATCAGGTGCGTTTTTTGTTAGCGATAGCTGATCACGAACACTAATTTTTTATTAGATGTGTCGGTGGAAAGATATTGAAATTGTATTTACAAATAGGAAAAATTAATAAGGAGAATGTAATAATGTTAATACTCACAAGAAGAATCGGAGAGTCACTAATCATTGATGATCAGACGGCAATAGTTGTGTTGAACGTTAGATATAACCAAGTGCGATTAGGTATTGAAGCGCCTAAAAAAATAGCAGTACACCGCGAAGAAGTATATCAACGTATCCAGAAAGAAAAACGAAAGCAGCAACAAGAAAGCCCTAAAGATATTATGCCTTAGAAAATTCGTTAAAACTACATGATTAGTTTGTTATCCGTAGCTTGGTTATTTTGTTGTTTGGTTTGTGGCTTAATGTTTGGTTTTGTTTGTTCTTGCTGCTGCCATGATAATACCGGGTTTCTTGATCTTATGGGATGACAGTCTTCATTAATAAGTGCTTCTAATTCTGTATCAGGGATAGCCTTAGAACCAACTCCTAATTTGCGTAAGCGCTCTATCGAGCGTTTGAGATAGGTTTTGTTAGTAGGCGAGTCTTTGTATTGTTCCAAAGCTTTGTTAAGTTTTTTAATGACGTCATAAGTAGTTCCTGTTGTGGTATGCAGCTTCTGGAGCTTTTCAGTGAGTATCTTAGCTAGCCCAGGCGCGCTTTTACTAATTTCTTTAATATATATTTCTTGTTTAATTGCCAAAGCATCTTTTTCAGAAATACTCAAACCAAATTCATTATTTAACTTATCGCAAAGATTTTTTGAGGATTGTCCGCTGGTTAATGTTAAAGCTTTTTTTAATTTTTGCTCAAACTCTGCATCAACTCTATTGGGTGAAAAAGATACTCCTGTTCTTTCGATCGCCGCTAATAATTGGTTATATCCCAGATCCGCAACAATTTTTTCACAAGCCGTTACTTGATTAGTTTTAGCAATAGCATCGTTTAATGTTTTATCCCAATTGTTATTAACCATAGCGAGTTCTTCTGGGCTTAAATTTGCTTCTAATTCTTTTTTAACTTTATCAAGAGTTTCTTTTTGTAGAGAATCATTACTAAATATTTCCCTAAACCTATTAACTTGGATAGCAGCATTAAGTAGAGATTGGCGTCTTTCTTCCAGAAATTTAGGGGCGTCTCGTAGCCTTGGGTCACAAGAAGGTGAGGTTAATTTTTCTGTTGCATCCTGACGCAAGCTTAATGGGGTGAAAACTAGTTTTAACCATTCTATATCGCACTGTTTTTGAAATTCCGGATCGTCTTTGAGTTTTGAATATTGCTTTGCTTCCTCGGAGCTATACATCTTCGGAGCTTTTTCAGGGGTAAAGATTGTTGCTGCTCATTC
The DNA here is from genome assembly GCA_037142515.1 of bacterium. GTDB lineage: Bacteria > Pseudomonadota > Gammaproteobacteria > UBA9339 > UBA9339 > JBAXAM01. The sequence goes on along the minus strand of JBAXAM010000008.1, from coordinate 30,724 downwards.
TCGCAAGGCATGACTTTGTGTGGGCCAATACCAGCAGTCAAAATTTGGAAAATCTCTTAATCTTTCCGGAGTAATATTCCAATCATATAATTTGTTATCTTGATGGAAAACTCCAGTCAGGCTTTTGTCATAGTCTAGCGAAGCAGCGCCTAAGCCTCCTTTATGGCTATAGCTAACGCCAAGATTATCTTTATGTCTATCCCAGTCTTCATAGTAAAAAGCCGAGCAAAGAGTCTTTGCCATTATCTTGGAGAGTTTATCAACATTAACTGTTTTTTGTTGTGTATTAATGAGCTGCTCTTTTTCAATCTGAGTATAGACAGCGTGAAGTTTTATTTTTTCTTGGAGTTTGGTTATAAGCAGTGTAGCATCAGAGTCATTATTGTTTTTGGTAGCTATTTCTTTTTGGATAGATTTTATATCTTCTTCAACTTTTGCGTTTGCTCTTTCGAATGCTTGTGGGTCTTTAGCCCAGTCTGTTAGTTGACGTATTGATACAAATCCGGGTATGGCCTCTACATACATACCTTTAATTTTATCTCCATCAACAATTATCTTGCCGTGTGAAGTGTGGGAGTTACCTAGTGTTTGTCGAAAAAATTCCGCAAGAAGGATTTCTAGCTGCGCTATTTCAGACTTTGTGTCTTTACAAAAAGCTTTTGTTTCGTCTTGAAGCCTTGCACATACGACTGCGTTGGCTGAAGATACAGCGCCTCCTTTTTCATATTTCAACTGATTGATGGTAATATAATCTTTAGGTAAGTCTTTTGGTTGCTCGGTAATACCAAAACTTTGTCTTGATGCTATTTTGTCAAGGTCGTACGTTATTTCTATTAACTTCTCCATGCAGCTATAAGCATCTGCTGGAGCTATTAAGTCATTTGTTTGATAGTCGGCTAATAGTTTTGCGAATTCAAATTTCTGTTTTTTAATAGCATTATAGCTCTCTTGCTGTTGCTCTGAAGTGGTTGTCTGGATATCATCAATAACCTTCTTACAACTGGCCTCTATTGCATCCAGTGCGTTTTTTATATCAACACCGCTTCCTTTTGGTTCTAGTAACATAAAAGTATTCCTATACTATGAGTTTACAGCGCAATAAGTGTAACAAAAATAGCTGTGCTTCACAATTGTAAAAGAACTATAAAAAGCTATTGGTGGGTTCTAAAAGGTTTTGCAGCCTGGCTTTTAAATTAGTCACTCTAGTTCTTACCGAGGCATTATTAATGGCTATAGCAAGAGCTTTAGTTTGGCCTATAATTATCACTAGTTTTTTGCCACGTGTAACTGCAGTATAAAGCAAATTGCGCGCTAGTAGCATGTAATGTTGAGTCGAAATTGGAATAACCACGACTGGATATTCAGATCCTTGGCTTTTGTGAATGCTAGTTGCATACGCAAGCGTAATTTCATCTAGCTCGTTGAAGTTATAAACAACCATATGGTTATCAAAATTTATTTTTACTTCGCTTTCTTCAAGATCAATATTTGTTATGATCCCAATATCACCATTAAACACGTCTTTGTCGTAGTTGTTTACATTTTGAATTACTTTATCTCCAGGAGCAAATGTAGTGCCAAATCTGTTGATTTTAGGTTCGGAGTTTGGGTTTAGTTTGGCCTGTAAAATACTATTTAACGCGCGACTTCCCAAGCCACCTCTATTCATTGGTGTTAGTACTTGAATGTCGCACTTGGGATCAAAATGGAAGCGCTTGGGGATTTTTTCAGTAACAACATGTAATAGCTTTTCTTGAATTTCTTCAGAGGTTTCTGCCTGAATAAAATAAAAGTCACTTAACGTAGAAGGTGCCGAGTTTTGTAATGGAAATTGCCCTTGGTTAATACGATGTGCATTTACAATGATTTGTGAATTGGCAGCTTGACGGAAAATTTCAGTTAATTTAATTACTGCTATAGTTTTGGAGTTGATCATGTCGGCAAGTATTGCTCCGGGGCCGACTGATGGTAGCTGGTCAATATCACCAACAACTAATAACGAGGCGTGATTTGGTATAGCTTTTGTTACATTGTACCAAAGCGCAATGTCTATCATGGATGCTTCGTCTATAATAACCATGTCGGTTAATAGTGGGTTATTTTGATTGTGTTTAAATGCGTGAGTTCTGGGGTCGTATTCAAGTAAACGATGAATAGTTTTTGCTGCAAGGCCAGTAGTTTCAGTAAGACGTTTAGCTGCGCGGCCGGTTGGAGCGCACAAAGATACCCTAATTTTTTTGGCGCGAACTATTTTTAAAATGCTATTTATAATCGTGGTTTTTCCTACTCCTGGACCCCCGGTAATTATTGTAACTTTTTCTTTTAGCGCTAAAGCAACTGCACTACGCTGCGTTGGTGAAAGAACAATGTTGGTTTGTCCTTCAGTCCATTGTAGAGCCTTTTCGTAGTCGATTATGCCCCAAGGTGGTTTGCCGCTTTTTAAGCGAGCAATATTTTTTGCGCTTAAGCATTCTGCCTGATATAGGGCTTTAAGAAATAGACAGCTTTCGCCATCGATCTTATCTAAAACCAGATTTTCTTCTTTGACCTCACTTGCAATAGCATGCACAATTATTTCTTCTTCTATCTCAAGTAGTTCTACTGATGCTTTTACTAGTTTTTCTTGTATAGCCGCGCAATGTCCTTCGGAGGCAAATTCTTGAAGCACATGTCTTATGCCAGCTTGTGCACGTTTGCTAGAGTTGTGTGCAATACCAAGCCGCATTGCTAAGCTATCTGCAGTTTTAAAGCCAATACCGATTATATCCAAAGCAAGCCGATATGGGTTATCGCGAATAATATCAATAGCATTGTCTCCGTATACTTTATAAATGCGCACGGCTCTTGCTGTACCTATACCATGCGATTGGAGAAAAACCATAATGTTGCGAACCACTTTTTGCTCTGCCCAAGCTGTTAGAATCATGTTTTTACGTTTTGTCCCAATGCCTGCTAATTGAGTCAGGCGATGAGCTTCATTTTCAATAATTGTAAAAACGCTTTCACCAAAAGCTTTAATTAGAGTCTTTGCAAAGTGTGGGCCGATACCTTTGATTAATCCAGAACCTAAATATTTTTCGATACCTTCTATAGTAGTTGGCGGTATTATTTGCAGATGCTCTGCCTTAAACTGGATACCATGTTCTTTGTTATTAACCCACGAACCTCGGCACTCTACGAATTCTCCGGCGGTTACGCATGCGGCACTACCAATGACTGTAACGAAATCTCGCTTGCCCCTAACTTTTGTTCGCAGAACACAAAACCCCGTTTCTTCACTGTGGAAGGTAACGCGTTCAATCGAACCGGAAATAGTTTCTAAGTTTTTAGGAGTAAAATTCATTTATTAATGTATCGCCATTTAGTTTAAGCCAATTTCTTTGCTCTTTATAGTTGGGCAAAACCGTTTGCACTTTATGCCAAAATTGCTTAGAGTGATTTTTCTCAACCAAATGAATCAATTCGTGCACAACCACATAGTCAAGGATATCTAGTGGAGCCATAACTAGTCGCCAATTGATACGCAATGATCCTTTATGGCTACATGAGCCCCAGCTTCTTTTCGCGCTAGTGAGTTTAATAGTCTTATATTTTAATTGGGTGATATTGGCATAGTAGTTTATCCGGTCAGTAATTTTTTTTAAAGATTGATTTTTGTACCAGATGGTTGCTTGAGGTGAAAGTTTTTGAGAATTTCCGGGTAAAATATTTTTGCGGTTTTTGCTTACGAAATCTTTTTTCTTTTCAATCCAAAGTCTTTTTTCGGCAACAAACTTTTCAATTCGACCCAAAGATGTGCTAAATGGTGCGCGCACTTCCAAGGTTGCATCTTTGGTTATAACCAAAGCAATGGTCCGACGTTTTGATCTTACAATTTTGTCTATTAAGCCAGTCAAATTCGCTATCCAGATGAAGTTGAATAAATGAATTCAATCATACTTGATGTTTTTAATCTAGCTAGATATTTTTACTATAGTTTTTTGTTTCAAAGCGTAAAATCAGGTCATTATAGAAATAAATACTGGCAGTCACATATAGTGGTAAGAATGTTGATGCTAAGATGAAAGATATTGGTAAGTTTATGATAACACTCGTCAGTTCTGAATTTGCCAGTTTTGAATTAATCAAGTTAGATAGCCACATCAAAGCCAAGCATGGTGTTAAAATTGTAGCAGCGAGTAATGTTGTTGCTACAATAAATCCAGATATTTTCCAGACACTTTCAATTTTGAAAGAAATTTTAATTGCTTTTTTTATGGCAGAATAAATCTCGGCATTTCTCAAAAGTATCTCCATCTGAGATACAATAAAACAGCATGCGACAGGAAAAAGAAAGAATAGTGTAGTAGGAATTGCTATAAGTGCAAATAAAATTATGTAAGCTAAATCTCCAATAGGTAAAAAATAGTTTATTGCTTTAAAGAGTAACAATACCGCTGCGAGCAGAGCTGTCATTGCAATAATGCAAGTAACGGCTGTAATAACAAGCAAAATCAATGTCTGCAAAAATTTCTTTGCGGTAGTTTTTAAGGCTGTCTTATAGCGGGCGTCTTGTTTTGCTATCTTTGCATATACGAAACATATTCCCCAACACAAACAAAAGGTTTCTAGCACATAAGCGAGAAAAAGGCTTGCTCCCAATTGCATTGCTGCGTTCAAGCTAGTTATATGTAACAAGTCGGGGGCGGTATTTAAAATAAACCATACAATAGATATTGGCAGCAGCGGTATAAAAAGTGTTTTACAAGCTTTTATACTGCCAAAATATACGTTTATGATTGATTGTGGTTTTGTAGGGAGCATATATTAATACCAGTTTGATTTTAATTCTATATGCCTGTAAATATACAGTAAAAAGAGTACCATTGCAAAAATTTGAAGTTATATCAATTGGCAAAGAGGTGCTTTTATAATAATATGCGCTGGTAATAAGAAAAAACCTAATTTCCATAGCATAACCAAATTGCGATAAACGTAGGTTATAGAGGATGGTAATTTATGCAAAAACCAGAGCAGCTATATAGTGAGTTATTGGATCAGTTGAGTTTTTACAAAAAAAATAATTCTCCATTTTCTAATCCGGTTCAATTATTATCTTTGGATATTTTTAAGAGGTTGCAGCAAGATCAAGTCTCGCTGCAACAATTAGGTGAGTTAGTGCAGTTGTTGTGTATGCAGGGGCTGCATGCAAAAACTAAACAGCTACAAAATTACATTGGTGAGTTAGATTTTGCTAAAAATATTGCCTCTATAAAAAAACTTATTTACCAAATGGTGGATAAGTTTCCTTTTGCCAAGTTCGCTGCGCAAATTGAAAAGGCTATATTCGGTATAGTTATTACTGCGCATCCGACGTTTTCTATTTCGGAAGATTTAGCAAAGATGTTGGCACAAATGATCTCAGCGTCCTATGAGCTAACCGAGGCAAATTATAATATTCCTCATCAACCAGACGAGCAGATTACGCTAGATTATGAGCACAAAGCATCGCTACGAGTAATTAAAAATATTCAATCGGTTTTACATGAAGTTTACACTTGTGTTTTTGCGATAGCCAAGCAGCGCTATCCCAAGCAGTGGCATAAATTAAACCCATCTTTGATAACAATTGCCAGTTGGGTCGGTTATGATTTAGATGGTCGGGTGGATATCACTTGGTGCGATACTTTATATGTGCGTATGGAATCGGCAGTTTTGCAGTTGAATCGCTATATTGAGCAGTGTGAGCGAGTTCTAGAAGATTTTAAGAATGAATCCGCAGACAAGAGTGCTTTTAAAAAAGTCTATACACAATTATTCATTACGCGCGATACGCTAGCCAATGAAATGCTATTGGTAGCTGAGTATATAAAAAACCCAAGCAGTCTTGATTCACTGCTGCAATTGAAATTAAGCAATGATAAAAATAATAGGCTGATAGATTTGTCGGTTTTGATAGAGCAAATTAATCGGGTTTGTAAAAAAATAAAAAGCCAGAAAATTTTATCTAAGATTTTTGTACTGCGTGCTGAAATGATGAACTATGGTTTGGGTATGGCTCATGTTCATGTGCGTATTAATGCAGTATCGTGTCACAATGCTATTCATGAAAAAATTCATATAGAGCGTTTGCCGGAAAATGCTGCGGAGCAACAGTACTACACGGAGGCTTTAAACAAGCTGTTTGCTCAAGTAACCCCAGTGATCATTAATTTAGGCAATATTATTCAGGAGCAAACTTCAGTAAAACGTTTGTTTATGGTGCTGGTATACATTTTAAAATATATTGATGTTACGCCAATTCGGTTTTTGATTGCTGAAGTGGAAAATGCCTGCAGCGTGTTAACTGTGCTTTATTACGCTAAATTATTTGGTGTCGAAGATAAAATTGATGTTTCGCCATTGTTTGAGACAGAACATGGAATACACCGCGGTGCCGATATTATAGAAACACTTTTAAATAACCCGGCCTATTATGCTTATATTAAAGCGCGCAAGAAGCTATGTATTCAAACAGGATTTTCCGATTCAGGTAGATACGTTGGCCAAGTGACTGCGACTTTAGCGCTAGAGCGTTTGCGTATAAAAATCGCACGCCTATTCACTAAATATAACTTAGATGATGTGCGGTTAATTATTTTTGATACGCATGGAGAATCAATCGGTCGTGGTAGTAATCCAAAAAGCATTTACTCGCGCATTGACTACATTCTTTCACCGATTAATCGCAGTCTATTCAAAGAGTTAAATATTTCTTTTACCCACGAAACTAGCTTTCAAGGTGGTGATGGCTATTTGTTTTTTAAAAATAAGGAATTGGCATTAGCAACAGTTGCGCGTTTGTTGCAAAGCAACCTTCAGCAGAATTATAAAAAAGATAAAGTCACCGATCCTTTTTACGCGGATAATGCTTATGCTTTTTCCTTTTTCTTTGCCATCAAAGAATTCCACGAACAGCTATTTAATGATCCAGATTATGCTGTGTTATTAAATATGTATCGCAGTAATATGCTATATACAACCGGTTCGCGTGCAGGCAAAAGGCAGCACGAATTAACTGCTAAAATTGATTACAGTCATCCGTCGCAAATGCGAGCGATTCCGCATAACGCTATTTTGCAGCAGCTTGGGTTTTTGTTGAACACTGTTTCTGGTTTGGGACAAATTGTGCAAAAAGACCCGGAAAAATTTATTACCATGTATAAAAAATCTAAGCGTTTTGCTAGCTTAATGTCTATGGTAGTGGCTGCTGATCAGCTTAGTAGTTTTGCGGTGCTTGATTCTTATGTAGAATTATTGAACCCGGAATATTGGTTACATATTGCCGAGGAAACCAGCGCATATAAAGAAAAAGAGTATTTGTTAAAATTAGCCGCTTTGCTAGAAACAGATCGACGCTTTGAGTCATTAAAGCGCGTTATCAGAAAGATTAAAATAGATAAAGTAAAATTTTATAGTATTTTCAAAAATATTTCTGATGAAATTAAAGGGCAAATTTTCCCTCCAAAACATCGCGAATACCTAGATTTATTGCATGCAATTAGACTAGCGCTAATGCAAAATATTTTCTTATCTATTACCCATTTGCCGCGTTTTGCTTCTAGTCCAAGTAATATGACGCAGCAGGATATTGCAGAGATGATTTTGCGTTTAGAAATTTCTCCAGTTTTAAATATTCTACGTTCGACATTTCCAGTTAGCGCTACCTCTATATCTTATAAGGCATTTGGTGAAACTACATATACGGCAGACAGTTATAGTAAAGGTTATGTAATAGAGCATCAAAAGCTTTTCGATCCTATGGAAAAGACATACAACTTGATCCGCCAGATTAGTACTGGTATCAGTTATTTCAACGGCGCGATTGGGTGATTTTTCAATTAAGTTAACGCTATCCAGGTAGTTCCAGTTGGTGTGTCTTCCAATGTAATTCCCATAGCGGTTAGCTGATCGCGAATTCTATCAGCTTCAGCCCAGTTTTTGTTTTTGCGGGCAGTATTACGTGCGGTGATTAGAGCTTCAATTGTGCTCGCATCAATTTCGGCTTTTAGAAATTTTTCTGGATCGTCTTGCAAGATTCCAAGAACCAAGCCCAAGTGTTTTAACAATGCTCCATATTGCGCCGCTTCTGTTAGTTGTTGAGCGCTACGTAATCTATTAATTTCGCGTGCCAGATCAAATAAAACTGCTAATGCTTCGGGAGTATTAAAATCATCGTTCATGGCTGCGTGAAAACGCTCGTTGAATTGATTTTTTGCGTCAAAATCTTTTGTGTTGACAGGTGGTAAATCACGTAGTGTTATATAAAAGCGCTGCAGTGCTGCATGAGCGTTTTCTAAATTTTCTTCGGAAAAGTTAATGGGACTGCGATAATGGCTTGCTACTACAAAGTAACGCAAAATCTCTGGACGATATTTTTTTAATGCTTCTTTTAAAGTAAAAAAATTTCCCAAAGATTTCGACATTTTTTCTTGGTTAACTTGGACAAAACCCATGTGCATCCAATAATTAACAAAACAGCAGCCATTGGCCGCTTCAGATTGTGCTAATTCATTTTGGTGATGAGGAAATTGTAGATCGCTGCCGCCGCCATGAATATCAAAACTTTCCCCTAGATACTTTTTTGCCATTGCCGAGCATTCGATGTGCCATCCAGGTCTACCATTACCCCAAGGCGAGGGCCAAAATGGCTCGTTTGGTTTAGCGGCTTTCCATAAGGCAAAATCAAGCGGGTCGCGTTTGTATTCATTTGCTTCAACACGTATACCTGTGCGCAAACTATTTAGGTCTTGGTGTGCTAGTTTGCCGTAAGATTTAAACTTTGCCACTTCGTAATAGACATCGCTTGTTGTGGTTGCATAAGCAAAGCTTTTGTTAACTAGAGTTTGAATTAAATCTATAACTTGCGTAATATTGTCAGTTACCCTAGGCTCAAAGCTTGGTGGTATAATATCTAAAGATTTCTCATCGGCATGCATCGAAGTGATTACATTTGCAGTTAAGGTTTTATAATCAATGTTTAATTCCTGTGCGCGCTTAATAATTTTGTCATCAATGTCTGTTATGTTGCGAACATAAGTTACTTGGTACCCAATGCTGCGTAAGTAACGTACAACCACATCAAACCAGATAAATAGTCGGCCATGGCCGATGTGGCAATCATCGTAAACAGTCAAGCCGCACACATAAAGCCCGATTTTGGATGCAGCAATAGGCTTGAATAGCTCTTTTTGCCTGGAAAAAGTATTATAAATGTGTAGCATGGGTAACATTATATATCAAAACTAATGAAAACATGAGTCGAATTTCTCTTTATATTCATTTTCCATGGTGCCGGCGCAAATGTCCATATTGTGATTTTAATTCTTATGTATTGCCCAAATCAAAACCAGAGTTAATAACAGGTTATGTTGATTTGTTGCTTGCTGATCTTGAGAATGAGGCAAAAAGAGCACCAAATTTTAATTTGATAAGTATTTATTTTGGAGGTGGTACGCCAAGCTTGTTGCTACCAAGCGCTGTCAAAAAAATCATTAATCGCGCGAGGGATCTTTTTTCTTTTGCGCCTGATATTGAAATTACCCTAGAGGCAAATCCGGGAACAATTAATTTGGAATTGTGTGAGGGTTTCAAAGATGCGGGAATTAATCGAATTTCTTTGGGGGTACAAAGTTTTAATGATGAGAAACTAAAAGCCATTGGCCGCATTCATGATGCCAAACAAGCCCAAGACGCAATTTGTGCGATAAAACAAGCAGGATTTAGCAATTTTAATCTTGATATAATGTTTGGTTTGCCAGGGCAGAGTATTGATGATGTTATGAGTGATCTTCGAATTGCTTTGGGTTTTGCGCTGCCACATTTTTCTTGGTATCAGTTAACGCTCGAACCAAATACTAAGTTTGCAGCCAAGCCGCCAATTTTGCCGCATAATGAAGCATTGTGGGATATACAGCAAGCAGGGCAGGATTTGCTGGCGCAGTCGGGCTTGTTACAGTACGAAGTATCTGCTTATAGTGTTTCAGGGCTTGAATGTAAACATAATGTGAATTATTGGCAATATGGTGATTATTTAGGTATTGGCGCTGGAGCGCATGGTAAAATTACGCGTGCCAATGGTGGTGTGCTTCGTTATATAAAATATTTTCAGGAGCAACAGGAACAAGAGGTGCTCATTACTGAGCGCCCATTTGAGTTTATGTTGAATGCATTGAGATTATATCGACCTATAAGCTATGCATTGTTTCATGAGCGTACTGGAGTTACAATCGATGCTATAGCAAAAGAATTACAGCAGGCCGAAAGTTTGGGTCTAGTTGAATTACAAAGCGATGCGATTGTAACGACAGCCCATGGTAGGAATTTTTTAAATGACTTGCTCGAGATTTTTTTGTAATTGGTATAATAATGAATAATAAAAAACAGTATTTAAAAGAAATGGAAATTGATCTTTGGCAAAAAAAACTACAAGCTGTAGCCGGTTGGCCAGAGCTTGAAAAGCGAGTTGCTACTTGTGTTTTATGTGAGTTGCATAAAACACGCACTAAAATAGTATTTGGTGTTGGTAATAAAAATGCAGAAGTCATGTTTATTGGCGAAGCACCTGGTGCTAACGAAGATTTGCAGGGCGAGCCATTTGTTGGTAGGGCGGGGATGTTGTTAAATTCAATGGTACAGTCAATTGGATTAAGCCGCTGTGATGTTTACATTGCTAATATTTTAAAATGTCGTCCGCCGAATAATCGTGATCCCGAGCCGCAAGAGGTAAAACTTTGTACTCCCTATTTAGAACAGCAAATTGCTTTAATTCAGCCAAAAATATTAGTTGCCGTGGGGCGCATCGCTGCGCAATTTTTATTAAATACCACTGAGTCTATGGGTAATTTACGTGGTCGAACTTATCAGTATGGGTCACAAAATACTCCATTGATGGTTACTTATCATCCTGCCTATTTATTACGCTCGCCAAGTGAAAAACGCAAAGCTTATGTAGATTTTTTGTTAATCAAGAAAATGATTGGGGAGATTGCTTAAATATAAACCAAATTTAAGTAAATAAATCTGAGTGAGTGCCAGTGCGAACAAATACAACTGTTTTCTCGTCAGGAACTAGTTTGTAAATTAATAACCAATCATTTTCGACGTGTAATTCCCTATGCGAATGCCAATTTCCTGTTAAAACATGATCTCGTCGGTTTGCATTTAATTTTTCTTCATGCTCAATTTGCTTCATAAGAGTATGAAGAAAATCTAATTTTTTACCTCTGCGCTTTGCCAGCTTAAAATCTTTTTTGAATTGGTTAGTGTATTCAACATGTAGCATTTAAGTAAGCTTTGCAAATAAGGCATCAACACTTTTGGCTTTTTGGGTTCTTCTTAATTCTGCATCGCGCATTGCTTTTTGGGTTATTTTATTTGGTATTTTAACTGCGAAAGGTAGTCCGTTATTTAAACAAACTTGAGTATAAAATAAGCGTATAGCTTCAGCTGAAGATAATCCAGTTTTATTTAATATATTTTCTGCTCTAATTTTTAACATTGGTGCGATTCTAGCGTTAACAATTGCCGTTTTATGTAAGCTCATAATATTTCCCCTTTTATCTTTATGTATAACATGGGTAATACAATCTGTCAATTTTATGATAGCAACATTCTGCACTTCAATTTTTGATTTTCGTATCTGCAGATTGTTTTTCTTTATTTAACTCATGATAAGCAATCAAAAGCGCGCTAGGAATAATTAAACTTGCTCCTACGATTGTAGGAATTTTGATTATTTCATTAAACAATGCATATCCCATTACGACTGAAATAATAAGTTCAACATATTTGTATGGGGCAAGTGATGAGATTTCGGTTGCATTTGCTGCTTTTAAAATACAATACAGTATAGACGCTCCACCAGCGCCCATGATAAATAAATAAAATACTTCTGAATAGCTCATTTGCTTCCATGTTAACAAAGCTGGAATAAGGCTAATCAGCGTCGTTCCTAGGCAAAAATAAAATAAAAGCGAAAAAAGATTTTCGGTGGCCAGCATTTTTTTATTTAAAACATCGCTCATGGCAAATAATACTGCACCCAAAAATAAAAATACTACGCCTGGATGAAAAAATAAGATTTCCGATGTTTTTGCGATTGCGGTTTTTTCAAAACAGGCAATAATCACAACTCCTATAAAGCCCATACCAACCGATAGCAATCTTTTCCAGTCGGATTTTTCCCCCAAAAACAAATAAGCCAAAGGCAGAACTAAAATAGGGCAGACAAATGATACTGTTGTAATAGACGGAAGACTGGTTTGGCTGGCACCATAAATCCAACATGCGATAGCACAAAAGCCAACTGTTATTCTTACCAATTGCCACGATTTGTTTTTAATAACAAAAGAAGATTTTCCTTTATATAGCAGCAGTGGTAGAAGAATCAGAGTTCCAAAAAAAAAGCGGAAAAATGCAATTTGCATGGCTGGCAAATTACTTCCTACTAAACGAATTGTTGTATCATTCAAATTACTAAATAAACTGGCGCACACTATCAAAAATATCCCCTGGGGGAGGCCCTTGCCATTTATCCATTTTATTGTATTTGATTTCATGAAATCTATTTTAACAAAAATTATTGTACAGTATATGCTTTTTTTCTTAAGGAAATATTAACAATTTGCAATAAATAACAAGTCAAAAATCTTATGTCCCTGTTTTTTTCCGCGCTGCTCAAATTTAGTTGGTATACGATCTGCCAAAAAGGGCAAGGACTCGAGTGGCTCGCAAGCAGTAAAAGCAGAATTTGCCTTTAATACCGCAATGATGTGATTGGCATAATCCTCCCAATCAGTTGCGATGTGTAATACTCCTTTGGGTTTTAATTTTTTTTGCAGGAGCGCAATAAATTTTGGTTGAATTAAGCGTCTTTTGTGGTGGCGATTTTTTTGCCACGGATCAGGAAAAAAAATTAAAACTTTTTCTAGGCTATTGTCAGGGATGGATTGTTCTAAAACGATGACTGCATCTTCATTATAAAGTCGTATGTTATTTAAGGGCTGTGCTTTTAGCTGCGCGAGCAAAGCTACAATTCCCGGTTGATGTACTTCGATACCAATAAAATTTTTATCTGGATATTTTTTCGCAGAGTTAAAAAGCGTTGTCCCCATACCAAAGCCAATTTCTAATACCAATGGAGTGCTTATTGCCCCAGATGCTATATCTAAGCCATAAAGAACCCATCCTTCATCAAATATTTTTTGTTTGCTTGATGGCAGCCGTCTCTGTCTTCTGACAAAACTGCGTATAGGTTTGATTTTGTTCATATGTGTTTTTGCTTGCCTTATGGCAATCATATAAGCATAATAAAAACTATTCAAAGGATATATTGCGGGCGTAGTTTAATGGCAGAACTGAAGCTTCCCAAGCTTCAAGCGTGGGTTCGATTCCCATCGCCCGCTCCACTAGTTTGATTTTTAGGATGATTATAATGAAAAAAACAATGAAAATAATATTAATATTGGTTGCAGTGGTTACCGTTTTTATAGGTGGAGCTGTAGCCTTGCTTGTTGTTAAGCTTGATCAAGATACGATTAAGAAAGAATTAGCGCAAATTGTGCACGACAAGATTAAAAAAGAGCTAGCGATTAATGGTGAGATTCAGTGGTCTTTTTTTCCATTGGGTATCGAACTACATGATGTTGTTTTAAAGGATTTGGTACAGGCCGATAAAGTTGTTTTTAGTGTTAAATTATTACCTCTGCTTTGGGGGCGTATTACCAATGGTGCTTTCAGTATATCCGATCTTACTGATGCGAGTGTTAGTATCGAAAATGGCCAAGTATTTTTGCAAGGCAAGCAGATTAATAAGCTAGAGTTGCATTGTGAAAATATTAACTTTGATGAATCCTTTGAAGTAGAAACCAGCTTTTATTTACAAAACCCAAGTTCTGTTTTGAATGGCTTGGTCAAAGCAAATGCGTCCATAAAAGTTGATTTAAATAAGCAAACACTTACCAGTGAAAATTTTGAATTACATATTGCAGACACAACAGTAACTGGTTCGTTACATTGTAGCCATATTATGGATGCGCCAAGTTATGTTGCTGATCTTAAGGTTGCTGTGCTGCAAATTAAGAAGTTAAAGCTTGATAATTTTTATGCGAAAATTAGTGGTAATAAAGAATTAATTAACTGTCCAAAAATTGGATTTGGTTTTTATCACGGTAATGTAAGTGGTAGTGCCGTAATTGATCTGCGTAGTGCTGCGATACAATTAGGTTTAAAACTAGCATTTGATAATGTCGCCATGCAGCCATTATTAGTAGATATTGCTAAGTATCATGAATTTAGTGGTACTCTTACCCTAAACACAAATATTAATATGCACGGTGAGAGCTTAAGCGGAAGTGGCAATGTTTTAATTGCTAATGGCTCGTATAGGGGCGTGGATATTCCGTTTGAGATAAGGCGTGCAAGCTCAATATTAAACCAAAAAGCCATGCCGCAAGAATCAAAGCCGCCACGTACTGATTTTGATCGCTTAACATCGAGCTTCAATATTCATAATGCTTTGCTTAACACGAACGATCTTTTAATTCAATCGCCCGATTATAGGGTGACAGGGCGGGGCAATGCTAATATTGCGTCAGAGCAACTTGACTTATCGCTTAGTGCCTATAGCGCCCATGATAAAAACTTTTTTGTGCCAATTAAAATCTCGGGTTCTTTTACTAAACCATCAATTAAGCCTGATGTGGCCGTTATAGCGCAGCAAATAGTTGTAAAAGAAATTGGAAAGCAATTGCAAAAGCTCGATATTCCGCAAGACCTGCTTAATGTATTGCCGTTGGATAAGTTATTGCATTAAAAAAGCCTGGCGTCCTGGTTTGATGCTTGTTTTTGGAGTGCAGTTATGTGGACTGACAATTTTTGCAAAAGTGCTTTGTAGTTTTGTATTGTATTCGGCGCTTGCAGTAATGCTATAAAAAATCACGCCGCATACATTAGCATTTTTAATTTCTGTAATTTCAGGGCTTACTATTTTTCCAGCGGCAATTTCTTGTTCGCGCTTTTCTAAAATGCTTTCTGCTTTATAAAATGCATGTGTTTTATTTTGATAATAGCCGCTCATTTTGGTTTCAAGAAGACTGGTGTTTAAAAGACTGAGTGCAAGAAAGCTTACGACTGATAGAAATAGCATAACAGCTACTAACACCATTCCTTTTTCAGATTTTAGCCCCTTTCGCGTAGTTTTATATAGATTTTCCACGGTTTTAACCCCGGTAATCGATCTTGTGGTGTTAGAGTAATTGCAACACTTAGAACTTTATCCCATAAATTACGATTAGTTATTTCTACTGCTTTTAAATGCTCGGTAATTTTATTTTCTCCTAGAGTATCAACTCCATAATCAATTTGCATATTGCTGATTTCTGGTATTAATTCTTGTTTTTCTCCGTGATTTACCAAAAAATACAAGCTATAAGTGTGCTTATTTTCAGCAGTAGGATAGCTAACCTCGCTAATAAAAAATGTTATTCTTTCAAACTGACGCACAGTTGTATTATTAATTTGGTAAGAGTGCTTCAGTGTGTCTCCTGCAGTAAATAACTCTGCATTGTTACAATCAGAAATTAGTAAGAGCTGATTGCTTTTAGTTGTCAGATTTTTCTTAACGCTAATCGAAGTGTCACCAGCGTTGGCGTTTTTAGTAAGAGTTGTACTTTCAGATTTTGCTTTGGTAATAACAATAACGTCGGTGCCTCTGCTGTCGTAGCCATGAATAACATCTGGCGCTTCAAAAAAATCAAGCTCGGAAATCCGTCGGCAACCTACGAAGCCAGCCTGCATGATGCTCTGTTGTAAAAAAGAGCTGGCAAAACGAATATCTTCGCTAAAGTGCGCAATTTCATTTTGTACTTTATAAATTCTTTTGGCGCTTAAGTAATTTTGTACTAGAATTCCAACTAGTGTTAGGCCTATGAATAAGGCAATTAAGATTTCAAGTAGCGTAAATCCAGTGTTTAATTTTAATTTCATGTTAAATTATCACCGGCTTTTTGCTGTTCCATCAGTACTATTAATTGTGAAGTTGCAAGTGTGCGCCGGTAAGCATCTTCGGTGCGTTTGAGCGAGTTAATATATAAACCCGCAATTCCAAGCAATCCAACTGTTAAAATAAAAACTGCAATTAATACTTCAACTAGGCTAAAACCATAAGAAATATTTATTTGTTTGATCATAAAAAACCCATACAATAAAAAAGGCGCCGTAGCGCCTTTTTTTACAACAGATTCGCTATAGCTTTAAATCACGTAAATACTCCGTAAAGTGTTGTCCAACTTCCTGATGCTGCATTCCGTATTCAATTGTTGCTTTGAGGTAACCTATTTTGCTGCCACAATCATAGCGCTTGCCATGAAACGCATAGCCATGAACATCCTGCTCTGCAATTAACTTATCAATACCATCAGTTAATTGAATCTCTCCAATTGCTCCGCTGCTTGCATTTTCAAGAAAATGAAAAATACGCGGCGATAAAATATAACGTCCCATAGCTGCAAAAGTAGATGGCGCATCTTTAGGTTTTGGTTTTTCAACAATAGTTGTAATTTTGGAAAAATCTCCCAATTTTAAATCAGTATTACTTAAGGCTACAATACCGTACTTTTCCGTTTCGGATTCGGCTACGGGTTGGATTGCTAAAACGTTACTGTTTGTTTTTGAATAAACATCAATCATTTGTTCTAAACAAGTTTTTTCGCCGCCATTAATCAAATCATCGGCAAGCAATACTGCAAATGGTTCATCACCAATAATATCCCTGGCGCATAAGATTGCATGCCCCAAGCCAAGTGGATTTTGTTGTCTGATGTAAACACAGGAAATCCCTGCTGGTAAAATATTGCGTACAACTTCAAGCCATTCATTTTTCCCAGATTCGGCCAGTTTGGCTTCTAGTTCAAAATTAGAATCAAAATGATTTTCGATGGCGTGTTTACTTGAGCTAGTAACAAAAACTAACTGGGTAATGCCAGCAGCAACAGCTTCTTCTGCGGCATATTGGATTAGCGGTTTGTCTACAATAGGTAACATTTCCTTTGGATTAGCCTTGGTTATTGGCAAAAATCTAGTTCCAAGACCAGCTACGGGAAATACGGCTTTGCGAATTTTGATAGTCACTTCCTTTTTTCTCCTTAAAAAATTTGTGCCCAAAATATCATAAAATTAAAATGAGAACAATCGAATATCTGTTATAATATCTTGCATATGTCACTTAAAGCTGCCTTTTATATATTAGCTGAATCAACCCTCAAAGCGCGAGACTTATACGCTTGTCGTATTATTGAAAAAGCATTTTTAGGTAGCAAAACGGCTTATGTACACACCTCTACGGTAGCAGAAGCGCAAAGCTTTGACACGCAGCTTTGGACTTTTCGCGATATTAGCTTTGTTCCGCATGAAGTGTATAGCCAAAATTTAAACTCTGAAGTGCCAATTTTAATTGGTTATGACGCGTCACAGGCAGAGAAAAAAGATATTTTAATTAATCTAACCTCTGAAACCCCATTATTCTACCAGCAATTTGATCATATCATTGAAATAGTACCAAATGACGCTGATTCAAAAGCCGCTGCTCGCAAGCAATATCAAGTTTATAAGAATAGCGGCTACCAAATGGAAACTTTTAATATCAAAGCTTAAATTATATGAAAAACAAATCCTACGAACCACAAGCAATTGAGCAAACCTGGTATCAGAAATGGGAAGCAAACAATTATTTTGCTCCAAGTGGCAGGGGCATGCCATATTGCATCGCTCTGCCACCGCCCAATGTAACTGGTACATTGCATATGGGCCATGGCTTTCAGCAAAGCATTATGGACGTGTTAATCCGCTACCATCGCATGTGTGGTAATAACACTTTGTGGCAAATTGGTACTGATCATGCTGGTATTGCAACCCAAATGGTGGTAGAAAATTTATTGCGCAGCGAAGGAGCTGATCGCCATATACTTGGCCGCGAAAATTTTGTCAAACGCATCTGGGGTTGGAAGAAATATTCCGGTGATACTATTTGTAGCCAAGAAAGGCGCCTCGGAATTTCTGGTGATTGGACCAGAGAAAAATTTACGCTTGACCCAAACTTAGTACAGGCAGTACAACATGTATTTATTAGTCTCTATGAAGAAGGGCTGATTTATCGCGGAAAGCGCTTGGTTAACTGGGATCCGGTTTTAAATACAGCAATTTCTGATCTTGAAGTTATCAGTGAGGATTCTGAGGGGTCTCTTTGGCATATTCGCTATCCCGTTGCAGATAGCACTGAAAGTTTGATTGTTGCAACTACCAGGCCTGAAACTATGCTTGGTGACACAGCAGTAGCTGTGCATCCTGAAGATGCGCGTTATCAACACTTGATTGGCAAACAAGTTAAATTGCCGTTAACCGATCGTTTAATCCCTATTATTGCTGATGAATATGTTGATATGAAATTTGGTACAGGCTGCGTTAAAATTACGCCTGCACACGATTTTAATGATTACGCTCTAGGCCAGCGTCACAACTTGCCATTAATTAATATTTTTACTAAAGATGCGTATATTAATGAAAACGCCCCTAAAATTTATCAAGGTTTAGATCGCTTTGTTGCTCGCGAAAAAATTCTAGCAGATTTAAAATCTGCTGGTTTATTAATTAAAGTAGAAAAACACCAGCTAAAAATCCCTAAGGGCGAACGTAGTGGCGCAATTGTCGAGCCATATTTAACTGATCAGTGGTTTGTTAAAGCTAGTGTACTAGCAAAACCTGCTATCGAAGCGGTAGAGCATGGAAAAATTAAATTTATCCCAGAAAACTGGAGCAAGATTTATCTGCAGTGGCTCGAAAACATCGAAGACTGGTGTATTAGTCGTCAACTTTGGTGGGGCCACAGAATTCCTGCATGGAGTGACGAAAAAAACAATATCTATGTTGGCCGAAGTGAAGAGGATGTGCGCGTCAAATATAAACTTGGCAATATTGCACTTAAACAAGATGAAGATGTTTTAGATACTTGGTTTTCTTCTGCTCTTTGGCCATTTTCAACTTTAGGTTGGCCAGAGCAAACCCCAGAATTTAAAACTTTTTATCCGACTGCAGTTTTAGTCACAGGCTTTGATATTATTTTTTTCTGGGTTGCTCGCATGGTAATGATGGGGCTGAAATTTACTGGCGAGGTGCCGTTTAAAGAAGTTTATATAACAGGATTAATTCGTGATAGTCACGGCCAAAAGATGTCCAAGTCCAAGGGTAATGTTTTAGATCCAGTTGATTTGATCGATGGCATTGCGCTTGATGATTTGATCAAAAAGCGTACCAGTAATCTAATGCAGCAGCATTTAACTAAAGAAATCGAAAAGCAAACTCGACTTGATTTTCCAAGCGGTATTCCTGGTTTTGGTGCTGATGCCTTGCGTTTTACTTTCTGTGCGCTTGCTACTACTAGTCGCGATGTTAATTTTGATATTGCGCGCCTTGAAGGTTATAGAAATTTTTGTACCAAAATTTGGAATGCAACGCGGTTTGTTTTGATGCAATTAGAAGGTTTTGATCGTAGCAATAATGCAGTAGAATTTAGCTTGGCCGATCGTTGGATCAAGTCAGAGTTACAAAGAACTCTGCATATTATTGAGACTGAGTTTAAAAACTATAGGTTTGATCTGGTAACCCAGGCCATTTATGAATTTACTTGGCATCAATTTTGTGACTGGTATTTGGAACTTGCCAAGCCAATTTTATACTCTGAAAATTTTAGCGCCTCGGCAAAACAAGGAACACGTGAAACTTTACTTAGCACGCTTGAGACAATATTACGCGTTATTCATCCTTTTATGCCATTTATCACTGAGGAGCTTTGGCAGGAAGTTGCGCCAAAGCTAAACATAAAAAGACCAACTATAATGCTCGAGCAGTATCCACAGTTTGATAAGTCAGAAGTTGATAACGAAGCAGTTGTCGAAATCGAATGGCTCAAAAAGGTTATTTTGGCAATTCGTAATATTCGCGGTGAAATGAATATTTCCCCTGCAAAACCTCTGCCGCTATTATTGAGTAAAGGAACTGTAACTGATAAAAAGCGCATTGAAAAACACACGCAATATTTAAAAGCTTTGGCGCGACTTGAATCAATTGATTGGATAACAGAAGAAAAAATTCCAGCGGCAGCGACCACATTAGTTGATGAATTAGAGCTGCATATTCCGCTTGCTAATTTGATTGATATTAGTGCCGAGATTGCCCGTTTAAATAAGGAAATTGGCAAGCTAAAAGCTGATATTGAACGTGCTGCAACTAAACTGAATAATGTTAATTATACGTCAAAAGCGCCATCTGATGTCGTTGCTCGTGAGCGTTTAAAACTAGCAGAGAACCAAAGCACACTGCAAAAATTACAAACACGTGTTATGGACTTGCTTGGCGTAAAGTAACATGTTATTTTATCGCTCCAATAGGCACGTAGCTCAGGGGTAGAGCATCACCTTGACATGGTGGGGGTCGATGGTTCGAAACCATTCGTGCCTACCAATTATAAAAAATGTAAATTTTTATGATAAAAATCACACTTCCAGACGGCAAACAATTAGAGTTTGCAAAATCAGTAACAGTGCAAGAAATTGCACAAGCGGTTGGTGCTGGGCTTGCAAAAGCCGCAATTGCAGGAAGGGTTGATGGTAGAGCAGTAGATCTTTCGTATTTGGTTGAAAGAGATGCTGCGGTTATAATCTTGACACCAAAAAGCTCTGAAGGGCTTGAAATATTGCGACATTCTGCTACTCATATACTTGCCCAAGCTGTTTGTGAATTATTTCCTGGGGCTTATCCAACTATTGGGCCGGCTATTGAAGATGGTTTTTATCATGATTTTTATTATCCCAAAGGATTTAGCGAAGAAGATTTAGCGAAAATCGAAGCTAAAATGCATGAGATAGCGCAGGCCAACTATAAGTTTGAACGTAGCCTTAAAAAACGCACTGATGCTATTTCTTATTTCAAAAAGCGCAATGAGAATTATAAAGCTCAAATAGTTGAAGATATCCCTGATGACGAAGTTTCATTTTATAGTCAGGGAGATTTTACTAATGTTTGTCGTGGTCCTCACATACCGAGTACGGGCTATTTACATGCTTTTAAATTAACTAAAGTTGCTGGCGCCTATTGGCGTGGTGATTCGCATAACGAAATGTTGCCTCGTATTTATGGTACTGCTTGGGCGACGCAAAAAGAATTAGATGACTATTTATCTAGGCTAGAGAGAGCGAAGCAGAATGATCATCGGCTTGTTGGCAAAAAAATGGATTTGTTTCATTTGCAGGAAGAAGCGCCTGGGATGGTTTTCTGGCACCCAAACGGCTGGGCGATTTACTCAGAAATTAAGCGCTATTTAGTAAAGCAGCAAACAAAATTTGGCTATCAAGAAATAAACACACCGCAATTGCTTGACCGCAGTTTATGGGAGAAATCTGGGCACTGGGAAAAATTTAAAGAAAGCATGTTTATTACTGAATCAGAAAATCGCACCTACGCTATTAGACCTATGAGTTGTCCTGGCAGTGTTCAAATATTTAAGCAAGGTATTAAAAGCTATCGTGATTTGCCGATAAGACTTTCTGAATTTGGTCATTGTTATCGCAATGAAGCATCCGGTACTTTAAGTGGTATTATGCGAGTTCGTAGTTTTACGCAGGATGATGGCCATATTTTTTGCACCGAGGATCAAATTGGCAGTGAATCTTTGGCTTTTATTGAGCAATTGGTAAGCGTTTATGCTGATTTTGGATTTAAAGATATTATCGTGCGTTTAGCTACGCGTCCTGAAAAGCGTATAGGTAGTGACGCTACTTGGGATAAAACAGAAAAAGCTTTGGCTGATATTTTAGATAATAAAGATATGAAATGGGAAATTGCGGCAGGAGAAGGTGCCTTTTATGGTCCAAAAGTAGAGTTTTCATTGCGTGATAGTCTTGGTAGAGTTTGGCAATGTGGAACTTTGCAGGTCGATGCTTCTATGCCAGAGCGTTTGGGTGCTTATTATATTAATGAAGACGGTGAGAAAAAACCCCCAGTAATGTTACATAGGGCTATTCTTGGTTCTCTTGAGCGCTTTATTGGAATTTTATTAGAAGAGACTGGTGGTGACTTGCCATTATGGCTTGCTCCCGTTCAGGCAGTGGTAATGAATATTACTGATGCGCAGGCAGAACATGTTAAAGATATCACGCAAAAATTGCGAGATAATAATATACGCGCGAACACGGACTTGCGAAATGAAAAAATAGGCTTTAAAATCCGCGAGCACTCAATTGCCAGAGTGCCGTTTATGTTGGTAATTGGTAATCGTGAGGCTGAAGGTGGTATGGTTACAGTACGTACGCGTGAGGGACAAGATTTGGGTCAGCTGTCGATTGAAGAAGTGCTTGCAAAATTTATAAAATAAGTTTACTTTAAAATCAAATGGTAAAGAAAGTAGGAGGAATGTATTAGCTTACATCATAGTTCACGTCGTAACCCTAGTTCGGCTGTTAAAAAAGCTAGGATAAACCATCAAATTAGTGCGCGCGAGGTGCGTCTCATTGATAAAGATGGTGGTCAAGTTGGTATTGTTAGCTCGCAAGAAGCTTTGCAAAAGGCGCAAGAGGCCAACTTAGATTTGGTGGAGATATCTCCACTATCGACTCCTCCGGTTTGCCGTATAATGGATTTTGGTAAATATTTATTTGAGCAGCGTAAGCGTCTTAAGAAAAAATCCAAACAAGTACAGGTAAAAGAAGTAAAAATGAGGCCTGTTACCGATATTGGTGACTATTTGGTAAAAGTTCGTAAAGCCATTGTTTTTTTGCAAGAGGGAAATAAGGTTAAGTTTACTGTTCGTTTTCGTGGACGTGAGTTGTCTTACCAGCAACAGGGGATCGATATTTTACGGCGTGCAGAAAATGACGTAAAAGAGCATGGAATGGTAGAGCAGACACCAAAGATGGAAGGTAAACAAATGGTGATGATTGTGATCCCAGGGAAACAGAAGAGTGTTTAAATTTTTTTGGAGAGTTGTTAATAATGCCTAAACTAAAAACAAATAGAAGTGCCGCTAAAAGGTTTAAAAAAACTGCTAGCGGTAATTATAAACATCGTAGTGCTTTTCGTAATCATATTTTGACCAAAAAAAGTAGCAAGAGAAAAGCAACTCTTGCCCCAATGGCTATGGTAAGTAAGAGTGATCGTAAAGCAGTCAAGAACATGCTTGGTGATTAAATTTAATTTTGGAGAAAAGCAATGCCTAGAGTAAAACGCGGGGTTACAGCCCGGGCCCGTCATAAGAAAGTTTTGAAAAAAGCCAAAGGCTATTACGGTGCGCGCAGTCGAGTTTTTAGAGTAGCCAAGCAAGCAGTAATTAAGGCTGGTCAATATGCTTATGTTGGTCGCAAACAACGTAAGCGTCAGTTCCGTTCACTTTGGATAATTCGAGTCAATGCAGCGGCGGTGCAGAACGGGATGTCATATAGCAAATTTATAGCTGGTTTAAAGCTGGCTAAGATTGAGATTGACCGTAAGATTCTTGCTGATATCGCAGTTCATGATAAAAATGCTTTCGCAGCAATTGTTGAGAAAGTTAAAGTCGCAATTGCAAAGTAATATCGTGACTATTACGCTCTTTCAGAGCTTGAAATTTTTGGTGGTGTCTTACCCAGGGTTCCTGTCACCACTTCGTGGTTCGGTCACCCTGGGCTGTAGATATTACGTTTCCTTCGGAACGTTTTTGGGCTTACTAATCTGATAGATTATTTTGGTTGTTGAATGTTTTATTTTTTTCTAAGAATTTTTAATGTTGTTTAAAATATAGATTTTATAATTTAGTACAATACCATGTAAACGTTCTAAAAAAGTAGGATATTTATAGTTTGGTGTAATCCATTAACGAAGACTGATAAAAGATGTTCCGAAGGAAACGTAATATCTATAGCCCAGGGTGACGAAACTACGAAGTAGTGAGGTAACCCTGGGTTAAGATGCCCAAAAGATTCCAAGCTCTGTAAGAGTGTGATAAATAAGTTTATGAGCTCATCCTCAATTAATAATCTCGATGAAATTCTTGAAGAAGCCACTAGCGCAATAAAGAGTGCACAAGATATTCATGTCGTTGAACAAGTTCGCAGTCAATATCTTGGTAAAAAAGGTAAGCTAACTGATGTTTTAAAGACCTTAGGAACCTTAGAATCAAAAGATCGACCAAGCGCTGGGCAGGCTATCAATTTAGCAAAAGATAGATTAACTGTTGTCATTGAATCTCGTCGCCAAGTGTTGCAAGCAAATGAACTCGAAAAAAATCTAGCGCAAGAAGCAGTTGACATTACTTTGCCACCGCGCGGTCAAAAATCAGGAGCTCTTCATCCGGTAACAAGTGTACAAAAGCTCTTCGAAAAATTTTTTCTCAGCATGGGTTTTTCAGTGGTCGAAGGTCCGGAAATTGAAACTGAGTTTTATAATTTCACCGCCCTAAATATTCCCCCACATCATCCTGCGCGCGCAACGCACGATACCTTTTATTTTGAAAGCGGTATGATGCTGCGTACGCAAACATCACCGGTGCAAATTCGAACTATGCAAAAAATGCAGCCGCCAATACGAATCGTTTGTCCAGGTAGGGTTTTTCGATGTGACAACGATGCTACTCATTCTCCAATGTTTCATCAGATGGAGATGCTGGTTGTAGATGAAAATGTAAATTTGGCAAATTTAAAATGGATTATAAGCAAGTTTATAGAGTATTTTTTTAAAGGAAAAATTGAATATAGGCTTAGGCCGTCTTATTTTCCATTTACCTCATTGTCAGCAGAGGTTGATCTTAAATGGAAGACAGGCGGTGGGGCATGGCGTTGGTTAGAGCTTGGTGGTTGTGGCGTGGTGCATCCAAATGTGTTGCGTGCTGGTGGAATTGATTCAGAGCGTTTTCAGGGTTTAGCTTTTGGTTTTGGGATTGATCGCTTGGCTATGGTTTACTACGGCATAAAAGATATTAGAATGCTCTTTGAGAGCGATTTGCAATTTCTGCAGCAATTTTAGGAGAATATATGCAAGCAATAAGTAACTTTCAAAAAGTTGGCGATATCTTAGAAAATATAAGCAAGGGAGTGTTTTTAACCGTAAAAAGCCGTCATGGTGAGCTCAATACTATGACTATCGGTTGGCTTATGTCAGGAATTATATGGAGAGCACCTACGCTAATGGTTGTTGTTAGATCAAGTAGACATACTTTTAAATTAATTGAAAGCGCAGATGATTTTACCATTACTATTCCTTTTTCTGATATGAGTGAGCAATTATTGTTTTGCGGTACTCATTCAGGGCGTGATACTGATAAGCTGAAAGAATGTGGTTTGGTTGCGTTGCCAGCACAAAAAGTTGCCTCTCCAGTTATTGCAGCGAAAACAGCCCGTTATTATGAATGCAAAATTGTTCAAGCGACCGCAATGGATAAAAACAGATTGGCACCAAAATATGATCAGGAAATTTATCAGGATAAGATGTATCACACTTATTATTTTGGTGAAATTGTTGCATGTTATGAAAATTACATATGAAATTTAGCAAAAACTGGCTTAGTGAATTACTTAATTTTGAAATAGACACGGCAAAATTGACCGAGCAATTGACTATGGTCGGTTTAGAAGTTGCTGAGGTAAAGCCAGTTGCTGGAGATTTTCATGGCGTTGTAGTTGGCAGTGTTCTTGAAGTGAGTCCACACCCAAATGCTGATAAGTTAAATATTTGTAGTGTTGATATTGGAGAGGGCGAGAATCTTACTATTGTTTGTGGTGCAGCAAATGTACGGCCAAAATTAAAAGTTCCAGTAGCAATTGTTGGAGCTGTGCTTCCAAATAATTTTAAGATCAAAAAAGCAAAATTACGTGATGTAGAGTCTTGTGGCATGATGTGCTCAGCTGTTGAATTAGGTGTGACCGAAACTTCGCTTGGATTGCTAGAGCTACCAAGTGACGCACCAATTGGTATGGATTTGCGTCAATACTTAATGCTTGATGATGTAACCATCGAAATTGAGCTTACTCCGGATCGTGGTGACTGCTTGAGTATTGCTGGTATTGCCCGAGAAGTTGCCGCAATTAATAGAGTAAAACGCAGTCAATTAAAACCAGCGAATATTACAGCCCAAGGATCATCTTTGCCAGTAATTATAAAAGCTCCTGACGCTTGTCCACACTACTGTGGTCGTGTTATTCGCGGTATTAATAATCAGGTTGCTACTCCGATATGTATCCAAGAGCGGCTGCGTCGTTCTGGTATAGGCGCTATTAACCCAATTGTAGATGTAGCTAATTACGTCATGCTCGAACTTGGCCAGCCGCTTCATGCTTTTGATTTGGCTAAATTAGATAATAAAATACAAGTGCGCTATGCGACACCAGGAGAAAAAATAATATTACTTGGTGGTAATAAAATAGAATTAAACGCTAAAACACTGGTAATCGCTGATAATAGCAGGGTGCTTGCAGTTGCCGGAATTATGGGTGGAGTTGATTCTAGCGTAAGCAAAAACACAGTTGATATTTTTCTTGAGAGTGCTTTTTTTGCTCCAGAAAAAATGGTGGGCCAAGCGCGAAGTTACGGTTTGCAGACTGATGCTTCTTATCGATATGAACGAGGGGTTGATTCAGGGTTGCAGCGGCAGGCGTTAGATCGTACAACTTCTTTATTACTAGAAATTGTTGGCGGTAAGCCAAGCGATGTATCTGAAGTAATTGCACAAGAAAACATGCCGCAATGTTCAGTTATTAATTTAAGGCGTAGCAAAATTGAAAAAGTTTTGGGAATGGCTATTGCAGATGAAGAGGTCTTTGCTATTTTATCGCACTTAGAAATGCAGGTTGAATTAATTACTGGTGGTTGGCAAGTAAGAGTACCAAGTTGGCGTTTTGATCTTGGAATTGAAGAAGATTTGATTGAAGAAGTTGCACGTATTTATGGTTATTACCGTATTCCAGAGCAGAAAATTATTGCCGAATTGATGGTAAGCACAGCAAAACAAGATCGTATTTATGAATTAATGGTAGACTTGGGATATCATGAAGTAATTACTTATAGTTTTACTGATGCAAAACTCCAGGCTTTACTTGATCCAGAGCATGTTCCGCTATCGCTTGTTAATCCTATTTCGCCAGAACTAGCAGTGATGCGTACTACAATATGGCCTGGGCTAGTTAGCGCAGCTAAATATAATCTTCATCGACAAGAGCGGCGTCTTAGGTTTTTCGAGATTGGTTTGCGGTTTTTGCAGCAAGACGATTCTTTGCAGCAACTACCAGCTCTTGCTGGAATTGTGCTTGGAGATGTATATCCAGAGCAATGGGGAATTAAGCAAAAAGAGCAGACAGATTTTTTTGATTTAAAAAATGATATTAATGCAATTTTAAAATTATTCTGTCATGATGAGCGCGTTGAATATGTGCCAGCAAATCATCCGGCTTTGCATCCAAGGCGTTCAGCCCAAATTTGCATAGCAAATGTTCCTGTAGGGTTTGTTGGTGAAATTCATCCAAAAGTTAAACAAAAGCTTGATCTATCTAAACAAGTTTATTTGTTTGAAATAAATTTAAGCAGTATAATTAACGAATTAAAAAATACTTTTAATGAGTTCTCTAAGTTTCCAAAAGTGCAAAGGGACATTGCCATAACAGTAAATAAAGAAATAACGTGGCAACAAATTAGGCAAAAAATTGTAGACATTGCTGGAGAATTACTACACAATATTGAATTATTTGATATTTACCACGGAGAGGGAGTTGGTTTAAATCAAAAAAGTTTAGGTATTCACTTGATTTTTCAAAGTGTTGCGCGTACCTTAGTCGATGCAGAGATTGATGCGTTGATAAATCAAGTGGTTTCTGTTTTAAAACAAACATTTGACGCAAATTTAAGGGGATAGGCTTATGGCATTAACAAAAGCTGAATTGGCGGAAAATTTATTTAATGTGCTTGGAATCAATAAACGAGAAGCTAAAGATTTAGTAGAACTATTTTTTGAAGAAATTCGTTTATTGCTTGAACAGGGTCAGCAAATTCGCTTATCTGGTTTTGGTAATTTTAACTTGCGTGATAAAAAAGAGCGTCCAGGTCGAAATCCAAAAACAGGTAGGGATGTTTCTATAACTTCTAGGCGAGTTGTTACTTTTCGAGCTGGTCAAAAATTAAAAGCTAGAGTTGAAAAATATGCAGGATCAACAGCAACCCAAGCCGAGTCAACAGGGTCGAAGTCTCAATAAAAAAACCTCATTAGCTCTGCCAGAAATCCCAGATAAAATTTATTTCACCATTGGTGAAGTGAGTAAGCTGTGTCTACTTGAATCTCATGTACTGCGTTATTGGGAGCAGGAATTTCCCGATCTTAGTCCAGCCAAGAGGTGTGGTAATCGTCGATACTATAAACGTGATGAAATAATATTAATCAGGCGTATTAAAGATTTATTATACGAGCAGGGTTTTACGATCGAAGGTGCCAGGCTTAAGCTGGCGAGTGTTCAATTGCCAGAGTCAACAGAGTCAATAAAAAAGATTATTACGCAATTAAAAGATGTGCTTACAGAGTTAGAAGACGGGGCGTAGCGCAGTCTGGTAGCGCACTTGCATGGGGTGCAAGGGGTCGTCGGTTCAAATCCGGCCGTCCCGACCAGTGATAATTATGAATCCAAAAAAAATATTTTTCTTTCTTAGTTTGTTCGCTACAACAACTGCTTTTGCTATTTGTCCTCTTTGTACCTTTGCTGTTGGTGCTGGTATTGGTTTAGCTCAATATTTGGGCATTGATGATACTATTACTGGTATTTGGGTTGGGGGGTTAGTTGTTTCGTTGATTGCTTGGACGATACACTGGCTCGATAAAAAAAACGTGCATTTTTATGGGCGCAAGATTTTTATTACCATTGTTTATTACGCCCTTACCATTGTTCCGCTTTATATCTATGGGATTATGGGGCATGCGTTGAATAAAATGTGGGGTATTGATAAAATTTTACTTGGTATTATTGTGGGCAGTATTATATTTTTTAGCGGTGTAATAAGCTATGGTCAGCTAAAAAAGAAAAACAATGATAAAGCTTATTTTCCATTTCAAAAAGTTATAATACCGATATGGCTATTAATAATTTTAAGCATAGTTTTTTATTACGTGAGTGAAAAATGATGGATCAAAATAATATTGCTAAAGATGTTGAGGCATTGGTTTCCAAGTATGATTCCATGAAAAAGCGCGATAAAATGGACTTATCTTGCGATCAGGATTTGACTGTCGCTATTATGAATTTAGTTGGTATTGAAGAACATTTTTTTTTCACTGGTGCCAAAACGGGGAATAATAAATATTTTGATTTGATTGTAGAAGTGCGCAACATGCGTAAAGAGCTGTTTCAAACAATTGTTAAAGAGTATGAAGGTGAAGTATGGTGTATTTCGAAGCACCTATTGGCGGCCAGTTATCGCTTGATGGAGGTTGGTACTAAGCAGCTTGATTTGGGCAATAAACAAGAGGCATATGATTTTTTTACTAAAGCGTACAAACTTTACTCATTGTTTTGGGGATTGCAAATGAAGTTGGTTCCAGTTGGTGACATAAAAAAAATTGATGAGCAGTCGCTGAATAATCATGATCAAAAAAAAGATGGCATTCTATCTAAACTTGGCGTTTTGGTACAAAAAGTAATTAACTGTTGCATTGAGTGATTTTGCTCTAACCTAACCTCAAAAACACTAAATTCACTGTTTTTTGACAAATTGTGCCAGCATCGTAACATGTAGAGAAATTGTTAGGACAAGCAATGAAAGAGTACAATATAGATAACGAGAGTTTTATAACTGATAAGGTGGCAAAACTGCATTTAGAATTTGAGCGTATACACCCGTTGGAGCTTTAATGTATGCTTTTAAATTCAAAAATTCTTGATGTTATTGCTTGCCCCATTTGCAAGGGTAAGCTGCATTACGATAAAACTGCTCAAGAATTAATTTGTAACTTTGATAAATTGGCATATCCAATTGAAGATGGCGTGCCTATAATGATAGCTGATAAAGCGCGAAAGATAGAGCAGCGCTATAAAAAATGAAGCCTACACCTCCTTCATATCAACTTAAGTTTTTGGCACGTCGTTGTACAGATTTAAAGTATTGACAGAAGCCAAAGCGTCGCTATATAAATTTGCTGCAGCAGTAGTTGCAGTGTCTTCACATAAATTAGAAATATCGTCACATGTTATGCCGCCAGATACAATGTTTATTTCGTTATCAGTTAAATTCTTCACGGTAAAGCCTCCTTTAAACATTCACGACCAGCACTATACTACCAAAATTTTAAAGTGTAGACAATGGACAAAGGCTCTTAAGATTTTCTTGGTCATTGTTACGTCGTTATATAAATTTAATGTATTAGTTCTTTGAGTATCAGAAGTCTTAGCATCGTTGTATAGGTTTAGTGTCTTGGTTTTACTGATGTAAAAAGTCGCAGCATCGTTATATAGGCTTAATGTATTGGCTCTTGAGCGTTAGAAGTTATAATGAAGCAAGTCTTTTTTAAGCATAGCTTTGTCAGGAAGATACATAACACGTTGTTCTTCCGAAATTAAGTTTACTCGTGTTTTCAAAAATGTACAATTATATTCTAAAAAAATGTATAGGTTCATAACATATGAGACTGCCGACTCATCAGATATTGGTTAGTATA
>JBAXAM010000007.1:0-52445 GCA_037142515.1 bacterium | reverse complement strand
TTTAAAAGGGCTAGAAGTTTAAACATATTTACAGAAAAAAAGTTGCTTTATCCATCCTACTGGGTTTTTCGTCGCCTATTATACCTTTTGTAGCAGTGCATGACCAATTCTGCTATTCTTGTGCGGGGTTGGTTAGACAGTCGCTCGACTGCCAATTTTTGGTGTCGAGAGGAAAGTCCGGGCTCCGCAGGGCAAAGAGCCAGATAACTTCTGGGAGGCGTAAGCCTACGGAAAGTGCCACAGAAAATATACCGCCTTGCCACTTGTGGTCGGGTAAGGGTGAAAAGGTGCGGTAAGAGCGCACCGCATTGTTGGTGACAACAATGGCATGGTAAACCCCTCTTGGAGCAAGACCAAATAAGAGTCTTAGTAGAAGCTATTGCTTTTACAGGTGCTGCCCGCATCAAGATTCGGGTAGGTCGCTTGAGGTGTGTGGTAACACACATCCTAGAGAAATGATTGTCCACGACAGAACCCGGCTTACTGCCAACCCTATTAATTTTGCGGGGAACAATATGAGCTTTGCTAAAAAATATTATTGGGTTTTTATTGCTATTTCAATATTTGCATTAGATCGCATTACTAAGACGCTAGTATTGCAGTATTTGCCATTTAGACTACCGGCCAATATTTTTTCCGGTTTTAATTTGTTTTTTACTTTTAACACTGGGTCTGCTTTTGGTTTTTTGAATAACGCTAGCGGTTGGCAAGGATGGTTATTTAGTGGTGTTGCGATTGCGGTTAGTGTTTTTCTAGTAATTTGGCAATTTAAAATAAGCACCCAGCATGCTTGGCTCAAAATAGCATTGGCTTTGATTTTAGGCGGAACTTTGGGTAATTTATACGACAGAATGATTTATAATCATGTTATAGACTTTCTCGATTTTTATTTTAGACAATGGCATTACGCTACTTTTAATTTAGCTGATTCAGCGATATGTGTTGGCGCAACTATGCTAATAATCAGCTCTTTTCACAAAGAAAAAATCTAATGCCAGCACTCTTTCGCATTTCTATTGCCACTTTGATCGAGAGTTAAAGAACCGCACAAAACATCAGATTCGGCTTGTTTTCCAAGCGGATCAGCATGTAGAGTATATGTATCGCCTGTTGCTACTAGATATATATGGTAATGTTCTACGTTATTTATTATTGTGGCGTTGTTATAGGTGTTGTGTAGAACGTAATACTCTTCTAACCTCCCAGCCAAATCCATAAGTGCTACTGTCGCGTGTACGCGTCGCATTTTTACTAAGTGCTCGTTATATAACGGATAAGAGACAGCCCCTAAAATACCGACTATTACGAGAGTGATTAATAATTCTATCAGAGTAAAACCAGAGATTTTCATAATTTATTAAACGAAAGATTTAAGTTTTTTGCAATACCGTATAAAATACTATTGTTTAATGGAGGATAAAAAATGCGCCTAGAAAAACTGACAGACAATTTTCGCGAAGCTTTGGCTGATGCTCAATCAAAGGCGATTGGTAAGGACAATCAGTTTATTGAGCCAGCGCATATGCTGCTTGCTTTGCTTGAGCAAAGAGGTACTGTTTATCATGTTTTACAGAAAGCGCGAATTGATATTACAAAATTACAAAACGCATTGAACAGTGCTATAGAACGACTACCCAAAGTTGAAGGCACTGCAGGTGAAGTTCATATTTCCAATGATTTGTTAAAATTATTAAATATTGCTGATAAGTTGGCACAGCAGCGCAAAGATCAGTTTATTGCCAGCGAATTATTTTTATTGGCCGCGGTTGATGATAAGGGTGCTATCGGTAAAATATTAAAAGATGCTGGTGCAGTTAAGGGCGTACTCGAACAAGCCATTAATGATGTGCGTGGTGGCAAAGGAGTTGCCGATGCTGGTGCAGAAAATCAAAGGCAAGCTTTGGAAAAGTATACCATCGATTTTACCGCACGCGCTGCTTCTGGCAAGCTAGACCCAGTTATCGGGCGGGATGATGAGATTCGTCGCACTATCCAGGTGTTGCAACGCCGCACAAAAAATAATCCGGTTTTGATCGGCGAACCCGGAGTTGGTAAGACAGCAATTATTGAAGGTTTGGCGCAACGTATTATTAATAATGAAGTTCCTGATGGCCTCAAAAACAAGTTAGTGCTCGCACTAGATATGGGCGCCCTAATTGCCGGCACTAAATTTCGTGGGGAATTTGAAGAGCGCCTAAAAAATGTTATAAACGAAATCGTAAAAGCTGAAGGCCAAATTATTTTGTTTATTGATGAGTTACACATGGTTGTTGGTGCTGGTAAAACAGAAGGGTCTATGGATGCTGGTAATATGTTAAAACCAGCGTTGGCGCGCGGTGATTTACGCTGTATTGGTGCAACCACGTTAGATGAATATCGCAAATATATTGAAAAAGATGCTGCTTTGGAGCGTCGCTTTCAAAAAATTTTAGTAGATGAACCAAGCGTCCCCGATACAATTGCAATTTTGCGCGGGTTAAAAGAAAAGTATGAGTTGCACCATGGGGTTGATATTTCTGATTCAGCTATTGTTGCTGCTGCAACGCTTTCACATCGCTATATTACTGATCGCAACTTACCGGACAAGGCCATCGACTTAATTGATGAAGCTGCAAGTAAAATTCGGATGGAGATGGATTCCAAACCAGAAGATTTAGATCGTTTGAATCGCAAAATTATTCAGCTTAAAATTGAGCGCGAAGCTTTGAAAAAAGAAACTGACGAGGCATCAAAGCAGCGCTTTGCCGATCTAGAAAAGCAATTAAGAGAACAGGAAAAAGAATATTCTGGTTTGAATGAAATTTGGAAAAAAGAAAAAGCAGCAATACAAAGCGCGCAAAAAATCAAAGAAGAATTAGATCAAGCAAAGCTTGAAATGGAGGCAGCTAAACGCAAAGTTGATCTTACCAAAATGTCAGAATTGCAATATGGCAAAATTCCGAGCTTAGAAAAGCAATTGCAGGCAGCGCTCAAAGCAGAAAAAAACGAAACACACCTAGTGCGTAACAAAGTTACAGAAGAAGAAATTGCCGAAGTTGTTTCGAAGTGGACGCACATTCCAGTGAGCAAAATGCTTGAGGGTGAGAAAGAAAAATTATTACAGATGGAAGATGCTCTGCATAAACGTGTTATCGATCAAAACGAAGCAATTAAAGCTGTTTCAGATGCTGTTCGACGCTCACGCGCTGGGCTTGCTGATCCCAATAAACCAATCGGCTCGTTTATGTTTTTAGGACCAACTGGAGTTGGCAAAACAGAAGCTTGTAAAGCTTTAGCAGAGTTTTTATTTGATACTGAAGAAGCAATGGTGCGTATTGATATGTCAGAGTTCATGGAAAAACACTCAGTTGCGCGGCTAATCGGTGCTCCCCCAGGATATGTTGGTTACGAAGAAGGCGGTTATCTCACAGAAGCTATAAGGCGTAAACCGTATTCAGTAATTTTATTAGATGAAATTGAAAAAGCACACCACGATGTTTTTAATATTCTGCTACAGGTTCTCGATGATGGTCGTTTAACTGATGGTCAGGGGCGGACTGTAGATTTTCGTAACTGTGTTATTGTGATGACTTCAAATTTAGGATCACAATATATTCAAGAAGCAGCTAAAAACAGCTACGAAAAAGTAAAGACCTTAGTTATGGATGCGGTCAAAGAAAAATTCCGTCCGGAGTTTATTAATCGTGTTGATGAGATTGTGGTGTTTCGCAGTTTAGATCATAAACAAATTCGCGTTATTACGGGTATTCAAATTAAGCGCTTACAAAAGCGCTTAATGGAGCGTGATCTACAAATAGAAGTGAGTGATGAAGCTTTAGATTATTTAGCCGAAGCTGGTTTTGATCCGGTTTATGGTGCACGTCCATTAAAACGAGCTGTTCAGCAATATCTAGAAAATCCTTTAGCGCAAGATATTTTGCAAGGTAAATTTATGCCCAAAGACAAAATTTTTGTTGAAAAGAGTGGCGATGGTCTGAAGTTTGTGCGCAAGAAAAAATAATTATTCATGGAGAATGTTACTATGCAACAAAAACAAGATGTGCCTATGGTAGATGTGGTAGGTGCGATGAAAAAATTAAGATATGTAAAGGACGGTACAGAGCTTATGAAATGTATAAAATTTTTATTAAATGCGGGGGTGGACCCTAATTATAAGTTTAAAAAATCAAGCCTATTATTGTTTGCGGCATCACAAAAGTTTGATGCTTCGAAAGCGATATTGTTACTTTCTAGTCACTATCATCCGCCGCTAGAAATAGATGAAGGAGCAGAGGAATATATTAAGTATGAATTTAAAAACATAAATGAACATAATTTAGTTGCTTTGTCATATATTCCTGGATTTTTTGAAAAAATAAATTTACGGCCTGAACAAAAAGAGATGCTACTAGAGTTGCGAGGTCGTAATGAATATACCGCCATTAGAGATACAGCTCTTCTTTTTAATAAGGTTGAAAATAAGCAAGAAGAAGTAGTGATTTATGGTAGAAAAATTAAAATTAATCGCCCTGATCCTTTTCGTACTAATTTAGATGAGCTAATAAAACTGTCAGTAGAAATGATAAAAAAGGCAGAGGAAATACAGCTGGTAGTGCAAAAAATGAGTAATAGTGTAATTCAGGAGGAGCCCTATAGTTTGTATGAAAGGTTTTTGGAAGATTTTCCAATTCCGCTTGATAAGTTTAAAAATCTAAAGAACAGTGATATATACTTATCAGGACGCGCATGCGCTATGATACTGCGTAATGCTGTTATCTACGACGGTGATGTTGGCGCTGGTGTTGCAATAAATGTATTGATGCCTGTGATAAATGAATTGAGTGATTATGGTAAGAAACAATTTGTTAAGTATTTCACAGACAATTTAGACCCTCAAATTCCAAAACATATAATATTAGGGATGATAGCGTTTGGTAAATTTTCGAGCAAAGAATATGCTGATATTCTAAATGTGGCTATTTATTATCAACAGAATTTTGGGAATAACGACATAGTAGCAGATGTAATAAACGAACTAAAAGAGCGTAGATTGGAAAATCTAAATTTCGACTTTGTTTCTGGTTTAAAAACCCCAATTCCAGCAAATGCAGCAAAAATGTTAGCAGAAATACCTGGGTTTTCGGAAGATGTATACGACATCGATGCTGAGCACAAACAAGTACAGAAAATGAAGTAGTGTTCTTCTAAATCAAGTACTTGAGGTATAGTAAAGCCCTCCCAATAAAATTTTGATACCAGGGGCGTTTTTGCCAGTCTATCAAAAAAATTTCTTTAGAAGATTGTAGGTCGAGTAAAAATTGCTGCTGCAATAATTGCTTTGATTCTGGCAAGCGTACATTAATATCAACTTCTAGATCATGGCGCAGGCTTCGATGATTAAGATTGCTTGAGCCAATCGTCATCCAGTTATCAATAATTAAAGTTTTGGCGTGCAATACACTTGGTTCATATTCAAAAACACGTACCCCTGCTTTTAATAATCTTGCATAAAAAGCTTGCGATGCCCAAGGCATAAAAGTCACATCTGATTCTTGAGGTAATAAAACTCTAACATCGATACCTTTGTGTGCAGCTTCATTTAGGTGTTTTAGTAAAAAATTATCTGGTACAAAATAAGCATTAGTAATCCAAATTCGATTTTTACAGTCTTCAATACGCTGCAATAAGTTTTTATACAAAATTCGGCGACGATACCAGGTGTTATTTAAACGAATAATTGGATTGGTGCGGATGTGACGGAAAAAGTGGCGAATTCGTTCTTGAGTAGGCAAATGCGCCCAAGTTGCTTCAAATGCTAGCAAAAGATCTTTGAGATCAACATGCTCTAAGCGTACCCCTGTGTCTCGCCACCCACCTCCACTATGGTCTTTATCCAAGTGTTGCTTCGAAATATTAAAGCTACCAATGTATGCGATTTTTTTGTCGATAATGCAAACTTTGCGATGATTGCGAGCATTAATTTTTAAAAACAAATAAATTAATTTGAGTAAAGATGGTGCTTTTATATGGGATCTACTCCACTGCCACACTCTCCATGGAAACGGATGAAATACCCGTGTTTCTGCCCCGGCTTGTTCTAAATTTTTAACAGCTGAACTGTTCCATTGCGGGGTGCCAGCGCCATCAACTAGTAGCCTTACAGCTACACCGCGCCCGACACTTTTGGTTAAAGCAGCGATAATTTTTTTACCCAAATGATCATATTCAAAAATATAAGTTTCAAGCTCAATCGATTTGTGTGCATGGTCAATGTCATATAGCAGCATCGAAAAATAAGCGCTTCCGGAAAAAAAGATTTGTTCTTCGTTAATATTTTGATTTTTACTTGTCATAACTTTGGTATAATCTAATTTATTGTAGTTTAATGGGGGGCAAATACAAGATGAATATCATACCTAACGAACCTCGCTCACGCGGGATTTATTTATTACCAAATTTATTTACTATTGGTTCCTTTTTTGGCGGCTTTTTCGCTATTATTTCATCTCTCACCGGTAATTATGACAATGCTGCTATTGCGATCTTTATTGCAATGATTATGGATAGTCTTGATGGCAGAGTGGCGCGTTTGACGAACACTATGACCTCTTTTGGTGCCGAACTCGATAGTCTTGCTGATATGGTGTCGTTTGCTGTCGCGCCAGCTTTTTTGGCTTACACCTGGAGTTTATCTGCCCTTGGTAAATTTGGTTGGCTTGCCGCCTTTGTTTATATGGTTGCGGTTGCTTTGCGCTTGGCTCGCTTTAATACTCAAATTGGAAATATGGACAAAAGATATTTTCAGGGGATGCCTTGTCCCGCAGCAGCTGCTGTAGTTACCAGCTTTGTTTGGATATGTTATGATTTTGAAGTTGTTAGTAAATTAGCTACAATAGTATTGGCATTTATCATGATTGCTGTTGGTACTTTGATGATAAGCAATATTCGCTTTCGTAGTTTTAAAGATGCAGAGTTAAAAAATCATGTGCCTTTTGTTGTAATTTTAATAGCAGTATTAGTTCTTGTTTTAATCACATTTGATCCTTCAAAAGTTTTATTTGTTGTTTTTGCTGGCTATGCTATTTCTGGACCAGTAGCAACTATTTGGGGTTTGCGGCAGAAAAAACGACTACGTAAAAATTTCTTAACTCTATACAAAAAACATGAATAGAATAATAGAGTTGGCGTTAAAAGAAGATATAGGTAAAAAAGATATTACTGCGAGTTTAATTTCCAGTTCTTCTAAAGCATATGCTTATATTGTTAGCCAGCAAAAAGCGGTTATTTGTGGCAGTGATTTTGTTACTGCTGTTTTTGCTAAAATCGATCCGAAAATAAAAATAACTTGGTTGGTTCAAGATGCCGATCTGGTCCATGAAAAGCAAATCTTATGTAAGCTTTATGGCCCAACAAAGTCTTTATTGACCGGTGAACGAACAGCACTAAATTTTTTACAAACATTATCGAGTACCGCGACTTTAACCCATAAATTCGTAAGTAAAGTTAAGGGCACTAAAGCTGTAATTTTGGATACGCGCAAAACTTTGCCTGGTTTACGTCTGGCGCAAAAATATGCGGTAACATGTGGCGGCGGATGCAATCATCGCTTTGGTCTTTATGATGCAATTTTAATTAAAGAAAATCATATTGCTGCTTGTGGTTCAATAGCCAATGCTGTTGCCAAAGCAAAAAATCTTTATCCAAATAAAACTATAGAGATTGAAGTAAGGAACCTAAAAGAATTGCGCGAAGCACTAGTTACCAGTGTTGATATAGTCATGCTTGATAATTTTACTCCTAAGGCGGTTTATTCCGCTGTAAAAATCAACAAGGAAAGGGTCAAGTTAGAAATTTCCGGTGGTATAAATTTGAACAATATTTGCACATTTGCAAAAACCGGCGTTGATTATATTTCTGTTGGTGCTCTTACAAAAACAGTAATACCAATCGAGTTGTCGATGTTGTTTGGTCCAAAAAAATGACATCAAAAACAGAGCAAAAACTTAAGCACTATACCGGAAAAGCCATCGCTGATTACAACATGATCCAAAAAGGCGATTGTGTTTTAGCTTGCTTATCAGGAGGTAAAGACTCTTTTGCTATGGCTAAAATCTTGCGCCGCCTACAATTGCGCACTAAAAATAAGTTTATTTTACACGTATTCATAGTGGATAAGGGCCTGCCTGGTTGGAATGAAGATGCTATTCGTAATTGGCTTCTAGAAAACAAATTTGAGTTTACTATATTGAAAACCAATATATTTAATATAGTAAAAGCTAAAGAACGTCCCAAAGATTCCTATTGCATATTGTGTTCACGTCTACGCCGAGGTCATATTTATACTTTTGCAAAAAAACATGGATATAACAAAATCGCTCTTGGTCATCACCGAGACGACTTAATTACCAGTTTACTAATGTCAATTTTTTATAATGGTATCATTAGTTCAATGCCCCCAAAATTAATAACTAACGATAAAAAGTTGATAGTTATACGGCCTTTGGCTTATTGTCAGGAAAGTGACATTATTAAATATGCAAAAGAGCAAAAGTTCCCGTTGACCCCAAAAGGAATATGTGGAGCCAAAGAAAACCAAACACGAAAAAATACTAGGGAATTGATTATAAATCTTGCGCAGATTAATCCTAAGATTCCTGCTAATATGCTATATGCTTTAAATAATGTTCGTCCAAGTCAGCTTATGGACCAGAAGTTGTGGGATTTCAAAAATCTAGAAAATTTACTGCAGCCCCTGGGCAAATAGTTGCAGACTGTTATAATGGTTTTTATTTTTTAGTATCTATCTTATTCATCATGGCCAATTTAATTACACTTATCCGTTTAGCGGCGGTGTTTGTGATCGGAGCAATTGCATTGTATGCAAAGGCAGAGTGGCAACTTTTAAACGTACCGTTAATAAGTATTAACATTTTGCTTGATGGTCTAGATGGTTATATTGCTAGGGTGCGACATGAGGCTTCGGTGTTTGGAGCGGTGTTTGATATTGCTGCTGATCGTATAATCGAATCGGTTTTGTGGATGATTTTAGCTAGTCTTGGAATAGTGTCGATTTGGGTGGCAATAATTCTTATAACACGCGGTATTCTTATAGACAGCTTACGCAAACCACATACCCATAGAGGTGTGTTGCCATTTGGCATCATGAAAACTGTTCTGGGAAAGTTTCTCGTTGCAAGCAGAACGATGCGTTTTACGATCGGCTTGTTCAAGCTTATAACTTTCTCTTGGTTGTTCTTTTTAATCCCAGCTCCAGCTCTTTGGCCACAAATGATAATTGATCATTATGCTGTGTTTAACTTGATTAGTGATGTGCTGGTTTATACTACAGTAATTATTTGTCTGGCTCGTGGCGTTCCAGTAGTGTTAGAAGCGCTTCTGTGCAAAAATTAATATTTTAAAACATATTGATCAACGCCAGCTATTACTCTAATGCGCGTAGAATTTTCGATTTCTTTTAATTTTTTATGATTAATTGGTTCGCGGTTGCGGCTATTTTTTGGGTGCCAGAGATGAAATACTGGCATGGCAAAATGCCCATCTTTGCGCAATACTTGATTACGAATCAATCTTATAGCCAAATCAGAATCTTCATATCCCCAGCCGCTGTAACTTTCATCAAATCCATTGATGGCAAAAAAATCTTTTTTCCATATACCTAAGTTGCAGGTTTTTACCCCTTGCCATTTAGTGCGTCGTAAATAGCGCCAACTCCCTTCTCCAAGTGATAAAATTGGCAAAAACCGGTTAATCCGGCCAAAGCAAGAACTCTTAAACCAATGCCATGTATTCCATTGTTGCAAAGAGAGCTGTTTCTGCAGCACATAGTTAGTGAAATCAGATGATAATAAAATTCTATTACCGGCAACGAAATAGTTTTCTTTCGCTAGTTTTTTGTGTTGCCTGATAAATGATGTTTGAGGTATAGAGTCACCATCTAAAAAAACCAAGTAATTTCCGGATGCGCTAGCAACACTTTTATTTCTAATCTGTGCTGCCCGAAAATCTAAGTGCTCGTGCCATACATGGCTGAGGTTATAACCAACTTTTGTTTTTAAAGATTCTATAACTTGTTTGGTTTTGTCAGTTGAGCCATCGTCAGCGACAACTACCTCGAAGGCTTTAAAGTCTTGCTGAGCCAAAGCCAATAAGACTAAACGCAAAGCGTCAGGTCGATTGTAGGTGGAGACAATAACTGAAATCATAAGAAGGTTATAATACATAAATACCAGTTGTATCACCACTTTCTCTATAGTTGTTACGGCACATCCCTGTTATTCGTAACGCTAAAAGTGGTGACACACTGGCAATTTTAATAATTTCTAGTTAGGTCCGACGTTGGCTTTTTCTTTTCGTCTTTTTTTTGAGTAGGAGTAGGTCCTTTGTCTTTGAGACTTTTGTCCTTCCGCACCGTGCATTATAACTGTAACTAGAGATGGAACACCGGTGCTGCTGCCAGCAGGAGCTGGTATTGTAATTGTAACTGAGTTAGTCGAATGCTGGTTTTTGATAATCCATTCACTTTCATTCCGTGCAAAGACTATGCTGCTGTATAGTAATATTAGCAGCACTGAAATTGATAAAATAGATGAGGTCCGTTTTTTTGGGAGTGTGAACATACCAACTCCTTCCTGGATTACCGTTTTTACGAACTACTTAAAAATTACTTAAGGCTTCCTTAAGGTTTGATATGGTCGCAGAAATTTGAAGTATTGTCTATAGCAAAAAACAATTTTTTTATATTAATAAAATGGCCAAATAAGGTATATTTTTAAGCTAATTTTTAGCTTAATCTTCCATGGCAGTACTTAAATTTCTTACCAGAACCACACGGGCACGAGTCATTGCGCCCAACTTTTGGCAGTTTGTGAGTTTCTTTATCTTCATCTTTTGGCATAGCGTTACTTGTAGATGCGTGAATAAAATGCATTTTGTTTTGCTCTTTTTCGGCAATGCGACGGCGCTCTTCCTCGATCGCTATAGCATCTTCTTGGGTTTTAATTCGGATAGCGTAGAGCGTACGTACAACGTCAAGTTTTACGCTTTCTAATAGTTGTTTAAACATCAGGAATGATTCGCGCTTATATTCTTGCTTTGGATTTTGTTGGGCATAGCCGCGCAAATGAATACCCTCACGCAAATGATCCATCGCGGCCAAATGGTTTTTCCAATGGGAGTCTAAAACTTGGAGCATGATTGAACGTTCAATATGACGCATTGTTTCTGAGGTTATTTCCGCTTCTTTTTGCTGATAAGCTTGATTTAACTCAGCCAAAATTTTATGCCGCAAAGATTCTTCGTGCAAAGAAGAGTCATGTTCTAGCCATTTTTTTACTGGCAGATATATGCCTAAATCTTGCTGTAATTGTCTTTCTAAACCAAGCATATCCCACTGCTCTTCCAGACTTTGAGGTGGAATAAAACTATCAATAATTGTATTAATTGCATCTTCACGAACCAGCCCAATCGTTTCGGCAATATCGGTTTCTTGCATTAAATCGTCACGTTGAGCATAAACTACTTTGCGCTGTTCATTGGCAACGTCATCGAACTCTAAAAGATGTTTACGAATATCAAAGTTGTGTCCTTCAACCTTGCGTTGGGCGTTTTCAACCGCGTTTGTTACAAAACGATGCTCAATCATCTCATCGTCTTTCATGCCCAGTTTTTTCATGATTGTTGCCATACGATCCGAGGCAAAAATTCGCATTAAATTATCTTCTAGCGATAAATAAAATCTGGAAGAACCATGATCTCCTTGACGACCAGAGCGCCCGCGCAATTGGTTGTCAATGCGGCGTGATTCGTGCCGTTCAGAACCAATGACATGCAGACCTCCTGCTGCTATAACTTTCTCATGATGCAGTTTCCACTGAGTTTTAATTTTGTTTACTTCTGTATCGGTTGGATTTTCTAAGTCTGCAAGTTCTGCATCCAAGCTGCCACCAAGCACAATATCAGTACCGCGACCAGCCATATTAGTAGCAATCGTTACTGCACCAGCGCGACCAGCCTGAGCAATAATTCTAGCTTCTCGCTCATGTTGCTTGGCATTTAGTACTTCATGTTTAACTTTTGCTTTATCAAGCAGAGCAGATAATTTTTCTGAAGTTTCAATTGAAGCTGTACCGACCAAAACTGGTTGGTCTTTTTGACTGCGTTCTTTTATATCTTGTAACACGGCATTAAATTTTTCTTTTGCAGTTAGGTAAATCTGATCTGGCAAATCATTGCGAACCATCTGCATATGGGTCGGAATTACTACAACCTCTAATCCGTAAATTTGTTGAAATTCATAAGCTTCGGTATCGGCTGTGCCAGTCATACCTGAAATCTTATCATAGATACGGAAGTAGTTTTGGAAGGTTATTGAGGCCAAGGTTTGATTTTCTTTACGGATTTGTACGTTTTCTTTGGCTTCAATTGCTTGATGCAATCCATCTGACCAGCGACGTCCCTCCATGGTACGGCCAGTATGTTCATCAACTATAACTACCTCTCCATCTTTAATAATGTACTCAACGTCGCGTTGGAATAAAGTATTGGCGCGCAGAGCCGCATTAAGATAATGCATCAACTTAACATTTTTTACATCGTATAAGCTTTCGCCGGCAGAAATTAGTCCAGCAGTAA
Organism: bacterium; assembly: GCA_037142515.1. Taxonomy (GTDB): domain Bacteria; phylum Pseudomonadota; class Gammaproteobacteria; order UBA9339; family UBA9339; genus JBAXAM01. The sequence continues at coordinate 39,815 of JBAXAM010000007.1, read as the reverse complement.
TGAGTAGCTGTTCAACATGTTGATAGCCAATTTCAGTAAGATGTGCTTGGCGTGTTTTTTCATCTAGGATGTAATCGCAAGCAAGATCATCGGTCTTTTCTGGCTTTTTTAAACTTGGAATTAATTTGTTAATGCGTAGATATAATTCGGCGCTATCTTCAGCTGGTCCGGAAATAATTAATGGGGTACGTGCTTCATCAATCAAAATAGAGTCAACTTCGTCGATAATGGCAAAATACAATCCGCGCTGTACCTTGTCTTCAATGCTAAGAGCCATGTTGTCGCGTAAATAATCGAAACCGAATTCATTATTAGTTCCATAAACAATGTCTCTGGCATAAGCGTCTTTTTTTTCTTCGTGATTTTGACCAGCTATGATCACGCCAACGCTAAGCCCTAGGAAGTTATAGATTGGGCTCATCCAACCAGCATCACGCTCGGCTAGATAATCATTAACTGTGATAATATGTACTGCTTTACCAGTCAAGGCGTTTAAGTAAGCAGCTAAAGTCGCGACCAACGTTTTACCTTCACCGGTACGCATCTCGGCAATTTTGCCCTCATGCAAAACCATGCCGCCGATTAATTGCACGTCAAAGTGTCTAAGGCCCAATGTGCGCACGCTGGCTTCTCGCACAGCAGCAAAAGCCTCTGGCAATACCATGCCAAGCGTAGCCCCATCCTGCAGGCGTTGCCGCAACTTATTAGTTACTTCTTTGAGTTCTTCATTAGACATAGCCTGCATTTGAGGCTCAAGCACATTAATCGCAGCGATGTTTTTTGATAGGCCACGCAATATGCGTTCATTTCGAGTGCCAAATATTTTGCGTAAGATTTTCGTGATCATAATAATCTATAGGATTCTTGTGTTAGCAATAAAAATCATTATGCCGTAAAATACTTCAAATGAAAACTATCGGCGAAATTTTAAAAAAAAATAATTCTCCGCTTACAAAACTGATTAAAAGAAACCAAGAAGCGCGAAATTTATCTTCTGTATTTCAGAGCATGCTTGACGCAAATCTTGCTAAAAATTGTCAGTTTGCCAATCTAGAAGGCTCTGTGATTAACGTTATAGTAAAGAACGCAGCTTGGGCAACAAGAATACGCTACGCCATCCCTGATATGCTAAAAAATTTACGTACCCAGCCAGAATTCAGAATGATTACTTCTGTTCGCTACTTCATTGATCGCAAAGCCTGTGTGACAAATCCCAAAAAGAAAAAAATAACAAAATTATCCAGTGATAACGAAGTGTTGTGGCAAAAAACGTTAGCTAGGCTTAAAAGTGTTACTTCGAAGTCACTGCCGCGGCGTTTTGCGGTATAAAACTAAACGGAATTTGTTCAGTCTCTTTAAAGGTCACTATTTCCCACGCTTCCTTAGTAGCAAGTAGGGTTTTAAGCAATTTATTGTTGAGAGCATGTCCAGATTTGTAGGCACTAAAAGCACCAATAATATTACAGCCCAAAAGATACAAATCTCCAATTGCGTCTAACATTTTGTGTTTTACAAATTCATCGCTATAACGCAAACCATCTTCATTGACAACACGATATTCATCCACTACAACGGCGTTATCCAAAGTACTGCCCAATGCCAAGTTATTGGCGCGTAAACGCTCATAATCTGATAATAAGCCAAAAGTCCGAGCTCGACTTACCTCTTTTACAAAAGAGGTATGAACAAAATCGACGGTTGCAGTCTGGGGTAAATCATGAAAAACCGGGTGATCAAAATCGATAGTGAAAGAAACTTTAAAACCTTTGTAGGGGCTAACACACGCCCACTTGTCTCCGTCTTTAACTTTGATTTTGCGTTTTATTTTTAAAAAACGCTTTGATGCGGTTTGCTCTTCTATGCCAGCCGATTGAATCAGAAAAACGAACGGACCAGCACTGCCATCCATAATTGGAACTTCTGGAGCGCTTACGTCGACGTAAACATTATCGATACCCAAGCCAGCAAAGGCTGACATTAAATGCTCAATGGTTGAAATACGAACTTTGCCTTTAGTCAAACATGACGAAAGCGTTGTGTCGCCAATGTTTTCTGTTAGAGCTGGTATTTCAACAGCTGGATCCAAGTCAACTCTGCGGAAAATTACACCGCTATTAGCAGGAGCGGGTCTTAATGTTAAATATATTTTCTCTCCCGTATGAACCCCAACACCCGTTGCGCGAATCAAGTTCTTCAAAGTACGTTGCTTAACCATAATGTTTTTTCACATAAATAAAAAGGGCGATTATAGCACAATCTGTAAAAATTACTAAAAAACTAATCGTACGAAAAACTATATTTATCAACTAATTACGGTTTTTTTATTTTTTATCCTCTCTGCGCAAAAAGGCTGGGATATCAAGATATTCAATATTTTTATCTAGGACGGCTGATAAACGATCCGATTCGTCTGTAGTAATATTGGGAGCATTACGCAGCACCGTGGGCTTCTCGAGTTTGCGGTAGTCAATGGGGCCATTGTTAGTAGTAGCTCTGATGTTTTCATTAATATTAGCTTTTGGGATTGCTGCTCCTCTCCCTCCCAAGCCTGTTACAACAACTGTTACACGTAGCTCGTCGGTCATTTCTGGATCAATAACTGTTCCAACAACCACAGTAGCGTCTTCGGACGTAAATGATTTAACAACATCGCCAACTTCTTCAAATTCACCAATTGACATATTTGGACCAGCGGTAATATTGACTAGTACACCACCAGCGCCGCTAAAATCAATATCCTCTAGAAGAGGGCTTGAAATCGCAGCTTCAGCGGCAATGCGTGCGCGATTTTCACCGCTGGCATTGGCTGTTCCCATCATGGCCATACCCATTTCTGACATTACAGTACGTACATCAGCAAAATCGACATTAATCAAGCCTGGCTTGGTAATCAGCTCAGCGATACCCTGTACGGCACCCAGTAATACATCATTTGCAGCTTTAAAAGCACTAAGTAGGCTGATATTCTTTCCCAAAACAGGAAGCAACTTATTATTTGGAATGGTAATTAGCGAGTCAACATTTACAGTCAGTTTTTTGATGCCTTCATCAGCGATCAGCATGCGTTTGCGTCCTTCAAATAGGAAAGGCTTGGTGACTACGGCAACGGTCAAAATACCAAGTTCCTTTGCTATCTCAGCAAAAATTGGAGCAGCTCCTGTGCCAGTGCCACCACCCATGCCTGCTGTAAGGAATACCATGTCGGTTCCAGCTAAAATATCGCGAATCGCTTCGCGATTTTCCTCGGCAGCTCTACGTCCAATTTCAGGATCCGCACCAGCTCCTAACCCTTTTGTTAGTTCTTCGCCTAATTGCAGCAATGTTTTGGCTCGTGAGCTGCGCAATGCTTGTGAGTCGGTATTTGCACAAATAAATTCTACACCATCTACATTTTCAGCGATCATGTGCTCAATTGCGTTACCACCACCGCCACCAACACCGATTACTTTGATTACGGCGCTTGTACTCTTATTGTTGTTTTCTGATAATTCAAACATATCCACCTCAAGTTAAATAGAGTTGTTGCTAAAAATTCCCTTTAAACCAGTTTTTCATTTTATCCCACAATCTTTTATGCTCGCTTAAAATAATATTTTCAGTTTTTCCCTGTTGATAATGTTGGTGGCCAATTAACAACAAACCTACGCTAGTAGCGTAAATAGGATTGTTAACAACCTCAACCATACCGCCAACATTTTGTGGCATACCAGAGCGAATCGGTACCTGAAACACTTGCTGTGCTAGCTCAACCACACCCTTTACTTTAGACGCGCCACCAGTAAGTACTATACCTGCAGCAATTAAATCAATAAAACCACTACGTCTAAGCTCGGCAAGTACCAAGGTAAACAATTCTTCGTAGCGTGCTGCAACTACATTAGTTAAAACTTTTTGCGAAATTTCGTGCGAGGGAATCTCAATAATGGGAATATCGTCGCTTAACCGGTCCAGTGCACAAGCATGTTTTACTTTAATTTCTTCGGCATATTTTGTTGGTGTCCGTAGTGCTATAGCAATATCATTAGTCACTTGATCGCCAGCAATCGGAATTATGGCAGAGTGTCTAATCGCTCCATCGGTAAAAATCGCAATATCAGTCGTACCACCGCCTATGTCTATCAAGCAAACTCCTAATTCCTTTTCGTCATCGGTAAGAACAGCAGAGCTTGAGGCTAATGGCTGTAAAATAATATCACTTACCTGTAAACCACAGCGTTCAATACATTTTACTATGTTTTGTGCAGCGCTTACTCCACCAGTAACAATATGCACTTTAGCTTCCAAACGAACCCCGGACATGCCAATGGGTTCGCGTATGCCTTCTTGATTGTCTATAATAAATTCTTGCGGCAAAATATGTAGAATTTTTTGGTCAGCTGGAATTGCAACAGCTTTTGCCGCATCAATAACGCGATCAATATCTACTTGCGTAACTTCGTGATCACGAATTGCTACAATACCGTGTGAATTAAAACTGCGGATATGGCTGCCAGCTATGCCGGTGTAAACCGAGTGAACTTCGCACCCCGCCATTAACTCTGCTTCTTCAATTGCGTGCTGAATCGACTGCACTGTAGCGTCGATATTTATCACTATTCCTCGTTTTAATCCACGCGATGGATGTGATCCAATGCCTATTACATCAATGTGTCCACTTGGGCCAACCTCGCCAACCAAAGCAACAACCTTGGTTGTCCCAATATCTAATCCAACAAATAAGTCACTTTCAGTTTTTTTGCGCATATTATTTCCTAACAGAATATCACATATTGTAACCTATTCCCATTTTACCGCAAAGCCGCCAGTATAGTAACGCAAATCAATTGATTTTAGTCGGCCCTTATGGTCAGCAGTGATTCGTCGATAAAGGTCAACTAAAAACTCCAGTTGATCCAGCGGGTCGCTTTCTTTTAAATAAATTACCGCATTATTGTCCAGCAATATTTCCCAATAATGCTGAGGATTAAAAAATAGTTGTCTAACAGCTAAGCCCAGCGGTTCAAAACATTGCTGCGTTTTCTGGTATAGGGAAAAAATCTCAAACGTGCGCTCTTCTGGGCCAAAAATTACTGGCAACTCCTTTGGAAAAGTAGAGATCGGCGGAGCAAAAAGCTCTCCTTTATGGTTAATGAGAGCTTTATCGCCCCATTGTAGCACTGCTTGTTGCTCAACAATATTAACAATTATTGTGTCGGGCCATTTACGCTTAACAGAGACCGCGTACATCCAGGGCAACTTTAATAATTGTCGTTTCATTCCGACTACATTTAAATAAAAAAAGCCATTCTTAGTATAAGTTTCAATTGTCTTTTGCAAAAGTTTTTGATCAATATGTTCGTATGCGGAAACAATTTTTACTTGTTTGATCGGAAAATTGTTTGGTTTGGTGTAATTGTGCCCGCGCCATAATAAAGCCAATAATGCACCAATAATAATAATTTTAAATAGCAAAACAAAGCCCCATCCTGCTCGGGCTTCTTGCTTAGGCTTTCGTGCTGTTTGTTTATTGAAAATTTATTTTTCTCCCAAGATATGAACCTCGGGAACCAAATCAATCCCGTGTTCAGATTTTACTGTGAGCATGATTTCTCGCATTAACGCCTCGACATCAACAGCTAAGGCTCCACCGCAATTGACGATGAAATTAGCATGTTTTTCTGAAATTTTAGCGCCACCAATTTGCCTGCCTTTGAGTCCACTTGCTTCAATTAGTCTGGCGGCATAATCACCTTGTGGATTGCGAAACACAGAACCACAACTGGGTAAATCAAGCGGTTGTGAGTTTCTACGTTTTTGTAAATATTCGCCTATTTGTAATTGCATTTTTTGTATATTACCGTGTGTGAAAGTTAATTGTGCGGCGACAAACCACTCTTCGGTGGTTAGTCCAGTAACTTGGCGGTAATCAGCGACAAATTCTTTTGCTTGTCTCAACTTAATTTCACCAGAGCGATTAATAGTTTCGACGCAAGCAACGTGATTCCAAATACAGTCTCCATTTGCTCCGGCATTCATTGCTAATGCTCCGCCGGCAGTGCCTGGAATACCAGCCATAAAAGCGGCATCACACATGCCTAAGTCTAGGCATTTTTGCAATAAGCGTGCCAGACTAACCCCAGCTTTAACTCGCAGCGTAAAATCATTAATTTGATTTAATTCATTAAGGCAATTACGCAAATAAACTATTAATCCTTTGATGCCCCTGTCTCGAATTAAGACGTTAGTAGCAGCACCAAGAACTGTAATTGGTCTTTGTTTCCAGCTTTGCAGCAAAATACTCAGGTCTTCTAAGTCTGCGGGTTCATAAAAATACTCTGCTGCTCCTCCAATTTTCCAAGAAGTGTATTCAGCTAACAAATGGTTTTGTTGCAACTTACCACGTAATTTAAGAAAAATGTTTTTCATGACATTAAAGCTTCGTATTGCTTGGAAAGCTTGTATTTTCGTCCCTTATTTGAAGTATCAGCAACTTTCAAAAAACCACTTGCCACCCAAGTTGCACATATTTGCGCGCTGGTTCGTGGCCTAAAGCCAAATAACGCTCCAATTTGGCCTGCAGTAACTGTAACAAATTCTTGGAATAACTCGAGAACTTTGCGTTGTTTTGGATCAAGTTTTCGTATAAGCATGCCTTGATCGTGCGAGCCCTTAATATTAGCTTCTGCCATTCGTCGCAAAACATTTTCACATGCAATAGCCATCCCTTCCACAAAATATTCTATCCATTTGGTGATATTTGCTTCGGCTCTTCCCATATAGTAATTGTGAGAATTCCCAACGCTTATAGCTTCATAATACGCATCAAGATTGCGCGCGTAGTATTCTTCTAAGGAATACAACCCTTTTAAGTCGTATCCTCCTAAGTGCAATACCATTGTTGTTAGCAGTCTAGCTGTTCTGCCATTACCATCATAGTAGGGGTGCATGGTGGTAAATTGATAATGAACGATCCCGGCGACAATTGGACACGGCAAATCAATGTTTTTGCCGATCCAGGTCACCATACCCTGCATAAGGCCTAGAACATCTTTTGTTTCTGGAGGCATATAGACAAGCGCTCGTGTTCTGCCGTCGTAGATCGCGTTTTGACCGTCTCGATATAACGATGGTTTGATTTTTGTTTTACCGTTGCTCATAACAAGAGCGTGAAGTGTTTGTGCTGTTTTTTCAGTTACCTTTGTTCCTGTCGATACCCATTGTTCAACTTGAGCTAAAGCAGCGTAATAGCCCTTCACTTCTTTTTCATCGCGTTCACGGCCTGGAAAATGCCCCTTGTGTTTCAGAATTTTTTTAACTTGATCTGGAGAGAGGGCGTTGCCCTCTATCATGGTGGAGTAGTGTGTTGTATAAAGTCGTGCTGTTTCGCGCAAAGAAGCTAAAACCGTTGGTGTTAAAGGCAGAGACCCAATCTGCCCTTTTGCTGCTTCAATTCGCATGAGGTAATTGGCTATTTTAGGTGTAATAATATAGTGCGGTTCAAATTTTATCGGCATAATAACGGTATTTTATCTGCATTTATAAGCGCCTATATTATGCAGATAATACGCAGATAAGGCAAGTGATTTCTATTTTTGCGCGCCAAACTTCTGTTGCAGTTTTGGTGCAATCGCGCCAATACTTCCCGCTCCCTGGATCAATAAAATATCGCCTTCGCGCAAGACCATTGGCAATATATTGCATAACTCATCATTATTCGCTACAAAAATAGGCTCAATTTTGCCACGTTGTCTAATATTGCGTGCCAAGGTACGGCTGTCGACGCCGACAATGGGCGTTTCACTAGCGGCATAAATCTCCATCAATAGCAATACATCAGCTTCTGATAGTACTGAAGTAAAATCTTCAAATAAGGCTTGAGTACGGGTGTAGCGATGTGGTTGAAAAGCTAGCACCAAGCGGCGATTAGGCCATGCTGCGCGCAAAGCTTGCAACGTTGCTCGAATTTCCTGTGGATGATGACCATAATCATCAATCAAAGAGGCGTTTCCCTGAGGCATTGATATCTCGCCATAGCGTTGCATCCGTCGTCCGACACCAGTAAATTTTTCCAGTGCAGAGCTTATGGCGCCGTCATCAACATCGCAAGTAGTGGCTGTAATAATTGCGGCAAGGGCATTTAAGACATTATGCTTTCCCGGTAAATTTAAATGTATATTTAACTCAGAATTTTGTTGTGCCCGATGAACTTTGAAATTACAGCCAAACCCTTGTTGTTTAAAATCGTAGGCGCGTACATTGGCATCTTCACTAAAACCATAAGTAATTACTGGGCGCGAAATTTGTGGCAAAATTTCTCGAATTACAGGGCTATCTATACAAACAACAGCTAATCCGTAAAAAGGTAGTTTATATAAAAAGCCTAAAAATGCTTGTTTAAGTTTGTTGAAATCGTTGTCATAGGTTTGCATATGATCAGCGTCGATATTAGTAACAACACTAAGCATTGGATTAAAATATAAAAATGAAGCATCGCTTTCGTCTGCTTCTACCACAAAATATTTGCTAGCGCCCAAACGCGCGCTGGCGCTGGCGCTGTTTAATATTCCGCCGATTACGAAAGTTGGATCAAGCTTTGCTTCAGCTAGAATGCTTGCAATTAAACTCGTAGTTGTTGTTTTGCCATGCGTTCCAGCAATAGCAATGCCGTAATGAAAGCGCATTAGCTCGGCTAGCATCTGCGCTCTGGGTAAAATTGGTAAGTGAGCTATATGAGCTGCCTGAACCTCTGGATTGGTGGCATCAATAGCGCTTGAAACCACAACCGCATCTGCTCCGCAAATATTTTCAGCGTTATGGCTTTGAAATATTATTGCGCCCAGTGAGGCCAAGCGCTTAGTCGAAATATTAGAGTTTTGGTCTGAACCGGTAACGTTATATCCTTGAGTTAAAAGAACCTCGGCTATACCGCTCATCCCAGACCCACCCACGCCAACAAAATGGATCTTTTTTATGCGACGCATTGGAAGAAATTTTGTCATATAGTACTGTCTTTTTGTAAAGTGGTTTTAACTTTAGTTTCTAAAAAATATGCTCTTGGTGTATGCATCCCATCTCTTCTAACTTCGTGATACGTGCGTAATAAAACAGCTATTATCGCACAATTAAATAGCATACTGCTGCCACCATAGCTCATAAAAGGCAAAGTCAACCCCTTGGTTGGTAGCAGTCCAAGATTAACGCCAACATTAATAAGCATTTGTAAACCCAGCAATAATCCTAGACCATAGGATAGGTAGCTAGCAAACCAATTTTTAGCTTGTGCTGCCATTCGCCCTAGGTAAAGAGCCCGTGCAACCAAAAATGAAAATAAGCCAATAACTACCACCTGTCCAATAATTCCGAGTTCTTCAGCCAGCACAGCGAACAGAAAATCAGTATGTGCTTCCGGCAAGTAAAATAATTTTTGAATACTATTACCTAAACCTACACCAAAAATTCCACCCCGTCCAAAGGCAATAAGTGATTGTACTAATTGATAACCGCTATCAAATGGTTTTGCCCACGGATTTAAAAATGAAGTTAAGCGCATCAGGCGATAAGGCGAAACAACAGCGAGCGTTCCCAAGGCTGCTCCGACCAATAACAGTAAAACAATAAACTGCCATAAACGTGCGCCAGCCAAGTACATCATTCCTAGTAATGTTAGGACCATTACTACAATTGCGCCAAAATCAGGCTCTAGCAAAAGCAGCCCAGATATTATACCCAGCAAAATTAAAGGTTTTACAAATCCTTTGACGCCAGCGCGCACTTCGTCTTGACGCCTGAGCAAATAGCCAGCGCTATAAATTATTACGGCAAATTTAGCAAATTCAGAGACCTGTAATGATATTGGACCAAAACTTAGCCAACGAATACTACCATTAACTTGATGGCCAATACCTGGAACTAAAACCAACATCAACAAAAAGACGCTGGTAAGTAATAAATAGCCTCCAAACTTTTCCCAAAAGCTCAAAGGTATTTGTAGCACAAAAGCTGCAATTATTATTCCAAGTAAAAGATAAATAGCCTGATGTGATAAAAAATGAAATGGACTGTGATAGAGCTTGTCAGATATTCCCATTGAGGCCGATGCCAGCAATAAAAAACCAATGGCAAGCAATGCTCCGGTAACTAATATCAGCCAGTAATCATAATAAAAAACCGTAGGTTTCATTTTTGAAAAAATACTCATCGAATCTTTTTTACCTCTGCCATAAAAACTTCACCTCTGTGCTCAAAATTATTAAACATGTCAAAGCTTGCCGCTGCTGGTGAAAGTAAGACTGTATCGCCAGGCAGTGCTTCGCGCATGCACACTGTAACGGCTTCTGCCATTGATATCGCACGTAGCATTTTGCTTGTACCAAGTAAAGCCTGTTCAATCAAGCAAGCATCTTTACCAATCAATATCACCGCGCGTGCATATTTTGCTACAGCATCACAGAGCTCACTAAAATCTGCATCCTTACCAATGCCGCCGATAATAAGAACGATCTTGCCCTGACTACCAGATCCCAAACCCTCAATTGCCGATTTAGTTGCTCCGACATTAGTACCCTTGGAGTCATTGTACCAACCAACGTTATTAATATTTGCTACCCATTGGCACCTATGTGGTAGCCCTGGAAATTCGCGCAACGTTTTAAGCATCGCTGCTGGCGGCAAATTTACTGCTATGCCCAAGGCAAGTGACGCTAAAGCATTTGCTATGTTATGCAAGCCCTTTATTTTTAGCTCGGCTATTAATAATAGATTTTTCGTGCCATAAACCAAGTGATTATCAGCAATGCCAAAATTATTTCCAGCTGGTTTATCTGCGCCAAAACTAATAACTTTTTTGGGCAACGAAACATTAGCGTAACTCAAAGGCTCATCGCGATTAATTATAGCGGTTTGGCAATTCGAATAAATGCGCTGTTTTGCAGCTAAGTACTCATTTTGGCTATGATATCGATCCATGTGATCTTCTGAAATATTTAAAACAGTTGCGGCGGTTGGTTTGAGTGAATATGTGGTTTCAAGTTGAAAGCTGGAAAGTTCTAAGACGTATAGTTCGGCCTCGGGATCCAAGAGATCAAGCGCCGGTACACCAAGATTGCCACCAACTTTTACTTTTTTTCCCGCTGCTTCTGCCATTAGGCCAACTATGCTGGTAACCGTACTTTTGCCGTTTGAGCCAGTTATGGCGATGATTGGCGCTGTTGCTGCGCGTGCAAATAATGTTATGTCACCAATAGCCTTAACTCCTCGTTGTATACACGCAGCAATTGCTGGTTCGCGTAAAGATACTCCTGGGCTTATAATTAATTCATCTGCCTGTGCTAATATAGCTGTGTCGAAACCACCTAAGTGAACTTGGACTTCTGGAAAATTTTGTCGCAAGTGTTCTAATTCAGGAGGAGACGCGCGACTATCGACTACTGCAATTTTAAATCCCTGTCTTGCCAAATAGCGTACACATGACAAACCGGTTTTGCCCAAGCCAACTATAACCTTAAAATGTGAATTAGTTTTAATCATTGTATTATATTATACTCTATACACCATGAACCAAAAAGAAATTACTCATTTTTTATACACTCTCTACAATGATGTATCACCCGTATCTATTTCAATAAATTGTCGCAAAAAACATGGCCTCTATGACGATATTTCTCTTGTTTATGGTGAAAGCCATCTGCCATCTCTTTATGAGCTTTTTAATGAAATAAGCCCAAGGTCTGGTGAAACATTTTATGATTTAGGTTCTGGTAGCGGCCGCTTGGTTTTATATGCTGCTCTTAGTTTTCCGTTTGCTAAATGCGTTGGTATAGAATTACTTGATGATTTGATAAATACGGCGCAAGTAAAATTAGAGCTGTGTAAAAAAGAATTACCTAATTTATCTGCTATTGATTTTATACATGCTGATTTTACCCAGGCTGATCTTGGTGCCGCAAATATTGTTTATATAGCATCAACTTGCTTCGATAATGAATTTATGTATGATTTAGCACAGCATCTTGAAAGCCAGTTGTCTATTGGCACTAGGATTATAACTCTTTCAAGACCTTTGCTAGCAAAAAAAATTAAAGTTATCAAAAGCAAAATTTATCCTATGGAATGGGGTGGGGTAACAGTGTTTTTTCACGAGAAAATTTAATGTTAAAAACAAGCAGCCTGTTTCTAGTTGCTACACCAATCGGTAATTTAAACGATATTACTTTGCGTGCTTTAGAAACACTGAAACAGGTTGATCTAATTGCGGCAGAAGACACGCGCCATAGTAATAGGTTGTTGCAGCACTATGATATTAAAACGCCGCTTGTTTCTTTGCACGATTATAACGAAGTTAAATGTAGCCAATTTATTTGTAAGCAATTGCAACAAGGGAAAAATGTGGCATTAATTTCTGATGCTGGTACTCCCTTAGTAAGCGATCCTGGTTATCACCTGGTTAAGGCAGTTATTGCAAGCAATTTTCGAGTTGTTCCTATTCCGGGAGCCTGTGCTGCAATTGCCGCATTAAGTGCCGCGGGTTTGCCAACTGACAGGTTCGTTTTTGAAGGGTTTTTGCCGGCAAAACCGAACCAGCAATTGCAGTATTTGCAAGAATTAATAACCGAAACTCGTACCCTAGTTTTTTATGAGTCGCCTCACCGCTTGCTACAAACAATAAATAATATGCTCACTGTTTTTGGCCCAGATCGTTATGTGGTTCTTGCAAAAGAACTAACAAAAATATTTGAAACAATTTATGGCAATACTCTTGTTGAAGTACAAAATTGGTTATTGTTTGATCCGCAGCGTCAAAAAGGAGAGTTTGTGATTTTAGTAAAAGGCGTGGAAAAAATAGTAACTATCAATCCTGAAATTTTACGTGTTTTAAAATTGCTTGCAACAGAGTTGCCATCTAAACAAGCAGCAAGTTTAACTGCGCAGATAACCGGCGCTAATAAAAATCAGCTATACCGACTTTTGATAAGCAAGCCAAATACTTTGTTGAATTAGTCTTTGCTGTATAAAAACCTCTGAACTAGTGATGCAAATACAGTTTTTTGCGCGGCTTTAAACCCCTCGCCCATTTCAAAGCCTTTGACCGCTGGAATGCTAAACATCGCGCTTGCAAGTCGTGCCGATAGTTTTTCATAAATCGGATCACCTAGGCCAGCTGGCAGATTACCAATAATAAATTCAACTAACCCGCCTATTGAGTCGCCTTCTTTTTTTACCTGCTCATAGAGTCTTTGTCATTAAAGCCACAGATTTTGCATCTGGATAGTAAATAATATTATTTATTGCTTTTTCGCGTAGCGTTGCTATATCTATAGGAACTTCAAAAAAACAGATGCAACAGTTTTGTGATTTGGCAGAAGAAATAAGATCGCTTGATTGCGATACGTATTTTGACGATGTCTAGATTTTGGCGGTTTATGCAAAAATATTCATAAAAAATAGCAAAAAGTCAGATTTTGGATACACTACGGCTAGGCAATAAAGAATTATTTTTTGTTAATTATGGTTTCGTGTAATAACTGAAAGTTATTTTTGGTAAAAACCATGTTGGACAACTGTAGATGATTATGGCAATTTGGGCAGAGCAAAGGATCGTAATGCATTGAGATAATAATTAAGTCACGCCAAGATAAAGGATTCTTTATTGTTGGGACTATTGCAAAAAATCCATAAACAATAGGCAGTAATTTTGCTCTGACGCGATTGGCTAAAAAGCCAAAATAACGATAACCTTGAAGTAGCGATCGTGTATATGAGAAATTAGCCTGGTGATAACTTCTTGTACTTGGACGCATCATTATTTTTTTGATGCCGTCATAGTTTTTAATGCGCGTTTCACCGATTGGAGGACGTTTTAAATATTTACCGATGTAGTCAATATTTATGCGGTGATTATCAGACGGCTTTTGTAAATGTACGACCCATCTTTTGAGATTTTTGGAAATACCACCATTTGTTGCTGATAGATGAATATGGACGTTATTGTCGATATCTCTGCTGAAAGTATGGATAGCTAAAAATATTCCTGGAGTAGCATTTTTCTTTTTGGCTATAGCTATTATTGTATTTGCTGCTATGGTAGGGATAAAACCGATTTTAAATTTTAAAAGCTGGAATTTATAATGGGCAAGATCGGTCAATTGACTTGTTAACTAAATCGGTCAAGTTCATGTGTTATTGACTGATCTTGCAACATAAAAAACAGAAGAGCCGGAAAAAATAAAAAAATCTTTTACTTTTTCATTTACAGGCGTATAATTTTTTCCCGAGGAGTTGCACTTATTATTTGAAATCGCGGAAACAAGGAGACGACCAATGCTCAATTACAGTTACGTAGCACAAACAAACAAACAAACAAACAAACTGCTAAACTAATATCCAAATATAACAATACCCGTAAAATCTTTATCACTATCTTAGCAGTTATATTATCCTTAACTCTAAGCTGTATTACTAATCCTTGTTTTGCTGACAGCGCCGAAGCCAACACTAGCTCCACTAACACCTCGCTCTTTAGTAATACCACTACCGTAGTTGTCGCCGCTGCCGGCGTCCTCGGCATAGTAGGAGGAGCCATTATTGCTGCATTACGGAGTAACAACAGTAATAGTAATAATTCTCCAGATCCTTCCGCCAAAGCCATCACCGCTTATTCTTTCACTAACCCAGGTGCCACCGCTACTATTAACGAAGCAGATAAAACTATCGCCATAACTGTTCCTTATGGCACCGATAAAACCAACCTAATCGCAACCTTCACCACTACCGGCGCTAGCGTCACAGTAAATGGCACTACCCAAATCAGCGGCACTACCGCCAATAACTTCACTAACTCAGTAACCTATACCGTTACCGCAGCTGATAATTCAACGGCTACCTACACAGTTACTGTTACAACAGCCCCACAAACATTCACCGTCACTTACAATGGTAATGGCCACACTTCAGGAACCGTTCCTACTGATACCACCAATTACACATCCGGAGAGTTAGTAACTGTAGCCAGTTATGCCGGCATTTCCGTGGCCGGATTTTCTATGAAAAAATCTGCTCTTGACGGTACGAACTATCCTTGCGTACAATGGAACACCAGCGCTGATGGCTCAGGAGATAGCTATTCTGACGGAGGGTCATTTAATATAACCACAAATACAACGCTATATGCACAATATTTTATACCTGCTATGCTCGGTACTGCTATTGGTGGCGGCAAATTAATCTCCATAAATAACGCTCTAGCATCTGGCAGTAGACGGGCATTAATAATGTCCAACGAAGACCAATCGCCTGGTATAGTATGGATCAACGGCATTGGACAAAGTACTCTAATTGGTGCTACAGCGGATGGCTCTATCGGCGATGGCATCGCAAATACCAATACCATGATTAGTAGTTTAGGCTCTGGTGTTTGTGCGGCTAGTGTGTGCACTGGCTATTCCGTGGTTGTAGGCGGCATTACATACTCTGATTGGTATCTACCTTGCAAGTCGGAACTAAATCAGGCCTTTATAAGCGGTGGTCTTGGTGGCTACTCCTGGAGCTCTACCGAGGACGACCCCCACAACGCGTGGGTCCAGAACGGCATTGACTCCCAGCTCAGCGCCGTCAAGACCGGTTCTAGCGGTGAAGTTAGGGCTGTTCGGGCTATTACCTATTAAACTATTTATCAATTTAACTATTTTCGATTTATTTAGCGGCACAAGACAGAATAACAGCATTATGTTTGGCTTTGGTTAATAAGCTGGTTGTTTTTTAGGACTTCGCAGAGCAGTCGCGTTATTTTTTGCAGTTTTTGTAACATCAGGCTTAGATTATGGCACTATACTATGACTTACCTAGTATATCGGGATACGTATAAATTAGTGCTTAAAATCTTTACGATGACTAGAAGCTTTTCTCGCGAGTATAAATATACGCTCGGCCAAGACATGCAACGCGATGCGTCGCAGTTAGTCAGAAACATTTATCGGGCTAATAAAGTAACCCAAAAGCAAGCCTATCTTGAAAATATTTACTGTGGCAGTGATAGTTCCCACGCTCTTTAAATATGCGGCGATTTTAATATTGTAATGAGTTAGTTGCCATGTTTGTCCACTTTTGATTTTATTTCTTGAATAATTTCCTCATTTGTTTTTGCTATGATTTCAACAACAATCTCTGCAATAGTATCGTATACAGTTTCTCTGTTTGCATATATTTTTTCAAATGAGGCTGCTTTATCTTTTGCGTCTAAGAAAGCAGGTAGTTTTCCGGCAAATATTCTCTCTTTCATAAGTTGCTTTGGTGCTTTAAGATAAACCATCTTGCCAATGTTTTTTAAAATTTTGGTGCTCTCTTTGTCCATTACACTTCCACCGCCTGTGGCAATAACTGTATTTTCTACGTGAGCAAGAGGGTTTATGACTTCTTTTTCTAAATCCCTAAATTTTATTTCACCAAGAATTTTATAGATTTGCTGTGTGGATAATGATTCTTTATATTTCTCTTGGTAGCGTTTTGCTAATAAATCGTCAGTATCTATAAAATCCAGGTTTAGTTTTGTTGCTAATAACTTTCCCAGTGTTGTTTTTCCACAATTTTTAAAGCCGAATAAAATTATGTTCATATTATATCCCTATAACTTTTTCTGAGGTTTTTCTCGAGTAGTTTTACGTATCTATAAAAAACCCCTTCGAAATTGCTAAAGGCAATGATAAAGCCAAGCCAGCCGTCGAGGAGGCCTAATTTTAAAAAATAGATTTTAATAAATATCCAAGATGCATGAGCGAATGCTTTTGCATAGCTAGTTTTCTTTTTTGTATCATGAAGTTTGGTGGCGCCAAGAGTAGAGTAGCTATTTATTTTGTTTATTAACTCTTCTATATTGCCGAATGAAAAATGCTGTAGTTTGTTTTTTAGCTTGCCAGTTTCTCCATTTACGATAAGCTTTTCATGAATGATCTCATCAGAAAACTTGCCTCCGTCTTTTTTTATTAACCTAACTGGAGCGTCACTATTGAAGCAATATTTGACTTGTTTGCCCAGGAAATAATTTAAGCGCGGTATTTTATAGGCAGCATAATTAGTGTTGTTTAGTTTTTGTAATATTTCTTGTTTTAATTCTGGCGTTACTCTTTCGTCAGCATCAATAGATAAAATCCAAGTAGACGTGGCAAGTGCTAGAGCACGATTTTTTTGTTTGCCAAAGCCGGGCCAATCGGTTGTATAAGTCTTAACTTTAGGTGTGTATTTTTTGCAAATGGCCAGAGTGTTATCATTGCTGCCAGAGTCGAGTACTATAATTTCATCAGTCCATAAAGCAGATTCAAGGCAGGCTGCAATATTCTGCTCTTCATTTTTAGTTATAACTATAGTTGATATGGTTTGCATTAGTATAGTCGAAAATAAGCATTAATCCCTGACAAAAACATTTGTACTGCCATAGCAGTAAGCATCATCCCCGAAAGTTTTTCAAGTGCGATCAAGCCTCTTTCACCAAGATATTTGCTTAAATAACGGCCTCCAAGAAGTATGGTTCCGACTACAAGCGCAGCAGCGGTAATAGCAAGTATCCATACGAATTTTTTCTCGGGCTGGGTAGTAGAGAATAATATAACGGTTGTTAAGGCTCCTGGTCCAGCTGTCATGGGAACTGCCAGTGGGACAAAGAATGGTTCGCTTGTCGACTGTTTTTCTGTTTGATCTATTGCTTCTGGAAAGATCATGCGAATGGCGATTATAAACAAAATTATGCCGCCAGATATTCCTAAAGCTTGTTCAGTTATTTGTACGCTTCGTAAAAAAATTTGTCCAAAGAGCATGAATATGACCAGTAATAAATAGGCAAAAAAAGTTTCGCGAACAATAATGTGCGTATGTCGTTTTGGGTCTACTGGCTTGAGTGTCGATAGAAAAAATGGCAAGTTCCCCAGAGGGTTCATGATTAAAACCAATAATATTGTCGCAGAAAGAATAGACATAAATTATCCTTTGATATTATCCTGTTGTGTTGGTAAGTATAGAGGCCCAGTTTGACCACATCCGCCTACATTTAGTAATATACAACAAATCAAGAGCATTAATGCTTTCTTTATCATGTTTAGCTCGCATATTCCTTAAAATAATTGTAAATTAAACCATATAATATTGCCCATTCTAACTTATTTTAGCTGGAGGTTAAGCAAAAATGTTACGAACTTTAGAAATTGACTCTGAAATAGCTCCGCGTGCGAGTGTAATTCTGTTGCACGGATTGGGAGCCAGTGGCCATGATTTTTCTGACATTGCAGAGCAATTGGGCTTGCCAAAAGAGCTAGGAGTGCGTTTTGTGTTTCCACATGCTCCGGTTAGACCAGTAAAGTGTTTTGATAATGCAAAAGTGCGTGCTTGGTTTGACCTTGTTAGTCTTGAATATCATGCCAAGGAAGATGAGGCTGGGATGAGAAAATCTGAAGAAATGATTGCAAAACTAATTGCTCAAGAGCTAGAGCGGGGTATTCCAAGCGAAAAAATCATATTGGCTGGTTTTTCACAGGGCGGTGCAATGGCTTTGCAGTGCGGACTTCGCTATCCAGAAAAATTAGCCGGTATTTTAGTACTGTCAGCCTGGTTGCCATTAGCGACTACGGTTATTGCGGAAAGAAGCGCGACTAACCAACAAACGCCTATTTTAATGTTGCATGGTATAAACGATCCAGTAGTGCCACTAAAATGGGCTACAGAAAGCTGTAATTTCCTTAAAGAAATTGGTTACCATGCTATGATATCTTCTTATCCAATGCGGCATACTGTTTGCCCAGAAGAAATAGCTGCAATTGGTGTATGGTTGCGCGAATTATGCTAAAACGCTGTACAATAATTATCTTTATAAGTTTGTTTATCACAACAAGCGCTGTTGCCATAGAAAGTTCGCCACAAGCTATCGTGGCTTCGTGTCCCGCAGTAGCTTTTGAGCGAACTACCCCGTTTGATATTGCTAATTTTTTAGGCTGGGTTAGGGATCCAAAGAGCAATACTCTTTGTGGTGGTAGCTATGTTGATTCTAGTAATATTGCAAATATCCCCAAGCCTAAGGGCGTGCAAGAAACTCCCTTGAGCATTACATCCAATAAGCATGCTCTTTTTACTCAATATGGTGCGTCAGTGGCCAAGGGTAACGTTACTTTGATTCAGCCTGGTCGTGAAATTAGCGCTGATTGTGTTACTTTTTTTCGCGACAATAAGACTGGAAAGCTCAGTAATGGTGTTTTGGTTGGTCATGTTAACTTTCATGAATATGGTAGATTGATTGTGGCGGAGAAAAGCAATTTAAATTTTGTTAGCGAAGTGCACACGTTAGATAACGGTTTTTATCGTATGTTATTTAGTACGCCATCGGGAATAACCAATATTTGGGGACGAGCCAAACATGCGGTGCGCGATGCCATGGGAGTTTTGAAAATGAGACGTGCCACCTATAACTCTTGTCCACCCGATGCGGTTAGTTGGTATGTTTGGAGCGACAGATTAAATCTCGATCGCAATTCTGGTCGTGGCGAAGCGTTTAATGCTTTCTTTTTTATTAAAAAAGTTCCTGTTTTTTATACTCCCTATTTTAATTTTCCTATCGATAAAAGGCGCAAAAGCGGGTTCTTGCTTCCAGATATGACTTTTTCCAAGGACTCTGGTTATGGTTTGACTCTGCCTTACTACTTCAATTTGGCGTCTAATTATGATACCGCTTTTACGCCGACGTTTTTTACTAAGCGCGGTATTTTATTAGATGGCTTGTTTCGTTATTTAACACCAGCTAATGCAGGTAATGTTAACGTTACTTATATTCCTCATGATAGAGCTTTTGTTAAGTTTCGCGATAAGTCTTATTCTGCTGGGCACGCGCGCACGGTGCTAGAAAACAGCTCATCTAGCCGTGGTTTTTTAAATTTACAAAACGATTTGCGCTTGAACGATCACTGGAATGGATCAATAATTGGTAACTATGCAACTGATGATTACTTTTTACAAGATTTTGGTTCTGTCGCTACTACGATTAATGATGACCAATTATTTAATCAAGCAGAGATTAATTATGCTAGTACAAACTGGCGTTTTTCTGGTCGTGTTCAAGAGTTTCAAACTTTACATCGAATTAACACAAAGGAGAACAACGGTAAGAGTCTTGCTTACGATCTATACAAAAGATTGCCCCAATTAGATTTAGCTGGCGATTTTCCTGATAATTCTGGCGGTTTAAATTATCATTTTGATGGTGGGGTGGTAAATTTTGTGCATCGTGATGATTTTGATAAATATAAGCCTGTAGTTGCTGGTGGACGGTTTAATGTGGGGTCTGGTGTGAGCCTGCCTTTTAATTGGATGGGTACCTATATTACACCGAAAGTTCAGCTGCAGGCGACAGGCTATAGTATTCACGATTTAAATCGAGATGTTGTTGTTACCGACCCCAAAAATAATATTACGCGCGTTTTGCCAATAGTTTCAGTTGATAGTGGTATAATCTTTAGTCGAGATATTAATTTTTTTCAAAATAACTATATACAAACTTTGGAGCCAAGGTTGTTTTATTTATTTGTTCCTACAAGAAATCAAGACAATATTCCTGTTTTTGATACTACACTACCCGGTTTTGATTTTAGCCAGCTATTTCGCATCAATAGGTTTAGTGGTGTTGATCGTATTGGTGATGCTAATCAGGTTACCGCTGCACTTACATCGCGTTTCCTCGATGATTCTGGGCAAGAAAAATTAAACGCCGGTCTTGGTCAAATACTTAGTATTCATAATCATATGGTGAATCTCGATAAAAAAGTTGATCCTTTAGTAGTGGAAAATCTTTCTCCTTTAGTTGGACAGCTGCAATATTTTATTACTCCAAAAGTGAATGCTAAAGTTGCCGCTGCTTGGGATCCTAGCAATCAACAGTTTAAGACTTCTAGCGTGGGTTTACAGTATAATGATAATGCAGAAAGAGTAGTAAATTTTGGGTATAATTATGACTTTCAGAAAGATGGTTCTGCTCAAAAACCAAACGCAGATCTAAGCCGAGTTAATCTTTCAACAGGATGGAGACTTTTGCGTAATTGGAATATCCTCGGCAGCTTAGACTACAATATTAGTTACAAACGCACACAGACAGCTCTCTATGGATTAGAATATGATAGCTGTTGCTTTGCATTACGGTTGATGCGAAGCCAAACTTTTGTTGGGGTTGGTAATATTAACTATATTAACCGGGTTTATTTGCAGCTTTTTCTTAAGGGATTAGGTGGTTCTGGTGGTTTTAGTCGTGGTTTTGGTGACCAGGGTGGTAATTTAAATTTACCTGGTAGTATTGCTGGTTATAATGATAAACGTACTATAGGGCTTTAATTATGATAAAAAAATATGTTTTCGGTTTGTTGGTTTTTTTAATGTTTTCGTTTCCAAGCTATGCTGCTGTGGCTCCCTTAGATAAAATTGCTGCGGTTGTGAATGGCGATGTAATTACGCAAAGTGAGTTAGACAAAAGAATAACTCTGGTTAGTCACCAGCCAGCTGAAAATAATTCGGTTGCGCTCAAAACTTCTGTGTTGCGTAAGCAAGCGTTGGATGGCTTGATTGATTCTTTGTTACAAGTGCAGTTAGCTCAACGTGTTGGCATGCAGGTTAGCGATGCTGAAGTTGATAGTGCTATCTCTAGTATTGCTAAAAATAATCACTTAGCTGTAGATCAGCTGCAAAAATCTTTGCAGGAGCAAGGCATAAGCGTCAGAGAATATCGAGAGCAAATTCGTGAGCAGCTACTAGCTGCTCGGGTGCAGCAGCAATTTTTAGGAAAAGATGTTGTCGTTAGTGATAAGGAGGTCGAAAGTGTTTTGCGTAATCCGCCAAAGATGAGCAATGCTCCGATGCAATATCATGTGGCTGATATTTTGATTGCATTGCCAGATAAAGCCTCTCCTGGTCAAATTAAAGCTGCGGCTGATGTAGCAACAAAGATAGTGGCTAAATTGAAACATGGGGCAGATGTTGAGCAAACAGCAAAGGAGTATAATACTGCCGAACAACAGGTGCAAAACAATGATTTAGGCGTGCGCAAAATCGATGAATTACCGACTCTGTTTACTAAAGAGGTTGCTAAGATGCAAATTGGGCAGGTTGCTGGTCCAATAAAGGCGCCAAATGGATTGCATTTGCTTAAATTATTGGAAGCGCAAGGCCAGTCGCAAGAGGTAAAGTTCACAGCAGAACGAGCTAAGGAATTTGTTTTTCGCCAAAAATTTGAAGAGAAGATTAAATCCTGGCTCAAAGAGCTGCGCGAAGCGGCGTACATAAAGATTAATAATTGACGATGCATAAGAAATTTCTGGGCCAACATTTTTTGCATGATCCAAGAGTTCTAGAGCGAATTGTGAGCTTGATTGCGCCAGAGCTCTCTGATTGTCTTGTCGAAATAGGCCCGGGAGAAGGAGCATTAACGTCTAGGTTGTTGCCATTGTTGCGTTTTATTAATGTAATCGAGCTTGATGGTGATGTAATACCCAGGCTTAAAAATAATTGCAATAATTCGGAGAATTTGCATGTTTATATGGGAGATGTTTTGCAGGTTGATTTCACGCAGTTTCCGAAGCCGTTTCGTTTAGTTGGTAATTTGCCCTATAATATTTCTACGCCATTGTTATTTAAAGCTATAGAGTATAGTAATCTAATAAAAGATATGCATTTTATGTTGCAAAAAGAAGTGGCTGAAAGGATTGTTGCATCTCCAGGCTCAAAAATTTACGGGCGCTTAAGCGTAATGGTGCAATATTACTGTGAAGTAAAATTGTTATTAAATGTTGGTTCGGGAGCTTTTTCCCCACCACCAAAAGTTGACTCAGCTTTTATAAGATTAATTCCGCGCAAAAATTATTTAGTTATGGCGCAAGATGAGAAATTGCTGTGTGAAGTCGTGCGCGCAGCCTTTTGTCAGCGACGTAAGACAATTAGCAATGGGTTAAAGAAATACATTGCCGCTACGCAGCTGGAAGAGGTTGGTGTTAATTCTAAGTCGCGTCCAGAACAGTTGCAGGTAAATGAATTTGTGCTAATAAGCAATTATATTCATAATAAACTAGCTTTTTAGCAGTATTATTATTGAGCTTCTTGTTCTTTAAATTAACCTGCTCAAATGTGCGCGATCCAAATTGGTTGCTTTGTTCGCTCTTCTTTCCTTAAGAAATGCTTAAGGTGGTTGGCGACCATGTTTTTTTATGATAGCTTTTAAGTTCACGGCGCTTAAAAGCCGAAAGGATGAGTGAAGAAGCTAGCTTCACACTCCAGCTGACAGACAATCATATTATATTAAAAAGGCTATTTTTTTATGGTGTGTTGTGTTTTGTGAATAACTTAAATTTAATTAAAGGTGTAAAATGACGTCAATAAATACCAGCTTGAAACATGGGAGTCCCAAAAAAAGAAACAAATATTTGCATATAGAAACTATGCGAAAAATGATTTGACGGTTTTTAACTGAACAGCGCATGCCAGAAGAAAGGTTAGCTCGCGCTCTAGGGATAACGATAAAAAGCTTAAAGCAGTTTTATTCTAAAAATTACCAATTAACGTTAGTGTCCAAAATTAATTTACCTTTAATCAAGCTTTATTGCATAACTAAGTTTGGTGTTTGATTAAAAGATGATGAAGCCGTAAAATTGACTCCAGCAAATTAAGCAGTTACGATGTGTGCTGTATCATTTTGTATATGCTGGCGTAGCTCAGTTGGCAGAGCAGCTGATTTGTAATCAGCAGGCCGCGGGTTCGAATCCCATCGCCAGCTCCAATGTTTTCGTGGCTTTCCCCGTGTTCACCCAATCTACCAAATCTTACAAAGCTACCCATGAGCTACCTTTAAGTGCGCTTTTGATTAAATGCGTTTAGTGCATCTTTAACCAAAATAAAAGGAGGCTACAGTGAGATAGAAAACACAACTAATAATTTAATTTT
The DNA here is from genome assembly GCA_037142515.1 of bacterium. Taxonomy (GTDB): domain Bacteria; phylum Pseudomonadota; class Gammaproteobacteria; order UBA9339; family UBA9339; genus JBAXAM01. Next base: position 15,893 of record JBAXAM010000007.1, on the reverse strand, counting down.
CTTTATAAACAAGGCGCGCCGCCGGAGTGTACCACCACTCCGGCGACGCTAACCAAATTACCTCATTACAGGAGATAACATGGCTAAAATAATAGTAGCTGCTCGGCAATCGTCTGGCAATTTAAATTTTCGAGTGGCGCAGGTAATGATCCATAAACTTCTAACTTGCGAGAGAATCAAAACAGCGTTAGATGAAGGAAGGATTATAAATCATGCGTCAAATAATAAACCAGAAGTAAAAATAGGGGCGTTTACCAAAGAAGAATTGGCTGGAAAGCTTGGCATAAGCACAAAAGAGTTAGATAAGCTTAAACGTCCAAACTTTTACAAAGATATGGCAAGTAAAATTTCTTTGCCATTAATCTGCTTGTATTGTGCTACCAAGTTTGCAGATGGTGAATACAAATGCTAACTGTAGAGCTTTTATAGTATTAGCTTTTTACAAATCGTTGCGCTCGTTAGTTGCGACGGCTGGATTTTCGATACCAACCACCCCAAGATTAAGCCCCTCTAGCTTTTCTTTCGTGTTTGCTGTTTTGGTCAGCGCCATAATAGCATCAGAGTCTATGTTATTTCCGTTAAGGTTAATAACTGTTTTTGATTCCTGCCAAATTTTAGAATCAGCAATTGCTAGCACTCCTTTAGAATCAATTTTATTTTCCGCAAGATTGAGCATAGAGATTGAGCAATAAGAGGTAAGGAGGATAAACTCTATAATGTCATCAGAATCTATATTATTTTTAGCAAGGTTGATATTGTAAACATCATATTTATTAATTCTATTGACCATAGCCTGCCAAAATTTCTTGTTATTGCCTATATTATTTTCTGCCAAACTAATGTTTTTTAAGAGATACGTTGATGAAGTAGCTTCAATAATTTGTATAGCACTATCAGAATCGATGTTGTTTTGGTTGAGACTAAGAAAAACCAAGCTGTTACGTCCTTTTCGAAAAGCATTTGCAAGCGTGTCAATTCCGCCCCTGCTGATTTTAATCCTATTGAGATATAAATGAGTTAGCTTGCTATTTGGCAGCTCTCTTACAATTATGGCTAAATCATCTGTGCCAATCTTATTACCGCTTAGGTTGAGGCTAATCAATCCTTTCTTTATTAAGAGTCCTATTTCTTTCGCTGCTGATTCTTCTAACGAATTAGCATTATCATTGTTATTAGTAAAATCAACGCTGACTAACCAATCATGGATTGGATAATATTTAACATTTTTATAGTTAAAAACCTTACTGTTTAAAATCTTGGCAATTTTCTCGATATTTTCTCCACTAAAATTAAAAAAGCTTAATTCTTTAATTGTAGTATTCTTTTTTAAAGCATTTAATAATTTTTCAAGAACATCAATATTTGGAGATATGCTATTACTATCTACAATTAATGAATAAATTGGTTTTTTATTATTTGCTAAATCGTCAGCAACTTCATCTATTATGGAATCATCAATGATTTCTGATTTAGCAGTTTGTAACCTATATTCATACCATTTGGTTAGATATTTGTTACTGTTTGCATAGCAAAATTGGTTGTAACCAATAGCCAATAATATAAGAAGTGTTGCTAATAAGTTTTTGCTACAGATTTTTTTAATTATTTGCATGGCTAATCTCCATATTGTTTTATTTATAATTAGTTTTTTTGACTTTACGAAGGGGATTTTAACTTTCAGCCAATTTAGTAAGAGCGTCAATATCTGTTTTCACAATTGCTGTTAAATAATCCGGTACTTCCTCTTTTGTAAACGTCCTACCTGAAAACAAATACAATCTCGTAAATCCTTGTTCATGCAATTGCTTTAAAACATCAAAGCCATTTAATTTGTTACCTTCAAATTCATGATCGATACACGCTATAACATCTTTATCATACTTGGACGTGTCCTTTAAAAGATCATCGGGGTTATAATATACAGCTACTTTTTTGCCGTGGTTCTCAAAGAAATGTCCCTCAGTATCGGCTAGGTCTCTCTTGTCTTCAACTATGATCACATCAACTTTTTCAGAGCTACTAACCTTATTGCATTTCTTGTCACTATTAGTTACACAGCGTTCTGTTTTTGCTTCGCAAACTTCTATTGGAACTTCCGCAGCCAATTGTTTGGGTAAAAGCTTTACTCTATTTTCAACTAGAAGTTTGTATATCTTTTTCTCAGCATAATGGCTTGTTACCAAAACAGATCGCTTAATATCAGTTTTTTTTATAACATCTATTCCTGTTACATTCTGTTTAAGCAGTTCATAATCAGTTAATAAAAATATTTTATCTTTTTGAGGGAATGCGTTAATAAAATCTATGGCATCATTGCCGAGAGTAAAGTGTTTAATTTGTATGCCAGCACAGTTTTTCAGTCTATCATCCCATGCGCCGTGAATTGAAGTATCGTCATCTAGTACAACTACTGTATCTCCGTTATTTAGTTTGATAACCGCCGCTATCCAGTCAGGTTGTTCAACAACCTTAAACGTTAGAATAAATTTGGTTCCTTCGCCTGGTGTAGATTCAACATTGAACTTACCTTGATTGCGCTTTATGGTTTCGCGTATTTGTGTGAGGCCTATGCCATGTCCATCTTTTTTATCAGTTGTTACGTGAGCATCGCTCAAAATCTTATCAACTATCTCTTTTGGCATTCCTTTGCCATTATCTTGGATAGTAACTACAGCATTCCCATCGCTTATGCTAAGACCCAGGCGCACAGTACCTTTTTTACCTTCAAAAGCCTCTACAGCATTATTAATTATGTTAGATATCATCCTTACAAAATGAGATGACTGTACTTTGATAAAAACAAACGCGCTTCCCTGACAAAAATCATCAACAAATTTAATTGGTGCATCTTTATATTGGTACCTTTTGGCACTCAAGGCTTGAGATAACATCATTGAAATCATCGATGGCCGCTGTTCTTCTTCTAAGTCTACATCTTTTCCATCGTGTTTGAATCTATCAAGCACGTCATTTGCAACATCAAAAATATTTGTAACAGCCCAATTCATATCTACGCGCATATTTTCCGGCATATCTTTAGCGTAAAATTGTAGCTTCATTCCCATAGTAGCAAGCGGTGTACGGATGTCATGAACCATTTGAACGACAACTTCTCCAAATTTTTCTTGTTCTTCGATTTTGGCTTTTTGACGTTCGTTTTCAAGTTTTAGGTTCTCTGCTTCTTTTTCTGCGGTGATATTTGCTGAAGCACCAAGAATACCGATAACCTCGTCATTGTTATCTAGTAGCGTAGTTTTGTACGCCATAAAATACTTTGTTGCTCCAGTCGTTGCGTCTTTGATTGGCTCCTCTTGCGAAAGCACCTTCCTCGTTCTCATTACCTTATTATTGTGTTGTACTATGTTATCCGCCATTTCGTGTGGGTAATATTCATACGGTGTTTTCCCTATAAAGTCATCAATGGATTTTCCCCCAATGGCTTCAACAGTACTTTTGTTTGCACCAACAACTTTGTTATTGGTGTCTAACCAGTAAATGCTTACTGGAATAAAAGCTGTTGATGTTTTTAGTACTTCAAATACTTTTTCTTTTGTAAGGCCAGAACACTGCTGGGCAAGAACCAGCAAGATTGTAAGTGGCGATTGGACATTATCATGAGCAGCTTGGTCAACTATTTTTTTGAATTTTAATTGTTCTTTGATTTGCTCCTTATGCAGCTCATTTTCCTTGCTAGCGGTGATATCAGTCAAAAAACCTGCTAATCCTACCGCCTTTCCATCTTCAAACAATGGTGACCTCGTTGCAATAACGTGCTGAGTTTCTCCTGTTAAAAGAATATACATTTCCTCAAATGTAAGTTTTTTGCCAGTTTGCATCACCAGCTTGGAGTGTTCTTCTATCATTGCTGCTGTTTCTGGTGTATACAAATCATGCGCACTTTTACCAATTAAGTTGTTAGCAAGATTTTTATCAATACAAAGACCCGTGAGCGGCTCGTTTACTCCCATCACGATACAATTCAAATCAGCCCAATAAAAAGGAACTGGAACGAGAAGTGCAAATTCTTCAAGCTTCTTAAAAACCTTCGGGGTGCTCATTACTAAATCCTCCAATGTAATAGTTCTGAGTTTTAGCTATTAACTACAGAACTTTACTTCATCATAGCAGATGCCATATCTTTATTGACCTCTGACCATGAAAAATCCAAACTTTTTAGTATTGCCGTTGTTTTGTAATTAACGATGTTAACTTTGGTTATGTTATCAGTACTTGACTCTTGTAACCACCGTTGGTGCAGCATAAATAATTCTACCTGTTCTTTATCCGCGCTATTCTTTAGTTTATTTCCGATAATGTCAATAAGTTTGTTTATTGGGTATGTTTTAATACGGTTGTCTTTAGAAAATAATTTGCTCAGTTTATATAAACTTGGATTAAATACGTGGAAAGTCATATTGCTTAAATACTCTTGATCAAAGAGTCTTGCTATTGCCAAGGCAGTGTTATCCACCGGCGAAATTTCCATACTGTCAATCTCATCAGATGTTGCTCCAAGATTTGATAATGTGTTTACGATTACATAGAATGCATTATCATTTATATTCGTTTGATGTCGATAATTGCAAGAATGCATAGCTACGTTACCAAGCCGATAAATATTTGATTTTATTCCATGACTGCGATATTCGCTAACAGCTAGCTCTCCCTCGTATTTAGTCTTGGAGTACACATTACTACGTTCCAATAAAATACCGGAATCGTTATCTTCATCAAACACATAATAGCTGCGTTTTGGCACATAGCCATCAAGTAAAACTGCTACTGTAGATATGTAGTGAAAATATTTATTTTTGGTTAGCTTTGATAGCTCCAGTAGGTTAATGGTAGCCTGAACATTTGCTTTATATAGTATATTATAATCCCCATAGTGTTTCACTAATGCTGCCGAATGAATAATGCTATCAATAGAGCTAACCAATTCTTGGTATTGATTTTTGTTTAATCCGAGCATTGGTTGTTCGATATCAGCAACTAAAATTACAACTCTGTTTTTATGCTGATCTAAACCAATATCAAAGTAATGTCTAAATTTACGATTTATTTTGTCATTAGCATGTTCGATTGATGAGGCTCTAATCAGTAGGTATATTTTGCATTTAGTCTCATGCAGTAACTGATACAAAATATTACAACCAACATGTCCAGTAGCGCCGGTTAATAAAACCGTTTGTGTATTTCTCTTTTTGTTTTCAAATTTTATGTTTTGTGCCTCATGCAAACATTCAATTTGCTTTGCGATCATATCCTCAACATCACGAGCAAGGTATTTTTCCTTTTTCGAGTACATAATTTTAATTCTTTCCAGCTTATGGCGCAGATTGTTTTTTGCAAATGTAGCGGTATTAGTAACTTTTGCTACAGTTGGAAATCTTAAAAAATCATCCATACTGATTTTATAATTATGCTGTAATTTAGCTACCACGCTAACAGCCAATAAGCTATCGCCACCAAGTTTGAAAAAATCATCATGTATGCTTATTTTCTCAACACCTAAAACATCTAAAAATACCTTGGCAATTTCATAGTGTTTATCTGATAAATTTTGTTCAATAATTTTGTTTTTTATATCCGTGTTGTCAAAAACAGAGATTGATAAATCAGCTTTTAGTATCGATGTTTCAGTCTTTCGCTGTTGATTAATCCAGTATGAAGAACTATCAAAATGATAACCTGGTAGCCTGACTGCTTTTCCATGGCTTTTAAAATCTACGTTATATCCACCAGCCCATAACTTGCTTAATATGTCTTCTTTAAAACAAGTATCTTGTATATTTTCGCTATTATTTTTCTTGGAATTTAATAATTGGATAATGCTGGACTTCCCCATTTCATGTTGTTTTACAAAAGATATAGATGACTTTCCGGTACCAACTTCTATAAAAAGCAAATTATTGTAACTATCAGATAGTGTTTTTATGCCATCGCTGAACAATACCGTACTGCGAATGTGTTTAGCCCAGTATTCAGGGTTTATTGCTTCATCGTCAGTTATAAAATCACCAGTAACGTTAGAAATAAATCTCTTTTGTGGTTTGTTGAGTTTAATGTGCTTAAATTGAAGCACAAATTCTTCTGCTGCTTTTGCCATTAGGCGCGAATGAAAGGCATGAGATACTTTTAGTAGTGCTGTTGAAATACTGCTTTTTTCTAATATAATTTTTAGATTATTAACAGATTCGTGTGTGCCAGACGCAACACAATTTTTTGGTGAATTAATTACTGCTATTTCGCAATGATTGTTTTTTACTATTTGCTCTATTTCGGTGGCATCAGCTAATATTGACAGCATTGCTCCTTCTGACATCGACTGCATTAATTTTCCACGAATCACAACTAATTTAATCGCATCTTCTAAGATGAATACTCCCGATAGTGTAGCAGCTACGTACTCGCCAATGCTATGTCCTATGTAGCATGCTGCATTAATATTTAAAGATTCTAGTAACTTGGCTAATGAATATTCTACAATAAACAGCGATAATTGCGCCCATCTCGCCTGATCAATCTCATTATTATCAGAAAACAAAATCTTTTCAAATTGAGTACCGGTATATTTATTAGCTAGTTTAATGCACTCATTAATAGTATTTTTATAATCACTGTCATTTTGGTATAGGCCAAGACTCATATTGGTATATTGGTTACCTTGTCCTGGGAGCATAAATACAACATTGTGAGTTTTTTGGATATTTATTCTGTTTATATTCTCAGTCTCGAGTTTACGAATAGCATCAGATGCAGAATCACAAACAATAGATAATCTATAATCAAAATGTTCTCTTTTTGATTGTAAAGTATGGGCAATATCTTGAATACTATCTGTTGTATTGGCCAAATAATTTATAAAACTTTTTCTGTAAGCTTCAAGAGAAGAATGACTCTTTGCTGAAAGCGGTATAATACAAAGCTTATTATTGCTTTCTGTTTGTTTATTATTCCGCTCATATTCACTAACTATAACATGAGCATTAGTACCTCCTATACCAAATGAGCTAACTCCTGCTATAAGTGGCACATCTTTCCATTCTTTTGCTTCAGTGGCTATTTCAAAGCCGGTATCCTTAATACGCAGCTCTGGATTGACAGTATCGTAATTTATCTGTTTGGGTATTATTTTATGTTCAAGCATTTTACAGACTTTAATTAGGCCGGCTATACCAGCCGCTGCATCGGCATGGCCGATATTTGCTTTTACCGAGCCTATGGTACATTTGTATTTCTGGTTATTATGCTTAAATGCCTCATCTAGTGCTTGTATTTCAATTGGATCGCCAAGTTTTGTTCCAGTTCCATGACATTCTACGTAGCTAATTGCTTCTGATTTTATTCCTGCCATGATTTGTGCATTGACAATACACTCTTTTTGTCCGATTGCACTTGGAGAGGTGTAGCTCATTTTCCTATTGCTATCATTGTTAATGCCATATCCCTTAATGACAGAAATTATATTATCGTTGTCTTTTTTTGCGTCTGATAGACGTTTTAATAAAACAACTCCCACACCAGACCCATTAACTATTCCAGATGACTTATTATCAAAAACCCTGCAATATCCATCTTTGGAATAAATTAGTCCGTCTTGATAAATATGGCCAATCTCGTCTGGCTGCAATAAAGATACTCCACCAGCTATTGCTATATCACAAAATCCAGATGCAAGATGTATGCATGCCTCTATTACAGTAGTTAAGCTAGTAGAGCATGCCGTATTGATATTAATAGCAGCTCCGGCTAGCCCCAATAAATGACTGATTTTTGTAGCCAAGATATCTTTAGCACTCAAAAGCTCTAATCCACGAGAGCTAAATTTATTGTTATTATCAATTGAATAATTGCTGTTACCAGCCCCAGCAAATACTCCTATGCTTATTTTATCTCTATCACGCAAGTACCCAGACTCTTCAAGAACATAGCAACAGTGTTCTAAGAATTTACGTATTTGTGGATCAATTGATCTAGCTTCGTTTGGAGCAAGTCCCCAAAACTCAGCGTCGAATTTGTCAATATTCAATATATGACCAGATGTAGGAACAAAATTAGGATTTGCAAGAATTTCTTCTGATATACCAAGCTCAATACACTCTTCTTGAGCATACCTCTTTACGCCTTCTGTCCCTTTTTGAATTAAATCCCAATATTGATTTGTATTTTCACAACCAGAGAATGCTCCGGAAATGGAAATAATTGCTATTTCTGTTTCAATACTTTCTTTGATTTTTGTGACTATAGTATCTTTATTTAAATTATTAGTTAATTGTTCAATATTGGTGTGTTTAAATATATCTACCACTCTTATATTTTTGCATTCATTTATTTTTGATAATTTCGCTACCAAATTAATTGCTAATATTGAATTTCCACCCAAACTAAAGAAACTATCGGTTATGCTAATTGATTCCTCTGGAATGCCAAGTACATGAGACCATACTTTTATTATTTGACTCTGCAATTGCGTTTCTGGTGCTACATAGTTATGACTATTAACAAACTTTGGCTCTGGTAGTGCTTTTTTATCTAGTTTGCCATTTACTGTTAATGGCAATTTATCCATATGTACCAACATTCTTGGCAACATATATTCCGGCAGTCGTGCAGTCAAATAATCTTGGATTTTTGTTTCATCTAATTTTTTATCAGCTACATAATAAGCCAATAAATACTTATCGCTTGTTTGTTCTAAAATACGCTCTTTTGCTATTACCACCGCTTGTTTAATATCTGGGTAATTTAGCAGCTTACTTTCAATATCTCCTAGTTCTATGCGATATCCCCTGATTTTAACTTGGAAGTCACTGCGACCTATATACTCTAAATTGCCGTCTGGTAACCAACGAACTAAATCTCCTGTTTTGTACAATCTACCATTTTTGTTTTGCAGCTTTTCTTCTTCAGTTTGAAATGGGTTGGCAATAAACTTTTCTGCGGTTAGGTCTGGACGGTTGAGGTAACCTCGAGCTATGCCGTCGCCACTAATATATAACTCGCCAACCACTCCTATTGGCAACGGATTTAAGTTTTTATCTAATATGTAGGCTTTTCTGTTGGTTAATGGAACACCAATGGGTATTGTATCCATGCTAGTAAAAACATTTTTGGTAATATTTAAAGCAGTGCTAAATGTTGTGTTTTCAGTGGGACCGTAAACGTGAATAACGTTTGTAGGAAAGTAATTTGAATTTATTAACTTGGATATCAGTTTTTTGTTTATCGCTTCTCCGCCGGTTAACAAGTACTCAATACCGCTAAAAGCACTTTCACAAGATACATATAACTGATCAAATAAAGTTTTTGTTAAAAACATTGTAGTAATTTTATTTTTTTTCACTGTCTTGCGAAATAAACTAGTGTCTCCAAATAAGTCTATTTTGCTGTCTGGTATAACCAGCTTAGCTCCATTTAATAAAGGAGCCCAAACTTCAAAAGTTGCGGCATCAAACCCAGGATCAGAAAGTTGAATATACGAGTCATCGGTGCCAATTTTTATATAATCGACATTCTTTACTAAAGACACCACACCTTGATGTTCAATCATCACTCCTTTGGGATTTCCAGTTGTTCCAGATGTATAGATTACATACGCGAGATTGCTATTTGTGGTTGATATGATAAGGTCGCCTTTTTCCTGTTTGCTCAATTTTATTTGTACTGTTTCACCATCTATAGCTATCGTGTTGGTTTTTTCTATTTCTATTTTTTCCGTGCGCGCATTATTTGTTAATATTGCCTTGGCTTTAGTATCGTTGAGTATGTATTTAACACGTTCATCTGGATAACTTAAATCTATCGGAACATAAGCACCTCCCGCTTTTAGCACCCCCAACATGGCTATTATCATCTGCTCGCTTCTATCAAGATACAGCGCGATCAAGTCATCTGGTTGAATATTGTAATTTTGTATTAAGTAGTGAGCTAATTGATTAGCTTTATTATTTAGTTCTTGATAAGTAAGTTTTGTATTTTCGTATACAACAGCGATATTGTTCGGGGTTTTTAATACCTGCTCTTCAAAAAGCTGATGAATAGTCTTATTTTTTGGATAGTCTTTTTCGGTTTTATTCCAGTCGTATACTATTTGCTGGTATTGAGCTTTATTTAAAAGACTTATATGCTTTAAGTCTTTTGTTGTTATTTTTTCATCAAACACCGTTTTAATTGATTCTGCAATACTGTTAATCTGTAGTTGGTATGCAGAGTCTCCATCAAGAGTAAGCTTGCCATCTCCTTGTATCTTTATTGTTATTTTGTGTTGATCCGTACTTGCAACTTCTCCAATAGTAATCGCAATGTCAGTTAATAATTGCAAATTATATCTGTAACCAAAATCTTTAACTGTGGTAAAACAATTTTTTTGTACTTGAGTTAGGTGATTTTCTAAATAATCAAATCCGTTACTTAGCATATCGGTATTAACATGGATAAAATTACGATTTTCTACTAAGTTTTGCAACGAGGGATGGTCTTGAAAATATAAAGAAACAATAAAATCGTTGCGGTAGAAAAACCGTGCCAACACTAAATATGCAGCGACAAGTACGGTGATATCAGGAATATTGTTTGGTAAGAGTATTTCTTTGGTATGTTTTTTTGCTTTATACGTAACTTGATCCAGTATAAAAATAGAGGCATCAGGATGGGTTTTAAAAAACTCTAAAATTTGTTTTTTGTGTTTTCTTTCTTGCGCTTTGATACTAGCTAAGTATTGTAATTTATCATCAGTTAACCAGTATTCTGGTAGATTATCGTATTTAATTTCAATATTAACTTCATTACCATAAATATCTTTTACTTTGTCTTCTATGATATAAAACTGGTTATTTAACCATGCTTTTACGCTAGCAACTGGATTATCATAACCATCGCCAAAAGTTAGCCCTCTGGTTAATGCGCTAACATCTCTTGTTCCATTTACAATGCCATAATTAGTGGGTAGATGTTTCAAACCATAGTAGCTTCTATCTGCTAAGTTTTGCTTAGAGAAACTTAACGTATTTGTTTCTATTTTAATTATAATATCTTGGAATAGCGATAATAGGTGTTCGCTGCATTTTAAATTCAATGATAGTGCTGTTTCGTCTTTTTCAATATTTATTATGGCCTGCGCAACAATATCACCATCGTCGATACCGGGGGTTATTTTGTGTAGCGTAACACCGTGAGATTTTTCATTATTGAGGATAGCCCAAGTAGTGCTATTGACTCCGGCGTATTTTGGCAATGGGCTATCGTGATAATTAAGAGCCAATAGCACATTTGGATTTTCCAAAATAGATGCTGGTATTATCTGTGGATTAATAATGCTGAACAGGCAGATACCGTCCACTATGGCAGAATTGACCTGAGACATGAGCATTATTGGTATTGAGTGGCTTCTTGCCCAGTTAATAACTTCTATGTCTTCTGACACTATAAAAACAATTTCCCATTTCCTGTCTACAAGATACTCCGCACATTGAACACATAATTTGGTTTCGCCAACCAGCACTGCTTTTTTATGTTCTTGTAACATGAAAGCCACCAAAACTAATTGAATTATATCACCATACTTAAGATAGTACAGTAATTTAGGTGCAGTATATGGTTTTATCATTAAGAGAATATTAAATCGAAAAAATGATTTTTAGCATTTTTTAATTGAACTACAAAATCCGATGCGCATGTTTCGGCACGGAGTGTGCCATAACGGCACATATACAGCACTAATATAGCACACTTTTCTTAATATGTGTGCCACAAACAGCACACTTTTATATCATTTGAAACGATTTGAAACAAGAAGTCGTGTGCCAAATTAGGCACGGTTTAGGCACACATCTGTGCCAATAAATAAATCCAGTAAAAAATTTAAAACCAGTGGGATTTTATTTTGGAATCAAGAACATGCCCTAAAAGCACCCAAGGTGCGTGGTGTGTGGAGTTAATTGGCGTAGAAATATAATTAAATTCTGGTTGAAATTTGCCTATCATTTTTTCATTGTTTAAAAAGGCTATTTTGTTTTTTTTAGAGAGGCTTTGATAAAAATTTTCCTTAAATTTTTTGGTATTTGTATTGTTGTATGGTTATTAGGTAACTATAGTTTTCTTTAATTCAAATTAACCAAAATTACTTAGTGTATTTTTCTTAGCTCTTTTAGGTAGGTACCAAAAGCTGGTTGTTTCTTGAGAGGATTTTTTGCGGTTATTAATTTATAAAGAGGTTCTTCTTCTTTTATAATTTGTTCGGCAATAGTTTCCTTGGTTATTTTTTTATTGGGGTACTGCTCTTTAAGTAGCCTGTAAACCTCATATCCGCGATTGCGCACTCTTATTTCTCTTGCCTCTGCTGACTCCTCTAAAATTATTTTTTCATTTTCTGAATTGCCTTGTTCGATAGGCTCCTTGCTAGGGGATGATTGTTCTGGCTTTTTATCTTCATGGTAGATGTCTTTTTCAGTTAGCAGTTCCAAAAATGGTGCGGCTATATTGTTACGCCAATTATCGTTCCAGTGTTCTTTGATTTTTTCATCGTAATTTATTTTTTGATAGAGTTCTAAAAAAGATTTCTTCGCCATTTTTAACATGTGTTTAGGAATGGTTCCTATTTTTTGCAGATATGTATTTATTAGTGTTAATGGGTATGGAGGTGTTGCCCATGTTTTTATTGCTTCTGATTCATCAAACACGTCACCTAAAAAGCAATTAAAAATTTTGATGTTGTCGTCGCTTATATTGGAAGCGTTGCTGTTAGATTTGTCAAAATAACGCATCCTTTTAGCTTCTATTTCCGTGTTTTCTTTATTAAAGCGTAGTTCTATTATGTAACTAGTGTATGGGTCAACTCCATTAAATAAGCAAGCTGCGTCAAATGGAAGCCAGTAGGTTCTACTAAGCCAAACGTTGTACCTTGGTTCGTAGATATAGCCCATTTTGAATAATTTATTATACGCGTATTTTTTGATGGTCATATTTATCCCTTAATATTGGTTAATAAAGCTTGGTGGTGATTATGATTTATTAATATCAAAAGCCTTGAGTGCTTGGCTCTTCATTTTCTAAAATTGGTAACATAAACTTTAGATTATTTATTGCAGTTTTTAGATATTGTTTTCTTTGATAATTAAACAGAAATTAATAGCAAAACATTCTGTAGCAAGTTGAAGCAATAATTGAATATAAAACTTTGTTGGCAGAATCTTAGTGAACGAACTATTTGTTAATAACTTAACTCTAATCTTTATGCACAAATTATAACTATTGTTATCATAAATATCAACTACAAAAATAAAGATTATGCTTGTTTTATCGAGTAAAACCATTTGGATGCTGTTGCACGTAGTTGAACCGATTTGGCTCAATTGAATTTTAGAAATCTTGAAGGTTTTAATTATTTTTGTTGGGCTAACTTGATTTTTTCAGTGTGATATAGTATGAAAATATTTTATTTGCCTACTGTTGAAAAAGCAGATCAATAACTTCTGAGTTTGTATTGCTTAGTATGCTTGCTACCCCTTTTTAAAACCCTAGAACCCTAGAATTGGCTACTGGCGTGGTTTACAGTGATATTTAAAACCCTAGAATTATTTTGCTCCTAGGGTTTTAAATATCGTTGCAGCCCAATGTAGCTGCGGATTCTAGGGTTCTAGGGGTTTGAAAAGGGGTATGGTGAGATATGGATACATAGCTAGCAAGTTACGACAGGTATATAGCGAGAGAATGTGTCATCAAAATCTGAAAGATAGTAACCCTGTTTGTTTTGTGCAATATAAACTTGTTTTGGTTTTATACCAAATGAGCTTAGTAATCGCGCTAATGTATTAGTGGTTATTTGTTTACCATGCCTATATTCACTCCAAGGGCGATCTTCAAGTCCAATTAATTTTGCTACAAGATCGCTAGAGTGGATTTTATCTGTATTGATTTCTGCAAAAATTTTCTTAATGTCTATTAAAAGCAAGGTGCTAATATTTTCGTTATCCTCATCATTATTACCATTGGAACTTTTAAACGCTTCCTCAAGCCTTATACGCCACTTGGCACTAATTAATGAAGCTATAGAGAACAGAGGTAGCCAATTATCGCTTGCTCTGTCATTATCGTTGCTTGGCATATTAGGGATGCAGTTTTTTAATAGCTCAAGATTATCATCTGACCATCGCCTAAGCTGCTGCCTTAAAGATGTTAATTTAGAGAAATTATCAAGCGACCATTTTGTTACGCGCTCTGATGCTAATTTGCGCCTCAACTTGATAACTAATGAACGGTCAAGAATAGTGTCTGGCGGATTTTTAATCATTGCTATAGCCATTGGTGTCCAAGTGCTAAATTGTTTTGGGCGCCTATTACTGCTGTCGCCTTCGGTTCGCAAAACATAGGCAGTGTCTCTGGTGTGTCCTGAGTTAATAATTCCTCTTAAGTCTTCATTGTCGTTATTAATAAATGTGTCGCCTTCGTCAATGAGCAAGGTTGGCAACCATAACTCTATCGACCTAAACATGGCAGATGGAGTTACGTTTGATGCAACCAATGCTTTATTTACTATGCTACGTAATACGCTTAAGACCGTGGTTTTTCCACATCGCTTATCTGGAGAAGTAATTAGCAATTTTGGGAAGATACCAAAAGCATTAATGCAATAACTGCCAAATACCCATAGAGTTAAAATTGTAGTTTGGTGTTCAGATAATATTATGTGTTTTTTGATAAGGTCTTGAATTTTACTGGCAACCTCATGACCTTCAACACTTTGATCGCAGGGTTTAATCCCTGCTTCTAATTCGTTTGTACTGTCTTTAGTTTGGGAATTTAGTTGCCTAACTACTTTAACAGCAGTATCTAAAATACCTACTGTTACATTTAGTTTTGCTGCTTCTTCCTTACGTATCCTCCCATATTCCAGCAAGCTTAGTTTTGCGAGTCTGTTTATTGCCTCATCTTGATTTTCTTCTGAGATATCAGCAAATTTTTTAGCACCATCAAGCTGTATGCGTACCTCGTTGGCTCCTTCTAATACTGCCAAATCGTTGAAATCTTTGGGCTTGCTAGATAAGTCTTTAAATTTAGGAATAACCAATTTTGCATCTATTATCATCGCAGCTTCCGAGGCTTTATCTAAGCCAATATTTTTATCGTTGTTATAAATGTCATTATCTGCGCAAATAATAATTTCCGTATCTGGGTATTCCCATTTGATAGTTTCCGCTACTGCCGGCAAGTTGTTGGCACTAAATGCAACCACAGTACATTGCTCGGTAGCTTCATGGATTGAAGCAGCGGTGGCATAACCCTCAGCTATGTATATTTTGCCTGAGGGCTTTGGTATTCCCAGAATATAAAAACATCCCTTGGTTGGTTTCTCCGGCAGAAATAATTTTTTACCATCAGGGAAAATACGCTGCAGGTTTTGCAGTTTATGATTGCAATCATACATTGGGATAATTAGCTCATTATCGCTTTGTCGAATTTCATAAGGTTTTATTTTTTTGGTTCTTAGGTAGGGATGGTCTGCAGTTGCTGGATTGCTTTGTTCCCAGATTTTTAGTGGTGGTATTTCTTTCGGAAAATACGAGTTAAAATCGCAAGTGGGATCGCTTTTTGCAACGGCTTTTATTTTATCTGGTATCATTATTATTCTTCCCCCATGTTGTTTTCGGCAGAAATTTTGCAAAATGTTCTTGATTCAACAAAAGCATTTATATCTTCGCTGCGATAAAAAATTTTTCGGCCTATCATGACGAATGGTAGTTGATAGCGTTTAGTACAACGCCAAACGGCGAGCGTACCAGTTGTTACGCCAAGAGTTTCTGCAACTTGCGCAGGGGTTAAACGATTAAAGATTTGTATATTCGGTAGTGTAACATCCTTTCTGTAAATTATTTTTGACGAGGCAGCATATTTGT
>JBAXAM010000006.1:0-58437 GCA_037142515.1 bacterium | reverse complement strand
TGGAGGCATAACCCAAGGAGAAAAAAATGACTGACATTACTATGCGCCAGATGTTAGAGGCTGGTGTGCACTTCGGCCATCAAGTCCGCTACTGGAATCCAAAGATGGCTCCTTATATTTTCGGTATCAAAAGTAAAATTCACATTATTAACCTTGAAAAAACCCTTGATATGTATAAACAAGCGGTAAATTTTTTAAGTAGTGTGGCTGGCAAAAGAGGCAAAATTTTGTTTGTTGGTACTAAGCAGCAAGCCCGTATTTTAATTCGTGAAGAAGCACAGCGTTGTCAAATGCCATTTGTTGATTATCGTTGGCTTGGTGGTATGTTGACCAACTATAAAACAATTCGGCAATCATTGAAACGGCTTAAAGAATTAGAAGATTTACGTGACAGCCCAGCTTTTGCGCGTATCACAAAAAAAGAAGCGCTATCCATAATGCGCGAAATCACTAAACTTGATCGTGTTTTGGGCGGTATTCGCAAAATGGGTGGCCTGCCAGATGCGGTTTTCGTAATTGATGTTGGGCACGAAAATATAGCTGTGAGCGAAGCATCTAAATTAAAAATTCCGATAGTAGGTATAGTTGATACCAATAATAACCCCGATGGTATTGATTATGTGATCCCAGGAAATGACGATTCAATTCGTGCAATAAAACTGTATTTGCAGGGTATTGGGGATGCGATTGTTGACGCTCGCAGCCATATCATTGAAGAAGAAGTTATTGCCGAAAAAGAAGATAAAAAGCTTGGAAAAAAAGCCTTGCCACCAAAGAAAAAAGTTTTTAAGAGAAAGGCATCTATCATTTCTACTCGTCATGCTTCTGAAGATGAAGTTTTAGCTGATGAAAACAAATAAGGGGTTTAGATTATGATAATTACAGCTTCTTTAGTTAAAGAATTGCGTGAGCGTATTGGCGCCGGGATGATGGAGTGTAAAAAAGCTCTGGAGGAGGCTCAGGGTGATATCGAAGCAGCGATTGTGGCTATGCGTAAGTCTGGTCAGGCTAAGGCTGCCAAAAAGGCTAGCAGGATAGCAGCTGAAGGAGTCGTAGCAATTAAAACAAGCGGTGATGGCAAAAAAGCGATTATGGTTGAAGTTAATTGTGAAACTGACTTTGTTGCTCGTGATCATAGTTTCTTAGAGTTTGTAAATGCTGTTGCTACTGCCGGATTAGCCGCTCTTTCTGCTGATATTGATAGCTTATTAGCTGCGGCTCTAGATAATGGTAAAACTATTGCCCAAACTCGTGAGGATTTGGTTGCCAAGGTCGGTGAAAATATTAATGTGCGTCGTTTAAAATTAATAACAACCGCAGGGGTTGTTGGTAGTTATGTTCATAGCAATAATCGAATTGGTGTATTAGTTGAGCTATCAGCTGCAAGTCCCGAATTTGGAAAGGATATTTCGATGCATATTGCGGCGAGTAAGCCTATAGTAGTGTTGCCTGAAGAATTGCCGCAAGATTTGCTCAACAAAGAAAAAGAAATTTGTTTGGCTCAGGTGCAGACAAGTGGTAAGCCACCTGAGATTATAGAAAAAATGATTGCCGGTCGTATGCAAAAATTTATAAGCGAATCAACCCTAGTTGAGCAACTATTTGTCAAAAACCCAGATATCACGGTTGCTGATTTATTAAAGCAGGCAAATGCAAAAGCTTTGAGTTTTGCTCGCTTTGAAGTGGGTGAGGGGATTGAGAGGGTCAAGAGTTTATTATAGATTATAAATATCAGGAGTGATTTCGCATGAAAAAAACTCGATATCGACGCGTAATAATTAAATTTAGTGGTGAGGCCTTGCTAGGGAAAAAAGCTTCTAGCATTGATACGGCGGTGATTGAAAGCATTGCGCGCGAGATTAAGCCTTTAGCCTTGGGCAAAGTGCAGGTTGGAGTTGTTATTGGTGGTGGTAATTTTTTTCGTGGTGCTAAATTAAATCAAGCTTTGATTTCGCGCACCACTGGCGACCATCTTGGCATGATTGCTACGATGTTAAACGCTTTGGCGATGCGAGATGTCTTTGTGCGCTTAAGTATTCCCACTAAAGTCATGTCAGCTTTGCCAATAGATGGCGTAGTTGAACGCTATGATCGCAATAAAGCTGCTGATTATCTTGAACAAAACTTTGTTGTAATTTTTGCTGGTGGTACCGGTAATCCATTTGTTACTACTGATACAGCGCTTGGCTTGCGAGGAATTGAGCTTGATGCTGATTTGCTCCTAAAGGCAACAAATGTTAGAGGTGTTTATTCAGCTGATCCACAAGCTAATCCTGGCGCCAAATTTTACAGCTATTTAACCTACCAAGAAGCTTTAACCAAAGAATTAGCTGTGATGGACTTGTCTGCATTTTGTCTTTGTCGTGATCATCAAATGAAACTGCGGGTGTTTAATATGCATAAAAAGGGGGCTATATTGCGTATTATTCAGGGTGCTAATGAAGGAACTTTAGTAGAATAATAAGTAGAATGAGGTGAACTATGTTAAATAGCATTAACAAAGATGTTGAAGCGAACATGCAAAAAGCGCTAGAGGTTTTTAAAGTTGAAATAGGTAAGCTGAGAACTGGACGAGCGCATTCCAGTTTGGTTGATGGGGTTAAGGTTGATTATTATGGTAATGAAACTCCATTGAAAAATATTGCTAATATTGTGATATCTGATGCTCATACTATTACAATCTCGCCATGGGAAAAAGCTATGGTTAAGACCGTCGAAAAAGCAATTCTCAATGCCGGTCTTGGTTTGAATCCAATTGCTGATGCCAATTTAGTGCGGGTGCCTATTCCTGCCATGACTGAAGAGCGTCGCAAAGAAATGGTAAAAGTAGTAAAAACTATTGCAGAGCAGGCGCGAGTTTCGCTCAGAAATGTTCGTCGCGATGCCATGGCCAGTCTTAAGGATATTCTTAAGAAAAAGCAGATTGATGAAGATGCAGATCATCGTGCCCAAGATTTAGTACAAAAAACAACTGATAAGTTTGTTGCTGAAGTTGATAAGCTAGTTGTTACTAAGGAAGCAGAATTAATGAAGGTATAATGAAGTTGCCCAAACACATTGCAATTATAATGGATGGTAATGGTCGTTGGGCCAAAAAGCGCGGATTGCCGAGGATTGCTGGGCATAAAATTGGGGTGGAAAGTGTGCACGAGATTGTTCGGATATGCGCTGAAAAAAAAATTGATGTTTTGACACTGTTTGCATTTAGTACCGAAAATTGGCAGAGGCCTCAAGAAGAAGTTGGCTATTTAATGGAGAAATTATTTATTTTGGTTTTAGAAGACGAAGTTAAGGAGTTGCATAAAAACAATGTGCAATTTCGAGTTATTGGCGAGACAGGACGTCTTGCGGAAAAATTGCAGCAGAAAATTTATGCTTCTGAAAAATTGACTGTTGGTAATACTGGCTTAAAACTAGTTATTGCTTTAAGTTATAGCGGGCGCTGGGATATTACAGAAGCTGCGCGGCAACTTGGCAGAGAAATTGAAGCGGGAAAATTGGCGGCGCAAGATATTACTATTGAAAAATTGCATGCCAGAACTTGCCTGCATGATTTGCCCGGGCCGGATTTACTTATTCGTACTAGCGGCGAACAGCGTATAAGTAATTTTATGTTGTGGCAGCTGGCATATACTGAGTTGTATTTTACTGATGTTTTGTGGCCGGATTTTCGTGAGGCGGAGTTTAATGAGGCTCTCGCTTCTTACGATAAAAGAATTAGAAGGTTTGGAAAATGCTAACACAGCGTATTATCACTGCATTAATTTTAGGGGCTTTAGTAGCAGTTAGTATATTTTATTTGCCATTGATTGGCTTTAAAACGCTTGCTGGATTGATAGTGGCATTGGCTGCTTGGGAATTTGCAAATTTATTTTGGCGAAAAAATTATAAGAAAAAAATAATTTTTTTGGCAGTATTTTTATCAGTTGCTGTGATTACTCAATTTTTTCCGGCAGAGCCGACGTTGATTGTCGGTGTTTTGTGGTGGGTAATTGTTCCATATTTTTTGTGGCATTATACGGCTGATAAAATTAATTGCTTCGCTAGCATAGTCTGGCAGTATTTGGTTGGAATTATGGTTTTCGTACCGTGCTTTGTTGGTTTAATTGAGATACAAGAAAAATTTGGGGCAAGATTTTTACTTTACTTGTTAATGATTGTTTGTGCAGCTGATATTGGCGCATACTTTTCGGGAAGGCTTTGGGGAAAGCATTCATTGGCACCGCAAATTAGTCCCAAGAAAACACTTGAAGGGGTTCTTGGGGGCTTGTTGCTCGCTTTGCTTGTTGCGGTTATTTGTGACGCGCACAGTGTTTCATTTTTAATGTTAGTTGTAGTTACGTGCTTATGGTCGGTGATTGGCGATTTATTTGAGAGTATGTTGAAGCGTCAGGCAGGAGTAAAAGACAGTGGTAAATTATTGCCTGGGCATGGAGGCATGTATGATCGAATTGATAGCTTAACAGCAGCAATCCCGATTTTTGTTTTAGGGCTTTTATTAATTTAGCGGGTGTGCTATGTCATTAAAAAAATTGTTATCTAGTATTTTTATCTTATTATTTATTTGCTCAGTTGCATTTGCAGAAGAGTTTGTAATTCATAAAATTCGTTTTAGCGGTTTAAAGCGTATTAGTACTGGAACAGCACTTAGTTATTTAGCGGATGCCGGCGTCAAAGAAGGGGATCGTATCGATTCTTCTCAGGCCGTATACATTATTCGCGCTCTATATAAAACCAATTTTTTTAGCAATGTTAGTGTAACTAGAAGTGGAAGTGATCTTTTAATTAATGTAGTTGAGCGTGCAGTAATCGGATCAGTAAAATTTTCGGGTAACAGTAAAATTACAACAAAAGACATGGATGAGGCCTTAAAGAGAGCGGGGCTATTCGAAGGGCAAGCTATGGATCAGGCGCTTTTAAATAGAATCGTTCAGGAGTTAATGCAGCAATACCATAATTTGGGTTTATATGCCGCAAAAGTTGATGCTAGTGTTAAGCCGCTAGAGCGTAATCGAGAGGCAGTTACGATTAACATAAAAGAGGGACCTGCTGCAAAAATCAAATCTATTAAAATTACGGGAAATACAATTGCTAGTGAAAAAACTTTATTGGGTGAATTTTCTTTATCCACCACTAAACTTTGGAGTTTCTTTACTAACTCAGATCAATATTCACAGGAAAAGTTGAATGCTGACTTAGAAAAACTGCGCTCTTATTATATGGATCGTGGATATTTACATTTTAATGTGGACAAGGTTAAAGTGGCAATTACTCCTGATAAAAAACACCTTTATCTTACAATTCATGTTGTTGAAGGACTGCCATACAAAATTAAAGGGTTTAGTTTAGATGGTAATTTAATTAATAAGCGCGCCGAAATACTAAAATTAATTACTCTCAAAACAGGCGTTACTTTTTCACGCAAAGATGTTATGGAGATTCAAGCGAACATTGCTCGATATTTAGGTGATTATGGTTATGGCCTGCCAGATATCGTAGCTGAACCTGATATTGATGAAAATAATAGGAAAATATTTATTAAATTTGTAATTAATCCTGGGCAGCGTGTCTATATTCATCGTATTAATTTTAAAGGGAATACCAAAACGCGTGATGAAGTGCTTAGACGTGAAATGCGACTGCACGAGGGATCAATATTTAATTTATCCAAGGTTGAAGAGTCAAAACGCCTTTTGGCAAATTTAGGTTATTTGGGAGACATAGATTACAAACTTGATCCCGTGCCGGATGAGGCTCACCAGATGGATTTGACATATAGTGTTAAAGAAGAGTCTTCTACTTCTGCTACTGCGCAGGTTGGCTATTCTGATGCGGAGAGTTTTCTTTACGGCGCAGGCATAAGCGACTCAAATATTTTTGGTAGTGGTAAAACGGCGTCAGTTAGAATGGATAATAGCAGAGCAACTCAACTGTATAGCTTGGGCTATTACGATCCGTATTTTACCATTAATCATATTGGTCTTTCGATTAATGGTTATTTGCAAAAAACCAACACTGGCAAGGTGAAGGGAAGGAGCCCTTATACGTACGACACTGTTGGTGGTTTGGCTTCTTTTGTCGTTCCATTATCAGATCGTGATAATATTACTCTTGGTGCAGGTGTTGAGCATATCAAAATTAATGCGGAGTCTGGTACTACAAGCGGAGTTTTGGATTTTATAAACAAATATGGTTGTATCTATAATCAGTTAAAAGCGGTTGCTAATTGGCACCATAGTAATTTTGACCGAGCAATTTTTCCTACGGATGGATTTGCACAGAGTTTGAATTTAACCGGTTATGCTCCTCTTAATAAACATAGTTTTGAATTTTATAAGCTTGAGCATACTACGACATGGTATCAGCCATTGTTCAAAGATTTTGTTTTTCGCACCTTTACCGATGTTGGTTATGGCGGTGTTTTTGGTAGAACGAAGGAATTTCCATTTTTTCAAAACTTTTTAGCTGGTG
This sequence comes from bacterium, assembly GCA_037142515.1. Lineage (GTDB taxonomy): Bacteria > Pseudomonadota > Gammaproteobacteria > UBA9339 > UBA9339 > JBAXAM01. The sequence continues at coordinate 51,966 of JBAXAM010000006.1, read as the reverse complement.
GTATTGGGTCAGTGCGTGGCTTCGAAGCTACCGATTTAGGCGGTGGTGACAAAGATGCTCGTGATGTGAGTGGTCAAGCTACAGGTGGTAATGTTTTGACTGTAGCAAGCGCCAGTATTATTATTCCTACGCCGATGAAAGATACGCTGCGTCCTAGTATTTTTATCGATGTTGGTAATGTTTATAACAATAGATTTAAGATTAACGATCTTAGAGCTTCTTGCGGTATCCAACTTGAATGGCGTACGCCGCTTGCGCCACTTGTATTTAGTTTGGCAAAGCCAATTCGTAAAAAGGATGGCGATAAAACCGAAATGTTCCAATTTAGTCTTGGCGTGAGCATCTAAGGCTTTTTATGATCAAACATTCTTATACACTACAAAAGCTAGCTAAATTTCTAGAGGCAGAGTTTAGGGGTGATCCCAACTGCCTTATTACCGGCATAGGTTCGTTAGATAATGCTACGCCTGGGCAAATAAGCTTTCTTAAAGATTCTCGTTATACCAAATATTTAGCTGCTACTGAAGCTTCGGCTGTTATTGTCCGGCCAGAACATGCTAAGCAAGATTCAGGAAATTGGATTATTGCAGACGATCCTTATTTAGCTTATGCCAAAATTTCTGGTTTTTTTGACGATGCGCCTACGGTGCTTCCTGGTATTCATCCTACTGCTATAATTGGCAAAAACTGTGAGATTGAGGCTAGCGCTAGTATTGGACCATATTGTGTTATTGGGCAGGGTGTTGTAATTGGTGAGAAAACAAGATTATACGCTAACGTAGTGTTATATCACAAGGTTAAAATCGGCAAACGCTGCTTATTGCATAGCGGTGTGGTTGTTGGTTCTGATGGCTTTGGTAATGCTAATGAAAAAGGGGTGTGGCACAAAATTCATCAACTTGGGACTGTAATTATTGGTAATGACGTTGAAATTGGTGCTAATACTACTATTGATCGCGGAGCTATTGGAGATACTGTCATTGGAGATGGAGTTAAGTTAGATAATCAGATACAAATTGGTCATAATGTACACATTGGCGCACATACTGCTATTGCTGGTTGCACTGGCATAGCAGGCAGTACCAAAATTGGTCGTTATTGTATGATTGGTGGTGGAGTTGGTATTACTGGTCATATTGAAATTACTGATGGTGTAATTATAAGCGGTAAATCAGCTGTTGGTAAATCAATTACTAAACCAGGAATGTATGCATCCAGTATTCCTGCGATGCCATTTCGTACTTGGGGTAGGATTTTAGTGAGACTTGCGCAGTTAGTGGAGAATAAAAAAACATGAGTATTATAAAAATTCAGGAAATCAGAAAGCATGCGCCTCATCGTTATCCATTTTTGTTGGTGGATAGAGTGCTTGAAGTTGAGGCTGGCAAGTCAATTCTTGCTTTGAAAAATGTTACCTGTAATGAAGATTATTTCAACGGCCATTTTCCGCAGCGTTCGATTATGCCCGGAGTGTTGCAAGTTGAAGCTTTGGCTCAGGCAGCCGGATTATTAATATTCTATACCACAGGTAAGGATGTTGATGACGACAACTGGTATTTTTTAGCCGGTGTTGATAATGCGCGCTTTAAACGCTTAGTAGAGCCTGGTGATCAGTTGCATTTGCGTGTTGAGATAGCAAAGCAGCGGCGTGAGCTTTGGGTGTTTAATGCTAAAGCTACAGTTGATGGTGAGCTAGCTTGTAGCGTAGAACTATTAATTGCCAAAGGGGGTTTGCAATGATTGATGCGCGTGCTATTGTTGATAAAGATGCCAAGATTGCTTCTAATGTAAAGATTGGGCCATATGCGATTATAGGTAAGAATGTTGAAATTGGTGAAGGTTCCTGGGTTGGTCCACATGCAGTGATTGAAGGAAGAACTAAAATCGGCAAGAATAATCAGATTTTTCAAATGGCATCTATTGGAGCGATTCCGCAAGATAAGAAATATCATGGCGAAGATACCACTTTAGAAATTGGTGATAATAATATTTTCCGCGAGTTCTGTACAATGAATTTAGGTACAGCGCAGGGTGGTGGCGTGACCAAAATTGGAAGTGGTAATTTATTTATGAATTATGTGCATATTGCACATGATTGTATTGTAGGTAACGATACGGTGTTTTCAAATAATGCTTCATTGGCGGGACATGTGATTGTTGATGACAGTGTTGTTTTTGGTGGTTTTGTTAAAGTTGCACAGTTTGTTAGGATTGGCGCATATAGTTTTTTTATTGGCGGAGCTGATATAGGTAAAGATGTTTTGCCGTATGTTATTGTTGGTGGCGATTTTGATACCGCTAAACTTTATGGTCTAAATTTAATTGGATTAAAACGTCAGGGTTTTTCCGAGAAGACACTGGAGAATTTAAAAGAAGCTTATAATATTATTTTGCGTAAAAAATTGACCGTGGTGCAAGCAATTCCAGAACTCGAAGTTATGTTGCCAATCTGTCCTGAAGTTCAAAGATTTATTGACATGCTCAAGAAAAGTGAGCGTGGGATTTTGCGTTTGCGGTAGGAAATTTAACATATTGGAGAAAATATATATGAAAAAAACAGCAATCTTTTTCTTGTTGGCTTTATTTCCGTTGATGTCGTATGCTAACTGTACTCTGATTCTTCCGAGTGCAGGTGATACATTTTCTGGAGTAGTTTCTGGTTCTGAATCTTTGTCTGGTACAAACACCTACACCGGTACGACTACGATTAACAGCAACGCAACTCCCTTACTCAGCGACTCTGGTAGTGTTATTTTGGGTAGTAATACACTGCTCTTATCGAATGCAACTGCTACATTCTCTGCATTCTCTGGAATCATTTCTGGCACTGGTGGTTTAGTTTTGAACGGTACGAATAGCTATAGCGATGGTACTTTATCAAATGTGCAAGACACTACATTTCCCGAAACAGTTTCTGATTCTTGAGTGTTTTTAAATGGTTTTTAGCACTAGTTCAGCTATATTTTTTTGTTTATCGCTTTCTAATAATTTTTTTGTTTGGATTAAATTGGCGATCATCTCTTCGCGGTAATTAGCGTCGTTTAATATTTTTTCTATTTCTTTTGCAATATTGTTTGGTGTTGCGTCATATTGCAAAAATTCTTGAACAATTTTTTTGTTGGCTAAGATGTTGCATAACCCTACATAAGGAATTTTGATTAAGTGCCTTGCTATTTGATATTCGAGCCATGATTTTTTATAGATAATCACTTGCGGAATCGCCATAAGGGCAATCTCCAAAGTAGCTGTTCCAGATGCGGCAATAATTGCATCACAGACTTGCATTACATCATAATTTTGATCTTTAATTATGCGTATTTTAACTGGACTTGATTGCAAATATGGTTGCAAATCATCTAGAGTTATAGAGTTTGCTTGCGGTAATAAAAATTGTAGGTTTGGGTTTTGATTTTTTAATAACTTTGCAGCTATAAGCATAATTGGCAAAAGATATTTGATTTCGCTTTTGCGACTGCCGGGGAATAATCCTATAGTTTTGCAGTTTGGGTCTAAGTGAAAAGATTGTCTTGCTGCATCATGAGTTAATTTTGGTTTGACCGTTTTGAGCAAAGGGTTGCCGACAAAAATTACTGGCATTCCAAGTTTTTTATAAAAATCTACTTCAAATGGAAAAATAACCGCCATTATATCTACATACTTTTTTATAATTTCGATACGACCCTGGTTCCAAGCCCAAATCTTTGGGCTAATATAATACAAAATTTTAACCCCGGCCTCTTTAGCGAACTCTGCCAAGCGCAAATTAAATCCTGGATAGTCAACGAGAATTAAAAGATCTGGTTTGTTACGTAAAAGTGCATCTTGCATGATACGAAAAGCTTGTCGAATTTTTGAAAGCTTGGTGATTATTTCAAGGCCGCCAAAAATACTTAACTCGCCAGCATCAATGATTATGTCAACTCCAGCATCGCGCATTAAATTCCCGCCCATGCCGTAAAATTTGGTATTTGGGACAATCTTTTTTACTGCTTGTACTAAGTCTGCAGCGTGCATATCGCCAGATGGTTCGCCGACAGAGATGAGAATGTTTTTATGCATATTCGTACTCTATAATGTTTTTAGCAGGCGTGTTAGCTGGCCTGTTAAATAAAACGGTATTGAAATAATTTGGCTTTCTAGTGATAATGGGTGCTTTGAAATTCTAATACCAAAAGGACAGTTTTTTTCTTCAATAAACGACCGTAATGATCTAAGCCAGCCAGTTTTTCCAGCTTTGACTTCGATAGGCATAATTTTTGTTCCAAATGTTATTACAAAGTCAATCTCCGCCAAACTACCTTTTTTTTCACGCGTCCAATAATGCAATTTTGTGTTTTCATAACAGTCAGAATAGGCGAGCAATTCTTGTCCAACAAATTGTTCACATAGTGCGCCTTGATTAATTAGCATTAAATCTTCTTGAAAAAAAGTTTCTGTATCTAGTCCACAAGCTCTTAAAACCAAGCCTACATCTAAAAATTGCAGCTTAAATTTTTTCTCATTAACTTGAGCATGTAGCGGTAACCCAGAAGCAGAAGTAGCATAAATTTTACTGATTATCTGCGTTTTTGTAAGTAGTTCTAAAGCGTTTGCCAAATCTCTGGATTTTGCCAAAGTATCAATTTCTACGTACTTTACTTGCTGTCCAATTAGGCGTGGAGTTTTATCAAAAACTTTTTCCAAGTATTTATTTTCTGCTTTGCTAGCGTATTTACTAAAATCATTGCGATAGGTAGATAGCAAAGATGTTTGTAAGTGTTGACAGCGTTGTAAATTGTGTTCGCTAAAATAACTGGCTAAAATTGCTGGCATGCCACCTAAAAGTAAATATGTTTTTACCAGCTTAAGCAATTCTTCATGAATTGCTGCTGGAACGACTGTAGCGAGCGAAATTGTTTGTAGATACTCAAATAATTTATTATGATTGCCCGCAAGTAAAAACTCTTCAAATGACATTGGACGCAAATAAATATACTGAACTCTTCCAACTGGTATTCGTAAGTTTTCTTGCTCTAAAGCAAATTCTAACAAAGACCCCGCTGCTATAACATGTAAAGCTGGCATTTGTTCTTTAAAGTAGCGCAGCGCCATAATAGCTTTAGGACACTCCTGAATTTCATCAAAAAACAGTAATGTTTTTCCAGGGATGATCTCTTGTCGGCAAATTAGCGAAATGGCAGTAATGATTTGTGTTACATCCAAGCTAGCGAAACACGACGCATATTTTGGATGTTGCTCAAAATTAATTACTATACAGTTAGCGAAATGTTTTTTTCCTAATTGTTCGATTAGGTACGACTTGCCGGTTTGCCTAGCACCGCGCATGATTAATGGTAGGCGTTCTTGTTGCCCAACCCACTGAATCAACTGTTCTGTTATTTTTCTATACATATTGGCGTTTTTAGGTAGCAATTTCAGCCTAAAGCTGGATATTATTGGTAGTAATTTTAGCTAAAATTACAAAAAAAGCAATGATAATATAAAATGATAATATAAATTGATTTAAATCCAACCGGCACCTACCTGAATAACATGTTGGTTAAGCCAAGTAATTTGTTCACTTTGGTTGATAAGCATACCAAATGGTAAATTGTGTTCTATAACGAATTGTGTTAGTGCCGTTAGTTGTTTTGGCGGTATTGTGGTAGCGCATTTTATTTCAATCGGTAGCAATCCGAATGGTCCATCTAATAGAAGGTCAATTTCTGCTCCGCCTCTAGTGCGGTAATAATGAGCCTGCCAATTAGTTACTGTAGTTGCTTGTACTCCTTTAATAAGCTCTTCTGTAATAAATGCTTCAAAGGAGTGGCCGCGAATCGGATCATTATAGAGTGCTTCTTGGCTATCGATACGCAAAAAATTATGTAATAAGCCGGAATCACGCATGAAACCTCTGCTCATTTTAATTATGGCTTTTATAACGTTGCGTTCGAAGCTGGGTAAATTGCGCCAAATAAAAGTGTTCTCGACAATTTTTAAATAGTCCCTAACCGATCCTTCGCTGATTTCTAAAGCTCGAGCTAAATTACTGCGATTAATTATTGTACCCGAGAGTTTGTTTAAAATGTGTAAAAAATTGCGAAAAGCTAGTTTGTTTAAGCGTGGAAATAATTTAGCAATGTCTCGATTAACATAAGTGCTGCGGTAATTTTCCATCCAGTTGTTATAAAAACTCTGATTATTTTGGAGTACTGGTTCTGGATACCCCCCTTGTAACCAAATATGTTGTATTTCAGTGATTGAAAGAGGTGGTTTTTTACATAGGTTTAGCTTTTCTTTGTTTAGTTTTGTTGAAAAAATTTCGTACAAAGGACTTAGTGGCTGTTGGTAATATTCGTTGGCTTTTAAAGTCCCGACTTCTACTATAGCAATTCTACCAGCCAAAGTTTCTGATAAGTTGCCCAGTAAATCTAAGCTGCTCGATCCAGTTAGAATAAATCTTCCTTTTTGTTCTCTTTGAGAATCTATAGTACCGCGTAAGCAACGCAATAAAGCTGGATACTCTTGAACCTCATCAAAAACAATATGTTTTTTATTTTGCTGCAGAAAAAACGTTGGATCGTAACTGATTCTGTCATAATCTCTAGGGTTTTCTAAATCAAAATATTGCCAATTGCTAGTGGTTCTTTTAGCTAAAGTCGTCTTGCCAACTTGACGTGCGCCAACAATCGCAACTACTGGAAATTGCTTGAGTAAAAGCTGAATTTTATTTTCAAGGTTTCTTTTTATGCCGTGCATATTCGTACTCTACGTACGAATATAGCAGGTATTTTTATGGTGTCAATCCTATACAATATAAATTGATTTTAGGTTTTATCACCGTGATAATGGCGCATGAGATTAATTGCCGGTGTTGATGAAGTTGGGCGTGGGCCGTTAGCTGGTCCAGTGATGGCCGGAGCGGTAATTTTGGATCCTATGAGGCCTATTGAAGGCTTAACAGATTCGAAATTATTAACAGCTAAACAACGCGAAGTTTTGTGTGATATTATTCAAGAAAATTGCATTGCTTGGGCTGTTGGCCTTGCAGAGGTATATGAAATAGATTGTATTAATATTCTGCAAGCAAGTTTACTTGCGATGCAGCGTGCAGTTAATGCTTTAAGTATTAAACCTGATCATATTCAAGTCGATGGTAGATTTTGCCCAAAAGTAAAGTGTTCGAGTGAGGCAATTATTGACGGCGATAATTTAATTCCCGTTATTAGTGCCGCATCAATTGTTGCTAAGGTTATTCGTGACCGCGCTATGGTTGCATATGATAAAATTTATCCGCAATATGGATTTGCCAAGCATAAGGGTTACGGTACAAAGCAGCATTTACTAGCGCTTGAGCAGTTTGGTGCAACACCAATTCATCGGCAAAGTTTTGCGCCGGTCAGTAGATTAAAGAAAAAACTATGAGCGTAAAATTCATACATTTAAATTTACATACTGAGTATTCCATTTCTGACGGCATTATTCGTATTGATCAATTGATGAGTAGTTGCGATAAGCAGAATATGCCTGCGATTGCTTTTACGGATCAGAGCAATCTTTTTGCACTCGTAAAATTTTATAAAGCAGCATTAGATATTGGGGTAAAACCAATTATTGGTGTGGATATTTGGCTTGAGAATGCCAAGGATGCACGTCAGCCATTTAAAATGCTGCTGCTTGCGCAAAACAAGCATGGTTATCAAAATATTTTAAAACTGGTTTCACTTTCGTTTACCGAGGGTCAGTGTTTAGGTGTGCCCATCGTAAAAAAAATATGGTTGCAAGAATTAGCTGATGGTTTGATTGTGCTGTCTGGCGGCAAAGATGGCGATATTGGTCACGCATTGCTTACAGATAATTTAGAGCAGGCGCAGCAGTTATTAAAGTTTTGGCAGAAAATTTTTCCTGATCGCTATTATCTTGAGCTGCAGCGTACGGGGAGGGCTCGTGAAGAGGAATATTTACATAAGGCCCTTGATTTGGCAGCTGAGTTTTCGTGCCCGGTGGTTGCTACCAACGCAGTACGCTTTTTAGAGCAGCAAGATTTTGAAGCTCATGAAGCGCGGGTTTGTATTCATAGTGGTTATATTTTAGATGATTCCAATCGGCCGCGTTTATACAGTCAGCAGCAGTACTTGCGCTCTTCTGCTGAAATGGAAGAGTTGTTTAATGATATTCCGGAAAGTTTAGTTAATTCAGTTGAAATTGCTAAGCGTTGTAGTGTTGAATTAGCTTTTGGCAAAACTTTCTTACCAATTTTTCCAACCCCATCAAATACCGTACCTGAGGAGTATTTTGTTGAGGAATCATACACTGGGTTAAAAAACCGTAAACTTGCCAAAGAGAGTGAAGAATATTGCAAGCGCTTAGATTATGAAATCGGTGTTATTAATCAAATGGGTTTTGCTAGCTATTTTTTGATTGTTGCTGATTTTATTCGGTGGGCTAAACAAAATGGCATACCAGTTGGTCCAGGTAGAGGGTCAGGTGCTGGTTCGCTCGTAGCTTATGCACTTGGGATCACTGATATAGATCCAATTAAACATGAATTATTATTTGAAAGATTTTTAAACCCTGAACGTGTATCGCTTCCGGATTTTGATATCGATTTTTGTATGGATGGACGTGATCGTGTTATTGAGTATGTGATTAACTGCTACGGCAAAGATAAAGTCGCACAAATTATAACTTATGGCACCATGGCAGCAAAAGCAGTAGTGCGTGATGTTGGACGGGTGCTTGGGTACCCATACGGTTTTGTCGATAAAATCGCCAAATTAATTCCGTTTGAAATTGGCATTAGTTTAGAGCGCGCGTTGCAAGAAGAAGATTTACTGCAGCAAAAATATAACCAAGAAGAAGATGTCAAAACTTTAATAGATTTGGCAATGAAGCTTGAAGGCATAACCAGAAACGCTGGAAAACACGCTGGTGGTGTGGTTGTTGCTCCCTCGCCGTTAACTGATTTTACGCCACTTTATTGTGAAGCGACCGGCGGCGGAGTAGTAACGCAACTTGATAAAGATGACGTTGAAACCATTGGCTTAGTCAAGTTTGACTTTCTTGGATTGCGTACGCTAACCATAATTAATATGGCACTGCATAATATTAACGCTAGGCATAAACAAGTTGATCTTAGCCAGCTGTCGCTCGATGACGCTTTGACTTATAAATTATTAAAATCCTGTAATACTACGGCAGTGTTTCAGCTGGAGTCGAGAATTTCACGCGATATAATTAAGCGTTTTAAGCCAGATTGTTTTGCTGATGTGGTCGCATTAATGGCTATGATTCGTCCTGGAGTTTTGCAGTCAGGAATGCTAGATGAGCTTTTTGAACGCAAAAGTGGTCGTGCGCAAATTACTTATTTGCATCCCAAGCTTGAACCAATTTTACGTCAAACTTACGGTATTGTAGTTTATCAAGAGCAAGTAATGCAAATGGCGCAAAGCCTAGCAGGCTATAGTTTGGGCTCTGCAGATTTGCTTAGGCGCGCTATGGGCAAGAAAAAGCCAGAAGAAATGGCATTGCAACGCGCAATTTTTATTGAAGGTGCAGCTAAGAATAATATCGATAAGCATTTGGCTAATACTATTTTTGATTTCATGGAAAAATTTGCCAGTTACGGATTTAATAAATCACATTCAGCTGCTTATGCTTTGATTGCATATCAAACTGCTTGGCTTAAAGCACATTATCCAGCAGAATTTATGGCTGCCGTTTTATCTTCTGATATGGATAACACGGACAAAGTAGTTTTCTTTTTAAATGACTGTAAAAATTTAAACCTAAAAATTATTCCGCCGGATATTAACAGCAGTAATTATCAATTTACAGTTAACGCAAGCGGCGAAATATTGTATGGGCTTGGGGCAATAAAGGGAGCAGGGCAAGCGGCAATAGAGATTATTTTGGCTGTGCGAGACACGCATGGGCCATTTAAAAACTTATTTGATTTGTGTAAGAGAGTCGACAATCGCAAGGTGAATAAGCGGGTGCTTGAGGCTTTGATTTATGCTGGAGCTTTAGATAAAATTGGTCCAGGTCGTGCCAGCCAAATCGCAACTCTTAGTATAGCGATGCGTGCGGCGGAGCAATATGGAAAGCACTTTGCTTCGGGCCAAATTGATTTGTTTAGTGCTTTAGATACAGAAGAAAATGACGCTACATTTGTTTTTGCTACAGTTACCGATTGGGCTAATGCAGAGCGCTTGCAACATGAAAAAGATGTTCTGGGTTTTTATCTTAATGGCCATCCGATTGAGCAGTTTGCTAGCGAACTCAAAGAATTTGTTTCAACTAGTATTTCTGAATTGGCCCAAGAAGTTAATAAAAATGTGTTAATAGCTGGTTTTGTTAAAAATTTAAAAATTGTAAATACTAAAAGCGGTAACCGCCTTGCTATTATTACCCTAGAGGATATGATTGCGAGCGTTGATGTTACTATGTATGCAGAAAACTTTACGGTAGCAAGAGAATGCTTGGTTGAAGGTCAATTAGTAATTGTTGAAGGCGAGGTCAGTGTCGATACTTTTTCCGACGGCTATCGCGTTCGAGCAACTAAGGCCATGAGTTTAGATCAAGCGCGTGCAGTTTATGCTCGTGGTATAGTATTAAAATTAGCAGCTAAACAAATATCTGGTGAGTCATTGCAGGGCTTATATGATGCACTCGGTGGTTATCATGGTGGTAATTGTCCAGTTTTTATTGCTTATAATAACGGCGAGGCAATTGCTAAGTTGGCTTTGGGTGATAAGTGGAAAGTATACCCCAAAGAAGAATTGCTGATTAAGCTAAAAAATCAATTTGGTGCTACAAATATTTCTTTGGTTTATAGATAAATAAAAACAGGAAGAGAAATGGAATTTCCAAAAATATTATTGCTCCAAGCGTCTCATTTGGAAACAGGTGCAGTTGTGCAAAAACTGCATTCAAGTTTAAATGGGCTCGGTGCAAAAGCTGCAAAATTGCGTTTAGCTAAATATGGTTTAAACCAAGTTGCGGGTGAAAAACACAAATCGGAAATATGGCACCTGCTCAGTAATTTCGCTAATCCGTTAGTTCTTTTGCTTAGCGTATTAGGTATGGTTTCATTTTTTACCGGAGATATACGCGCCACTATTATGATTTTTGTTATGGTGATTGTGGGAGTGGTGCTGCGTTTTGTGCAGGAAATGCGTGCCGACCACGCCGCAGAAAAGCTAAAAGCAATGGTGCGAAGTAATGCAACTGTAGTGCGCGATGATAAAGAGCAGGAAGTTGCATTAAAAATGCTGGTGCCTGGCGATATTATAAAACTGTCGGCGGGAGATATGATTCCAGCAGATGTGCGTATTATATCTGCCAAAGATTTGTTTCTCAACCAAGCTGCGTTGAACGGTGAGGCTCTGCCTGTTGAAAAAAAGAGCGTTGCTATTACGACTGAAATTAAAAATCCCCTCGAGTTAACTAATATCTGTTTTTTGGGTTCCAGCGTAGTGAGCGGTAGCGCTACAGCAATCGTGATAAATACGGGTGGTAATACTTATTTTGGAACACTTGCGAGTGCCATAATCAATCAGCGGGTGCTTACCAGTTTTGAGAAAGGAGTAAATAAATTTACTTGGCTCATGATTAAGTTCATGTTTGTTATGGTGCCTGCAGTTTTTCTTATTAATGGTCTGACCAAGCATAATTGGGGCGAAGCGTTTTTATTTGCTTTAGCGGTTGCGGTTGGGCTTACGCCAGAAATGCTACCGATGATTGTGACTGTAAATCTTTCCAAGGGAGCCTTGATGATGGCGCGCAAAAAAACCATCGTCAAGCGATTAAACGCTATTCAAAATTTCGGCGCAATGAATATTTTATGTACCGATAAAACAGGTACGCTAACTGAGGGAAGGATCGTTTTAGAAAGACATGTAGATGTTAGTGGGGAGCGCAATGATAAAGTTTTGCAGTTTGGTTATCTCAATAGCTATCATCACACCGGATTAAAAAACTTATTAGATGATGCAATTCTCGATCATGAAGATTTAGAAGAGCGTCTAAAAATGAAAGAGCAGTATAGTAAAATAGACGAGATTCCATTTGATTTTTTCCGGCGACGTATGTCGGTAGTGGTAACAGACGCAAGTAAAAGCCATATTTTGATATGTAAAGGCGCCTTCGAAGAGGTTATAAAGCAGTGTAGCAGCATCGAAATAAATGGCGAAATTACTAATATGCTACCCGAGCAGGCTGCTAAATGTCACAAGATTGCTACCGGCTTGAATACCGAAGGATTTCGCGTGATTGCTTTAGCTTATAAAAAGATACCCCAGGCAGAGGTAGAAACTGTTTATTCGGTTAAAGATGAATCTAATCTTGTTTTGTTGGGTTTTTTATCTTTTTTTGATCCGCCAAAAGCGTCAGCAGAGGCGACTTTAAAGCGCTTACATGACTTGAATATTGATGTCAAAATATTAACTGGTGACAATGAAGTTGTAACTGCTTATATTTGCAAAGAAGTGGGTATTGTAGTTGAACGCATATTGCTTGGATCAGAAATTGAAACAATGACTGATGCTGACTTAGCTGCCGCTGCTATCGGCACCAGCCTATTTGCCAAGCTTTTGCCGGAACACAAGGAAAGAATTATTCGTGCTTTGCAAAGCACGGGTAATGTAGCGGGCTTTTTGGGAGATGGCATCAATGACGCTCCTGCTTTAAAAGCAGCAGATGTTGGTATTTCTGTTGATAGCGCTGTAGATATTGCTAAGGAATCATCGGATATTATTTTACTCGAAACTAGTTTGCTAGTGTTAGAACAGGGTGTTTTAGAAGGACGTAGAATTTTCGGTAATATAATTAAATATATCAAAATGGCAGCCAGCTCTAATTTTGGTAATATGTTTAGTGTCATTGGAGCAAGTGCTTTTTTACCATTTTTGCCGATGTTGCCCATTCAAGTTTTGCTCAACAATCTGCTTTATGATTTTTCACAAATTCCTATTCCAACTGATAGGGTAGACAATGATTGGCTACAAAAACCGCGGAAGTGGGCAATTGGAAAAATTAGTTGGTTTATTGTGTTCCTAGGTCCAATTAGCTCAATTTTTGATTATGCGACCTATTTTTTGATGCTGTATATTTTTAATTGTTGGGATAATCCAGCCTTGTTTCAAACCGGTTGGTTTGTTGAGTCAATTTTTACACAGACTTTGATTATTCATGTGATACGCACGAACAAAATTCCATTCATCCAAAGTTGGGCTAGTTGGCCTTTGATTGCCAGTTCTCTAATAGTTGTAGGAATTGGAGCTTGGCTGCCTATTTCGCCATTTGCTACTGCTTTTGGTTTTGTTGCATTGCCATCGCTCTATTGGCTATTTTTGGCCATTATAATATTTAGCTATATTGTGCTGGCGCAGATAGTGAAGACTTGGTTTTTTCGAAAATTTGCAGACTGAATTACACCGCTTAAGGTTTTGTTAATAATCAACGGCTATGGTTATAAGAAAACTTGTGCGGAGTAATTCAGTGTATGCTTAATTTTAAAAGAAAAGTCAAAGATATTATTATTTGCTTAGCTGTGTTAATAGCATTTTCCAGTTTAGCTTATGCCGAAGGATCGAAAAGCTTAACCGAGCAGCTTTCATCTGCGAATAAAAGACACCAGCCTTATATCAATTTAACTAATCAGATGTACGTTTTAACCGATTTGTTCAATCCAGCTGTTTTTAATGAATATAAAAAACTGGAATTAAAATCTCTCTATTTGCGAACCAGTAAAGTCAATCTTGACGAAAAATTTGCGTCAGAAATAAATGAGTTGGCTAAAATAGGCATAAGAGAAGTAGTGATGTTTTTCTATCAAGATCAGCCAAGTATAACTACCCAGCAGTTCAACCATTTTGTAGAGGTAAATAAAATATGTATCAATTTGATGCTGATTCCAGTAAGCGAAAAGGACATCGAAAATATTCGTGCTGATTCTATTGGAAAAAAAGACATATTGGGATTTAAAAACTTCTCAGATAATAAAATAATTTACAAAGACGGTTATAGTCTTGCTTTATTAAATAATGAAGAAACTAGTAATATTATATTGCATAATTATATAGAGCGTACAAGAAGGACAATCGCTGCTACCACTTTTGCTGTGCAAGAACCGATGTATATAACAAGCAGTGATCCGGCAGATGAAAAAAGAACAAAAAACACAAATAAAATAAAAAAACCGTTTTCAGTAGAAGTTAGCAAAAATATAGATTTAAATGCACAGGCTGAGCAACAATTAGAAGAAGAAAGTGAGTTAGATTTAGATAAAGAACAAGCTGACAATAAGTTTGATGAAAAAGAAGCTGCCGAAGTGGCAAAGAAGCTTGTTTTGCAAAGTTTCTACGAAGAAGATATGAACGGGTATGAGTATAAAATAGACGAACAAGGTATTGGGCAGCTAATTCATTCTTTATTTGCAAGCGTTCAAGATATGAAATTTATCACTAGTAAGGCGCTAGAGTTAGTGGCACAAAATTATTTCCTATTTCGAGATGGTGTTGACATAGATAACTTACCTATTGGATTTGCTTATAAAGACCATATTCTATTTGTTTCCGATCAAAGACGTAGTGTCATGCCAATAAACGAATTTACGGTAAAGATCAAGTCTATCAAGCCATATATCAGTAACCCAAATGAATACTCGTGGTTGCCTTTTGCTACTCAGGGTTCTATATCATTGAATGATATTTATGGAAGTGACGTTGCGCCCAGTGTTTATGGAAAGGATGAGCATCCTGATGTTGTTAGAGGCTACGATATTATGTTGGATATACCGCGTAATATTGAGCATATGGCTTATACGCTTAATGGTGGGCGGGTTTATCATGTGCATGGATCCAGTGCCATGATAAAACAATTTTTTGCTAAAAGTGCCAACCAAATATCGTTAAATGTGTTTCCCGGTATCTATTTTTATGATTTATCAGAATCTGATCGGCAAAAATTAGAGGAGATTTATGCTAACCTGCAAAAACGTGGTTTGGTAGAAATATTTAATAATATTATAAGGAGCGAGCATGCTGCTAATGATAAAAATAATAGAAATATATACGGAACCTCTGATGGCGGCTTTTTGTTAGAGGAAGGAGCATCTTTATTTTTCAGCAAGTTGTTTCAGGAGATATTACCTATCACGGATAGTGAAAAACAGAAATTTTTTATTGAAATTTTAAAGGAGTATAAGTTTGCACATAGCAGCTCTCCTGAAGATGTGTTTGAAGGGTTAGATGGCTTTTATAAAAAAATAAAAGAATTTATGGTGGTAAATGAAATCGCTTCTGCTGTACAAGAAGAAATATTATCTCGGTCTATCTCAGTAATAAAAAAACAGATGGAACAAGGTAGTAGTTTTAAAGTGTTATTAGGGCGACTTGTTAATATTCTAGAATTAGTTAATGCTCGTGGAGGAAGTATAAAGGAGCAGCTAGAATATTTAGATGGCGCAGAAGGAAGTTCTATTTTAAAGGGTTCAGAGCAATATTGGAAGGCGAAAGATCTAGGAATAAATACAATACATTCATCGCTTGATCTAAGCGATGATAAAAAAGTACCTGTTAATAAATATGTTATCTCTAGGGATAGTTTAATAAAACAAATTTTCGAAAAAGATTATTTAAACAATCTATATACCAATTATTTTGACACCACAATTAACGCCATGAGGCATCTTGCAACAATCCCTCCGCATCAAAGACCTAGTATAGCGACATATTTTAACTATTTTAATGTATTAGATAACCCTAATAGACATTTTGCGCAAGCTTGTTACCCTTCTTATTATCCTGGGTCTACGGTAGATTACAATAAGATGGAGTCTCTAAGGACCATGGAATATACGCTATTTGATGAGGTTTTTTCTAGATATCAAGTGGAGCGGTCACAACAAGTTTTTGCAATTATTGATATTGATAAATCCAATACTAATTTTTCATTGCTGCAAACAGAACACGAGTTAGGAGAAAAATATTTCCTCTTCGTAATAGAAGATGGTGAATTAATCACGCAGCTAAATGATAGCGGTTTTTCGAGGAAAATAAAATTTTCCGATATTGGAGTATCCGGGGATGAAGTAAAGTTAATGATATCTGGTGTGAGGCAATATATAAAAAACAAGAATGAAGTTTCTAAATTAACAGAAGTGCAGTTGATGCAATTATATGGACTTTTTCCGGATGAGATGGATAAGCTGGGTAATATACTTCAAAGTGATCCTGAGTATGTGCTTTTGCAAAAGAATCAAAATGAGGCTGAAAAAGTTAACAGTCCCATAGTTATTAATTTTGCTAAGAACAATACCTATGATTTATATCTTGAGAAAGCAAAACTTAACAAGGAAGCATTAATTTTACCCACTGTTTTGGATGAGAGAATTCAACAATGTAGGTTAAATAGAGCATGTTTTTATATAAAATTATCTCCAAGCGAGATAGCTGGTACTTTTTTTGAATCGTTTCCTGCTCCGTTTGTAAAAGATTCAAGTTTTTATTATAAAAGCTATGACGAAAAAAAAGATATTTTAGACAGTACGACAAAAGAAAAAGCCAATCATAATTGTTATGCGGCTATTGGAGTTATTGCAGATGATGCCAATTTAGTAACACAGTTTACGACAGCCCAAGCAGCAGAAAATACTAAATTATTAGCTCTTAATATACTTTCGTCAACCGGAGAACACTATGATCGGCAATATCCAGATCAGGAGTTTTCTCCATATCTTTCCTTGTTTAATGTGCTATTCTCTGATATTAAAATGTACGATGCTGTAAAAGCTAATACTGGGCATTATGTTATCGAGCAAGACTTTAACTATAAAACTTCATATACACAACCAAAGTATAGCCCCATTGATAAGGGTGTCGAGATTAAAGATAAAGAAACGCAGCATAAAAAAATAGTTGGGTCTTTTGTTAATACCTATAAAGATAACCCATCCTTTAACTTTGTCCAAGTAGTTTCTTTGGGATTAGTTGATGTGTTCGATCATGATTTGGCCGATGGAGTAATTAAGAAAGCTAAAGTGTTATTGCAATATAACGGCTATTTCACACAAATGCTTAGAGTTTTATTATCTACTCCAACATCGTCGTCCAATGATTCTTCTCATTTTGGGCTTGATGAATTACGAGCGCGTGGGAAAGCAGTTGTAAGAGCAATTGACAATTTACTTAAACCAACTCAAGTCGTAAACAGTCCTATGGCCCATGATTTACTGACTCAAAATGGAAAGCATCCGGAAAATTTAGCATTATTTGCAGCGACTTTGGGGCAAGAGCAAGAGTTGAATGATAGTAAAATTAATACTTTTCTTTCGAAGCTGGCAACATTAGGCCAACCACTTAAAGATAAAATTCTTGAGAGCTTTGCTACAACTAACCTACCATATGCTAATGGAAAAATTATTAACAATAACTTTCCCAGTATAACATTGGAAGATTTAGATAATCCTGCTGGTATTAGTAATAAGCTAGAATTAGCAAAAAGCTCACAAATTTCTGTTTCCAATAAAACAATGTTTAATGATGCTAATGTACATGCTATAGAGCAGTCGCAGATTGATTTTGGCGAATTAGAAGATAAATATAAGCTTTCTCTCACAAGTGAAGTAAAATCAAAACGGTTTAGCGATATCCGAAAAAATATTATAGAAGATAAGGATTTTATTAAAATAAATTTAGTTAAGAGCTTGGAAGACCAAGAGCTCGTCCAAAAAATTCATTTTGATCTGGCTGTTGCGATATTCTCTGTTTTTTCACAGCATAATGTAGATGGGAAAAGAGAAATGCAAAAAAGCATGACCTTTTTATTCGATCCCAAAAAGAGACTGGAGGATCAATTCTTGGCCATAGAATTCAACCATAGCCAGCTTGCTAAATTGCCAAATAAAGAAGAGCTTTTAGATCATCTGTTAGCTGAACCGAATATTCCAAATCATATACAAGATAAAGTATTGAGTTATCTGAATTCAGTAAATCAAGAAGCATTACAAACAAAAGGATATACTTTGCCAAGACTTGTAAAAAGCGCAGGAAATAAAATAACAGGACAGTATTTTGATGTATTTACAATGGCAACCAATATGTTTATTCAATCTGATGTTGGTATTAGCCTTGAGGAATTATATCGATATATTGAAAGCCTTGCTGATGCAAAATACAGTAGTTCTAATATCCAAGCAATTACCGCCTATTGTTTGGATCATTTGAATTATTCGATGATCCCCATTTTAGCTAAGGTAGATGGTCAAGCTGACCATATCGATGAACTAGTATCTTTTATGGTTCGTATTTCACCTGAGGATATTGAGCGATTAGATAAAATTCTAGGTAATAATTTTGAAACCTTATTGGCGATAAAAGAAGTCAAAAAAATTAATATCGTTATGAATATCGCATTGAAATTTGATAAAGATATCAGTAAAAAGCAATATTCATTGCTAGTAAAACAAGTAATGAAAAATGATATAAACTATACAAAATTAATTGGCTCTTATCTGTTAATAAATAATGTTCCAAAAAAAGACACAAAAAAAGATAGAGTAAATACGGTTTTTAGTAATCTTGATCATCTGGAAAGAGCGCAAACTATTTTTTCTAATTATAACTTGGAAAGATTTAACTATGACGACGCTAGAGTTCGTGCAAAGATTGGTGAAATTCGCAATAAAAATACTGATAGTGGTATTGGAATGAAAATATATGCAGATTTTACGAGCGTAATGGTAAAAGCTAGGGCATGCAGCGCGTTAAATATTAATGAAATTAGAGCAAAAGCCATAGAGTTAAAGCGCAGGCGAGCATTACTTAAAGAACACGCAAAGCAAGAGATAGAGCAAATTGATTTAGATTATCTCGCACTTTCTTTTGAAGCGCTGTATCGCAGTACGGGCATGTTTCCACGAGATACACAAGTCCTTAGTGTGCTTTTGGGTGCAACTAATTCCAATCATATAATAGAAGAGATTGCTACTGGACAGGGAAAAAGCTTAATTGCAGCATTGCAAGCTGCTTACTTATGTTATACGGGACAAACCGTTGACGTAGTAACTTCGAGTCAGGATTTGGCCAAAGCCAATAGGCAAGAGTTTGCGTTGTTTTACCAAAATCTTGGGTTAACTATATCGCCTTCGGTTATAACAGCTTCGTCAGAAATTAGTACCTACAAAAAATGGGGAATTAATTATGCTGTTGCTTCGGATTTGGCGCTATTTAGAGCGAATAGAGAATTTTATAGCAACACTATGGACTTAGAATTAAATACTGATGTTAGTTTAATTGGTGATGAAGTTGATTATGTTTTAACATCTGGGATCAATTTTAAGCTAGCTGCTGCACTAGTCAAAACGACGCAAGAAGAAACGCGAGCATTATTTGAACATATTATAGATTTTTCCAATACGGCAATCTTTAAAAATGAAGAACTTGGTAGGCAAGATGATGTAAAAAATCTAAAGTTATATTTAGAGCATCAATTCCCGCTATATGATTCTTCATATCGATATCCTTTGAGTTTAGTTCAGCTCAATGAGTTGCAGTACAGCAAAGATCCGCGAGCTCCAAAGCTCTACGCACTTCATCGTGCCTTATCTAAAACCAACAAACACGTAGATAAATTATTTGATAAATTGCTTTCTGCTGTGGTTATAGTAAAGCAATTAATTGAAGGTGTGGATTTTGTTATTCTCACAGAAGATATTAAGAATACAAAAAGTTTGTTACAAGTAACACCTATTATCAAAGATCAGCCTAGCAGAAAAACAGTATTTGGTGATGGAGTTCAGTCTTTTTTACATCTTTTGTTAGAACAACAGTCGCAACATAAAGACTTGAAAGGGCGCTTCGATGTTTCTATCCCATCTTCTACTATTTTCAATATTAGCCCTAAAAACTTTTTTGATTACTATCGATTAAGCGGCGGAAGGATTATAGGTATGACTGGTACAGCAGGAAGCAAAGAAGATATCGAAGAATTTAGAGAAACGAATAAGATGCTTACTTTTGACATTCCACGTTATGAGGTAGATATAAAAATAGTTAAAAATGAAGAAGTAGATAATAAAAAAGAGCAATATCAAAGAGTGCGCTCTATTTTAGAGATTGTTTCTAAAGACAGGCCGATTATTATCTTTGCTGAATCAACAAAAGAGGCAGAACAAGTTTATCAAGAGCTGCATATACAACGATCTAGTTTACAGTTATATGCTGCATCGCAAAAAGATACAACGACAAATTTAAAAGAAATTCTTGATAATGCAGGTAAGGATGGCTATCTAACTGTAACTACTCCAATGCTTGGTCGTGGTACAGATTTTTATACTAAACACCGCGAGGGTTTTTTGGGGATAAATCTCTGCACTAATATTACTTATAGTACACGGATGCAAATTTATGGCAGAGTTGCAAGAAATGGACATCCTGGGGAAATTATTTCTATATTTAACCGAGAACTTTTCGGCAAGAGTATAGAGTCACATATGCAAGAGATATCTGAAGCAGAAAAGAATGAGAGAATGAAAACACAACCATTAACAGATATTCTAAGGTATTTTAATCATATACATCAGGATCAAGCTGTAAACGCAATCGAGTGTAATGAGTTTATTACTAAGGAATGGGATGGGATAATCAAGGGGAAGAATAACTATTTAGAGTTGCGTGGCGAGTTAGTTCAGAAGCTCAAAGAAAAATACCCTACTTTTACTGGTGGACTTGATCATTATCTAGAACAGATAGATAGTGGAGTATCTGAAGAAACAAGCGAAAAGCAGCTTTTTTTATGTCCTAATCATCATACATATCATGTGGCTCAAACCGATCACGTAAATTCTTATGAGCGTGATTATAGATATTTGGATTGGTATTCGATTGGTCATACATCACGTTCTACCCCGATATCAACAATAAAAATTCCAAGTATAAATGATCATGAGCGCGGATTACTCTATAGTTTGCTTGCTAAGGTACAATCCGCCGTTATGGCTACGCATGCTTTTGACTTAAAAAAGAATAAATTTAAATTTTATGCAGAGTACGAATATCAGCTAAGTCCTGTTGTTCCTGATAAAGATAAAATAGCATCTAATACGTTCTTGGTGTTTTTATACAATAATAAAATTTATGGCCAAATTTTTGAAAAAGATGCTATAGAAATAGTGGCTGGTTATACTTTTGAAAAAGGAATACCACAAAATATATATGAAGGAATAAAAGCTAAGTTACAAGCTATTAAACTAGCAGAGCTTACGTCACAAGAAAAAGCGGCGCTTAATGAGCACATTAATGCTGTAGGATATAATAAAAGCAAACTTATAGATGGAGAGGGTTCGAACGACAATCTAATGTCTTATGAGTTTAAAAAATCATTTGCAGCATATCAAGTATTTGCAAAGAGCACCGAAATTGATCAGATTGCTGGTATTATAAATAATTTTGGTGAGATCGTAGATATAGATACTACCAGATTGAGATATGGGCAGTATCAGGCCATAAATATTACAACGGAATTTACTAGTTCATCTAGTCACGCTGAATCAATATTAACTGATGGTAGATTGTTATTTTGGATTAACAGGGGTGGTGGATCAGAGGGAAGGCCTGGTATTAAAGTGTTCAAAATAATTAAAGATATGGTATATGTTAAAGCTGCTCTTGATTTGATGAAAGAACCGCATTCTGAGACCGAGACGCGGGCTAAAATTTATAGCTTACTTAGAGAAGATTCAGATAAGAATATCCCCGGACATATTCTCATCCCAATGTCTGGCCAAACCATAGGAAATTGTGGCTGGACACAAACTGAGGGGATGTTTAAGGCTGCTGCAATAGTAAACAGATTAAGAGAGCTTAATATCCAATTGAGTGATTACGACAAGATAAAGATGTTCACTGAGAGCCAAGAATGGCAAAAGGTGCTAAAAGATTCTGATGACATTTATAAAGATTTTATAACATATGATAGAACAAAGAGGCTTGAGGTTGCAATGTTTAGTATGGATAAAATGTCCCAATCGATTTTTTTAAACGAAGAAGAACAGGAAAGAATAAATCTCAGGAGGCAAGTTGTTGGTAACCCCATTACTTATGAGTTGCTTGAATCTCTCAGCAGCGGAATAAATTTGGATCATGCTAGATATGACAATACTATATATGAAAAACCAGTTTCTAGTATGCTAGATCGCATTGACTTAGAAATTGCTATAGGTTCTGAAATGGGTAAAGCTTTGCAGCGCGTTTCTGGAGAACAGAGTGCGCGAAATATATTGGAAGGCTACCAAAAAAACAGACAAAATGATTTTGCTTACTTGAATAAAATATATAAAAAGATAGAGGTAGATGGAGTTTCGGATAAGCGCACACAGGATGCATTGTTTGTAGAAATACTGTCAAATATTATCGATAGTGAGTATCAATATTTTCTGCTCCAAAAATCTTTGAAAACGAACTGGTCCGTATTTTTAGGAGATGCACAAAAAAAGATTGAATATTGGCGTGGTGAGTATGGCGAATATAGGCCATATGGCTAATAATTAGCAGGACGCCATAAATAGTCATAAGTTTTTGAAGGGTTTAATATGGATTTATTGGTGACCGCATCAAATAGCGCCTTATAATCTATTTGCGAGCTATCTGCAAATATTGAGGCACCAAGTCCAAATTGCTTATGAGTGCTAAGCCTAATATCAAGAAGATCTAGGATGGTTGGTGTGACGTCGAAATGAGTCATGAAGTCGCGAGCAGGTCTTTTTTTAAAGTTAGGATCAAGAATTTTAAAATAAACGTATCGGGGGCTTGGAAAATATTTAAAATATTCAGGCGGTGATATAAATGGATGATCGCCCATTAGGATCAAAGTTGTATTGTCTAATATCCCCTTGCTTTGTAATTTTTTAACGAATGTAGCAACAAATCTAGAAGTGCATTGATAAGTACCCATGATTCCAGAGTCTCGTTCTGATTGACTACAGTTGGGAGAAGGTGTTCCTTTTGGAGGGTGGTTATCGGTGGTTATTATAACAACATTAAAGGGCTTGGCTGATTTTGCTGCTTTAACTATATGTTTGAATGCTTCATCAAGGAGCATGTCATCGTTAAGACCTTTTCCCCATCCTTTAAAAAAAGCGGGGTTAATTCCACTATTGGCAAATTCATGTTTGCCATATAAGTGTTGATAGCCGTGATTTTGGTAGAATTTATCTATTCTGGAATATTTTAGATCTGATCCTATAAAAAGATATTGGTCATAACCTTGTGATGCAAGTATGTCACCAAGGCAGGTTGCCTTAGGAAGAAAAAAATTAATCATATTAAATCTTTTGACAGTAATAAACGGGGATGCTTTTAAAGGGATTGCGCATTGGCTAGAAACTATCCCGGCAATAGTGCAGCCAGTGCCGGGAGCTGCTACAAATTTTTTTACAGTAATACCCGGTAGCTCATCAATTGGTTCTATTAAATTTGTAGCGAAAATTTCTTTATTGGTTAAGTTTTGTTCAAGCGATTCAACATAGAGAATTATTAAATTCTTCTTTTTAGTACTGTGTTTTAGAACCAAACCAGGCTTTGTATAATAAGTTGAAAAGTAGTCATTACCTGCTGCTTGTTGATAAAAGTATTGTGTGGCACCAAGGCTACAACCGGACTCGATTGCTGCTATTAAGGCCATTGTGCAGAGGATGCTTTTTTTATCTAACAATTTAATGTAATTGTGGAGATTTTGGTGCTTACATTTTTTTGTCTCTGATAACTTAAATTTAAATATCAGTAGTGTGAATTCAACTACCAGCGCTATTCCAAGTGGTAGCAAAATCAGTTCGTTTATGAACGATTGTATGATTTTACTATCTATTCCTACGAGAGCGTCAGTGCCGCTCAATATATGAAAAAACACATTATCGAATAAAATAGTTACACCAAAATTTTGGTATAACCACAGCGGTAGTATAACCAGGCTAGCAGTAATGGAAATCGCAAGAAATCTAAAAGCCGGCATTTATAAGTCCATTTTTAATTAAAAATACTGTATCATAGTCTAACACTGATTTATTTATTTGGAAAAATAATATAAAAACCTTTCAAAAAAATTGGCTTTGTGCGCTATTTTTTCTTTCTGGATTCCCTGCGCTAATTTACCAACTAGTTTGGCAACGCTCCCTATTTGCAATTTACGGTACCAATATTCAATCGATTACAGTTATTGTCGCAAATTTTTTGTTTGGTCTTGGGGTTGGGGCGTTATTGGGAGGGTGGTTGTCATCATACAAATCAATAAATTTATTAAGAGTATTTGGTTTGCTAGAATTATCTATAGGAATAATTGGCTTGTTTTCGCTAAAAATATTATTTGTCATTGGTAAGCAAACAGTAGCTTTGCCATTGAGTTATGTCAGTGTTGTTGTTTTTTTACTCTTGTTGCTACCAACTATCATGATGGGCGCAAGTTTGCCAATATTAGTTGCATATTTAACTGAGCGTTATTCTAATATATCACGGTCGATCAGTTCCTTATACTCAGCCAATACCTTCGGAGCGGCATTTGCTTGTTTTTGCGTTGCTGCTATATTTATGCAGTATTTAGGGCAAACTAGCACTGTTACAATCGCAGCAATTTTTAATCTTATTATTGGTACCACCGCTTTTTTGCTTTCACTGCTTAATTTTTCTAGCAAAGTAAGCGCTACTGATCCTGTTAAGATTTCGCACATTGCAAAAATTAAGTTTTTTTTAATGCTACTGCTATCTGTTCTAACAGGATATCTTGCATTATCTTACGAAATAATTTGGCTGGATGCTTATTCGTTTATCACTGGCGGAAAAGCTATAGATTTTGCTTTATTTTTATGCTGTTACTTGGCCGGCATTGGTTTCGGCGCTTACATTTGTGCCAAATTTAACAGTAGTAATTTGCTAGTCAATTTTAAAGTACTTTTTTGGATATTATTAGTAAACACCAGTATGTGTTACTTTGTATTGCCATTAATAGCAACAATGATGAAGTATTGCACTAACGTTCAAAATGTATTAATTATTATTAATATCACAACGCTGTTATTTGGGATTATCTTTCCTTTGGTTTGCAACTTTTTTGTATCTTTAAATAATAGGGTTGGTCCCATGATGGGTGGTATTTATTTCGCGAATATTCTTGGTTCAACAGTCAGTGTTTTGTTGACAGGTTTTGTGCTAATGAATGTGCTTTCAATTCGTGAAATATCTAATTATTTATTTATTGTAGGTATTATAGCTGCTCTTATTCCATTAGTGATTTCACAATCGATTACAAGGAAAGCTCTTATTGTTTATTGCGTTTCTCTTTCTTGTCTTGCAATAGGGGTGGTTTTTAGTTCCAATTTATTTTTTCACCATTTTTATGAAAAATTATTATTTAAAACAAGTTATGTGCAAAGTTTGCCGCTAAAGCATATTGTTGAAAACAATGCTGGGGTTATTACTGTCGCGCAAAATGATGCGGTATATGGTGGTGGTGTTTATGATGGCTGCTTTAATGTTGATCCGAAACGTGATCTAAATAACATTTGGCGAGCCTACGCTATTCCGCTGTTTGCTCGACATCCGCAAAATGTATTAATGATTGGCTTGTCTTCTGGCTCTTGGGCGCAAGTAGTTGCAAATAATCCTGATGTTAAACATTTGACAGTCATTGAGATAAACTCAGGTTATTTAAAATTAATTAGTAAATATAATGAAGTGTCCAGTTTGCTTACTAACCCCAAAGTCGATATTATTATAGACGATGGCCGACGATGGTTAATGCGCAATAAAAATCGGCAATATGATCTGGTAGTTATGAATGCCACATTTTATTGGCGCTCCTATAGTCCGTTTTTACTATCAAAAGATTTTTTTCAATTAATTAAGCAACATTTAACTGACACAGGGATTTTTTACTTAAATACCACATCTTCACTTGATGTTGTTAAAACTGTTAAGAGTGTCTTTCCTTATGTTAATGGTTTATCTAACTTTGTTATTGCAAGTAATGTGCCATTACAATTCGACGTGTATAACTTAAAAATACATCTTTTAAATTATACAATTAATAATAAAAAAGTTTTTGATTTAAATAATATTGTTGATAGAGATGCTTTTGAAAAGATAATGGCTATTCAAAAGCGAAATATAGTAAATCAACAAGCGTTAGAAAAAACAATCAAAAATGCTAAAGTCGTTAGCGACGATACATTTCTTATACAATAGGAGGAAGTAAATATGTTTACTTATGAAGAGTTGTTAAAAAATAGGCGCTCAATCAGGGAATACCAAGATAAAAAAATTAGTTCGGAAATATTGCGAGATATTCTTAGTGACGCTTGTCAAGCGCCAAGCGCAATGAATAGGCAACCGTGGGAATTTATTGTGATTCAGGATCAAAAATTGATGGAAAAAATTTCTGATGAAAGCAAAAAAAATCTTTTGCATGAAATTGAAAAGAACCCTGAATCCCAGCTAAAAAGATATGAACAAATGTTTCATGATCGTTTTAATGTTTTTTACAATGCTCCATGTTTGGTGATAATTGCGGGCAAAAATGAGAATGAATTTTTTCAGCGCGACTGCACTTTGGCAGCAGCGTATTTTATGTTTGCAGCAACAGCAAGAAGTTTGGGCACTTGCTGGATTGGTCTTGGTGAAAAGATTGTAGATACTGTTTTAAAAAAAGAGATAGGGTTGCCCGAAGACTACGAGATTGCGGCCACGCTTATTGTTGGCTACCCACAAAAAATCCCTGTTGCTAACCAACGCCAGCCGAAAATTTTGAAAATGATAATGACTGATTAGGAGATATACCCCGTGTTTTTTACAGGATAGACATCGCGACGTTAACATTATATTTTAAGAAATACTTTAAAATTTTAATGGGGATTTGTATGAACAATAAGCAACTAATTACTTGTTTGAAAAAAAGCGAGATCAGGCAGATACATGGTGGAGTTGGTGAGGAAGAGAAGGAGATAGCTGTTGTGGTGGCTACCACTGCTTTAGGCGCAGTGGCCGGCGGTTATTCTGGTGCAGTAGCTGGATATAAAATTGCGACTACCGGTATAAAAGCATATAAAAAATGGAAAAAAAGATAAAATGTTTCTGGAAATAACGTATAATACACTCAAACGGGTACAACCTATGGTACATATTATAACATTCGATACTCTTCTTTATGCGAACCAACTAAAATCTGTTGGTGTGCCGGAAAAACAAGCAGAAATGCAGGCTATGTTGGAGAAAAAACAAACTGATGAAGTTTGCGCATTTATTGACAATAGTCTTGCAACTAAATACGACATAGGACTGATACAAAAAGATATTGACCTAGTTAAGAAAGATATTGATGTGGTTAAGAAAGACATTGATCTGATTAGGGAAGATATTGACCTGGTTAAGAAAGACATTGATCTGATTAAGGAAGATATTGATCTGGTTAAGAAAGATATTTACCTGGTTAAGGAAGATATTAATCTGGTTAAGAAAGATATGGATGCAGTTAAGAAAGATATAGACATAGTTAAAGATGATATTAATACAGTCAAAAAAGACATAGTGTCTATCACGAAAGATATAAAATATATTATAGGGATAGGTGGCATATTTGGAAGCATGATTCCAGTTGGGTTTACAGTGCTTGGTTTTTTAATGCTTAAGTAACCTAACCTAAAACCACTTTACATTTTGCCACAGGCCACTGTTTTGTTTTTTTTCGGCAACTCTTGATTGCCAATCACCAACGTGAATTTCTAATTTGTGACCGTCTGGGTCGAGAAAATATAATGAATCGCCTTCAGAAGTGTTTTGTTTGAAGATTTTAGCGCCGGAGTCAACAATACGCTGACTTAAAGCGAAAGTTTTCTTTATTTACTGAAAATGCATAATGAGTGTAACCTATGTCTGGATTTACGCTTGGGTCGGTGTTTAGGCAAAACCAAAAATTGTCGACTAAAAAGTATGCGCCATTGTCCCAAATGCACAATGGCTTTAGACCTAAAACATCACAATAGAAATCAAATGAGCGTTTTATATCTTTAACACCAAGAGTAATGTGGTTTATTGATGTGATCATTTTAATTGTTTATTTTTTGCGGAATTGTGACGGGCAATGCGATCGATGTCAATATAACGGTCTGTGATGGTCGAGCTTTCATGACCAACATCATCACGTACGTGTTCGCGCGGACGGTGTTCAATATCAGCAGAAATAGCAGTGTGTCTTAACCAATGCACTGTTGCTGCTTCTAAATCTTGCGCTGTATCTTCTTTTTTATCATTGCGCAGACGTTTAATTGCATAATCAAAACATTGTTGTACCAAATTACGTACTTGCCTAGTTCCCAAATTTCCGTGACCACGGTCTTTGTTAAGCAGTGGCGTAGATTCACCCCGCGAGGGCAGTGGTGATAAATTGCAGCTAGTGCGATAGCGTTTTAAGGCTTCAAGCAAAGCATCTGGTACCGCAACATCACGAGCCTTATTTCCTTTACCTACAGTACTAAACCACCAGCGGCTATTTTTATCAGGGGCAAAGTCAGACATGGTTGGAGTATGGTTTTGCGAACCAGCAACTTCAGAAATACGTAATCCTAATAAATAAAAGATTGCCATTAAAAATAAATGGCGCTCGAATTTTATATTATTATTTGCCAGGTTTTCTATAGTCTCAACTACATATTGCCATTGCAGTTGGCTTAACTTACGGGTAACTCTGT
The DNA here is from genome assembly GCA_037142515.1 of bacterium. GTDB lineage: Bacteria > Pseudomonadota > Gammaproteobacteria > UBA9339 > UBA9339 > JBAXAM01. The sequence continues at coordinate 23,255 of JBAXAM010000006.1, read as the reverse complement.
GGGTTTGTTGTTTTTGAATATAGCGTTTTTTTTGACGAACTAGCTGCACTGGATTAACTTCAATATAGCTTTCTTGCTGCAAAAACGTAAAAAAAGTGCTTAAAACAGCAATTAGTGCAGCAATTGAATTATTGCTCAAGCTGTAATCATTTTTGTCAGGGATATTGCCTTGTTTGTGTTTAGCTTTAGAAATTCTAACAACAAAAGGTCTCCATCCAGTATTATGAATTTTAGTACCATCTTTAATAATGAAGCGCTGAATATTTTTGGTTGTAATCCAGGTGAGCAGTGGTTGCTGTGAAAAATCAAAATAATGTTTGATATCGTTTCGATCAATGTTTTTAATAATTTTTTTAGAAATTAACCAACACCAGTGCAAAAAGCGTTCAATTTCGCGACGATAGGCATTAAAGGTGTCATAAGATCCGCTATAGCTATCGAGAAATTTGCGTCCTAGTTCAAACTCTTGTTCAACTCCAGGAAGATTTATATTTGTTAAGTACAATTTAACGCAATTGGGAGTAGGCTCATTGATATTCTCGATAGTATCAAACAGTGGAAGAGGTATAATTTTTTCATTTGACATGGTATTTATAATATTTTTGCGAGTTCAACTGCTTTGCCAAGATAGTTGTGCGGCGTAAGTTTCAGTAGTCGTTTTTTTGCTTCTTTCGGTATGTTTAATTTGCTAATGAAATTTTGTAGAGTTTTTGGTTCGAGTTTCTGACCTCGAGTTAAAATTTTCATTTTTTCGTAAGGCGCTTCGATGTTGTAGCGGCGCATTATTGTTTGAATTGCTTCAGCTAGCACCTCCCAATGATTATCAAGGTCTTTGGAGATGGCGACACGGTTGACTTCAATTTTGTTTAAGCCTTTTTGGAGCGACTTATAGGCAAGTACAGAATAGCCAATTGCTACACCTAAATTACGCATTACGGTTGAATCAGTTAAATCTCTTTGTAAGCGTGAAATTGGCAGCTTGCTCGAAAAATGGTTGAGTAAAGCATTAGCCAGCCCTAGGTTACCTTCAGCATTCTCAAAATCGATTGGATTAACTTTGTGCGGCATAGTAGACGATCCAACTTCACTAGATTTTACTTTTTGTTTGAGATAACCAATTGAAATATAATTCCAGGTATCACGACATAACCCAATAAGGATAGTATTAAATCGCGCTAGAATATCGCAATATTCAGCGAGCCAATCATGGGGTTCAATTTGGGTAGTATATGGATTCCACTCAAGGTTTAGCCCTTCAACAAATTTTCGGCATATTTTTTGCCAATCAACTTCGGGATAGGCGGCCACTTGAGCATTGAAATTGCCGACTGCGCCATTAAATTTACCAAGGATTGGCGTGATCGACAAGTAATCTAATTGCCTTGCTAGGCGATAAGCGAAGTTTGCAATTTCTTTGCCAAAAGTAGTCGGTGTAGCAACTTGTCCATGAGTGTGAGCGAGTATTGGTATTTCTGCATAATTGTGAGCCATGTGTTTCAGTTGCAATATGATTCCACTCATTGTGGGCAGCAATATTTTCTCTAGCGTTTTTGTAAGTATTATGCCATAGCTTAAGTTATTAATGTCATCAGAAGTGCAACCAAAGTGTACAAACTCTCGATAGGTTTTTAGTTGCTTGCTAGTTGCGAGCTTTTCTTTGAGAAAATACTCTATTGCTTTGACGTCATGATTGGTCTTTTTTTCAAGCTCTTTGATGCGTATAACATCTTTTTTGTCAAATTTTTCAATTAGATTCAACAGAAACCTCATGTTTTTTCTAGTAAACGGCTTGATTTCTTTTATCTTTTTTTCGCACGCTAAAGTTTTGAGCCATTCTATTTCGAGGGCCAAACGAATTAAAATTAAGTTTAGCTCGCTAAATTGCGGTGCAACTTCGGCTAATTGTTCGCTGTAGCGACCATCAAGTGGGTTTAATGCTGTTAGTGATGATAGTTTCATGTAGTGTACCTGTTAATCCCATTCCAAGGGTTTTATATGTTTGAATTGTGTCAGAAGTCAATATCTGAGCTTGTGTAGTCAGTGTATATTCGCTTTGCAAAAATGTTAGTTTATAACCAAGATAAGTAATATAGTTTATAACTCCAGATTTATATTGTGCGTTAGCCAAATCGAGTTTTTCACGAGCAAGATGCACTACATTACGTGATGCCTTTAAGGCTAAGTAGTCTTGCTTATAAGAAACAAGGGCGTTGTTTATTTCCATAAAGGCATTAACTACCGTGTTTTTATAAGTCAAAACCGCTGCTTCGTATTGTAATCTGGCGCGTTTGTAGCGGCAATATGTTTTTCCAAAATCGAACAAGGTTTGTATAGCAGTAGCGCCAAAATTCCAAAGCGCACTGCCCCCAGCTGTAAAGTTACTAAGACCAAGGCTAGCAAAACCATATGCGCCCGTTAGCATAAAAGTGGGAAAGAAAGCAGATAAGCTTTGTTTTTGCGCATAGCCATAAGAGATAACTTGATAAAAAGAGCTTTGGATATCTGGTCGATTAGTTAACATACGTGAAGGCATATCTGCCGGTAGCGTACAATTCGGCAATGTATTGCCTGTTATGTTGAAATTAAAATTTTCTGGATAAGCGCCAACTAAATAGGCTAGGGTATTCAGCAATATTTGCCGTTGCTTTTCTAGGTTATTAATATTGTTTTTGATATTTTCTACTTGGGTTTTAGCATTAGCAATTGGTTCAATGTTGACTAGACCGCCACTATATTGATTTTGATTGAGATGCGCAATTTCACTAGCCGCACTATATTGCTGCTTTAAATTGGCTAAATTAGAGTTTAGTGAAACAATTTGCCAATAAGAATCTACCACACCGCTAATGAGAGCTAATTTAACAACATTGCCATCGGCTTCGCTAATTTTTACGTTAGTTATAGCCTGTTTAACGCTATTTCTTATTCTGCTCCAAACGTCAGCCTCGTAAGAGACAGAGCCATTGAGTTGATATAGATTGTAGAGTTGGGCGGTACTCACATATTTATTGTTTAGTGCATTGGTAGAAGTTGCATTACGTGCCGCGCTCAAGTTTAAATTTGCTTGTGGAAAAAGCGATGAAGCGTTTTCCATAATATAAGTTCTAGCAACTTGAATATTCTTTAAGGCAATTTGATAATTTAAATTATTTTGTAGGGCTAAATTCACTAATCGATCTAGTTTTTCATCATTAAAGTTTTTCCACCAATGATCTTTGAGATTGGTGTATGTAAATTTATTGGCATTTTTAAAAGTCGTTGGTACTTGTAGCGATGGTGCTTTGGGACTCGTATATAAGGCGCAGCCGCTAATAAGCGCCAATAATAGGAAAAATGTACAGAATTTATTTGCCATTTACCTTTTTTCCTTTTAGGTAAACATCAACTAATTGACCAGGGAATATATTAATATCAGTTGGTTTTTTAAATTTAAAGACAATTGGTAGTACTCTAACGTCAACCCTTTCTGCGATTTCATTAGAAAGTTCAATATTAGGAATAGTGTAGGGCTGCATCCTGATAAACTCTAATGCAATGGCGTAATTAGTTTCTCCTCTTATCATCATTTGAGCTTCTAATAATTCTGGTTTTGGTAGCCGCGGTACTAATATCTCATCGACATAGCACCTTACCGCCAGATATGGTTCTACTGCTCCCATTACTGCTACTGGAATCATGCCTTGTGTATAAGTATCATAGACACCCTGTGGTGAAATATAATTGCCAACAGTGGCTGCCATGCGTAGCACTATACCGTCAGCTGAAGCCCTTATTGTATATTTATCCAGTAACGCCTTGTCAGACTGATAAGCCTGTACTGCTGCCTTGTATTGATTCTCTTGAGTTTGTATGTCGTAAATCCAGGCGCCAGCTTTGACTAGATCGTATTGTTTTTGTGCTATATTTGCTGCGTTTATAGCATTGTCTAAGTCGTTTTTGCTGACTGATTTATGATTTAATTTATAAGATTTTTGTAATTTTTCTAACTGGTCTTTGGCAGATTTTAATTGTGCAATAGAAACATCCAAAACTTCTTTACGTGGCTGGGCTTTTAATTCTTCAAGCAGTGATAAAGCTGCTCTAGCTTGAGCTAAATCCTTAGCGACAATAGCTCTTTGAACTGAATCATCGATAATTAAAAGAATATCTCCTTGTTTTACATTTTGACCATCAAGCGCAAAAATTTTAATTACTTTGCCAGCAACTTCTGGATAAATATTAACGTTAGAACCATTGGTTTGAAAACTCTCAACAATACCGGTGGCATAAATTCCGTCATCATAAGGGTTGTAATTAATTGCAAGTGGTGGTTGTGATTTTACTTTAACGGCATACACATAAACACTTATTGCTCCGGCTAATAGTCCTAATATAGCAATAATGAATAATAGCCTAGTTTTCATCAGTTATGACCCTAGAGTTTTTGTCTACTTCGCCCATCATTTTTCCATCCTCCATGCGCAAAATTCGCGTTGCCTCATTATAAATTCGGTTGTCGTGGGTAACAAGTATTATCGCTCGTTTATCATTCAAAATATTTTCTCTGACAAATGCAATAATTTTTTTGCCTGTAGAGCCATCTAAAGATGCTGTTGGTTCATCAAAAACGAGCAAATCCGGCTGGGCAATTATAGCCCGAGCAATTGCGACGCGTTGTTGTTCACCAATGCTCAATTTATACGGCGGCAGATTTCCTTTGCCTTTAAGCCCAACAATCTCTAAAGTTTTTTGAGCTCTTTCCATGCACTCACCCCATTCTATTCGCTGCAATATTAGGGGTATCGCAATATTTTCTCGAGAAGTAAGCTTAGGGAATAAATTAAAATCTTGAAACACAAAGCCTATATTATCAAGCCTAAACTTAGTTAGTTCAGCATCAGTAAGTTTCCATAGCTCTTGTCCTTTGCTTATTACTGTTCCACTGTTTGGGCGCAGAATACCAGAAATAATACTCAGCAATGTAGTTTTGCCAGAGCCAGATGGTCCTATAATATAGAGCATCTCACCGTATTTAATATCAAAGCTTACTTCTTTGACAGCATAAGTTTTGTTGTCTTCAGTACCAAAGTATTTAACTAAGTTTTTTGCTTGTAAGATCACTTATGCTAGCCTCTAAAGATGTCAAATGGTTCTATTTTTAATACTTTTCTGATGCCAATATAGCTCGAAAAGGCAATAATAAGTAACACCATAAAAAATGAAAAGGAAAGATTGCCAGCGGTAACCATTGAGGCATAATTAGCTAGTCTTAATTTAGCCAAAGCGATCATGATTGAAGACAAGAATACGCCAAGGCCATAGCCCAAAAATCCTACGACTCCTGATTGAAACAATATTATTTGAATAAGATCGCTTTTTTTAGCGCCAATAGCTTTTAATGCGCCAAATTTATTTAAGTTTTCTAAAACAAAAGTATAAAAGGTTTGACCTGCAACAGATAAACCCACAATAAAGCTAATTAGGGTCATGATTAAAATATTTGTACCCATTCCTGTTTTAAACATGTAGTAATTAGTATTCATGTTGACAAATTCTTGTTCGGTTATCGCCATATAGCCAAGATCTCTGACTTGTTTTTTGATGTGAATTAAATCAAGCTCGTTTTTTGGATGAGCTAAAATATAGGACATGGTGAAACGTGTGGTTGGCAGAGTTCTGATTGCTCGGGTATAAGTGGTATAAAACGCTGGTGTGCCGAAAAGTCCACTCATAGAGCATTTTGCTATAGCTACAACAACTCCACGATGGTCATTGATTTCGAAAGTTGTTCCGATTGCTGGACTATCTAATTTTTCATAATCAGCATTTTTAACCACGATAAACGCATCATTGTTATAAATTGCATTTATACTGCCCTTGATAATAGCAGGGCGTCCAAACAAAGTTGTATCATCTAGCCCTATTACTTCGACTGATTGGTACCTGCCAGTGCGTAATTTTACCAGCCCGCTACCAATATAAATTGGTATGGCGTATTTTACCCCGTTCATGCTTCTGACAGCATCTAATATATAGTTGGGTAAGGGTATATTGTCTCTGGCAGATGTTACTGATGGGTCCATCACCCAAATTTTTGCGCCAACATTAATAATGTCTGCAGAGGTTCGTTGCATTACGCCGACAAAAGATGAGGTCATCTGCATAATCAAAAATACGGCAAACATTATGCCGATAATAAGAGTAAAAAACTTACCGCCATCGTTGACTAAAAGTTTTAACGCAATTTTCAATAAGCCACTTAGCTTAAACATTAAACCCAAACTCCTTAATTTATCTTTTTGTATTATAGGATAAAAAAGTAAAAGTTGCGAATTCTATTGTCAATAATATTTGTTTATGGTATATGTGTATTACATTTGATTTATTGTTATTACAATCTGGAGTATTAATTACATGAGTACATTATGTATAAGATTGCCTGAAGAAATAGATAAACGTTTATGCTATTTGTCCTCTCAGACCGGACGCACTAAAGCTTATTACGTGCGAGAAGCGATTCTTGATCGCCTCGAGGAAATGGAAGATATTTATATTTCTTTAAGGAGATTAGAAAAACATGGGAAAACCTATTCGCTAAATGAGGTGGAGAATAAACTTGATTTGGAAGATTAGGTTAGATAAAAACGCGACCAAAGAATTACGTAAGCTCTCAGCTACGTTGCAGGATGATATATTGAGATATTTAAAAGAGCGTATTGCAACCTGTGAAGATCCTAGACGTTTTGGTAAACCGCTTTCTTATGATAAGCACGGATTATGGCGTTATCGTGTTCAAGACGCGCGTGTTATTTGTAAGATATATGAGGATGAACTTTTGATTTTAGTTGTGAAGGTTGGGTATAGAAAAGATGTTTATAAAAATATTTAATTGGTTAAGAACGTTATGAAGACACACAAGCCGCTAATGAGTGTATTAACCTTGGTTATGATCAACGTCATTGCCATTGACAGCTTGCGCAATATTCCATTGGCTGCAACTTATGGTTTTTCAGCACTATTTTATTATATCGCGTGCGCTTTATTATTTTTTATTCCTAGCGCTCTGATATCTGCTGAATTAGCTACAGGTTGGCCTCAAACTGGTGGGGTTTATGTTTGGGTACGTGAAGCATTTGGTGTACCGATTGCGTTTATGGTGATTTGTATTCAATGGATTTATAATATTTGCTGGTATCCAACTGTACTTTCTCTTTTGGCTGGTACGCTAGCTTATATTATTAATCCAAAGTTTGCGAATAACGCTTGGTATGTGTTAACTGTGGTTGTTGTTACATACTGGTTAATCACAGCTATAACACTACGTGGTATGCATATTTCTGGTGCTTTAAGCACAGTGACTGCAATTATTGGGACCTTGGTTCCCATGATGTTTATTGCAGTTCTTTGCGGTATATGGCTATTGCAAGATAAACCACTTAGCATGGATATTAGTGTTAGAGCATTTTTTCCTCACATATCTAAACCAGGTGATTTGGTTGGGCTAACGGCTGTTATATACAGTCTACTTGGCATGGAAATGTCAGCTACTCACGCCCAAGAGGTAAAAAACCCTCAGCGTGATTATCCTAGGGCGCTTTATTATTCGACGATAATAATTTTATTGTCATTGGTGTTATCAACACTTGCTGTGGCAGCCATAGTACCAGCCAAGGAATTGAAATTAAGTTTGGTAACAGGGTTGCTCGATGCTTTTAGTCTATTTTTTACAACATTTAATTTAGGTTGGTTAATGCCAATTGTTGCAGTATTGATTATTATTGGTGTTATTGGCAGTGTTGCTGCTTGGGTTGTCGGACCAAGTCGAGGTTTATTGACTGCAGCACAAGATGGTTGTGTTCCTCCATTTTTACAAAAGGTAAATTCGAAGCAAATGCCAGTGGCAATTTTAATTATCCAAGCAATTGTGTTTTCTATTATTAGCTTGGTGTATTTAATAATGCCTACGGTGAATAGTTCTTTTTGGTTTTTAGCTGATTTGACCACTGTATTGGCTTTATCATGTTATATATTTATTTTTGCAGCAGCAATTCGTCTACGTTATAAGCATCCACAAGTTAAACGTGCCTATAAAATTCCATTTGGTAACGTTGGTATATGGGTTGTTGGTATTGCCGGGATTTTGGTGAGTATATTTACTGTGTTAATTGGTTTTATTCCACCAACTCAAATTGAAGTAGGAAGTATTAAAACTTATGAATTGCTTTTGATTGCTGGTTTTGTAGGCTTTTATTTACTTCCACTTATTATTTACAAAATGCGCAAGCGTTCTTGGCGAATTAGTATTAATCGGCCGTCAGTAAATTGAATATTAACATATTGGTCTTGAAATTCGTTTGACAGCGTTAGAGCATCTCCCATTTTGAGTTCATAGCTTTTTAGTTCGTATTTGCTGCCGCTAATACTTAAATTTTTAACGGGCTCTCCATAAGCTTGTAGTGAAAAAATTTCTTTATTCTTGCCATGAATTATTGTTGGTTTGTTCAATAAAGTTATATTTTGATAATCATCTTTTAAGTAGGCAGTAATGCTTAAATCCAAGCATTCTGCTAATAAACCAAAAGCGCCCAATAGATGGTCTACTCTTTTGCCATCAAGGCACCCAAGAAAAACAATTTCTTTTATGTTGAGAGCAGTAGCTTTTTTTAGTGCTAATTGACTATCTGTCATATCTTTATTTTGCGGGTGGCGTTCAATTGGGATGTTTTTATCTATCCAAAAATGCAGAGCTTGATTGTTGATTGAATCAAAATCGCCTATTAAATAATCAGGAGTAATTTTGTATTTCCATAGACAATCTGCCCCGCTATCAGCGGCAATAATGGTACTTTTGGACGTGATTTCTTTTTTTAACAGCTTTTTTGAAGGCGGTGTACCGCCCGCAACAATAATTGCTTTCATAAGTTAGCAGCATACTAAATTTCCAAAATTTTCACAATTGCGGTATAGTGACAAAAAGCAAGCAGGGGAAAGTATGAGAATTTTAGTAAGCAATGATGATGGCGTTTATGCTCATGGCATAGTTGCACTTGCACATGAAATTGCAAAAATTGCAGAAGTAGTAGTTATTGCTCCTGATCGTAATCGTAGCGGTGCCAGTAACTCACTTAGCATACAAGTTCCAGTTCGAGTCCAGCAACTGAATAATGGCTATTATAGTGTTACGGGTACACCAACGGATTGTGTTCACTTGGCCGTTACTGGTTTATTAGAGATGAAATTTGATATGGTGATTTCAGGTATTAATGCTGGAGCAAATCTAGGTGATGATGTTATTTACTCTGGTACCGTAGCTGCGGCTTCTGAAGGAAGAACGCTTGGTTTGCCATCAATTGCTGTTTCGCTTGTCGGAAAAGATCCACAAAAAAACTACGAGACTGCGGCGATCATAACTAGACAAATTGTTGAGCGTCTGCAAAAGCATCCATTACCACCAGCAACAATATTGAATGTCAATGTTCCAGATGTTACTATTGAAGAAATTAAAGGGTTTGAATTAACTCGCTTGGGTAGGCGCCATCCGGCACAGCCTGCGATAAAAGCCCTTGATCCACGCGGTTATCCAGTTTATTGGATTGGAGCATCTGGTGATGCAGAAGACGCTGGTCTTGGTACCGATTTTTGTGCAATTAAAGATGGTAATGTATCCATAACTCCACTTCAAATTGACATGACTAATTATGCTGCTTTTGACATGATTAAAAGCTGGACCGCGGATTTGTTATTGTGTAGAACATAGAAATTAAAAAAATCTAATGAATACATGTAGCTTCGTTTTATTATTGTTACTTTCTTTAATTACTGGATGTTCCCACCACCATCGCAAGCTTATTAAACTGCCGCCAGTTAGAGAGGGATGGCACGAGTCTGCTGCTGGAAAAAACGCCTATGTCGTACAAAAGGGAGACACTTTGTATTCTATTGCCTGGGCGTTTGGTCTAGATTATCGCGATCTTGCCAAAAGAAACAATGTAAGTTCCCCATACTCTTTGTGTTTGGGTCAGCGTTTATATATTGCTACGCCGAAAGCCGCGAAAAATAATTTTTTGCCGTTAAAGGGCTGGTTGTGGCCAGCGCAAGGCGCTATAGTTGCAAGGTTTGATAGTAACCTAGTTGGTAACAGAGGGATAGATATTAAGGGTAAGTATGACGATCCAATACTTGCAAGTAATTCCGGTAAAATTGTGTACAGTGGTACAGGAATACGTAGTTATGGCAAGTTAATTATTATAAAACACAATGATGATTACCTAAGCGCCTATGCTTACAGTAAGGTCATATTAGTACATGAAGGCCAAGCGGTGATTGCCGGGCAAAAAATTGCAACCATGGGAAGCGATGATGCAGGAAATGTACGGCTCCATTTTGAAATACGTAAAATCGGCAAGCCGGTTAATCCACTTTTGTATTTGTCAAAAAAAACATGACTATTATTGTGCGCACGGTACTACAACCTGCTTTTGTTCTACACGCTAGGCCTTATCGGGATACTAGTCTTTTGGTTGAATTATTAACTGCAGAGCGTGGACGTTTAACTGTTCTTGCTCGCGGTGTACGAAATCAACGTTCACGGTTGAATGGATTGCTCGTGCCATTTTCGCCCTTACTAGTTTCTTTTAGTGGTAAAACTGATTTGCAGGTTTTGCGGCAAGTGGAGGCAAATGGTTTAAGTTATAATCTTAGAGGGAATATGCTCTTGAGTGGTTTTTATTTGAATGAGCTGCTGATACGTTTGTTGCAGCGACATGAGCCGCACCCCAATGTTTATCAGGCTTACCAGTATACGCTTAATGTTTTGGCTGATACTGTGCAGCCTGAACCTGCGCTCAGATTATTTGAGAAATACTTGCTGGTAGATATTGGTTATGGCTTGCAACTGGATCGAACAATTGATAGTGAGTCGGTGCTATCAAGCGAAAAATATATTTTTGAGTTTGGCGTTGGTTTGAAAAAAGCTAAGTCTAATGATCAGTACAATTTTCTCGGACAGAGTTTGTTAGCTCTGCATGTTGGAACATTAGTTACACCTGATGAGCTTCGTGATGCTAAGCGTTTACTGCGTTCGGTATTGGCTATTTTGCTGGGTAACAAGCCGCTTAAGAGTAGGGAGCTGTTTTTAAAATAAAATTTGCTGCTACAGGGCAGCGCAAGTATAATGTCCATGCTTTTGGGAGAAAATGAAAAAATACGAGAGGAGTTATTTATGGATCCTACTGGTCTTACGAGTGTTGATTATATTAGTAGTGAAAAAATACAACAGCACATGCTTCAGGTGAATAACGAGATAACACAGTTGTTGGAGCTGGCTAAAGACCCCAGAAAATATGGAGAGTTAATAGAAAAAATGGATCCTACCATAGATAAGGTAGACCAGCATGTTATGGCGTTGCAAGCTAGACTTACAGAAGAGTTAGATAGACGAACCAAGGAATTTGAAACTGCCATCAAGGCGTTGGATAATCCAGCGACAATGTTTGGTAGTGAACCTCCTGATTTTTTATCTAGTGCTGATGTAGCAAAGTGGCGTAAACTCGCGGCTTCTAGGGGAGTAACGCGACATTTGACAGGATTTAAAAAATCATTGATAGATGGTTTTAAGAATGAAATGTCTAAACAGCTGCATATAGAAAAATTGACAGAGCAAAACATAACTATTAGGCGAATTTTAGATAAAATACGTCAAACACTGCTAATCTAAAAATTAGGGAGGATAATATGGAGTTAACAAAAGCTGTTGAGCTATTAAAGGTATTGAAAAAACAAATGAGCGAATACCATAATAATTATAGCCAACTAAGTGAAAAACTTTATGGGCAGCATGATAAATCAATAGCGGAATTTGTAAGAGATTTAAGTACAGAGGCGACAGGAGAAGAACACAAGGAGAGGGGACCGAGCATATAACAGCAGTTAATTTGTAAGGATATTTTGTGCTAAATAAAATTTTTAAATTAAATAGAAATGCAACAACAATAACGACTGAACTACTAGCCGGTCTAACAACATTTATAACCATGGCTTATATTTTAGCCGTGATGCCGACGGTTTTAGCTGATACTGGAATGGGCAAAGAAGCAGTGTTTTTTGCAACTTGTTTGGGTATAGGCTTTGTTAGTATTGCGATGGGGGTTTTTGCTAACTTGCCAGTAGCTCTTGGTCCAAGCTTGGGATTAGGCGCCTATTTTGTTGCTGTTGTTACGCAAGATGGTATACCGTGGCAGACAGCACTTGGCGCTGTTTTTGTTTCAGGTGGTATCCTTTTTATTCTTACAGTGGTTCGTGTTCGCCAGATACTTGTTGATGCAATTCCCAATTCTTTAAAGCATGCGCTGACTGTTGGTATTGGTTTTTTTATTACGTTTATTGGCTTAAAAATGTCGCATCTAATAGAAGTTGTTACCCGTGTTGGACCATCGCTTAATGCAATTAATTCGTCCAGGGGGATAGCTCACTTGGCATTTTTTGAATGGAATTTGAACTTAAGCAGCTTTTCTAATCCAGATACTTTGTTGGTGTTAATTGGGTTGGCAATGGTTTCAGTTTTTGTAGCTTTAAATATTAGGGGAGCTGTTTTGCTGAGTATTGTCATAAGTACTATAATTGGAATTCCGTTAGGGTTGACTAATGTTCACGGCATTCATTTTGGGCTGCCATCTTGGCAGAACTTAAATGTAGGTGCTTTGGATATAAAAGGCGCGTTGAATCTCGGTATGTTTTCAGTGATTTTTACTTTTGTTTTTGTCGGCTTAATGGATACTTTTGGTACATTAATTTCGACGACGCATAAGGCCGGTGTTTTGGATAAACCAGATAGCAAGCGAATAATTGGTAGAGCAATGCTAGTTGATTCTATTGGGTCTTGTTTTGGTGCATTTTTGGGATCACCAACATTGACTGAATATCTTGAGTCCATAGTGGGAATAAGCGCTGGTGGTAGGACAGGGTTGACAGCAGTAACCACCGGTATACTTTTTTTATTGTCCTTGTTTTTAAGCTCATTGTTCATAATTATTCCAAACGCTGCTACGGCGCCTGCTCTAATATTGCTTGGTGCACTTATGCTTTCTAGTGTGCACAACATAGACTTCAAAGATTTTAGCGAAGGTATGCCGGCATTTTTGACTATAATTCTTATGCCGCTCACCTGCAGCGTCGCCAATGGAATTTCCGCTGGCATTACTTTTTATGTTTTATTAAAAGTTGCTACGGGTAAGTGGCGCGTAGTACATTGGTTGATGTATGCTTTAACAGTTTTAATTATGTTTAGGTTTATATGCACCCTTTAATGAACATTGCTGTTAAAGCCGCACGTAGTGCTAGCAAAATTATTTTGCGTGCTACCGATCGCTTGGATACTGTTAAGATTTCAGAAAAAAGTCATAACGATTTTGTCACCGAAGCTGATGAGCAGTCAGAGCAAGAAATTATTAATACTATTCATGATGCATATCCTGATCATGCCATTCTTGGTGAAGAAAGCGGCAAAAGCGGCAAGAGTGATTATACTTGGATTATTGATCCCATAGATGGCACTACTAATTTTATTCATGGACATCCGCACTTTTGCATATCAATTGGTGTGCAATTTAAAAATATAATTGAGCATGGCTTAGTTTATGATCCGCTACGTCAGGAATTATTTACTGCAACGCGTGGTACTGGTGCTTTTCTTAACGATCGAAGAATGCGTGTGGCGCAACGCAAACAATTCGCTGGTTCCGTAATAGCTTCTAGTTTTGGCCATAAAAACACCAAAGAGATTGATGTATTCTTAAAAATACTAGCTGCGATTTTGCCACATGCTGCTGGGACACGTCGCAGTGGGTCATCAGTGCTTGATTTTGCTTATGTTGCTTGTGGTAGGATTGATGGGCTTTGGGGGATGAATCTTGCTCCTTGGGATATGGCAGCTGGGTCTTTGATAGTTAAAGAAGCAGGCGGCATAGTTGACGATTTTAATGGCGATGGTAATTACATGCATACTGGTAGTGTGATTGCCGGCAACGCGAATATTTTTAGTCTGATTTCACAAATTGTAAAAAAACACCAGCTAGAAAAATGAAATCGAAAAAAGTATTTCTTATTATATCTGGAGTAATTTTTTTGTTTTTAGCAGTGGGTATTGTTTCTTTCCACTGCGGCTGGTTTGGGCAACATCTTTTTTTAATCAAAACAAATTTTTCGAATTTGCCAGATTGGGAAAAAGATGATCATAACCTGGCATTAGAAACCCTGCAAAAAACGTGTTCAACTATTGTAAAACAAGACCACCAAAAACTTTTTAGTAACTCGATGCCACAAGGCGGTACATTTGAGACTTGGCAAAAAATTTGTTTGGCTATTAATCAGGTTGATAAGAGTGATGTAGCTGGTGCTCGTAAATTTTTCGAATATTGGTTTAGGCCATATCATGTTTATAATAATTTTAAAACCCAAGGGTTGTTCACTGGTTATTATTTGCCAATTTTGAAATGCAGCTTAAGTAAAAATGAGGGCTATATAGAACCGATTTATGCCATTCCAGATGATTGGGTGAAAGTAGATCTAGGTGCATTTGATGAAAAACTAAAAGGCAAAACTATCGTAGGCCGGGTAAAAGACCATCTACTTAGTCGTTACCCAGACAGAGCCGCTATTATTAATGGCGCTATTGATAAAAAATCTCAGGTGTTGGCTTGGTGTGAGAATAAAGTTGACGTTGCTTTTGCCCATGTTCAAGGTTCTGCGGTTGTACAATTAAATTCAGAGCCAAAGCAGTTTTTAATTGGTTATGGAGGATCCAATGGACGTTCTTATACTGCGATTGGAAAAGTTTTAATCAAAAATAGCGAACTGACACCGCAAAATAGCTCCATGCAAGATATACGCGCTTGGCTTACGCAGCATCCTGAAAAAATAGATATTGTTTTAAACCAAAATGCTTCTTATGTTTTTTTTAGAATCCTAAAAAATGATGCTCCATTGGGAAGCCAGCAGGTTCCACTAACTCCAGAGCGCTCACTTGCTATTGATAAAAAGTATCTTCCTTTAGGCGCGCCTATTTGGCTTGATACAGTGACTCCAGATAGCACCATATTTCGTCATTTGTTGATTGCTCAGGACACCGGTGGCGCTATAAAAGGTGTTATACGTGGTGATGTTTATTGGGGCACCGGCGACAGAGCAGAGCTCATTGCTGGACACATGAAAAGCCAAGGTTCCTACTGGATTTTGTTGCCACGAATTAAATAGTTAAGATAGTAGCTCGTCTAGCAAAGTGTTTAAAAAATCTATTTTGGTTACATCTGGCTTAATCGTAAATTCTATTTGCTGTGGACCCTTGAATTTATAGATATTTTGGTGTTTTTGAATTAATTGAATGACAGTATTAGGATCAACATTGGGATGAGCAGAAAATTCAATATTGCCTTTGCAGCTTGTCCCAGTGATAATTTTTGTTATGCCTAGTTTTTGTGCTTTTAGTTTTAACTCAGCAATTTTGAATATATTTTTGGTAAATTCAGGTAATAAACCAAAGCGATCAATTATTTCACTTTGCAAGTCATCGAGTTTGTTTTTACTTTTGGCGCCTGCAATACGCTTATATAAAATTAATCTTAAATTCATGTCTTCTATATATTTATCAGGAATTAAAGCTGGAATTTGTAAATCAATTTCTGTATTCAATTTTGCTATTTCTTTACCACCGGTCTTAAGTGTTTCAACTGCTTGCTCCAGCATTTCCATATATAGACTAAAACCAATGTCTTGGATAGCACCGCTTTGCTCTTCGCCTAGTAATTCACCCGCACCGCGGATTTCAAGATCATGCGTCGCCAAAATAAACCCTGCACCTAGGTCTTCCATTGAAGTAATTGCGTCAAGACGTTTTTTTGCATCTGGAGTTAAAGCAGAAGATGGCGGCGTAATCAAATAAGCATAGGCTTGATGATGTGATCTGCCAACACGGCCACGCAGTTGATGTAATTGCGCAAGTCCAAAACGGTCGGCGCGATCGATAATAATAGTGTTGGCTGTTGGAATGTCCAGACCTGATTCAATGATCGTAGTGCACATTAGTACGTTGCTTCGTAGATGATAAAAGTCGCTCATTACTTGCTCAAGAGTTTGTTTGCGCATTTGACCGTGGGCAATGGCAATGCGTGCTGTTGGTATTAGTTGTTGTAATTCGCGAGCGGTTTTTTCAATTGTAACAAGATCATTGTGTAAAAAATATACTTGGCCACCACGCAATATTTCGCGTGAAACAGCTTCTTTAATTAAATAATTATCACGCTCACGCACAAAAGTCTTTATTGCTAAACGTTTTGCCGGTGGGGTTGCAATAATAGAAAAATCGCGAATAGTAGCAAATGCCATATTAAGCGTGCGTGGGATTGGAGTAGCAGTTAAAGTTAGAATGTCAACGTATGGGGCCAGTTTCTTAATGTGTTCCTTTTGTTTTACGCCAAACCTATGCTCTTCATCAATAATCAATAAACCTAGACTTTTAAATTTAATATTTTTTTGCAATAATTTATGCGTGCCAATAATAATATCTATTTTCCCCTGGTCTAAATTTTCGACAATATTTTTTTGTTCTTTAGTAGAACGAAAGCGGGAAAATAATGCAATATTAATTGGCCAGTCGACAAAGCGATCTTGAAAATTAGTAAAATGCTGCTGTGCGAGCAGAGTAGTTGGAGTAAGAATAGCTACCTGTTTGCCGCTACTTGTTGCTAGAAAAGCCGCGCGCATAGCTACTTCAGTCTTACCAAATCCAACATCACCGCAAATCAAGCGATCCATCGGGCGATCAGAGATCATATCAGATATTACCTCATCGATAGCGCGTTTTTGATCGGGAGTTTCGATGAAGGAAAAAGTAGCAGCAAAGCGCTCATAGTCAATGTTGGGTTTATCGAAAGCAAATCCTCGTGTTTTAGCGCGATTGGCATGAATCTCTAATATTTCTACGGCAACATCGTGGATTTTTATCTTGGCCGCGCGTTTGGTTTTCTCCCATTGTTTGGAACCAAGGCGATTAAGAGGGGCGTTTTCTGCGTTTACTCCTGTATAACGGCTGATTAAATTAAGGCAAGCAACAGGTACGTAAAGCTTAGCTTGATCGGCATATTCTAAGGCCAGAAATTCAGTTTCGTAGCCATTAACTAGTAGCTTTTGTAAGCCTAAATAGCGTCCAATGCCGTGATCAAGATGGACTACTGGAGCGCCAATCTGTAATTCTGTAAGATCGCGAACAATCGTTTCTTGGTTTTGCACTCGTGTTTTATTTGATCGGTATTGCACTACTTGTTCGCCAAAAATTTGTGCTTCTGTAATTACCAAAGTTTCTGTTTGGTCCAGTAAATATATCGCTTGTTCAATTGGAGCAACTGCAATTGCTGGCTTCCTAAAATCGCTATTAATAAATTCCTGCCAAGATTCAACAGTTGCTGGGGCTATATTAATAGTTCGCAGTAAATCTAGCAGAACTTCGCGGCGTCCAGCTGATTCAGCAATAAAAAGAATGTGTGCATTGGCGTGACTCTCAAGAAAATTTTGCAGTTTTATTAAGGGATTTTTTGCTTTATTATCAATAAATACATCAGGAATTGCTTTAGTTTTAAAATAAATTGTGTCTTTATTGCAGCGCTCTGAATTGATTAAAATCTGAGGAAATTCGTTCTGAAATCCAAAAATTTTATCTAGCGGTATATAAAGCTCTGAAGGCGCAAGCTGGGGATATACTTGATTGTGACGCAGTTGTTCATAACGTTCGTTTATTTCTTGCCAAAAATGCGTCATAATTTTTTCGTCATCACCAACTTTGATGATAACGGGGTTTATAGGTAAATAATCAAATAATGATGCGGTTGTTTCAAAAAACAGTGGTAAATAATACTCAATTCCAGGGTGATTTTCGTGATTGATAATGCTTTGGTAAACAGTGCATCTTAAAGGGTCGCCGCTAAACTTGGAGCGCCAAGATTGACGGAATCTGCTAATTGCTTCATCGTTTAGGGGATGTTCTTTTGCAGGCAGTACGCGAATTTTGCTTATTTTATCTGATGAACGTTGCGTATCTGGGTTAAAAATGCGGATACTATCAACTTTTGTACTTAAAAGATCGATACGAAAAGGAGTTTTGCTGCCAATAGGAAAAAGATCAATGATTGAACCGCGAATAGCAAATTCTCCATGAGTCATTACTTTTGAGACGCAAATATAGCCTTGGTTTTCTAGGCGTCTACGAAATTGGCCAAGATCAATAATTTCATTTAATTCCAAAACAAAGCTGTTAGTTTCAACATAGTTTTTTGGCGGCAATCGATGCATTAATGTGGTTGCAGCAACGAGAATAATTCCTGACTTTAAAGATGGTATTTGAGCAAGAGTAAGCAACCGTTGGGAGATAATATCTTCATGGGGTGAGAAGTGGTCATAAGGCAGCGTTTCCCAGTCCGGAAATACTAAAATTGGCACTTGGTGGTGCTCTATGCCAAGGTAAAACTGTAGTTCTTGTTCTAATTGAGTAGTTGTTAGAATATTTGGTGTGATAATTACTAATGGATTTTTAGTGGCAGCACAAGCAATAGCAAGCCCGATGGCAGATCCGTGCAAATTTTGCCAGTATGTTTTTTCTGCTTTTTCTACTTGCAAGTTATGGTAAAATCGTTCTAATTCAGGTAACATTGCTATGAATCGTAATCTATAAATTTGTAGTAAGCAATTTTATTGGAGGAGTTATGATGCCAGTTTTTTCCTATCAACGATTGAGCATAATGGAAGTGTGGCTTACATCTTTGCGATTATATCGTAAAACTTTTCCCCAAATTTGGTTTTTAACGGCGGTTATTGGGGTGTTGGTTAATGCTTCGATATTTTTTAATATGTTTTATCCGTTAAAGTTTCAGGCTGCAGCAATGGTGCAAGATTCGATTATTTATATTGTTGCGGTCATACTGTCTCATGTGCTTAATGTTTATTTATTTGCTGTAGCTCTACATAGAATGCAGACTGCTGGTGATTGGCAAGATTCAACACTATGGGATTCACTCTGCTATGTTAACAAGAAGTACTCTAAAATTATCATCGCTGTTTTTTTTGCGCATCTTTTTGTTTTATTGGGCTGGTGTTTACTGATTATTCCCGGAATGTATGCGCTTATAGCTATTCTTATGGTACAACCATTGGTTTTGTTTGATAATAAGGGGAGTTTTGCTTCTTTAAGAGATAGCTTCCTACTAGTCAAAGGTAATTGGTGGCGTACTTTTGTGATATTTTTTCTGCCAAAAATTATTATTTTTCAGTCTTATTATTTTAGTTTTTTTACAGTGCATTATTTTTCTCATAAGACTTGGTACATACTCATGGGATACAACGTATTAACCACTACATTTTTGTTTCCTTTGATAATTGCGTGTGTTTTGGTGCAATTCAAAGACTTAAAGTTACGTAAACAATTGGAGGTTTTGTGAAGATTTTTCCTGATAAGCAGTTGACCGTGAAAGAGACTTGGCTTGCGTCTTTTTGGCTTTATTCTAAAGCATTTCCCCGTGTTTGGTTACCAGCGATTATGATGGGTATTATTGCGAGTATATTGACTTGGGTGAATATGCGTATGGTGCCTTTGGCAAAAAAGGCGCAAGTGTCTACATTTAAACTTTCAGATATAACATCTAACGATGTGATTTATATTTTTATTTTATTAGTCTTGCTGCTTCTTATGGCTTACATAGGTGGGGTACTTTTGCATAGAATATACATGGTTGGCAAAGAACAAGAAGCAACCCTGCAGGACTCATTTGTTTTTGTTTTAAAAAAGTATTTTCAATTTGTTTGTGGTGTTTTACTGGTCTTCTGTATTTGTCTGCTGGGAGTTTTTGTGTTGCTTTTGCCAGGAATTTTCATGTTTGTATTGTTGATCATGGTGCAGCCTTTGATTTTGTTTGATGATAAATGGTGCTTTGCTGCCTTAAAAAGCAGTTGCAAATTAGTGTGGGGTAATTGGTGGCATACTTTTGCGGTACTTTGTCCTCTAATGGTTTTTAATTGTGCAGTTGGTTTTGGTGCGCAGTTTATTTTGTCTTATGGCTGCTGGTGGTGTGGAGCATTGGCATCGATGCTTACTGTAGTGCTTTTTTATCCCCTGCTTTATGCGTGTGTTTTAATACAGTTTGGCGACTTAATGCTACGGCGTCACACTAGACATAAGTTATAAAATAACGCCACCGCCCAGGCACTCTTCTTGTTGATAAAACACTATTGATTGTCCTGGGCTGATTGCCCACTGTGGAGCTAGAAAATCTACGAGTAATTTATCTTTGCCATGTTTTTGGATAACACATTTTTGCTCTAGTTGACGATACCGAATTTTAGCGCTGCACTTAAATGGCCACGTTGGTTCATCGCCAGAAATCCAATGCAGTTGATTGCAAATCAGTTGTTTAGCTGCAAGTGTTGGGTAGGTGCGATCCTGTGTTACTATGAGCGAATTCTTCTTAATTTCTTTTGCAGCGACATACCACGGAGCTTGGGCTGCGTTTTTTTGGCCGCCAATATTTAGTCCTTGGCGCTGGCCAATGGTGTAAAACATTAGTCCGCTATGATGTCCAATGGTTTTGTTATCTGTAGTGATAATCTTGCCTGGTTTGGCCAATAAATACTCGCTTAAAAAATTTTTGAATTTTCGCTCCCCAATAAAACAAATGCCGGTGCTGTCTTTTTTCGCATGGTTTTGGAGGTGTGCAGCTTCAGCGATTTTTCGTACTTCTTGCTTGGTCAGTCCTCCAAGAGGAAATATACTTGCAGCAAGTTGTTCTTGATTAAGTAAGTATAAAAAATAACTTTGATCTTTGGTTGGATCAAGCCCTTTTAACAAATGCTCTTTTTCACCGTCTGTTGTACGCCTAGCATAATGACCAGTTGCGATAAGATCAGCCCCAAGTGATTTGGCATAATCTAAAAAAGCGCGGAATTTAATTTCTTTATTGCATAAAACATCAGGATTTGGTGTACGAAAAGCAGCGTATTCATCTAAAAAGTGCTTAAAAACTTTTTGCCAATATTCTGCTGCAAAGTTTACCGTATGTAATTTTATTTTTAGAGTATCACATACGGCCTGAGCGTCGATTAAGTCTTGAGATGCCAAACAGTGTCCACCGTTATCGTTATCTTCTTGCCAGTTTTGCATAAACACCGCTTCAACGTGATGCTTCTGTTTTTTTAATAGCAAGGCAGCAGTAGCAGAGTCTACGCCGCCAGATAGACCGACGATAATAAATTGAGAGTTATGCTGGGGGATAATTTTTTCCTGGTTTTTTATCAATTCTACGATAAATTATGCGGCCTTTGCTGAGGTCGTATGGTGTTAACTCTACAGTTACTGCATCGCCTGTAAGCAGGCGAATATAATTTTTACGCATTTTGCCGCAAATATGTGCAGTTACAAGGTGACCATTTTCAAGCTTCACACGAAACACTGTGTTGGGTAAAGACTCAACAATAATACCTTCTATTTCTATACTATCTTCTTTGGGCATAATTCCTCAAGCCTAATTATTCTAGGCTACAAATACTGCACTAAGTTTTGGCAATAATCAATAGCTATGCAATAATAGCCACCATGTCTTGGTACATGCAACGTCAAATAGCCCTAATTACTGGCGCAACCAGTGGTATTGGGGCTGCTTTTGCCCGAAATTTTGCCAGTAAAAATTATGATTTGATTATTACTGGTCGCCGCGTCAATAAAATTAAGGCTCTCGCCCAAGAGTTGCAGGCTAAATATAATATTAATGTTGAAGTTATTATTATTGAGCTAACAAATGCTTGCGATCTTGCTCTGCTCATCCAAAAAGTAAAAGAGCAAAAAAACTTGAGTGTACTGGTAAATAACGCAGGTTTTGGCAGTAGAAACAATTTTAATGCGAGCGATATTACTGTTTGGGGAAATATGCTTAAAGTGCATGCTGAAGCAGTAATGCAGCTTACCCATGCAGCACTGCCAAATATGTTGGCTAAAAACTCTGGAACTATTATTAATGTGTCTTCAATTTTGGCTTTTTTCCCATATCGTAAACATGCCATGTACACTGCGACCAAAGCTTTTATTAATTTATTTACTAAAACAATCGCCAAAGAGCTAAAAAACACTGGTATACGTGTCCAAGCGTTATGTCCTGGATTGACTGCTACTGACTTTCATATGCAGATGGGAGTATCGCATGGATTTATTAAACCAATGCAACCTGATGTTGTAGTTGCTAAGTCGCTTAAACATCTCAAGAAGAACAAAACTGTTTGCATTCCCGGCTTTTTAAATAAGCTTATTGTAATGTTAGCTGTATTAATTCGCTTTAAAGACTAACTCCACGACTCGGCTACTACTTTGTTTAATAGTTTTCATTTCTAACAGCGCGAATGTTTATAGTATCTCGTCTAAAGTCATCGCTACTCCAATTGGCACCATCAAAGTTGAGTGTAATTGCCTGCCTATTTACATGTGCCATGTCCACAGTAGAGCTCCAGTGGTAGCCGGCCACTGGGGATTGAAAAATTTTATATACCTCATACAGTTCCCACATTGACGGTAAGTACCAATCAGTATATCCACCTTCACGATATTGCGTGCAATGCTTAGCTGCTGAGTTGCGGTCTATACCTAACGTCTTTAGTATTAGTTCAGTATTAGGCTTACCAGAACCTATTTCGTCGAAGTAGTAGGTGCCGCTCTGACAGAGGGACGATAGTCGACTTAGACAACCAGCATTAGCGAATATTGGAGTGTAAATTTCTGACCAAACAGTTTGAGCTATATCATTTTTTGAACATATCAATATTTTTCGGTTCGTTGCATCAACGCTAACTATTGTACCGCCACCATAGTCTTGGCCTACTTGAGGAGCATTTTTTGTTACAATAACCGTGTAATCACTCGATGTAATATCATCCTCTGCTGTTACCGTGTACGTTACTGGACTGGTAAAATCATTGGGAGTGGTACCGCTAATTTGTGGGTTGTCACCTACTTCGGCAGTGGAGCCATCGCTTTTTGTAAAGGTTGCTATTAGAGCGGTTAGAGGGGTGGGGAAGGGAACTGTTACAGCAATTGTTTTATGCTTGGCATCTATTGAGCAGCTAGTTTGGTTAGAAATGCTATACGCGGTTATAGCACAGTTTGGTGATTTAGCCGCTGTTACAGTAACAGTATAATTACCGGTTGGGTAGTGTAACATCCTTTCTGTAAATTATTTTTGACGAGGCAGCATATTTGT
>JBAXAM010000005.1:0-59099 GCA_037142515.1 bacterium | reverse complement strand
CAAATATGCTGCCTCGTCAAAAATAATTTACAGAAAGGATGTTACACTACCATAAAAGCGGTAATAAAAAGTTCTAATATTCATAATACAGATGAAAAGGGAATGAGCGCCATTATGTATGCCGCTGCAAATAATAATATTGGTGTTGTAAGCCAGCTTCTTGAAACAAACCTTACCTCTAATGAAGCGCAATACATACTTAATTGGGCAGCTGTAAATAATTATAATGAAATTGTAGATATTGTGTTAGCGCGTGGAGCTGATATTAACCAACGTGATAGCGCCGGTAAAAGCGCACTCATATATGCCGCCGAAAACAATCATCCTAATATTGCGTTGAAGCTTCTCGAAAAATCACAATTTTCTCCTAATGAGGCAGAACATATACTTAATTGGGCAATTGTAAACGATTATGATGAAATTATAAAAGCGGTAATAAAAAATTCTAAAATTAATAATATAGGCGCCATTATGTATGCCGCTGCAAATAATCATAAAGGTATTAATGAACAAGATAGCAATGGCGCAACCGCGCTTATACTTGCCGCTCAAAATGGCCATCTTGATACTGTTAAAGCACTTCTGCAAAATCAAAATGTTGATGTTAATAAACATACTAAGGATGGCGCAACCGCACTTATATTTGCTGCTCAAAATGGCTATCTTGATATTGTTAACACACTCCTGAAAAATCAAAAAGTTGAAATTGATAAACCAGCTAATAATGGCGCAACCGCACTTATACTTGCCGCCTCTAACAACCATCCTGATATTGTTGAAGCGCTCCTGCAAAACTCAAGAACTGTTACTATTAATAAGCAAAATATTAATGGCACAACCGCGCTTATGTATGCTGCTCAAAAAGGCTATCTTGATATTGTTAACACACTCCTGAAAAATCAAAAAGTTGAAATTGATAAACCAGCTAATAATGGCGCAACCGCGCTTATACTTGCCGCTCTTAACGGCCATCTTGATATTGTTAACGCACTCCTAAAAAATCAAAATGTTGATATTGATAAACAAGCTAACGATGGCGCAACCGCGCTTATAGTTGCTGCTCAAAATGGTCATCTTGATATTGTTAACACACTCCTAGAAAATGGAGCTGATCCCCATAAGAAAAACAAAAATGGCAAAACGGCTTTAGAGTTATCTATTGAAAGCAATCATCTTGATGTTGCCAAAACTATTCTTGATCTTGCCTCATCCAAAGAATTTAAAATTTCAACATTTATTAAGCACCCTTTTATTACTATTGGAAATTTACTTGGCATTTCGTATAAAAAAGAAAAACAAATGCTTAAAGATAAAGAGCAGTTATCATCTGCCAATAAAAATAAAATAGGACCGACGGATAACCATGACTCCAAAACATATAACGCGACTCTTAATCGACTATTGAATAGCACACCAGATTCAGTTGTTATTATTAAAAGCAATATAAAGAATGATGATGCAAAACAGCAAAAAGTAGCTCCTACGCCAAAACAGAAAAACCATTCCACTACTTTAAAGATATGAACGCATCATGACGGTGTCAAATAAAACATTACCAACACCTATAGCCATTCACTCAGCGGCTTAGCTAAAAATTCTTCTAATGCAATTCCATTTGAACTACCGACAAGGAGCGGGATGGCATCTTTGTAGGTTTTTTTAAATTCTGCTATGCCTGGCAGCGAAACTTCTCTTCTAGTACTTTTAACTTCAAGCGCAATAATTTTTTCCCCTCTCTTAATAACAAAATCAACTTCAAAATTGCCACTGCGCCAATAAAATATTTGTATTTTTTTGCTACCTAATGCGCTATTCACTAAGTGCGCACCAATAGCTGACTCCACTAAACGACCCCAATATTCAGGATTTCGTCTTGCTAGTGCAAAGCTTATATCAGACTGCGAGGCCATTAGTGCATTATTCAAAACTTGCAATTTAGGGCTTGAAGCCCTTTGTTTTACGATTGCACCAGAGTATTTTTGCAAGCCGGTTAACATACCAGCACCATAAAGCAACTCAAGATAGTGAGACAAAGTAGTAGTATTACCCGCATCGTGCAATTGCCCCAGCATTTTCTGTAGTGATAATATTTGCCCAGAATAATGACAACCAAGCTGAAATAACTGTCTTAAAAGAGCCGGCTTATAAATTGGGTTCAAAAGCAAAATATCTCGCGTAATAGTTGGTTCAATCAACGAGCCAGTAACATATTTTGCCCAACGAGGTTCATCATTAGCTACTGCTGCAGCACCAGGGTAACCACCAAAATAAATATATTTATCTAACGTCCAACTAAAAGCATCACGCATTTCGGAAAATGACCAGTGAGGCAAGTTAATAATCTCAAACCTTCCAGCCATACTTTCCTCTAGGCCTTTTTGCATTAGTAAAGAAGACGATCCAAGTAACACAACCTGCAATGACGTTTTGCTGCTAGTATCTTCATCCCATAATTTTTTAACAATAGTTGACCATTCTGGTATCTTCTGCACCTCATCTAACGCTAAAATTATAGGGATTTTATTCTTGCTATTGATCTTTTTGCGTGCAATGTGCCATTGTGCCTCGATCCAAGTATAATCAAGCAAACCTGGTTCATCAGCTGTAGCATAATGATAAACACAGGATAACTCGTCCAGCACTTGTTGTACCAATGTGGTTTTGCCTACCTGCCTAGGACCAGAAATAATCTGCAAAAACAGGCGTTTTTCTAGCAATTTTTGTTGCAGTGTTTTATAAACAGGCCTTTTGTACATGTGGCACCCCCACTACAGGTTTTTGAAATTGAGTAAAATAACTCAATGAATTGAGCAATTTTACTCAATTTATCAGGCATTGTATATTGCACTTGAAAATAATCAAAAAAAGTATAAAATCACCCCCATAAAATATACGAAATTTAGTGAAAATATGGGGGTTATTTTATGTACAGAAGCATTATTACCAGCTTAATTAAATGGAAAAGCGCACCAGAGTATTTACCAATTCTGCTGCGTGGCGCACGGCAAATAGGCAAAACCACTGCTATCCAGCAATTTGCTAGCGCTAATTTTCCTCATTTTGTTAATATTAACTTCGAATTAGAGCCAGATTATGCTGATTGTTTCCAAACACTCAAGCCACAAGAGATTACTAATCAAATCTTGCTAAAACAAAGCACTCCAATTATCCCAGGAAAAACTCTGCTTTTTTTAGATGAAATACAAAGCTGTCCCCGAGCTATTATGGCGCTTAGATACTTTAAAGAACAGATGCCAGAGCTGCATGTAATTGGCGCTGGATCGCTTTTAGAGTTTGCATTAAATGATGAGATGTTTCATATGCCCGTTGGTCGAATTCAGTTTTTGCATATGCAGCCACTATCTTTTTATGAATATTTAGCGGCAAAAGAAAAACAATCTCTTTTAAACCACATAAACACAGCCACACTGGCAAAACCGCCTTCTAGTATTGCGCATCAAGAGTTATTAAAACTAGTAAAAGAATATATGATAATAGGTGGTATGCCAGCAGTTTTGGATCATTACATTAAATACCAAGACTTTAATGCCTGTCAAAATTTACAAACGAATTTATTAGCAACTTATCGCAATGATTTTGGTAAATATGCCAAGCTCACTAAACATAAATATTTGCAGCAAGCATTCATAAAAATACCAAATTTAATTGGCAAACAAATAAAATACACCAATGTTGATGCGGAAAGCAAAGCATCTGATATAAAAGAAGCAATAGCTTTATTATCGCAAGCTGGACTTTTATACAGGATTAATGCTTCAAGTTGTTCTGGGTTACCTCTAAATGCGTTAATTAATGAAAAAAAATTCAAGTTGCTTTTTGTTGATATAGGACTAATGAATCGTGCTGGCAAAATAAACTTGAGTAATTTGTTATTACAAGATTTGCTATTAATTAATCAAGGCGCAATTACCGAGCAATTTGTTGGTCAAGAATTGCTGGCTTACCAAAACCCTGAAGAAGAACCAGAATTATATTTCTGGGAAAGAGACAAAAAAGGTAGTCAAGCTGAGGTTGATTATGTTGTAAATTTAGAAGGCAATATTGTTCCAATTGAAGTTAAGTCTGGAAAAATTGGCCGCCTAAAGTCATTAAAACAATTTATGAGCGAAAAAAATGCGCTCATTGGGATTCAGATTTCACAACATTCGTTATGTATACAAGATAACGTTCTGACAATTCCGCTATATATGATAGGCGAGCTAAAAAGACTCTATAATAAATCGATTTAATTGACCAGCTAAATAGAAAGGTAAAGATAATAATCTATATGAAAAAGGCTCATGATTTGGTAATTTGGCTTTTTCATTCAGAAGGGTTGGTAAATCTGTATTGAAGCGTACACCACAAGAACAATGTTTTTCTCGCATAAAATAATGTAGCGACTTTAAATGCCCAGTTTTTCCCGCTTTTACTTCTATTGGAACAATATGATTTTCATATTGCCAAACATAATCTAACTCAGCGGCAGATTGAGCTTGTTCACGCATCCAGTAGTATAATTCTGGTGCCTGATAAGGAGGATACAATTGTAATAAAATCTGTCCAATAAATTGTTCTGCCAGACTGCCTCTATTAATCCAAACCCCGTCCGGAGCTTGGATAACCGATAAATGAGTCAATCCCAATGCGGAACATAATAATCCAATATCAACAAAAATGGTTTTAAAAATCTTATAATCTACTTGTGCACACAAAGGCAAGCCGGTTGCATGGCTATGATAAACAAGATGTATAACTTTAGCCAAATTTAAATAATCTAACGCTTCCTTGGTCTGAATCGATTTACTATCAGGATCGAGCTGGACATATTTTATTTTTTGCCCAATTAAACTTGGTATGGTTTTAAAAACACGTCTAAGTAATGGAACTTGCTTAATACGGCCGTACTTATAAAAATCTTCTTGATAACTTTGTAAAATATTTTGTTTAATATTATTAATTTCTTGAAAGTTGTGATATTCAGCATAGTGCGCAACCACCTCTGGCATCCCACCTATTAACCAAAATTCTTTAACTAGCTCCAAGCAACGCTGGTGCATTGGGATAGGAATAGTATCTCTAATAGAAACCGATCTAATCCATTTCAACAAAGCTTCTTCGTTTCGAGCTATTAAAAAATCTTCGAAGCTAATAGGACCCAAATGAAAATATTCAATGCGCCCAACCGGTACTGAAAATTCTGGTTTCGCTAAGACAAAATCAAGCAATGATCCAGCAGCAACCACAGGTAGTTCAGGACATTCTTCATAAAAATATCGCAGTGTTTCGATCACTTTGGGAGCTGCTTGCACTTCATCCAAAAATAAAAGCGAAGTTTTAGGATCGATTGATTGTTTAAAATAAACACTCAAATTATCCAAAATAGCTTTTGGATCGTTACTTTTAAAAAAATCAGCGTGTTCTGGATACCGTTCAAAATTCAACTCCAAACAGAAACGCTGACTTAAGTCGGATAAATGACGCACTAAGCTAGATTTTCCAACTTGTCTTGCACCGCGCACAACAAGAGGTTTTCTCCCCTTTTTGCTTAGCCAGTTTAATAATAAATCTGCTTCAAAACGGTGTACTCGCATTGTATTCTCATTGTTTTAGACGAATACAGATATTATAACACCTTATTTTGGAAGAACAAGGTGTTTTTAATGGGTCTTTAAGACAATAATGCATTCAATCGCTTCACAAATGCAGCAGTATCATCCAACTTACCGCCAGCGGCTAAAACTGCCTGTTCATAAAACAAGTGCGTCCAATCAGCAAAAAGTTTTTCATCAGCCATATTTTTTAATTGCTGAATAAGAATATGCTGTGGATTAATTTCCAAAATAGGCTTAATAACAGGAGTATTTTGACCCATATCTGAAATAATACGCTGCAAGTTATAACTCATATCACTCTTACTAGTCACAATACAAACCGGAGAATCAGTTAATAACTCACTAACGCGAACTTCTTTAACACGATCAGTCAAGACTTTCTGCATTTTTTTCAATAGATCTTCGCAGTCAGTTTTTAGCTTTTCTTTTTCCTCTTTTTTGACACTATCGCTAAATTTACTCAAATCAATATCGCTTTTGGCAATTGACTGAAATTCTTTACCCAAATGGGCATGGTAGTGCGCCAGCCACCACTCATCAATACGCTCATCAAGCAACAGCACTTCAATGCCCTTCTGGCGGAATATTTCCAAGTGTGGACAATTTTTTGCGGTGTTAAAACCTTCGGCTGTAATGTAATAAATTTTATCCTGATCTTGCTGCATACGCTTTATATACTCATCTAATGAAACATTTTGCTCAGCAGTATCAGCCTTAGTCGAAGCAAATCTAAATAATTTTGCAATGCGCTCTTGATTAGATATATCTTCGGCAACTCCCTCTTTCAGTGCGCTCCCAAACGTAGACCAAAATTTGGTATATTTTTCCGGCTCATCGACTGCTAATTTTTCCAAAATATCTAAAACTCGTTTAATCACACCAGATCGCATCTGCTCAATAATACGATTACTCTGCAAAATCTCGCGCGAAACATTAAGCGGCAAATCTTTTGAATCAACCACACCACGCACAAAACGCAAGTAATTAGGCAACAACTGCTCAGCATCATCCAAAATAAATACACGCCGCACATAAAGTTTTAAGCCATGTTTTTTATCGCGCGCTCCAAAATCAAAAGGCGCACGACTCGGTAAATATAACAAAGTCGTATACTCTAGCTTTCCTTCAACTTGATTATGAGTCCAAGCTAATGGATCTTCAAAATCGTGGCTAATATGACGATAAAACGTCTTGTAATCATCATCTTTAATATCTTTTTTCGGCAGAGTCCAAAGCGCCGTTGCCTTATTTACAACTTCTTCTTGTGCCACTGTTTCTTTTTCTGCCAAAGGCTTTTTCATGATAATTGGCAACATAACATGATCAGAATACTTGGTGACAATTTGCTGCAAACGAAAATAATCAAGAAATTCACTTTCATCTTGTTTTAAATGTAAAATCACTTCGGTACCACGATCTGCTTTTTCTATGGATACAACTGTAAACTCTCCTTCTCCATTTGATTCCCACAACACTCCATATTCTTTTGGTAATCCTGCGTGCCTGGTTTTTACGGTAACTTTATCAGCAACAACAAAACCCGAATAAAATCCCACACCAAACTGACCGATTAAATTCGCATCTTTTGCTTGATCATTAGTTAATGCTGCTAAAAAATCTTTAGTTCCAGATTTAGCAATCGTACCTAAATTAACTATTACTTCATCGCGGCTCATACCAATACCATTATCGCGTACTGTGATAGTTCGCTCTTTGGAATCAAAATCTATCCAAACTTTCAAATCGGCTTCATTTTCATAAAGCGCAGCATTTGCTAGTGATTCAAATCGCAGCTTATCTGCCGCATCAGAAGCGTTAGAAATCAATTCACGCAAGAAAATTTCTTTATTACTATAAAGCGCATGGGTAACTAAATGTAGTAATTGCTTTACTTCAGTTTGAAAACCTAAAGTTTCTATTTTATTGTCTTCGCTCATGTTTTCCTCTGTTTTTTATGTTTCACAAAATTTTTTTATTTCTCTAGCTGTGTCTTCCATCAACTTTGGCAAATCTTTCAAACTATAGTCTACAGTATCAATTGGCTTACAAACATGTATTTCGACAGTTTCATCGAGACTAAAATCAAAAGTATCTGGTGGCAAAATTTTATTGCTACCGACAATTGCAACCGGAACAATAATAGCTTGTGCATCTTGTGCTAATTTAAAACCACCTCTTTTAAACGCGCCTATTTTACCTGTACGCGACCGCCCTCCCTCTGGTGCAATCCATATTTTAATGCCGCTTAGCATTTTTTGTTTAGCTATAGCCAAGTCCCTAAGCGCTTGCCGAGGGTTCTTACGATCAATCGAAATACACTCACCAGCCTTGATCCCCCAACCAAACACTGGTATACGATACAATTCTTTCTTAGCTATCATACGCACGCTAGCTCCTGGAAAAGCAGCAAAAATTAGCGGGATATCATATAAGCTAAGATGATTACTCATGACAACATATGGCCGATCTGGCTTAAATTCAACCCCATAAGGGTTAAAAATTTTAAATTTAGCCCGAACAATCCTAAGCATGTTGCGATTCCAAACACCAACTATTTTGTTTATGTAACTGCGTTTTTTTTTACAAAAGACAAAACCAAATGTCATTAATAACGCTGACACTACAGTAGTCAGTATAATACGCACCATTACAATTAATTTTGGCAAGCCAGTTACACGCATAACGCCTCACTTACCAACTCATAAACATTTTTTGAAAGCCCAGGCTCGTTAAAAATACGCTCTAACTGTTCTTTCATAATTACCTGCCTTTCTCGATCAAATCGCTTCCATTTAGCAAATGCCCCGACTAAATTTGCGGCTACATTAGGATTAATTTTGTCTAAAATCAATATCTGATCTGCAAGCAAGCGATATCCCTCTCCCGACCTAGCATGAAAAACTGCAGGGTTGGCCGTGGCGAAAACTTGTAACAACGCACGCACTCGGTTAGGATTTTTAATATTAAAATCCGGATGCTTTAATAATTTTTTTATCTCCCCTAGAGCTGCCCAAGCAGAAAACCACTTATCTATTACCAATGGCTCGTGCTTCCATTGTTTATAAAAAGATTCTAGCGCCTCGCTGCCTAAAAGTCCAAGTGCAGCGTATTGATCGGTCATATTATTGGCATTTTTGAATTGTAGAGCTGCTTGTTGCACAGTTAAATAACCCAAACATGCATTCTTTAAGCTCCGCTCAGCGGCGTCATTGGCAAGATTAGACTTGTAAACTTGCTCAAACTCTTCTTTTAATTTTTCAGCCAACTCTTTGTGCATAAACTCTCTTGCTTCGTGAATCCCCTCTACGTTTACTTGGGTCATAAAATCCGCTAAATAAGTTTCAGAAGGCAAACTAATCATCTTAGCAATTAATGCCTTATCAGCCTTGTTATCAAACAAAATTTGTTTAAAAACCAAAATAAAGTCTTCAGGTAATTCTAATTTACTGATCATCTGAAGCAAAATTTTCGCCATATAGCGTTGCCCAGCTTCAAAACGAGCAAATGGGTTTTTGTCATTTTCCATCAAAAAAGCAAGTTCTTTATCGTCATAAGCATAAAACAACTTAACTGGTGCAGAAAAATCCCGAAGCAAAGACGGGACTGGTTTTTCCGCTATATTTTCAAAAGTAAATTCTTGCTCGGCTTGAGTAATATTCAATATGCTAGCAATCTCGCTATTATTGCTTGTGAGCAATGCGATACTTAAAGGCATATGCAGCGGCGATTTTTCATTTTGTTTTACTATAAGTGTATACTGCTTCTTGCTGGGATTGTATTTTGATGTAACATGAAGCTCAGGTGTACTCGCTTGGCTGTACCACAGCTTAAATTGGGTTAAATCAACTCCAGAGGCGTCTTCCATAGCTCTCACAAAGTCGTCGCACGTAACAGCCTGGCCATCAAAGCGGTTAAAATATAGATCCATACCACGACAAAAAGCGTCTTTTCCTAAAATAGTTCTCATCATTCTGATAACTTCTGCACCTTTTTCATAAACAGCAGCTGTATATAAATTCCTAATTTCTATACAAGAATCCGGGCGAACAGGATGCTCCAAAAACTGAGAATCTCTCAAAGTAATTACTTCGTCAATTCTTTTAGTAGTGAGCGAAGAGGTGTCTTCAGAAAAATCTTGTTCACGAAAAACGGTTAGTCCTTCTTTCAAAGAAAGCTGAAACCAATCCCGGCAAGTTATACGATTACCCGTCCAGTTATGAAAATATTCATGAGCAACAATACGGCTAATATTCTCATAATCTTGGTCTGTTGCCATTTTGGGATTTGCAAAAATATATTTAGAATTAAAAATATTTAGCCCTTTATTTTCTGTAGCGCCAGAATTAAAATCTCTCACTGCAGCAATCATAAAAAGATATAAATCATATTCCCTGCCGTATTTTTCTTCATCCCATTTCATTGCTTTTTTCAGTGAAGTCATGGCAAACTTACAATGATCCTGATAGTTCTTATCACAAAAAATTCTGAGCTGAATTTTTCTGCCTGACATCGTAATAAAATAATCTTCGATATAATCCAGATCTCCTGCAACCATCGCAAAAAGATAGCTCGGCTTTCTAAAGGGATCTTCCCATTTTACCCAATGTAAATTGCTTTCTAGTTCGCCACTGGCAACTAAATTACCGTTTGAAAGTAAAACTGGATAGAGCTTTTTATCAGCAATGATAGTAACTGTATATTTAGCAAGCACATCTGGTCGATCTAAAAAATAGGTTATCTTACGAAACCCCTCTGACTCGCATTTTGTACAAAATAAATCATTAGATTTATACAAACCCATTAATGACGTGTTTTCTTGGGGCTTAATTTCTGTCCGAATTTCAAGTGTGAATCTATCAGGAATATTTTTCAGCGTTAGAGTTTTTTCGCCAGGCTCATATTGGCTAGAAATTAGCTGCTGATCGTCAATTTTTATATATTGCAAATTCTGTTCTTCGCCATTTAATACAATCTGATCAATTTTTTTTATATCTGGATTTATGCGCACATGAGATTTTGCAACTACAACAGCTTTTTCTTCGCCGAGCTCAATCCGAAGATCGATTTCATCAATATAATGAGTAGGCGCTGTGTAATCTCTGCGATACTTAACCATTCTTTAATACCCTACGCAAGACCTTGCCCACGTTTGATTTCGGCAGCACTGCTACAAACTCAACCCGCTTTGGAACCTTATAGCTAGTTAAACGATCCTTGCAATAAGCAATTATTTTTTCTTTGGTCAATGATTCATCTTTTTTCACTATAAAAGCTTTTACTACTTCTCCCGCATGCTTACTAGCATCACCAACAACGGCAACTTCAAATACCATAGGATGACCAGAAATTACGGCTTCAACTTCATTTGGATAAACATTGTAGCCAGCAACTACAATTATGTCTTTTTTACGATCGATTAAATATAAATAACCACGCTCATCCATAACAACAATATCACCAGTTTTAAGCCATCCGTCTTGAGTTAAAACTTTTTTAGTTTCATCAGGGCGTTGCCAATAACCCTGCATTACTTGTGGACCGCGCACCCAAAGCTCCCCTTCTTCACCAACAGCAACTTCTTTGCCTTCCTTATCACGGATAGAAACTTCAGTAGATGGCAAGGGCAAACCAAGACTATTAATAAATTCCTTCCGCGTAAGCGGACTCATACTCACTACTGGACTGGCTTCAGTCAGCCCATAGCCCTCAAGTACAATATTCCCAGTTATTCGATGCCATTTTTCTGCTATGGCGTTATTCATTGCCATACCACCAGCAACAGTAAGCTTCAGCTTGCTAAAATCTAAACTACAAAACTCAGAGGTATTAACCAAGCTATTAAACAGCGTTGCTAAACCTACAAAAACAGATATAGGATGATCTGCAATTTTCTTTATTAGCTGCGGTAAATCGCGCGGATTAGCAACTAAAATCTGCAAGGCACCAAAATTGGTAAAAAACAAACAGCACACCGTTAATGAAAAAATATGATACAGCGGCAAAACTGTAATACTTGTTTCATAACCAGGAACTAACACACCACCAATCCAAGCATTGCACTGCTCGATATTAGCAAGCAAGTTACGATGTGTTAAAATAGCCGCTTTACTAATTCCAGTAGTACCTCCTGTATATTGCAATAGTGCAATATCAGAATTTTTAATTGGCACTGAAGCTAGCGTACACCTTTTACCGATAGCTAACGCATGACAAAAGCTATACGTATTCGGGATATCCCAAGGCGGCGTTTTTTTAACATTACGCCGTGAGATAAAATTAATAATTTGTCTTTTAAAAAAACCGCACAAATCACCAATTTCAGTAACAATAACATTCTTAATACGAGTTTCCGGCAAGGCATGTTGCAGAACACTGGCAAAATTCGTAAGCACTACTATGGACTCTGCCTGAGAGTCATTTAGCTGAACAATCAACTCTCTAGTAGTATAAAGCGGATTAATATTTACAATAATCAAGCCAGCTTGCAGAGCGCCAAAAAACGCTATGTGATATTGCATAACGTTCGGCAACATCAAAGCTATACGATCACCCTTTTTAAGTTTCAATTTGTTTTGTAAGTAAGCGGCAAAAGCTTGGACTTTGGCAAAAAGCTCACTATAGGTCATAGTACGATCAAAACCGGAAAGAGCAGGCCGATCAGAAAACTTACTGCAACTCACAACAAACATCTCAACTAACGAAGAGTATTTATCTGGATTAATTTCGTTTTTTTCCATTTTATTCAAGCCTATAACGGTGCTATAAATGCGGAGATTATAGTGATTAATCTCCGCAAAAACAAAACGATTTTTTGCGCAATTCCCCTAATTTCTACAAATTACGGGAATTACATTCCCTCAACTTAACTAAAAGATTGCTTAAATCTTAAAAATTGATAAAATGGAATTTATAAATACAAATTTACTAATAATTTGGATAATATAAAATCCAAAACTACACTCAATGGACTCGGTATGTTTGAAAGAATTATAAAAAAAAATATAGAAAAAATTCTCTATAAAGGTAAAGTTATAATTATTTATGGAGCAAGACGCGTCGGCAAGACAACATTATCAAAGCAAATATTAAAAGAGCAAGAGCTCCTAGGCAAAAGAGTAAGTTATTTAAACTGCGAATCTTTGAATGTAAAGCCAAGGCTTGAAACTACCAATGAAATACTACTAAAAGACTTTTTAGGAGAAAAAGACTTAATTGTCTTAGATGAAGCCCAAAATATTAACAAAATTGGCCTTACCCTTAAAATTTTGGTTGATACCTATCCTGAAATGCAAATAATAGCAACCGGTTCAAGCAGCTTTGATCTGGCCAATCAAATAGGAGAACCTCTTGTCGGCCGCAGTAGAGAATTTAAACTTTATCCACTATCCATAGAGGAAATTAAAGGTAAATTTAATTTATTCGATTTGAATGGAAGATTAGAAAACATAATGCGTTTTGGAACCTACCCATCTGTCTTTAACAAGTCAGAAGAGGAAGCAAAAGACGAATTATACAATATAGCCAGCAAATATCTCTATAAAGATATTTTAGCTTTTGAAAGTATAAAAAATTCCAGCATTTTATTAAGCCTATTAAAGCACATCGCGCTACAGCTTGGAAATGAAGTTTCTTACAGTGAAATAGGTCAAATTCTTGGATGCAGTAAAATAGTCATTAAAAAATATATAGATTTACTTGAAAAATGTTTTATCGTTTTTTCATTAGGGTCTTTTAGCAGAAACTTGAGAAAAGAACTTGGAAAATCAAAGAAAATTTACTTTTATGATTTAGGAATCAGAAATGCGTTAATAGACAATTTCAACTCGCTTGACACAAGAAACGATATTGGTAGCTTATGGGAAAATTTTTGTATTCTGGAAAGAACTAAATACAACCAAAATCATAAAAACTATTATAATCAATATTTTTGGCGCATATATTCAGGACAAGAGGTAGATTACATCGAAGAACATAGCGGAAAACTTAACGGCTATGAGTTTAAATACAGCCCTAAAGCAAAATTCAAAAAACCAACCAGGTTTTTAGAAACCTATGAAAACAGCTCTGTTCAAATCATTAACTCAGAAAACTGGTATAAGTTTTTAACTTAGTTAAACCTACTATTTTTTGCGCCCAATACAATAATAATCTATTCCCAAAGATTTTATGGCTTGCGGCTCAAATAAATTACGCCCATCGAAAATAGCAGGATGACGCAATTTAGCCTTAATCAAATTAAAATCTGGCTCACGGAATTCATCCCATTCGGTGACAATAATTAAAGCGTCAGCATTTTCTAGGGCATCAGCAGCAGTTTCGCATAAAGTAAAGCCACTCCGCTCGCCATAAATTCTCTTAGCTTCTGCCATAGCAACCGGATCATAAGCTTGAACTTTGATACCCACGCGCCATAAAGACTCAAGCAATACTTTACTTGGCGCATCACGCATGTCGTCAGTATTTGGCTTAAATGCAAGCCCCCACAATGCTATTACCTTATCTTCTAGATCGTTATCAAAATATTTTTTCAACCGATTAAAAATTAAATGTTTTTGCCGCAGATTAATGCTTTCAACTGCATTAAACAATGGAGTCTCAATCCCATATTCACGCGCCATCCAAATTAGAGCACTAACGTCTTTAGGAAAACATGAACCACCATAACCGCAACCTGCATACAAAAAATCCATACCTATGCGAGGATCGCTACCAATACCAAGACGAATACTAGAAATATCAGCTCCGAATTTTTCAGAAAACTGCGCAAGCTCGTTCATAAAGCTAATTTTAGTTGCCAAAAAAGCATTGGCCGCATATTTAGATAATTCAGCGCTGCGTACATTCATAGAAATAATTTTAGCTTTCAATGGCTCATACAAAAGATGCATACGCTTAAGTGTGTTTTCATTTTCCGCGCCTATAATAATACGATCTGACTTCATAAAATCTTTTATTGCGTCACCTTGCTTTAAAAACTCAGGATTTGAAACCACATCAAATTCAAGATTCAATCCACGCTTCGCAAGTTCCTTGGTAATAATTGCTCTAACTTTATCACCCGTACCAACAGGCACAGTAGATTTATTAACGATGACAGCTGCATGGTCTAGGTTTTGACCAATAGATTTAGCAACAGCATAAACATATTGCAAATCAGCAGATCCATCATTCGACGAAGGCGTACCAACGGCAATAAATAAATATTCGCTCTGTTTAATTCCATAAACAGCATCAACAGTAAATTCTACTTTTTTAGCTGCAATATTTTTTGCCAGTAGCTCATCTAATCCACGCTCATAAATTGGCGATTTACCACTTTTAAGCATAGCAATCTTATCAGCGCTGGTATCGACACAAATAACATCATGACCAATTTCAGCCAAACAAACACCTGTAACCAAACCTACATAACCAGTACCAAAAATCGTGATTTTCATTATCGCTCCACTAATTGCATTATTTTAAGAAAACATCATGACTCATAAAATACTATATACTTTCAGATTTTTCATTAATTATTTTTTGAAAACCATCTGGAATCGCCTGCCAATCCAGTATATCCACACGAAATGGCAAATCGGATTCAGCAAATTCATCTTCAAGCGCATATAAAATTTTTTTATCTATAATTTTTTCGCTCATAATAACCAAATCTAGATCAGAATACGTTTTTGCCTTGCCAGTTATGCGCGAACCAAAAGATCGAATTTCATATCCAGATACATACTTCTTCAGTATGCTTTTAATAATTAGCAAATGCTGCGGTGCAATATCAATCATTTTTGGACTCTAGCACTTGCAATAAGACTCTAGCATCGCCAACAAACCGTATAGCTGTAAGATAAATACTTTTAGCAATTTCTATATTATAAGTATGAGTAGTCTCATTTCGAGCTTTGTGATAAAAAAACCAATCTTCAACATTACTAATCAATCTACTCTCAGCTGCCAACCTAAAAAGCTCTTTACGCGACATCCCATCAATAGCAGGATCATTAAAATTTATCTTTAACCAGCGTTTTATAAATTTCCAGCATATTTCATAAGTAAATTCAAAATTCTGAATTACACCAGCACGCACCACTTCTTCTTGGTCTGAACCCGATTGATATTCTGCCTGTGTAGAAGACACTCTTATCGCTCTTTCTAACGAAGCAACTGCCTTTCTTAAACTAGTCAAATCTAATATCATTTTAATAACCACCACCATATTGGTATAATATGTATAACATAATTGTTATGCAACTGTTCAGTAGAAATCTTATCATTTTCAGTTAGGATATACCCTTGCGTTAAACCATAACTTTCCATGGCTTCAATTAATCCTTGTAGCTCACGCTTTTTAGTTGTTGCGTCTTGCAACGAAAGACATACTTGCAACGCTGTTACAATTTTTGTTCCTTGTTTTAATACAAAATCACATTCATATTTTTGCTTGTGAAAATATATTTCACAAGCACGGCGCTTAAGTTCCAAAAAAACAATATTTTCTAGAGTTTTTCCTCGATCATCACTACTGCGAAAACCAATTACCTTAGCAAGAGCATGATCAATAAAGTAAATTTTTTTAGCATAGTGAATTTGTTCTTTTAAAGAATAAGAAAAGCGATTTATGAAAAAACACAAATAGCTATTCGATAAATGACTACAATAGTCAGCAACAGTAGTAGCACTCGCTAAACCAAGATTTTTGCGCAAAGAATTGTAAGTAATATTACTACTAATATTACTGGCCAAAAAAACGGATAATTCTTTCACTGCACGTTCGTTGACACCAAAACGTACGATAATATCGCGATAGAGAATGCTTTCGAATAAATTTTGTAAATATGCTTTGTTTTTTAGAATTAAAAACTCAGGGAATCCACCATTTTCATAAAAACCAGCAAATAGGTTTTGCAGCTGCGCTTTTTGCGCCGAAGTAAGTTGCGCATTCTTTAGTAATTCTGGTTTCTGCCAACTGACGTACTCTATAAAAGAAAAAGGATATAGCTCAATTTTTATATAACGTCCTGTCAGTCGTGTACCTAACTCTTGACTAAACATCGTCGCATTAGAACCAGTGATATAGATTTTATAGCCTTGGTCATGTAGTCTACGTACAAAGCGCTCCCACTCAGGAATATTTTGTATCTCGTCAAAATAAGCCGTTTTTTCCATACCATATAATTCGATAAATAATTCAAGTAATAATTCAAAATCAGCAAGAGTAAAATTAGTTAAGCGATCATCATCAAAATTAAAATAATAATTCTTTTCTTTAGCATAAGTACGTATTTCCTGTAACAAAGTTGATTTTCCACAGCGGCGAATTCCAGTTATTACCAGAATTTGTTTGGTTTTTTGCAATGATGCCAGCTCGCCATGTATACTTCTGGCAACAAAATTCTCTGGCAAATTTGGTTGATGCTGGTCAATGATGACTTGTTTTAACTGTTGTCTTTCCATCAGAGCTTAAAAAGTTTCTATTGATAACGCTAATTTATATCATAGAATTACTATTGTCAATAGAAACTTCCGTATATTCCGGCACCATTTGCAACAATATTTTTTTGAAATCTTCCTCACTCTCATAAGCAGCGCACATTTTATTAAAGTTTGTAATATATGCAATTATTTTTTCCCATTCCAGCATTTGATATTTTGCGTGCCTGATTTTGACATGAGTTGTTGGAAATAATTCTTCAGAATTATAAAACAATTCCTCGTACAGCTTCTCACCAGGACGTAAGCCTATATAAACAATATTTACATCTTCACCGATTTTTTTTCCAGAAAGATAAATCATTTGCTCAGCCAAAGTTTTAATTTTAATTGGCTCGCCCATATCAAGTACAAATATTTCGCCACTTTTCCCTAAAACCACCGCTTGTAATATCAGCTGTGTTGCTTCAGGTATTGTCATAAAATAACGCGTTACCTCTGGATGAGTAACCGTCAAATCTTTACCAGCCACCAGCTGCTCTTTAAATAAAGGGACAACACTTCCAGCAGAATTTAAAACATTACCAAAACGCACTGTAATAAAATGGGTAATTGAACGACCGTTGAAATTTTGACAAATAATTTCGGCTGCACGCTTAGTTGCACCCATAATATTTGTTGGATTAACTGCTTTGTCAGTCGAGATTAACACAAAGGTAGCAACTTTATTATCGCATGCAGCACTTGCAATATTATACGTCCCTAAAATATTATTACGCACAGCAGAACGCACTTGATGTTCTAAAAGCGGTACATGTTTATAAGCAGCTGCATGAAAAATTATTTCTGGAGTATATTTCTTAATTACATTTTGCACAGAAACCAAGTCAGTAACATCAACTAAACAAGTAGCTAAATGTAAGTGCGGAAATTTTTCTCGCAACTCTTTATCGATTGAATATAAATTGAACTCGCTATTATCGACAACAACCAATAGGCTTGGCGATAAACTTGAAATCTGACGACATAATTCTGAACCAATTGAACCACCACCACCACTAACAATGATTTTTTTGCCATTTATTATTTTAGCTATCCCTTGCCAATCCAACGTTACTAGCTCACGCCCCAACAAATCTTCAACTGAAACTTCACGCAAAGTACTTATTGTTGCATTACCGGTAACAAGATCGCTCAAACGCGGTACAATACGAAATTCTATTTCAGCTTGTTTACAACAACCGATTACTTTACGAATAATGTCAGCTTTTGCAGAAGGCATCGCGATAATAACCAATTCAATGCCATATTGATTAATAAAATCAGAAGTCTTATCTAAGCCACCAACAATTCTCACCCCTTGAAGCTCGCAACCAATTTTTGCCGCATCATCATCAGCTATAGCAACTACATTATAAGCAGCATCGCTCTTTGCAAACTCACGCAGCAGTAAATCGGCTGCTTGTCCAGCACCTACTATTAATACGCACTTGCCTTCCCGAAGGTTCTTATTATAGTGATGTACAAACCAACGATAAAAAAATCTCGTACCACTCAATAAACTTACTAGTAGCCACGCATAAATAGGCATAATCGAACGCGGAATTTGAAAACGAACAAAAAACAATACGATCACAGAAAGAGCGACACCAACTAAAACCGCTTTTAAAATACGAACAATATCCGGCAATGATGCAAAACCCCAAATACCACGATAGAGACCGAAAAACCAAAAAGAGAAAAATTGAATTCCTATCAAAAAAGGCAGTAAATAAGAAGCGTGTAAAAATTCACTCGAGGGGATCGACTCAATATTAAAGCGCAGCCAATAGGCACCATACCATGCTATTGGTATGGCAAACAAATCAGCTAACAAAGCTATATAACGACCTTTTAAAAACACAAATGTTTTTTTCATATAAAGTTCTTACCGCAAATACATTGGCTGTAACTTCTCAATAAATATATACCCCATTGACAACGTTATTATAGCCATAACCAATGAAATTAATATATACTGTGGGAAGTAAAATGCCAAAATTGCAAAACCTGCTAAAATTACGTTAATCGCAATAACTCCAATAACAACTTTCCCGTGCGACCATCGTTGCAATTGTAACCTTTGATACGCATGCAACCGATGCGCTTGATACCAAATTTCACCATGTTTAGCGCGCCTAAAGAGTGTTACTGTAGCATCAAATAAAAACACACCATACAAAATAACCCACAACAAAAACGGTACTCTATACCAAATTTCCCCAACCAAGCCAAATAATACCACCAAAAAACCAAGCAAAGTACTGCCTACATCACCCATAAAAATTTTAGCTGGTGGTTTGTTCCACATTAAAAAACCAGCAACAATAGATGCTATACCCCAAATTACATAAGCCAAAGCAAATCCTCCAGCGCACCAAATAAAATAGCCACCAAATCCAAACACAAACAATGCTTCAATAGCTGCAATGCCATCAATACCATCCATAAAATTATATAAATTCGTTGACCATAGCAACGCTAATACCATAAAAATATAGCCAAACCAAGCCCAGTATATCGTTACAACGCCCAAATCAATTGAAGAGAATCCACCAACAGCAATTAAGCTATAAATCGCCGCACCTAGTTGAGCTAAAAATCGCCAACGTGCTGCTAGCTGGTACTTATCGTCAATAAAACTTATAAAGCAAATTAGGAACACAGGAGGAAGAAATATAGATAAATAAGATGCTTTTACAAAACCTAAAAAATATAAAATTAGTAAAAAGACAGTCCACAAAACTGGAAATACTACTCCACCACCACGAGGCACTGGAATCAAATGAGAGGAACGAGAATTGGGATGATCAAGCAGATTTTTTTTTATTGCATATGATCTAAATATCCCAACAAAAACGTAGGAAAAAAAAACCATAAGAATTAAAAGCAGCTTAAGCATAAACACTCTTTTTTGTACCACTCAACTGTTTCTTTTAAACCATCGATAAAGCAATTTCTTTTCTGTAAACATGTTTAGTTATACCGTATAAGACTGCTGTGGAGTTAGTTTATATTTTTGTAGCAACTACGTGATAACCCATACATAAGGTATCAACGGAAGTTTGTGTTTTCGTCTTATTG
Organism: bacterium; assembly: GCA_037142515.1. GTDB lineage: Bacteria > Pseudomonadota > Gammaproteobacteria > UBA9339 > UBA9339 > JBAXAM01. The sequence continues at coordinate 38,937 of JBAXAM010000005.1, read as the reverse complement.
TAGAAATACAAGAAGGCTGGCATAAGTGCTAACTTGGCAAAGATTGAGTGTGATATTGCTGTTCTTGCTATTTCAACAGCAAGCCAACTATAGTAGTCGCCGATAGCAGTTATGGACTCAAGTTTATATCCGTTGCCCTTCAAAAACTTTTCATACCATCTATCTGTAAAGCCACTGTAAAAAAAGTAAGGATCCATATGACGCATGCAGTTGCTTGGTGCGGTGAGTATTAGCTTGCCATCTTTTTTTAGTAATCTACTGAACTCTTTTATTGTTTCGATTGGATACGGTATGTGTTCAAAAACTTCCGTACATAGAATCGCGTCAAATGTATTGTCTTGTTCTTTTATATCCCAAACATCACCAATATAATCCAATGCGCCGTATTTATATCCTTCGTCGCCACCGACACCATCACTGCCAATCATTTTTTTTAAATCTTTAGTGTATTGTCCAAAGTCTTGTGCTTTGTAAGTAAGATGTTGACAGTACTGACGATAGCGTTGACTTCCGCAACCAGCATCTAATATCAACTTACCCGCTTGTATTTTTTTTAGCTCGGAAATAACAAAGTCATCTCTTTTGCATTGATTGTTTACATTCCTATATAAACTTTTGAAAAAAGGAAAAGATTTTATAATGTTTTTTATAGTTAGCATTTGAGAGAACTTTAGCTGTTAGCTGGCTTTCATTTTACATTTATAATGTGCTTGTGGGAAGCAAAAAAGCAGCGCAAAGCATAAAAGGTTACATGAATATCCTTCGCTTATGTTTGCGCACTAAACAACACGTTGCGTAACCTTAAACGTGTGAAATTCTAAAAAGAACAGCTTAAATTTTTGCGTGTGCTAACACGCTGTAAAAATCGCACAAAAGTTCACTTTCAAATGATGCTACAATCGCTTAATAGTTCACTTTTTGTTTGAAGCAATACGATAGTGGCATTGCTACTTTGCTTTTACACGCATTTCACTAACTAGACAAGAATATACCGCAAGCGTTTCATTAATAACTCTCTCTGAAGAAAAATCAGCTTCTGCCTTCAATCGACTTCGTACCCCCATACGCTGACGTAGTGCTGAATCTTGAATAAGTTTTCTCAACGCATCGACAAGCACCTCAACATTGCGCACAGGCACCAAAAAACCGTTGTCTCCATTAGTAACCACCTCACGACACCCAACAGAATCTGTTGTTACTATAGGCAATCCACAAGCAGCCGCCTCTAATAATGATTTGGGCAGTCCTTCTCTATATGATGGCAAACATACAATATGCGCCTTTCGAAGTACATTAACAATATCTTCCACCCATCCCCACCATTCTACCCCTTTTTTTCCATTCAAAGCATGGAGCATATTTTCAGTAAGAGATGTCGGGTTAATTGGATCAGGAGCTCCTACAAGTACAAACCGTGCTTGTATATTTTCATCGTAGAGACGATGCGCCGCTGTTATAAACTCATTAACACCTTTATCTTGCAGCATCCTTGCTATTAACATAACAACTGGAATTCCAGCAGGTTCTTTTTCAAAAAAAAATTTGTTAATATTAACACCGGCACCTCTAATTAAAACAGCATCCTTTTTGCGCACTGCGCGCCAACTAATAAAACTTACCAAATCGTCTTTATTTTCAAAAACAACTCTACTATTTCGAGGATTAACAAGAAGTCGGTATGCTAAACGAAGCAATGGACGTAAAAAACGAGCGGTGTAGTCTGAAGAAGAAAAAATATATCCCATACCCACCGGAGCATTAACAACTGCGTGAACGCCAGAAAAATAGGCGCACACAGAACCATACAAAACAGGCTTTGTTCCAATTTGATGAACAATTGTCGGATGCTCCGATCTGTAAATCATCAAAATTCTTAGCAAAAACCTAATATCTTTTAAAAAACCTATGCCTCGACTTCCCTCTTGTACAGCTATAAAACGAAGACCAAATGACCTAATTATGCCACCATGAAATTGTTCACGCGCAACCACAATGACTTCAAAACCACCATTTTTAGCCGCAATAGCCCGTTCAATAAAGTGCGAATAAAAAAAGTAATCTTCCATAATTAAGAACAAAAGTTTTGGCTTCTGATTCATGTTCTTATGACTTTAATCATTGTTGCAATATCATTAAGATTTATCATTATCAAACATCGATACTAACCGATAAATTAAAATTTAATATGTATTAATTTCAAAATGGCATAGTAACGTCTAAGAGCAATAATTTTTGTAAGTTCTTTAGAATACCTTAGAACCTTGAAAAAACCATATAACACTGCTTTCTGGCTATAAAAAAACAATTTCCTCAAAAGACTAACCTTAAAATAAAAAATAATTAAAATGAAAATGATATAACTTCTCGTTCCTTCATCACGCCTAGAACAAAAAGTAAAATCATTACTAACAATTAAATCATTAATTTCCTCTATATGGCCTCTTATATATTTGTTAGAAACCATTACCGCATCATGCAAAACTTTTTTATGTAAAATTCTAGAAAGAGACTTTTCATGAACCCTATACATATAAAGCCACTTATTTAAATTCGTAAATTTTGCGCCTGCGTCATACATTCTTACCCAAAAATCATAATCCTCGACATATTTAAATTCATCACTACCATAAAAAAGCTTATTCTTCCTAACAAATTCCGTTCGAATTATAACTGAACCGTGAGCAAAAGGTACTCCACTAGCCATTTCAACAAAAATATCATTTTTTCCACAAGGAAGAATTATCGCATCGATATACCCACCTTTTTCATCTATTATAAAAAAATGACAACCACATACGTCTGCTCCGGTAGAAATTAGATGGCCTATTTGCTGCTCGAACCTGTCTGGCATTGAAACATCATCTGCATCCATCCTCGCTATATATTCTCCACTAGCAACTTTTAACCCTTTGTTTAAGGCTCCAGTTATTCCGCTTTTATCTGAATGTATAATTTTAACCCTGTCATCTACCCTGGCATAATTTTCAATTATCTCCAACGTGTTGTCTTTAGAATCGTCATATATCAACAAAACCTCTAAATCACCATGCGTTTGATTAATAACAGAATCAATAGAATTTTTTAAATATTTTCCACAATTATACACCGGAAGCAAAACACTTACAGTAGGTAATTTTTTCATATCTGCATTACTTTTTATAAGTAACCTGCTAGACGTTGCATAACAATATGCCCAAAAATCGAGTGCATATCCTCAGAAAGCTGCATATCATCTATATTAATCCACAGCAAATGCTGCGCTATCTCTTTTAACTTTCCTCCTCGACAACCACATAAACCCAATGTAATAGCACCAAAAGTATTTGCATACTCTACTGCACGAATTACATTCTTAGAATTACCACTGCCAGAAATAGCAATCACCAAATCCTTAGGCTCAAGAATATTTTTTAACTGCTCAACAAAAATATCTTCAAAAGAAACATCATTAGCGTAGCTCATAACCAATCCAATATTATCAACCAACGAACGGCCACGAAACCTCTTATTACCACGCATAAAAACGCTTTTATTCCAATCATTAATAAAATGAAGTGCGGTCATAGAACTTCCACCATTACCAAGGGTGATAATTTGCCTACCTTCTGTCCATGCATCAGCTACAATCTGTACGGCATTATCGATTTCTTCATAATCAATAAAAGCAATCAAATTTGACAATTTATTAAGATACGATTTTGCTATTCCTCTTGAAATCATGTTCGCTCCACACTAAAAAAATTTTTCGACTTCGCCATGGATACAAGTCCTGGGTTTACTCATTTCCAAAAGCTGCTTAAGCTAATGATAGAAAATAACTTTACTACCAAAAGGTTCAAAGCCCACCGGTACATGGCGTAATCCATTCAGTCCACGTTTTATTTGTTCATGCTTATCCGGTGGCGCATAAAGCATAAGAAATCCACCAGCACCAGCACCTAAAATTTTTCCACCTTTAGCTCCTAATCCACGAGCCAAATTATACCAATAATCGATATCAGATGTGCTAATACCAGATGTGATACTTTTTTTCAACATCCAGCCTTCATGCAAAATTTCACCAAAAACATCAATATTGTTCTTATGGATTTCATCTCTCAAACTATAAGCCAATTGTACCATTTTTTTCAAGGTTTGATATTTTGACTTATTGAGAGGAATCTCTTTGACCTGCTGCCTCAGAATACTAGAAGCACTGCGAGTAATTCCCGTATAAAAGAGCAAAATATTATGTTCCAACACTTTAAGAAGAGATGGCTTGAAGATAATAGGCGATACTACTACCGATTCATCTGGATGAAATTCAATTAAGTTAAATCCACCGTAAGATGCGGCATATTGATCTTGCTTACCAATTGGCTCTTTACATATCGCAATTTCAACCATACAACTATCGACACTTAACTGCTCACTCGAGCTAAACTTCCCTTTGAAGGCATTCAACGCGTGAATTAATCCAACTACAAACGAACTAGATGAACCAAGGCCAGTACCTTTTGATGGAATATCTGCAATAGTTGTAATTTCAACTCCACCACGCAAACCAAGAATAGTCATCGCAGCTCTAACTAGTGGGTGCTCAATCTGATCAACTGATGCCACTTCTTCATTTTTTGAATAAGCTACTCGAATACCATTATCAAATTTTTTATTCACATTAACATAAACATATTTATCTATAGCCGTGCTAATAACAGCACCAGTTTGATGTCTATAAAACGATGGGAGATCACTTCCTCCTCCTACAAAACTCATTCTGAAAGGGGTTCTTGTTATAATCATAATATTTTAAATTTGCGGAATGATTACTCTAGTTGCATCCAATGAAATTCCAGCATTGAAGGAAATCTCCTCCTCAATACGATGCTGATAAGCTACTTCAGATTGTTGCATAGTCAATCCAAGCAATAAATACTCACGCAACATACGCTTCTTCTGTTCATCTTTGTTAATTTCAACAAAAAATCTATGTTCGGCACAGAAAGCAGCGTCCTTTAATGCTAATGCTACGCTTCCCTCAAAAACAATGACGTCATTAGAGCATAATTTCATCACCTCCACATCACGTATTTGAGCTTTAGTTAACCTATAATATAGAGGTAAACTTAAGCCAGTAGGGCGTTTTTCTGGAAAAGCCACCGAAAACACAATATCCTCCAACTCTTTTAAAGAATGTCTAGCAAGCACACCATTACCCTGCTCAGATTCATTTAACAACCAACGATCTGTGGATAATATTTTAACATGAATACCTTTTTCAGCCAAAACATGCTTTAAAGCACTAGCAAATGAGCTTTTACCACTTCGTGATTGCCCACCTATAAAAACCAAATCTCCAGGCTTTATCTTAAAAACCAATTGACTAACCAACTCAATTAATTTGGGGTAAATATCGAGAATTAGAGTCACAGCTGCATTTAAATCAGGCACAATAAAATCTGGAGTAACTAGGTATTTGTAATCAAGTCCTGCATAACCTGTTTCCACCAAAATAGACTTTAATCCCGCTCGATTAGCGGCAAGAATATCTGAAGTTGTATCGCCAACCATCCATGATTTATTGCATATAAGATTAAATTTTTCAACTGCCGTATCAATCATTCCCGTTTTCGGTTTACGACACTCACAATCTATTTTAAGATGACCAATTTCACCAATAAATCCCTTATCTGGATAATGTGGGCAATAATAAATATGGTCTATGTATGCGCAACGGTTCCCTAACAGAGTTTCCATTTTTTTATGGACCTCACGCAATCCTAAAAATGTGCACTCTCCCCTTGATATTACAGGCTGATTTGTAACAACGAAAACCATATACTTTGAACAATTCAATTTCCTAATTGCTTCCTCAGTATTAGGAATTAATTCAAACTGATCTACCGATTTAACATACCCAACTTCACGATTAATTGTCCCATCACGATCGACAAAGACGGCCATTTGCGGATATTTCAATGAAGATTTTTCAATTTTGCCAAGCTCAAAATCAACGCATACTTTATCTAGTCTAGCTGGAGTTCCGCAATCTTTAATATATTCAGAACTACGATACCCACGAAGTATAAAACCACGATTGAGCATATCTGGGAAAAGGTGTTTCCCAAAATCCAACGTTTTGGTCTCACATCCACACCATTGCAACAATGCATGTTTTCGCACACAGTATAATGCAGCATTCACCAAGTTTGCATAAAACTTAGAACCATCATGTGGATATGAATAAAAACAACTGATGTATCCATCTTCATTCATATCTACCAAATCAGAGTCTTTTGGATGATCATTGGGGTGTAAAAAAAGAGTAGCTGCGGCTAAAGGATATAACTCATGGTAGTTACAAAACCGTTTTAAATCAACATTCAGCATTGTATCACCATACATAACGAGAAATTCTTCCTCCAAATAATTCCATGCATGAAGAACTGCTCCAGCTGTACCGCGAAACGTAAAACCATCATCGATAAATATTATATTTAACCCCCAATTATTATGATCACAACAAAATTTAATAATTTGATCCGCTCCATAGTTTATTAGCAATAATATATTTATAAAACCATAATGCTTTGCAAGCTGAATTTGCCTCTCCAATAACGACACTCCACAAATATCGATTAATGGCTTTGGCAAACCGTTCAACCGTTCAGCCAAACGAGTCCCAAGCCCACCAGCCAAAATAACTAGTTGTTTCATTTACTATTAGCTTCCTGTTGAATGATTTGACTTATAGCTTTCTGAATCGCCTGCTTTGAATTTAATTGAGATATCCAACCAAGGTTTTTTAGTTTCTTTGTCGAATAAATAAAAATGGGAACATCCCCAATCCACCCCTTATTCCCAACACCAAACACTATTTCTGCCTTAGGATAAAAAGAAGCAACTACCTCCTCAGCGATAGATTTAACCGTTACACCAACGTCTTCAGCACCAATATTAAAAATAGCAATTTTTTCATTTGCATTACTTCGAATAAAGAACATTGCATCTAATAATTCTTCAACATGAATATATCCCTTTTGTTGACTCCCATTGCCCAAAACAGCTAATTTACTAAGACTCTTCTTTAAGCTTCGAACAAAATCAAGTATTACCCCATGCGTTGCAGGAGTTCCAACTACATTTGGAAAACGGAAAATATAAACTTGATCCAAGTGGCTTTCTACAGCAGCACTAATAATAGCCTCAGATGCCAATTTCATCGCACCATAATTTGAAATAGGTAATAAAGGACCAGAAGTTTCTTCAATCAATTGAGAACCAAAATCACCATAAATAGCAGAACTCGATGCAAAAGATAATATTTTAATACCATAATCCTTCATAAGCTTAACGGTGTTAAAAGTTGTCATAAAAGTATCGCGTAAATCTATATCGGGATCTTCTGCACCTGCTAAAATATCCGAATTAGCAGCCATATGCCAAACCTCCGCAATAACATCATGTACTATAAATTTATCAAAAACAATGCGGTAGTCATTTATCCGTGAAATATCTACCTTCTTAAAGTAAAAATTAGAGTTTGATATAATTTGTGCTAAATTGCTTTCCGTTCCACGGGCAAAATTATCTACACCAAATACTTTCTTCCCCTGATTTAGAAAATGAGACGCCAAATTTGATCCAATAAACCCTGCAACACCAGTAATTAGTACCGCCATACCCCCCCACTAGCACAATTTATTAAAAAACTAAATAACTAAATTTTTCGTAGTATAACTACTAAATAATTACGTGACTTCCTATAATCAAAATACCCATCCTTAAAATGCTATTCCCTAATCTTATGCGCCCCTATAACACACAATCGCTGCTAACCAAGGAGAGCGAAGAGATGGCTAATAGTCCGCTGGGCCATCGAGAACGAACCACTTTTGCGAGTGGACCCCACCCCGCCGACGGCATCTAATCATTGTGGCACTTTCCAGCCACAGACCGGCCGCAGCAACTCAAACCAGTCTCTTACCCAAACGCGCCGTCCACAATATCTTTTGCGCAAATTCTCAAACTTCATTTGTAATTTTCTTGATGCAACCACTTTTATAAATCGTATAAATTTTGATACTGATATCGATAGTGGTATAGAAAAGTTTTTCGATATCGCCCTAACATCCTCGCTTTTTATCAGTTTAAGTTCTCTAACTAAAGAATCGATTAAAACAGGATAAATTAAACCCCAATGTAGGTCTTAAATAAGCAAGTCTCTTTTTATTACTGGAAGATTGTGCTCTTCATGCGGTGCGGATGGGGAATATCCACTCAATTGAGACACATCAAATGCAAATCCCGCATTCCAAAGTTTCAATAAATCTTCGACGGAGACACTTCCAGCAAAGTTGTTATTTTCATTTTGAACTTTATTTATAGGCAAGTTCAATATTCTACTACTTGAAAAACACAACCCGAGACGTGATGCACCATAATCCGCAAAACTCATCAATAAATTTTCAAAACTATTTGGGCTTTTGTACATCCCAATAACAGCTAAAATTCTAATTTCTACTGTTGGAAAAACATGTCCATCGAGTGAACATGGGTACGACCACTCATTTGGCTTTTCATTCCACATAAACTCAAAAAGCCCTGGATACTGATTTGATAGATTAAATTTCGGAGGGCTATGTGATGCTCTGGTCGTGTAACTATATGTACAATTTGGACTCATCCGCAATGAAAGTATATACCTTTCAGAATCTACCTTTCCCAATAAGTCACCATCAAATGGAGCAATACATACATTATCATCAACAATAAAAAAAATGTTTTTTGTAAATATTGCTAAAATTTCCTCAACTAAAGTTTTATTAAATGGCAATGCTTCACACACAAATTTGAAACGACACCCATAAACAGAAAATATACTTTCAACTTCACGATATGCCACCAGGTGTTCATGGCTACTAGCAGAATAAATAATGACTAGGTTAGGAGGATTTATGCAACACTTAACATAGCTGTGCAAAAAAGTGAACAGTTGGAGTGCTCTATCTTTACTAAACACAATCCCCGTTGCACCAGCACAGAACTGATGATTTGCTATGTTCTGCTCTATCAATAGTCGCAATAAGGAGTTCCGACAGTTTAAGATTGACTCGAACTCTCTGGTACGAACAACAGAAAACCCTAAACTACAAAATGCGAATCGGATAAAATTGATCATTTTGTTAACGATTTTTTTCATTTAATTTCCGAAACGTAAAAATTCCAAGCGAGTAACCACATTTTGACAGTCTATCAATATCAGACTCTATTTCCAAGCTTTTTGTGAAAGACTGATCAGAATAATATGCAAAATCAACAAGCTCAAAACCATGAGCCTTACTCAGCCGTATAATTCTCAAAGGATCTAACACACGATGAGAATTAAAAACAATTTTTGGAATCCCTATTGGCACACTTAGATATAGGTACCCCAAAAACGAAACCAAATTAAACAGATTCTTTAATCCATCGTCAAAAGCAGTAGGTGAAATTTTATCACCATATCTTCCTAACCCAAAATGCTCTAATGCATGCAAGCAAGAAACAGAATCAGCAACTCCAACTTCTTGCTCCGTTTCGGTAAAGTCTTTAGATATAAACTTGATGTTTTCGACACAAGCATGCTGGCTCCTTATGTCGTAAACAATAATTTCACGAAACGATGCAACATGGGCAACAAACCCATTAAGTCTTGAACCTACATCTATATGAATACTTGGATTCGCACGTAAAATTTTCTGCGCAACATATAAGTCCTGGAAAAAATATTCGTCCGCAGCATTACCACTTTGCTGTAAATAATCACCTAAACATATTTTTAGGCTATGTCTTGCTCTAAACAATCGACGAAATAAAAAATAGTCTTTAAAAAATTTGCCGATCCCAACCATTGATCTTATAAACACCCTGAGGTTTATCCCAAGCTGCGATTCAAGATACCAATTCAGCTCGCGTAATATATAAAATATTGTATTGAAACTAGTCTTTTGCTGTCGCATAGTGATAAAAAAGCAAAGGAACCAAGGAAATCACACTAACCCCAAACACCATATATTCTGGCTCAAAAAAAAGATAGGACAAAAAAACAAAATACGAAATACTCATTAACCAGTCACTCGACGAACCTTTATCTTTCCGAATTATCGCGATGCCTAAATATACAAAAATAAAGATAACGCATAAAAAATATGGTATTCCACCACGAACTAATGAGTCAATAAAAAAAGAGTGGGATGTAAGCTGCCAGTCTATTCCCAACTCTCTAATCCAACCCTCATAGCTATCTATCCCTATCATTGCGGTGTTGAGGTTAAAATTATTTATGAAACCATTCAGCACTTTTTTAAATAGAAATAATCTACCATTAAAAATATCTCTCTCACCCATACGATTAATAAGAGTGCTTACTAATGCATAAATTTTTTCATACTTTACCCAAAGAATCGTCAAAATGGAAAATAGTGCTACAACACTTATTAATGATACCCTCGTCATAAACAGCCAGCACTTCGCCGATATGACTATAAAACTAAATAAAGCAAGCACAAGAGCAGTACGTGAATCGCTGATTAGCAACCCTAAACCAAAAACAAAAATATAAATAATTGTAATACGTTGTTGCACATAAACACTAAATAGCATGAGTATCAGAAAAACAAAGCCAGCTTCACCAACTCGTTGAAATTGAAGACTATTTCGTTCCAATGAAATTAGGAATGACAAAATACGATTCGGTGGATTTATGGAATTATCTAAAACCATAAATAACCCAATGGCTACCAATGTCACTAAGAGGTTAATTCGTATTAGTAATTGCACTGCATTAATTATTTGAGACTTCTTATAATTAATTGCAAATCCACATGACAATAATATTGCTGCAATAATTTCGCTTTGTCGTAATACTTGATCATCTTTCAAAAAATTCAATACTACATACAAACAAAAAAAAGCACCCATAAAAAAAAACCTACAAAATCTCACCTGTAACTTTTTAAATTCCAAGACAACAACTAACGATATAGAGATAGTACAAAACAATGCAAAAAACATGCAAACATATATATTTTGGATATATTCCACAGAAAGAAAGCGTATTATAAATGAATATACAGAATACAGCACTACCAATAAACTTAAATATAGACTACTTGTACCATCTACATATCCAGATAGAATGCTTTTGTTGATCGTAATTATTTCTCGTCCGTTTTGATTATTCATTTCTTTTTCATCTTGCTAAGCACTTTTATTTATCCAAAAAACACAAAAAAACTTATCAATTGCGCTTCTTTTCTCTATTGCACCCATTAATGTTGCTTGTCACCACTCTCGATTACTCTCTAATATCTGATTTATTTTGCTTTTCTTTTAATAAAAGCCAATATTGCCACTTTCACAAACACATAGAATGTATATCTGAAAAATGAAAGGAACAAAATAAGAAAAATATAAGCAGGGTATGTCGACGAAGAGCTATTCTTTGTTTTGGCAATCGACATGCATACAAGAGAAAAATCTATATTGTGCCTAATGTCCCATATAAGCTGACTTATTACTCCTTTAGCCTTTAAATAACCTCTCTCTTCATATTCTTTTTTGCGGTCTTTTATACGATAATAAAATCTGACAGTCGCATCATAGGATATTTTCGAATTGTGCATCAAACTAAAAAGCATTAGGTTTTCATGGTTGTACCCAAACTTATCAACGCGACGAAAGTTTGACATATGCGATACTAAATCTTTTACACGGTAGACACCAAAAAAAACAGGGATGCAATTACGATAAAAAAGAAACTTAGCAGGATTTATGAATGAGCATCCGTTGTACTTAGCCCGGCACCTATCATCTATGCTAACACTACCAGTTTCGGTAATATAAGCGTGTTTTGAATAAGACAATCCAATATTGCTGTTATTCAAAACTGAATAGTGAAAAGCAAGAAAATCATTTTCATACACATCGTCATCACAAATATATGCGCAATATTCATGTTTCTTTAAAAATCGATAGAAAATCTCCCTCTGTGCTTCTATAAACCCTCGTCGACAAGTATCAATATGAACTTCAACTCTTTCATCTATTGCGGCATAGTAGCCTAATATAGATAAAGTCTTGTCAGTGGATTGATTATCCAATACATATAGCTTGAAAGCACTAAAGCTTTGAGTTGTTATACACTCCATTAACTCTCGTAGAAATCGTTCACCGTTCCAAGTTACCAAACCTAATGCAATCGGAGAAAGTTTTGTCATTTTTTTTTATAAAACATTAAATACATCTTAAATACAACTCTTCGTGGCAATTGACACATGTTAAACCATTTTTTATGGAACCAATTAAGAAAAATATTTTTCCCCACAAGATCAAGAACTTTGTATTTAAAGCGTATTCGGATCGGAAAATCTTTATAATATTTCATGTTGAATGCTGGAATACTTCTTTGGCTAAGACCTAAGCTCCAATATCTATCTATACAAGCAATATCAGCATTTTTCTGAAGTTCAATACACCGGTTTCTGTCGATATTATTTATAAAATCTTCGATTTCGTCCCAAAATCGTTTTGCTGAAAAGTAGGTTAACATCCTATTCGCAGCTGACACCGCAATTGTTTGCCGTTCCAAATCATTTTTTAAATAATATTTACATTTGTCTAGTAAATCCCGACGGCCAAAAAAAGGAATATAGTCCAAATATGGTCGAAATAATTTAGCCGTTTCCATCCCCTCTTCTTCAAGAAGCATTGCCCCACATGAAATAACCTCAAAGGCACGTGCATTAGTGACATGATTTCCATCGGCACGCGAAAAACTAAGAGAGATTTGGCTCCGCCGAAGTAGAGAAGCATACTCAGTCACCGGTAAATTTACTGCGCGCTCACCACCTGTTGAAAAAACTTTGATTCCATTATTGCTGAGGTATTTTATTCTGGAGACCCTATCGGGCTTAGGTGTACCCAAATAAAGAACACCAATGTCTCTATTTTTAGACAGCTCATCTGAATAAAAAATCGCAGGATCTTTAGGCACCCATGTGTATCTAAGTTTTGAAAGCTTCAACCTTTCCCCAGGCGAAGTAAGTGCCGTAAAATAAATAAGATCACAAAAAGGTTTGACTAGCCTCAATATTTCGCATTGTAATTGATGTTCCAAATCGCCAAAAATTGTAATAATAGGAATGCCTAGCTCTCTGATACGCTTCAACGCATTTAGCGAAATAATCTTATCTGATTGACTAGGCTTCTCATAAATTACAAGAAAAACAAATCGCGGCATACACTGCTCGATAAGCCTTAAAAGAGTTTTATTTATTGATGTTTTACGATCATCAAAACTACGATGTACATCAAAATTGAATTCCTGTACACGCTTTTCTTGGTAAACAGTTCGGTAGGAGTTTACAAGATTTGATTCCCACGCTGAAATTCCGTTCGCCTGAACTCCATGACACCATTTATCAACAATAAAAAGAGCATCCAATTACAAAGGCCTCCAAACAACTATCGAATACCCCTCAATAAACAAACTACCGATATACGTTCGCCGTTCGTCAATTATTTCTATCCTATTCATTTTTTCAAATTCTCGTAATCCCGCGAGAAAACCAGACAAGTAGTTTCTTTTTTTAAAATATTCGATCGACATATAATCCAGTAGCACATTTTCGTCAAGCAATTCGCTTACAGGCTCGATATGTACGCATATTTGCGGCTTTTTAATTATTAAAAAATCAATGAATTTATCCCAGCGTTTCCCAATCTGCTCTAGAGATGCAACGGTAAAAACTCCAGCTTCTCCCTCTAGATTAAGTTCTAAATTGGGATGAAAATAGTCAAAATTAATTCCAAAGATATTGCCATCGACTCCATAGCTACGCATACTTTCGATGATTTCTTGTGATGAGGTTGCCCAATCTAATCCATGGAGCTTCGCAGTAGTATTCACCGATCGCATCGAAAATAAGTTATGACCAGTCCCACAACCAAATTCATAAATACTACTGAAATGCCGGAAATATGTATCTGCAATATAATCGACAATTATTGCAAGGGATGATCTTTCAAAGTTCTCAGAGATCGGCTGAATAAACCTTCGATCCCAACGAACAACATTGTATTTATTAAAATATTTTGGTATTATTGCCTCCGAAATGTCCTGCCCAGTTCTTAAAAATCCTAAATTCTCTCTCCATCCATCCTCCCACTCATCTCTCCTTTCTTCTCCCGCTCTGATTAAGTTTCCTTCTGTAAGACTTTTCACGATCATAGTTAGCAGTTTATCGTGTTCGGCTTGCGATATTTCATGATATTCTAGATTTAGTGCTCTGATTCTGGACTTTAAATACGAGGATGCATCTATTTTAAATAGCTCCTCTATATCAGAAACACTGACTCGTTTAAAAGCAGATTTAATTATATTCATGGCTAACACCCCTCGCACTTTTAAAATTTTCAGTGAACCAACTCACCGTAGATTTGAGTCCTTCTTCAAGATTTGTCCAACTGAAATTTGGCAATATCAAGCCTAAACGGCTTCCGTCTGATGGTTTTCGATGCTGACCATCTGGTTGCGTTTCGTCAAAAAGCACTTCGCCCTCAAATTGCATACTTGTACATAACACTTCCACAACTGTGCGGATAGAGTCTTCTTTCCCGGATGAAAAAATAATTGGAGATTCCTCATTATAATTTTCCATTGCCCAAATTGATAATCTTGCAATGTCTTTCGAAAACACAAATTCTCTTAGCGGTTTACCAGATCCCCATACTGTAATTGAAGAATTTAGCCTTTTTGCAAGATACATTCGGTGAATGATGGCTGGAAGCACATGTCCATTTTGTAAATCAAAATTATCGTGTGGTCCATAGATGTTCGCCGGTATTGCAACAACACAACGCATTCCATACTGCTTCCGATATGCCCTTGCTTGCACTTCAATCATACGTTTAGCATAAGCATACCCGAAATTAGATTCATGGGGAGGTCCATTATGCAATTGATTTTCACTCAGTGGATAATGTGCTGCATCTGGAAACACACAAGTTGACATATATGCTAAGATTTTTTCAGTACCCACATTATGAGCTGCCTTAAATACGTTAAGGTTGATCATCATATTGTCAAAAAAGTAATCTGCAGATTTCCGCATATTACTTTTTACACCACCTACAGAAGCTGCTAAATGAATAACCTTACGCGGCCGAAATCTTTTAAAGATTTTATTAACCACAAATGGATCGCGCAAATCACCATCTTTCCTTGTAAGAAAGATCATTTCAACATTTTGAATTAGCTTTAGCGCAGATCCAACCAAACCACTACTTCCAGTTACTAATATGATGTCGTTCACGAAACTTTAAACCTCACATTATTTGTGTTTTCTCTAAAAGTTACGATATTTTTCAAAACTATAATGACTTGAATTCACCATTCATATCCTTCCGCTTTCGCAGAAAGAATGTGCTTATACCAATTTATCGTACGCATTATGCCATCCGTAAGCGGTGTAAATTTAATCGGACCAAACTCTTGTCCATACCTACTCAAATCAAGCGCAACATTCCTAGGGGCACCCTCAAGTTCAATACTGTCGATTGGCACACAAACCGATACTTCCAACTGCTCACCAATTAACAATGCCAACTCCTTAATTGTTGTTTTTGATTTACCTCCAACATTATATACAGACTGTGTTCCTCGTAGTATAATATTCAGTAACATTTCTACTACGTTCGTAATATAACAATAAGTTCTTACTGCATTACCAGAGTCAAGCAGCTCTATTTTGTGCTGTACCAAAGCCTTCTGTATAAACTGATTCAAGACTCGTTGATCGTTCATCCAAACACCTGGACCGTATCCCAATGCAAGTCGTGCTGAATATGCGATTACCCCTTTCTCACGCATTACTTCGCATATAGTCTCTCCTATCCTTTTTGCCTCAATATAACATGCACGTGGATGCTGTGGCATTGTTGTGCCAACATCAGATTCAGTGTGAAAATTATTTAGGCCACAGCCATATAACTCGCTTGTACTAATGAAAAGCAAGCGCCCACCAGGACTTAGGATATCGGCCAACTTTTGTAGCGTTGTGCTGTTCAACGTTATTGTTGACAACTTATTGGACATAAATTTCCCTGGCTGCCCATAACCAGCCGCGTGGACTATTATATCAAACATCCCAAGATTCAATATTGTATTAATACTTCCTAAGTCACATTGAATTACATGTATATCATGTGAATCTAAGGATTGAATTAATAAATCTCGATTAGAACCCACTATTGCAAATATCGAAAGATTAGTGCCAGAGTCACGCGCCAATAGAAGAGATGCTATCAAATTAAGCCCGACTAATCCCGAAGCACCTGTTATTAATATACGGCAACCCTCCATTTGGTTAGAGATTTTTCCATCCGGATAGTACGCTTGGGATTTTAAGTAATTTAACATATTTATAACAAAAATTATCTTCGACTAACGTTGCGCCTCACCATAAAACTACTACATAAAAAACTACTATCTTACTCACAATATAGCACCAATTCGTACTTTTAAAGAATTTACATCAAGCCCAAATTTATTGTCATGTTCAGCAGCTGAACCATAATTGTCCGCAAATTCTATTGGCACACCAATAGCCCTAACATCAGAAACCTTCCCGCATACGCTCCTAATAATTTTATGGGTTATCGTAGATTCATAAAAAGGCACTATAGAAATAATTTTCTGACCATATGTAACATTTTTATATAGCGTTTCAGAATCGAATGGACTAACTGTATTATAGTAAATAACTGTTACATCGTATTCTCGGCTAGCCTCTAAAACTCGCGAAAGAAGTGGACCAACAACAACAATTACAGCACGACTCCCAGTTTTTACTACCTTCGCGCGGTTATAATCTAGCTTAAAATGGATATCATTACTTAGCTCACTCAACCTAAAGTAGCTTAACATAGTATTGTTATAGTTACTTTTGAATAAATAATCAAACTCTTTCTTATGTCCTGGCACTATAATTTGCGCTCCAGGAATTGTTTGTAGCAATGCAACATCCCCCGGACAATGATGAGTACAACCAAGTGCTGCATAGTCGTAAGATGCTCCGACGCTAACCAAATTACCGGACAATTTTTGATATCCAAAATCAATTTTTATTTGCTCAAAGGCGCGCTCAATCAAAAATGGAGCGATTGTATGCACTATCGGAATTAATCCAGACATTGACATACCTGCTGCGACGCTGACGGTCGCTTGCTCTAGAATACCAATATTAAGTGCACGCTTTGGAAATTTCTCAAGAAGTGTCCTAAATCCGTATACACCAATATCTCCAAGCAACAATACAACGTTTTCATTTTCATTGAATACACTGCTAACAGTTTCAATAAATTGCGTCCTCATAGTTCCTCACTAAACTCCTGAATTATTTCCTCATACTCACTCTCAGTTGGTGACCGGTGATGCCACGCCGGATTTCCTTCCATCCTCCTAATCCCCTTTCCCTTCACAGTGTTTGCAAGAATAAATTTCGGTTTTGAACTATCCAGTTGTATCTCTAACGCTTCACTTATCGCATGTAAGTCATGTCCATCTATTTCATATGACTCAAATCCAAATGACTGAAATTTAGATAACAAATTACCCAACCGTATAGCCCTTTCGCCTGACATATTCATATCCATAATGCAGGTTAGATTTCCTAAGCTGTGCTCTGACGCGAGAAGCGCAGCTTCCCAAATTGTTCCCTCATTCGCTTCTCCATCACCGATTAAGCAATAGACTTTCCCAAGATTTTCTTGTATTTTTTTTGCCATTGCGATACCAGTTGCCATAGGCAAACCGTGCCCTAGCGAGCCAGTTGAAGCTGATACAGCACTAATTTTTCTCACATTAGGATGTCCGCCCAAAATACTTTCAAAACCACAGAAGCTATCTAATTCTTCACGGCTTATGTAAGAAAAATGATGAAGAATCACATACAAACCCAAAGCAGCATGTCCCTTGCTTAATATAAATTTATTTGAATCTTTTGTAATATTTCGGTCAAAAACCGTAGCATATAAATGATAAAGTATGTGTAAAATTGAAAGGGAACTTCCAATATGCCCTTCTTTTTTTTGCATCGACAACCTTATAATTTCCTTTTTTAAAGATTTCAGCTCAACTTCAGCTTTAGGAATGGAGTATTTGATTGTCATAGACTCTTATTGATCCTTCTTTAATTTCGTAAACCATATCAAATAACATTAACGCAGAACTTTTGTGAGTAACAACAATAACTGCTATATTTCTTTTGAGTAGTTCCAATGTTGCATATAATTCGCGCTCAGTGCGATCGTCCAAAGCGTTCGATGACTCATCCAAACACAAAACTTCAGCTCTTCGATATAAGGCGCGAGCAATACAAATTCTTTGTTTTTGCCCTCCTGAAAGATTAGATCCTCGATCACGAATTATGGAGTGAAAGCTATTTGGCAAAGAAATCACCCAATCATATATCTGTGCGTATCTTGCCGCTTGATACGCACGATTTTCATCAATTAACTCTCCATCAATTGTTTGCGCAATATTACGAAGAATTGAACCCTCAAAAAGAAAAGGGGCTTGTGACACGTACGCTACATTTTTTCTCCAAACATGAACATTTTCTGCCGTCAACTTTTCTTGATCAATATATATCTCACCTAAACTTGGAGGATATAGCCCGCAAATGATATCTAACAAAGTACTTTTCCCTACCCCGCTAGCTCCGACTATTGCCGTAATCTGCCCTTTATCAAAAGTTGCCGAGATATTCCTCAAAGGAAATATATTTGTCTCAGGAATTTTATAAGCGACACTGGATAATGTTATTCGACGATCAAGCTTAATCTCGACATTTGCTTGCGCTGGAATGGCTTTGCTAGCATCTAAAATGTTATTAATATCAAATAACACATGTTGTGCACCCTGAACACTCGAGAAAGAACTATATGCTTGCTGTAGTTGAGGTAACAAACGCTGAACAGCAAATGCAATAAAACCAATCAGCGGAAGAAACTCGCTGTTATTTGTCTGCGAAATATACGCAAAAATAGCTAAAAATATAACCGCCATTGCCTCGAGTATATATCGGGGAGCAGCAGCAAAAAATGCCGCACGCGACTGCGCAAGTCTTAATTTTTGATCAGCTTTTGAATATTGTTCTTCATATTTTTCACTCAAAGAGTACAAGGTGACCTCCCTTATAACACCAAACGCTTCCTGGATTTCGCGTATTACCTTTGCAGTATTATTATTTATTATAGCTGAAATACTTTGCAGTTTTTTCTTCGTTAGTTGGTTTGTGATTATGTATAGAACAATCAACGTAGCAAGCACGCTGAGTGCCAAATATGGTACAAATAGAACGAATCCACTTATTGCAAATAAAATTAGTATACTAACAGCAACGATGTTGACACATGGCAAAATTATGTTGTAAATAATAATACCGGATTTCGCGGTTGCATTTGCAATGGTTTCACTTATGGGAATTTTTATTTGGTCTTCGTATGGTATTCTAAGCATGGCACTAAAGAGAGCCCTATTAAATGACACGCCCAATTTAAATCCTGTATTGTTCGAATAATAAAACAACCATAGTCGTGCTATATTTGCAACGAATACAACAGCAACAAAAATCACTGTGCAAAACAATGTAGCTTGATTTGGACTTAATTCTTGGAGCCTAATTGACTCTGCTACCAATCTGTATCGATTAAGAAAAATATCAGGTGCGGTAAGCGCAGTCAAAAATGGAAAAATCGAACCAATAGCAAATATTTCAACTACTGAAGTCAGCACCATCGCTACAATTAACAACAAAACCTCTGCCCTTTTCTCTTTTTGGAGATGTCCACACAGTTTCTTTAGATGAATAATTATTTGCCATGAACTCATAATATTTATTCTTTGTAGCTAGGCATTGCATAACCTGACTTTTTCATCAAGACATCTCTTTCCGCAAGCTGCAAATCCGATACTACCATTTCAGCTACGAGCTGCTTAAATGAGATCTTTGGCTTCCAGTTGAGACGTTTTTTCGCCTTAACAGGATTAGCAAGAAGGGTCTCAACTTCGGCTGATCGAAAATATACTGGATCTATTCGTATGATCGTTTTCCCCTTCCATATAGCTCTTTCTTTAACACCCTTTCCAACCCAATTAAGCTCCATACCAAGAAGACTAGAAGCAGTATTTATAAAATCTCTTACACTATGCTGAATTCCAGTCCCAATAACATAATCATCTGGTTCATCTTGTTGCAACATAACCCACTGTATTTCAACATAGTCTTTCGCATGACCCCAGTCCCTGCGGGCATCGATATTGCCGAGATAAAGACAATCCTGAATTCCGACTTTAATTCGAGTTAATGCTATGGTTATTTTTCTTGTGACAAAAGTTTCGCCTCTTATTGGACTTTCGTGGTTGAATAGTATCCCATTGCATGCATACATTCCATATGCTTCGCGGTAGTTAACTGTAATCCAATATGCATAAAGCTTGGCCACTGCATAAGGGCTACGTGGATAAAACGGAGTTTTTTCGCTTTGCGCAGGCTCTTGAACTAATCCATAAAGCTCTGATGTCGAAGCCTGATAAAATTTCGTTTTATTTTGAAGCCCAAGAATACGTATCGCCTCAAGAAGTCGCAACGTTCCAAGAGCATCCGCATTCGCTGTATATTCTGGAGTTTCAAAGCTAACTGCGACATGACTCATTGCAGCCAGATTGTATATTTCATCAGGCTGCGTTTGTTGAACAATACGAATTAGATTTGTTGAATCGGTTAAATCTCCAAAATGGAGAATCAACCTAGAATCTTCTTCATGGGGATCTACATATAAGTGATCAATTCGGTCAGTGTTAAAAAGAGAAGCCCGTCTCTTTACCCCATGCACAATATATCCTTTATTTAGAAGAAACTCAGTTAGGTATGCACCATCTTGACCGGTAACTCCAGTAACCACCGCTACTTTTTTCATCAGCTTTCTCTCTGTGTTTAGAAATTCAAAAAATCCCTGAACTATAAGCGAAATAATTATCTATTCCGCTCAAAGCACAGGCCCAAGTCACAACTTTCATATTTTTTTTGACTTAGCATTAACAACCACGAGCTATTATATACAGAATTAAATTACTTTTAAATTTAAGAAACTTCTCGAGCACATTTTCAATTTATTGATCAAGCACTAATTGTCTCTGAAATAACCATGCACTTAAACACATATCGTTCAATGTACGCTTTGCCTGCCATTTTAGCAAAGCACTTGCTTTTTTAGGGTTGGCGTAACACTCAGCCACATCACCAAAACGACGAGGTACGATGCGACAAGGAATCTTTTGCCCAGACGCCCTTTCAAAAGCATTCACGACCTCTAAAACGCTATAACCTTGTCTAGCTCCCAAATTGATAGCATGCCATCCGCTATTTTCAGAAAGAAAATCTAAAGCAGTCGCACGACCTTCAGCTATACCCATAACATGTATATAATCTCTCACACTCGTCCCATCTAGTGTTGAGTAATCATTGCCAAACACACTAAGCTCCGTTCTTTGACCGACTGCCACTTATGCAACATATGGCATAAGATTATTGGGAACTTGGTTTGGGTTCTCGCCAATAAGACCGCTATCATGCGCTCTAACTGGATTGAAATAACGCAAACAAGAAACACGCCAAACAGGATCTGATTTTACGATATCGTTCAAAATTTCTTCAATATACAGCTTACTACGTCCATAAAGATTAACGGCGTCAGTCGGATGGTTTCATCCAAAGGAAGATATCGAGGTTGCCCATAAACTGTGGCACTGCTGCTAAAAATGAGCGTTTTGACTGATCGAGACTGCATCGCCTCCAAAAGACTGATAGCCACCTGTACATTGTTGGAATAATAATCAATTGGCCTTTTAGCCGATTCGCCAACCGCTTTTAAACCCGCAAAATGAAAAACCGCATCAATTCCGTATAACAAAAGAGTTTTTTGATCATATCTGTTTCACGCACATCACCCCTAACAAAGTCAATTGATTGTCCTGTAAGCTGATAAATCTTTCTAAGCACCATATCACTGCTGTTTGACAGATTATCAAACAAAACAACTTTGTGACCAAGCTACGACATCATCACAGCTGTATGGCTTCCGGTGTACCCAGTTCCACCGGTAATCAATAATCTACTCATTTTGGCCACTTTCAAAAAAAATCATAGGCATAAATTCTCAGCTTAACACACATTATGCTCAATAAATTATGACTAGTCAGTTATAATTAGACTTGTTTTTCAATTTATTTTGCCTAAGCTACCGCCATCCCATATATTTACGGGCTAACATAAACTCAAACATAAGCTAAAGCTTAATCTTATGCACACCAGACGGAGAAACACTTATCTGTGTCTTTTTACCAATTAATTCAATTAGCACCTTAATCCTGCTTTCTCCATCTTTCATTTGATAAATAGCTTCGACTCCAGCAAAAACACCGTCAGTTATGGTAACAAGTTCGCCAGGTGTAAAAAATTGCTTTGGTTCATTAATAACGCCTTCTCGAATACGTATCGCATTTATAAGATCCTCGCTAACTATAGCTGGTTTTGTTCCAAAAACAACAAGGCCTCTTACTCCCTTGGTCGAACGAATCGGACTCCAGCTTTTATTAGAAGCGGCATTATCAAAACCAGCAAACAGATAACGTGGAAACAACGGTTCGTCAACAATAGTCAATAAACCACGTGAAATTTTTTCAATCGAAACCATCGGCAAGTAACACTTATATCCTTGCCGCTCAAGATTCAACAAAGCATACTTCTCTTGTTGTGGCTTTGTGTATATGAGACACCAGTTCATTTCAAGATAACTTGTTTTTTAAAAGAATCATGAACTCAAATACGTAAACCGCTGCAAATGCAAAAAAGAACGCTCCAATACTCAATAAAACCAATAATATAAACTTAGGCTGACCTGGTCGCTCAGAAACAATCAAATCAGAAGCCGCTCTAGTATTATAAGTACCTATAATTTGCGCCTGTAGTATATTGATATCATTGCTCAACTGTATCATAAGGGAGTTTTGATCGTTAAGATACATGGTTATTATTTTACTCTCCACGGAAACCATATCTCTATTTTTGGATACGCCATCAAAATACTTCACGGTCATAGCCTTATAAAAATTATTCATTTCAGTCAAACGATGTTCTAAATTTAACTTGGTATTGCTAAGAGTTTTTCGGCGGTAATCAATATATTCCCTAGTCTCACTAGAAAAACCATCGACTATTTTCTGTAAAATAAACTTGCATCTATCAAAGTCTTTTAACGACCCATCCATTGATAGCAACAATGTACCATTTCCTACATTTTCAGCCGTTAACATTTTTTCATTTACTACTGTTTTTTCTATTGCATGTAAATTATACGCACGCACTGCTGCGGGATAAAACACTTTTTTTATCTTTTTTATCGCATCATCTAAACTCATGTTTATAGTATTTTGCCCTTTTTCATCAGGAGACTTACCAATCTCAATTACTTGGCTAAAAGTATATTGCAAGGGAACCGGAACCAATAAAATCTTAGCCCCACCAGTAATAAACGCCGCAAAAAAAACAGACCAAAATACTTTTTTATACTGTACCAATTTTTTCCAAATATCAGCCAGCCTAATAACATCGTTTGGCAAATAAACATCAACTTGCTTATTCATTTTAAATACCTATTTTAAAGAATCCATAACTAACTTAACATCTTGACAATAATCCTTCGACACAACTAAAACAGCATCAGAAGTTTCAACAATAATACAGTCTGCTACGCCTAATGCAACCACTTTACGCTTGGTCGCATGGACATAAGAATTTCTCATATTTTTAGTATCAACATTACCAATGACAACATTGCCATTATCGTCTTTTTCGCAAAACTCCCATAGAGCTTGCCATGATCCAAGATCACTCCAACCAATATCAAGCGGCACTGCAACTGCATTTTTTGTTTTCTCCATAACCGCATAGTCAATTGAGTCACTGCGGCAAGTACTGAATTTTTCGCTATCTATTTCAAACGCATCAATATCTTCACAAACCTGATAAATATCAAGCGCATTTCTCTTTAGTTCCTGCAAATATACGCTTGCGCGAAACATAAACATGCCACTATTCCAATAATACTTGTCAGAAGCAACATACTGATTTGCTAATTCAATATTTGGCTTTTCAGTAAATTTTGAAATTTTGTAAGCATCACCATTATTTAATAGCTCACCAAACTCAATATAGCCATAACCAGTTTCAGGGCGGCTTGGTATAACTCCAAAACAAACAAGAAAATTTTGCTCTGCATATTTTTTAGCAATCGCAACAGATTCATGAAATTTGGATACGCTAGCAATAGCATGATCTGATGGCAGAACTAATAGCAATGGGTCAGAACCTTGAGCAAGCAGCTTAAACGCTGCAATTGCAACTGCAGGTGCTGTATTTTTACCGATAGGTTCAAGAATTACTTGTGCTTTACTAACTCCAATTGATCGTAACTGGTCAATAACCAAACCATAATGGCTGCTATTGCATATTACAACTTGGTCAGCAGTCCCTTGCAAATCGCTTATTCGGTTTAAGGTTTGCTGAAACAAAGTTTGCTCGCCAAATAAGTACGAAAACTGTTTTGGATTTTGCTTGCGCGATAATGGCCACAACCTAGTGCCAAAACCACCTGCTAAAATAACTGGAACGATTGCCATAATACGGCCACCGAAAAAATTGAAAAATTAAGTAGGGGACTCAACACTAATAAAAATGCGGTCCTTAAATCCTTTTGG
The DNA here is from genome assembly GCA_037142515.1 of bacterium. GTDB lineage: Bacteria > Pseudomonadota > Gammaproteobacteria > UBA9339 > UBA9339 > JBAXAM01. Next base: position 14,096 of record JBAXAM010000005.1, on the reverse strand, counting down.
TGTGAACTTGAGACAACCATCTGTAAGAGCAAACAAAGTATGGTCTTTACCCATACCTACGTTGCGACCAGGATGAAATTGGGTGCCACGTTGACGAACTAAGATATTGCCAGCACGAACAGCTTGACCACCAAAAAGCTTAACACCTAAGCGCTTTGAGTTAGAGTCGCGACCATTTCTTGTACTACCACCAGCTTTTTTATGTGCCATATATCACCTTAGTTGTTAATCGCCTTCACCTTCACTTCTGTAAAGCTTTGCCTATGCCCTTGGTGTCTCATGTAGTGTTTTCTGCGACGAAATTTAATAATATGAATTTTCTCACCACGCCCCTGTTCTGCCACTTCTCCAACAACTTTAACGCCTTCCAAATATGGCGCACCAATTTCAATTTTCTCACCATCAACCAGCATTAACACTTTATCGAACTCTACCTCTGTGCCAACTTCAGCTTTTAGCTTTTCTATTTGCAGAGCTTCGCCCGCCGTAACTTTGTACTGCTTACCACCAGTTGCAATAATTGCATACATTTTAAGACGCCTCATTTATCTCTATAACCAATAGGTTGCGCATTCTACGAAAAATCTTGGTCTGATGCAAGAAATCTCTGCTATTTATGTAACATATTGAATTTTAATTATTTATACTTAAAGCACTCCAAAAAAGCCTAACACCATTCTTTTATTTTCCAATGCCCTTGAGCAATTTTTAACCAGTGTTATAATCCGACCCAGATGTTTTTACCCTAGTGTAAATCCCTATGACACAAGTAACACGACAAATACCACCACTAAGCAAATGCGTACGCGAAGCACTCGAAGACTATTTTGAACGCCTAGATGGCCACAAAACCACCAATCTTTATGCCTTGGTGCTTGAAGAAATTGAAAGCCCTCTTTTTAGGTCAGTAATGAAACATACGAAAAACAATCAAAGCAATGCTGCAGCTATTCTCGGTATAAGCAGAGGTACCTTACGAAAAAAATTAAAACAGTATAAAATGGAAAATTAAATTATAACGGAATATAAAAATAAATCATGGATCGAGATATAAATTTATTTTCACAAACACAAAACACCATGGAAACCGGCGAGACAATAACACTGCCAATTTCTAGCGGCCTTTATCGATCGCGCATTTACACTACGAGCGCCAGCATTAATCCATTAATTGTCGCCTGCGATCCAATTTTAACTTTAGTAGCAAGCTTAAAAACTATCGAATATCCATCTGATCGCAATAAATTTTTAGAAGACTTAGCCCACGAAATTCGCGCCTTTGAGCATCGCGCCAGATTTACAAATTACCCAGAAAATATAATTACAGCAGCGCGCTATGCTCTCTGTTGCCTATTAGACGAAACAATTGCACTAACCTCTGAGTGGGGCAAAGATAACGGCTGGCTCAACAACAATCTCTTAACCATTTTTCACAATGAAAATTATGGTGGCGAATATTTTTTTACTATTATCGATCGCGCTCTAGAAAATATTGCTCACAACTTGCACTTGATTGAATTGTTGTATTTGTGTCTTAACTTTGGCTTTGCTGGTAAACATCGAAACACAGCATATGGTAAAAGCGAATTAGCATCTGTTACTAACAAACTCTATCAAACTATCTGCCAATACCGCCGCATAAGTCAACGCAACTTATTTGTTTTCGATCCAAAAATTCAAAGCCAACCACAACAAGAACAAATTAGTATGGCAAAATTGTTCAGTTTTGCAACGGTCTTCGCTTTGATTATAGGCAGTGTAATTTATTTTAGTATTCACTTAAAGCTACGCAGTATCAGCCAACCTCTTTACCCGCTGATCGAGCATAGTATTATTAGCAAAAATAACGGTATAAATTAAACATGAAGTGGCGCATAAAAACTCTGCAAAATAAGGAATCTCAACAAGCAAAGCAAGAGCTGAAAATTCTTGAAGACGATATTGCTGCTGCTTATAATTTTTTACGGAAAAGCCGCAATAGCCACTTTGCTGGTAAAAAGAAAATTCCACTATATTTGCTTTTAGGACCCTCCCGTTTTGGTAAAACTACTCTTCTTTCTCAAGCAGGTTTGGACTTAAAAAACTTTCACCAACAGGGCCTAAGCCACGTCACACCAACAAAATATTGCTCTTTTTGGTTTTCACCAGATGCTCTATATATTGATACCGCAGGAACCTACACTAAACCCGAAATTACCAAACCGCGCAATGACTTAATCTGGCAAGGTTTTATTAAATTACTCCAAAAATATTTTGGCAAACATGCAATCTCTGGCGCCCTGATTATTCTTGACCTGCCAGCCATTGCTCAAGATGTAACTCTCCTCAAAAAGACCCTGTTTTGCATACGCGAACGTATTTACGAGTTAACTACTTTTATTAAAAACCTACCGCTGCATATTATATTCACCAAGTGTGACCGCATCGCAGGTTTTACCGAATTCTTTTCGCTACTTACTACCGAAGAACGCGCACAACCATTTGGTATTGCTTTTACTAATAACCAGGAAAAAATTGACCCGGCATCGGTGTTTGAAATCAAGTTCAACGAACTGCTGAAACATGTAAACGAGCGCGTTATTGAACGCCTTCAAAAATCTACGCATCGAGATGAACGCCTGCTAATTAAGGCTTTTCCATCACAGCTGGGCCACCTAAACCAAATAATTCTTGAAGTCCTTAGCAAGATACCAAGCGGTCAGCAAATATTATTATCGGGAATTTATTTTACCAGTAGCGTTCAAAGCGGTGCGCCCGTTGATATCCTAAAAAACGCTGTACTTCACGCATTTAACTTTAGAGAAAAACAAACTTACAAATTAGAGTCCAGCAATAACTATCGCTATTTCATCGAAGACATTTTTAAAAAAGTAATTACCACCACCAAACAAACTAAACAATGGCGCCTGCCTAACAATTGTGTTTATGCATTACTAATAACTGGGATAATCATTGGAACAAGCTGTTTTATCGGCTATAAGAGTTACTATAAAAACATTGGGGCAATTAATGAGATGCAATACCTGCTTCAAAACCAAGCAACAATCACTAGCCTTGATAGCCTACACTTGAATCTAAATAAATTTGATCAAAACTCACAGTCATGGTGGTTAAAGCTAGGAATAAATGAAGCAAAGTCACTTTCGCACTCACTCAAACATACATATCAAATTTTATTGCTACAAACCCTAGTGGCACAACTAGAAAACAGTATAAGCACTATTATTATTGGAGCAGAATCAAAATCTACTCCACAAAAACTTTACAGCACCCTACAAGCTTATTTAATGCTTGGTGACCCTAAGAAACTAGATGTGTCTTATGTCAAAAACTGGTTTAGTAGTTATTGGGCGGACACTTATAGAGATAACAGTACCGAGCAAGTCAAACTCAAGCAACAATTAGAAGCAGCTCTAAAACATCCATTTAAAGCTGAGCTGAACCAACAAATAATTGTCATGGCTCGTAAACATTTAAATGACTTATCTCCAGCTCCATTAGCGTATTTAATCTTGGAAAATATTTATAGCAATCAAACCTTAAATATAGGCTCAGTCAAACCCATTTCTAAAATATATACCAGTGAATATTTCAACAAAATCTATCAAAAGGAAATTCCTGAGCTTATAAATAATCTACCTGAGCAAGATTGGGTTTTAGGTGATTATTTACGATCGCAACTAAAGGCTAATACTGACGGCACTATAATTAAAAACGTGAGAGATTTGTATATTGAAAACTATGTATCTGCATGGGAAACAGCAGCCCTTAATCCCGAAATAAAAATAGATCCTAAAAATTTGCGCGCAGCAACTAGAGATTTAAGAACCCTTGCTAGCAATAAATCGTCACTTATTAAATTGTTACAGCAAATCAAGATTAATACGACTATCAAAAATGCACCGACATCATTTACCAATGCTGTCAAAGCAAAACTAGAGGTCTATAATACAATTGACCCAGCTGATTTGCAGCACGAACTAGATAACCTAGCTAACGGCTTTAGCGCCATCACACAAAGCTCGAACTCTAACCAAGCAGCTTTTGATGTGGTAACTAATCACTTACAAAATGAACATCCAGATTTGCTTACCAACCTGCAAAACTTTACCAACTACCAATCGCTCACTTTGCAGGTCTGGTTACAAACCATAATAAAAAATAGCCTATCCGTTTTGCTTGAGGCGGCGAGCAACCATATCGACAAAACCTGGCACAGCACAATTACACCTCAGTACCAAAAAATGCTGCTAAATAAATATCCACTATTTAAAGATAGCAAAGAAGACGTAAGTTTGAATGACTTTAATGCTTTTTTCGGGCCGCATGGTTTAATTGATATCTTCTTTAATCAGTATATCAAACCATTTGTTGCTATCGATAAGACCAACTGGACCTGGAAAAACATTGACGGCCAAAAAATTAATTTCTCCCAAGACTCTTTAGAGGTCTTTCTCCGTGCAGCTTTAATCCAAAAAATGTTCTATGCCAATAAAACACCAAACCCAAAGATATCTTTTGCTTTAGCGCCTATGGACATAGCGCCAAACACTCAAGGCTTTACGCTACATATTGAAGGACAAAAAGTTATATTTACGAATGAAAACAAACACACCTATAACTTAGTCTGGCCTGGACCTAATCCCGGGCTAGTTACAATCGATTTTACTAACCATCAAGGAAATTATTTCAACTCTTCGCAATTCGGACCATGGGCATGGTTTAGAATGATTGATAAATCTAATCTCGTATCATCCAGCAATACAAAATCATTCACACTAACTTTCGATCTTAATGGTAACGCTGCCAAATACGAACTATCTACCGATGAACCAATAAATCCATTTATCCCAGAAATTATCAATAACTTCCGCTGTCCGGATCAGCTTTACTAACCCACGCTTTTGTGAAAAAATGCCACCTGTGTGTGGGATTGTTAATTATGATTGATAAAGACGGTTATCGCTTAAATGTCGGCGTTGTCCTGGCAAACAAAAAAGGCCAGTTGTTCTGGGGAAAACGTACCAAATCTCATGGTTGGCAGTTTCCTCAAGGTGGTGTACACCCATACGAAACCCTAGAAGAGACCATGTATCGCGAACTAAACGAAGAAGTTGGCTTAACTAAAAAAGACGTGAAAATTTTAACCGTAACCAAACGCTGGTTTCGCTATAAATTACCAACCCAAATGCAACGTCATGTTCAAACTCCATTATGCATTGGTCAAAAACAAAAATGGTTTCTATTACTATTAACTAGTTCCGACAGTAAAATTTGCCTTACTGCCAGCAAAAAACCAGAATTTAATAAGTGGCACTGGGTAGACTATTGGTATCCAATAAAACAAGTCATCTATTTTAAACGCGACATTTATCGCAAAGTATTAACTGAATTCGAGCCATCTATAATAAATCTAAAATGATTAATTATCCGCACATAGAAAGAATTGCTATACAAATTGGACCAATAACAATTTATTGGTATGGCATTATGTATCTCCTGGGCTTTGCTCTGGCGTGGTGGCTTGCAACATTGCGCGCAAGGAAACTAAAGCTTAACTGGAGCAACGAAACAATTAGCGACTTTATTTTTTATTGCTGCGTCGGAGGGGTTTTAGGTGGGCGGCTTGGTTATGTTTTATTTTATGAACCCAGCTATTTTCTGCACCATCCGTTATCTATCCTTGCAACTTGGCATGGAGGCATGTCATTTCACGGCGGCATAATTGGATTAATTATTAGCCTCGTTTTTTTCGCTCGCAAAGTTAAGCTGCCTTTCTTAACCATGCTCGATTTTACTGCACCACTTGCACCTCTTGGCATAGCTTTAGGAAGAATAGGTAATTTTATTAATTCTGAATTATTGGGGCGCGCTACTACTGTACCATGGGGCGTGATATTCCCAAATGGTGGACCTATGCCGCGCCACCCATCGCAACTCTACGAAGCACTGGCTGAAGGAATTTTTCTTTTTATTGTAATCTGGCTATATTCCACCAAACCGAAACCTCGAGGCACAGTTAGCGCTTTGTTTTTTTTGGTTTATGGCATGGCTCGTTTTGGCTGCGAATTTTTCCGCCAGCCAGATCAACACCTCGGCTTTATCGCACTCAACTGGCTAACTATGGGGCAGCTACTATCTCTTCCAGTGATTATTATTGGAATAACTATGTTGGTATTATTTCGTAAGGCTTCAACATGATTCTTTGTTTAGACATTGGAAATACTCATATCTGCGGTGGCATATTTGAAAATGCCAAATTGCTGCTGCGTTTCCGTCACGCCACTTATAGTGGTATTACATCGGATCAACTGGGCATATTTTTAAAAAACACCATCCGCGAAAATAATTTTGATTGTGAACAAATCAAAGCGATTGCTTTCTGTTCCGTAGTACCATCAATCGACTATTCGCTTCGCGCCGCTTGTAAAAAATATTTTCGATTGGATCCATTTATTTTGCAAGCTGGAGCAAAAACCGAAATCAAAATAAAAACTAAGAACCCAACTGAAAGCGGTACTGACATTATCGCGGGTATAATCGCAGCCACACACCTTTATCCGCAAAACAACTTAATTATTCTCGATCTTGGTACGATAACTACTATCGCCGCAGCATCTAAAAACAAAGAGTTTTTCGGCGTAGCATTTATTCCCGGAATGAATACTGCAATGAACGCACTGCAAACATCTGCAGCCAACTTATTTCCTGTAGAAATTATTCAATCCAGCAAAGCCGTTGGCCGCTCTACCATAGAAAGCATGCAAGCCGGACTATTTTTTGGTCAGCTTGGCGCAATTAAAGAAATAATTACTCGCATCACCGCAGAAGCTTTTCCTCAAGAGGCGCCAATTTTAATTGCAACTGGCGGTTTTGCCTACCTATTTGAGAACGAAAAAGTTTTTGATCATATAGAACCAGACTTAGTACTACATGGAATATGGTTAGCCTATAACTTAAACAACGCTAAATAAACAGGTAAAAATGAAACAAAATCCATTACTCCAAAAAATAGCACTACCTCAATTCGATAAAATTCGCCCCAAGCATTTTAAACCAGCGATACTAAAAATACTTAAAGAAAATAGAAACACTATAAAAAAATTACTTACTCAAAAAAAATTCTCTTGGCGCAATTTAGTTGAACCATTGGAAGCCATAAACGAACGCCTGCTACTGGCGTGGTCGCCTATCAGTAATCTTAATGCTGTTATGAACTCAAAAGAGACTCGCGCTGCTTACGAAAAATGCTTACCGCTATTAACTACGTATTATACTGAAATAGCACAAAACACTAAACTCTATTATGCTTTCAATAGCATAGCCAATAGTGAACAATATAAACTATTTGATACAGCACAAAAAAGAATCATAACAAATGAGCTACGTGATTTTCGTCTTGCTGGTGTTAATTTACCAATGCAAAAAAAACGACTCTTCATGCACCTAACCCAAAAACTCGCAAAACTTGGAAATAAATTTGACAACAACGTTTTAGATGCAACACAAAGTTGGTCAATTTGCCTAACTAAAAAACAAACAAAGGGCCTACCAGAATATGCACTGGCACTTGGCCGCGCCAACGCAATAAAAAAGAACAAACCCGGCTGGTGTTTTTCCCTGGATTTTCCATCACAACATGCACTAATTACTTATGCTGATGCATGCAATATAAGAAAAAAAACTCACACTGCTCTTATTACCAGAGCATCAAACATTGGACCAACTGCTAAAAAATTTGATAACTCAAAAATTATTGAAGAAATTTTAAGAATTAGGCATAAGCTGGCAAAACTAGTGAACTTCAATAATTATGCCGAATATTCTCTAGCCACTAAAATGGCTAAGAATCCCACGCAAGTGTTAGATTTTCTAAATAATTTAGCAACACATGCCCTGCCAATTGGCAAAAAAGAATTTGCTGAATTAAAACATTTCGCCAAAAAATTTGGCGTTAAAAAGCTCGCTCCTTGGGATATTGCTTACTACGAAGAAAAATTAAGCAAAGAAAAATTTAAACTATCACAAGAAGAATTGCGCCCTTATTTTCCCGATACGCAAGTATTAGATGGAATGTTTACAGTTGCAAAACGCTTATATGGCATAATAATTAAAGAAAAAAAAGATGTCGCAGTTTGGCATCCGGACGTCCGATTTTTTGAAATTTATGATGCACAGAAAATTTTACTAGGCCAGTTTTATATTGACCTTTATTGCCGCGAAGGCAAACGCAATGGCGCATGGATGGATGAATGTAAAACACGAGTGGCATATTTAACCTGCAATTTTCCTCCGCCAATTAACAGCCAACCATCTTTACTTACGCATCAAGACGTTGTCACTTTGTTTCATGAGTTTGGTCATTGTCTACATCATGTATTAACAAAGGTCGACTATTTTTCTGCATCAGGCATTAAAAACGTGCCTTGGGATGCTGTAGAACTTCCAAGTCAATTTATGGAAAACTGGTGTTGGCAACCAGAGGGACTTAAATTACTTGCAAAACACTATAAAACCCATGCACCAATCCCAAAAAAGCTACTCGAGCGCCTCTTAGCAAGCCATCGCTATCAAGCTGCAACCCACATGCTGTACCAACTAAGACTTTCCTTAATTGATTTTAAAATATATTTAGAATTTGATCCTAAAAAAAACAATCAGCTCAAAAAAATTATTGCAGAAATAAATAAAAAAATTAATTTTTTACCTGTTTCCAAGTATTCGCGCCTAGCACATAGTTTTATGCATATTTTCTCTGGCGGCTACGCCGCTGGTTATTATAGTTATAAGTGGGCTGAAGTTTTGTCAGCCGATGCTTTTTCTAAATTCGAAGAAAACGGCATTTTTGATCGCCGTACTGGCAAAGAATTTTTGCATAATATTTTGGAAATGGGCGGATCCGAGGACCCAATGATATTATTCAAAAAATTCCGCGGCCGCGAACCAAAAATTGACGCCCTGCTTAGACAGGAAGGAATAACACGGTGAATATAGATAAAAACTCATGGTTGTATTATAAAAAAAAATACTGTAATATCGACGGCCTTCGTTATCATTCGGGGTGGAGTAAAATGGGTATGCTAGTGAAAATGAATCGCACGTTGTTCTCGATTTGTATAGGGTTGCTTCTATCTGGCTGCTCAGTTTACAAAGCAGCTTCAAATGAAGGAGTGTCAGTATCAGATGTAAGCAAATGCAAAACACGAACTTGCTTACTGTCACATGGCATGGAGGTAATCGATCGCCATGAGGAAAAAAACGGAAAATATCTGGAAACGTATAGAGCAGTTGCAAGAAAATCTGGTGCCACTTACGCGCGAGCCGTTGGGCATGGAGCGCTTGACTTAATGACATTAGGACTTTGGGAGGCCGTAGGAACCCCAGTAGAGGGTGCTATGTCTAATAATCGCGGCTACATAACACTAAAAACAGCTTACCAGCGCAAGGGAGCAGAGAAGATAGAAAAATTCGAAATTTACGATGTCGACGGAAATAAAGTAAGCAGCATAGGCTAACTTACGTGTGAATTAGTAAAATGGATAGCAATTCGCTCAAAAAAATTGCAGCCGAGGCAGCAATAAAATACATCCCTGAAAACTCTATTATTGGAGTTGGTACTGGATCAACAGTAAATTACTTTATTGACGCCTTATCTCCCATTAAACACGTGATTATAGGCGCGGTTGCAAGCTCTAAAGCAACCGCAATAAAACTTAAGGCTTTAGGCATCCCAATAGTTGAGCTTAATTCAGTAAACGAGCTTCAAGTTTATATTGATGGCGCCGACGAAATTAATAGTAATCTCCAAATGATTAAAGGTGGCGGCGCGGCTTTAACAGGTGAAAAAATAATCACCGCAGTTGCCAAAAAATTTATTTGCATTGCCGATGCAAGTAAAAAAGTAGATATTCTTGGCAAGTTTCCCCTACCAATCGAAGTCATCCCTATGGCTCGCAGTTATGTAGCACGCGAAATAGTAAAGCTCGGCGGCAGTCCCGTTTACCGTGAAGGAGTAATCACTGATTATGGCAATGTTATTTTAGACGTATGGAATTTAGAAATTTTGGAACCAGCAAAACTCGAACAAATAATAAACAACATCACCGGAGTCGTTACCAATGGCTTATTTGCCATAAAACCTGCCGATATATTATTGCTCGGGACTAGTAACGGCATCGTTACTATTTAAACGCACGCATGAACGCAATTTAATTGTGGCTCTATTGCTACAAATACTTTTAATCCATCACGATCAACTATGGGTGTAAAACCCCGTGATAATTACTGTTTGACATTGTTTGCGTCATTTCCTATGCTGTAAGCTATGACCGAAGAACTAACACCAACTAATTTTATCCGCCGTATTATTGACGAAGATTTAATATCTGGCAAAAACTCTGGAAGAGTAGCAACTCGCTTTCCACCAGAACCAAATGGCTATCTACACATTGGCCATGCAAAAGCTATAGCATTAAACTTTGGTATTGCGCGTGATTACAATGGCACCTGTAATCTACGCTTCGACGACACAAATCCAACCACTGAAGATGTAGAGTATATTAATTCCATTGTCGAAACAGTAAAATGGCTGGGCTTTGATTGGCAAGACAGGATGTTTTATGCCTCAGATTATTTCGAAAAACTCTTCCAATACGCAGTTGAGCTAATTAAAAAAGATAAGGCTTACGTTTGTGATTTGACCGCTGAGCAAATGCGCAAATATCGCGGCACCCTAACCGAAAGCGGTAAAAACAGTCCATTTCGAGCACGCTCCATCGAAGAAAATCTAAATTTGTTTATGCGAATGCGTGCTGGTGAATTCCCTGATGGCAACAAGGTTCTGCGCGCAAAAATTGACATGGCCGCACCCAACATTAACATGCGCGATCCAGTTATGTATCGCATCAGGCGCGAACATCACCCGCGCACTGGCGATCAGTGGTGTATTTATCCAATGTATGACTATGCGCATTGTATTTCTGATGCAATTGAAAATATAACACATTCAATCTGCACTCTAGAGTTTGAAGATCACCGTCCGCTTTACGATTGGTTTTTAGATCAATTAAAAACTCTAGCTCACCCACAGCAAATAGAGTTTGCCCGCTTAAACCTGACATATACAATTATGAGCAAGCGCAAGCTGCTCGAACTAGTTGAAGAAAAATTAGTAAATAATTGGGATGATCCACGCATGCCAACCTTGGTTGGCTTAAGACGCCGCGGCTTTACACCGCAAGCAATTCGTAATTTTTGCGAGCGCATTGGAGTAACAAAGCAAGAAAGCATTGTTGAAATGAGCTTCCTAGAAGAATGTGTACGTGAAGATTTAAATTTAATTACGCCACGAGTAATGGCAGTATTAAAGCCCTTACGAATAATAATTACTAATTTCCCTGAAGACAAGCTTGAAAATTTAAACGCACCATATCACCCAAACGACCCCAGTATGGGCGCGCGTGAATTGCCATTTACACGCGAAATTTATATTGAACAAGATGATTTCTTAGAAAACCCTCCAAAAGGGTTTTTTAGATTAACTCCTGGCAAAGAAGTAAGACTACGTTATGCATATATTATAAAATGTAATGAGATTATTAAAGATGTTACTACTGGAAAAATCAAAGAGTTACGCTGCACCTATGACCAAGAAACTCGTGGCGGCAATACACCAGATGGGCGCAAGATAAAGGGAACGATTCATTGGGTTTCTGCCAAACAATCAATTAAAGCTGAAGTTAGACTATACGATCGCCTGTTTAATATCGCCAACCCCGCTGGAAATAAAAATATCGATTTTAAGACCCATCTAAACCCAAATTCGCTTACGATCATGCCAGAATGCTTCGTTGAGCCCGGTTTGAAAGCAACAAAACCCGAAGATAAATTTCAATTTGAGCGACTTGGATATTTTTGTACAGATTACGACTCAACCGCGCAAAAATTAATCTTCAATCGCACCGTTACTTTGAAAGATAGTTGGGTTAAAATCACCCAGCTTTAACTTTAACCTATAAATGTTAACCTAAACGGGGAGACTTCTATGATAGAAACCAGTCAAGCGTCATCGCCAAGCTTAGTTCGCTCTTGGTGTGTGGTTTTAGCTGCAGCATTATTTTTCTTCTATATTTTTATTCAGATGAGTTTGTTCAACGCGATTAGCAGTGATCTCATAAAAGAGTTTCAATTTAATGCGACTCAACTTGGAAATCTGGCAGCTTTTTATTTCTATGGTAATGTTTTGTTTCTATTTCCAGCCGGTATTTTGTTGGACAGATTTTCGGTACGTAATCTCTTACTGGCAGCATTTGCAATTATAATCGCCGCTACATATGCATTTTCCACTACTTCTGATTTTTGGATAATGGGCGCAACGAGATTAGCAGTTGGCTTAGCAGGTGCATTTGCAATGTTATCAGCAATAAAATTGGCTACTCGCTGGTTTGAACCACGTCACATGGCTCTAGTAGTCGGCATAGTAGTAACTATGGCTTTTTTGGGTGGCGCTATTGCACAGACGCCTATAACTCTGCTAGCTCAGAGCTTTGGCTGGCGCAGTACTATGCAAATAATTGCTGCTCTTGGCACCTTACTAATGATTGTTCAGTTTATCATAGTACGTGATAAGCCAAAGGGATTAGAAAAAGCCGAAGCTGTCGAACAAGCTCAACTTGAACAGATTGGTTTTTGGCGCTCTCTAGGAATGGCAATAGCAAGTATGCAAAATTGGTTAAGCGGCCTATATATTTGCTTGGTCAACCTACCTATTTTTGTATTTGGTATGGCCTGGGGCGTTCCATATTTGACCCAGGTACATCATCTAACCCCAGTAGAAGCCACTCAAGCAACATCTATGCTTTTTATTGGCGCAATGATTGGATCACCCCTTGCAGGAATTATTTCTGACAAAATGGGATTACGTAAATTACCAATGCTTATTGGCGCAATACTAACACTAGCAGCGGTACTTATTATAATGTTCGCTCCAGATATGCCTCTTTGGGCAGTAGCTGGCCAATTCTTATTTTTAGGAATTGTATCTAGTGCGCAAGTAATCGGCTATCCAGTAATTGCTGAAAGCAACCCACACACCATTACAGCCACAGCAAGCAGCCTTGGCTCAATCTTAATCATGTCTGGTGGTATGTTAATACCAATTTTCGGCTGGTTACTAGATATGTCGGGAAACCCCACACACTCATTAGCTGATTTTACTCGAGCTAATTCTATGATGGTAGTTGGTTTGGTAATTGCCTTAATTGCCTCGTTATTAATTAAAGAGACTTATTGCAAGCAACTAAATCAAAAAAATTAGGCATATTACATATTATGTCGGCTCCTAAAAATTAGGAGCCGATGTGTTTTTATGAACACCCAAACAAATGCCACAAAAATCATCGACAAAGTTACTTCACAAAAGAAATCTCTAGATGAGATTTTAGGTATTTATTTAGCCAAACAATCATCTCCGCTTGATCGAGCACTATTACAAGAGTTGGGCTATGGTACTCTGCGTTGGTATCACAAGCTTGATGCTATTACCAAATTGCTATTACATAACACTGCAAAAAAAGTTGATCCTTTAATTTATGCACTTATACTAATTGGACTTTACCAGTTAATATATTTACGCATTCCTCATTATGCAATCCTAAGCGAAACCGTCGAAGCAACGCGTTGGCTTAAAAAACCATGGGCATCTGCATTTGTTAACGCCATCCTACGCAATTTTATTCGCAAACAAGAAGAAATATTAAAACAAATTGAGAGCAGCAATAATACTTTACAATATTCTCATCCTGCATGGTTAATAAAACTATTGCAAAAATCCTGGCCACAAAATTGGCAAGAAATTTTAGCGGCAAACAATGAATATCCACCAATGCACCTACGGGTAAACTTGCAAAAAATTTCACGTGATGATTACTTAGAAGAGCTAGAAAAGACGGAAATTAAGGCCAAGGCGGTCCCTGAGCTTACCGCTGCAATTACTCTGGAAAAACCGTGTGATGTATTAAAATTACCAAACTTTCAAAATGGATTGGTAGTGTAACATCCTTTCTGTAAATTATTTTTGACGAGGCAGCATATTTGTA
>JBAXAM010000004.1:0-82824 GCA_037142515.1 bacterium | reverse complement strand
TTTAAAAGGGCTAGAAGTTTAAACATATTTACAGAAAAAAAGTTGCTTTATCATCGTTATGGCGTCTTTGCTAAAAAAGACATTACACCTCAAAAAGTTATTGAAGAATGCCAAGTGGCCTTTTTTAGCAAATTGGAAATGAAATCAATTGCTATCACTGATATAGCATTTATTTGGGATGATAATAATGCCATTATCCCTTTGGGTTACGGCAGCATGTATAACCACTCTGCTCAATCTAATGCGATCTATGTTTGCGATCACCAGAACAAAACACTAAACTTTATAGCCACTAAACACATTCCTGCAGGAACAGAAATCCTAGTTAACTACGGTGATAAATATTGGGCAACGCGCAATAAAAAACCAGCGGAGATAAGCAACTCCTGCAGCGCATCTAAAGTTATTGTTTTGCTCCTCTTATTACTTGGATTATCTAAAATTTTCCCTATCAATAGAACAACTAATAGCGTTAGAATAAATCCGATCGCCATCAGCACTAATAATACTCACTAATATGCCGCTTGCTCCATCATCAATAACATCTAACAATAAATCATCTCTTTCGGCAAATTTAGCATCTTTCAATGTAACAATATTTTTTACCTCATTTTTTTGCTGATCAAAAAGATCGAAACAATGGATTTTTTTGCCCGATGGAGCATCTACCTTCCATGCCAATGGAGCTAACGAACCGAATTCAATCGTCCTGAATTCTTGTTGATCTAAAAGAAGCTCATTATTATTACTCAACCAATTATAACCATCGAAAGTAAAACTATATTTTAAAGAAGGGACTCTTGAATAATTATCATAGTGAAACTCTAACGCTTGGCTTGGTAACGACAGCAGAAAAAAACAGACGCATAAACATAATTTAAACTGTTTCAAAAGCATGTTGCGCTCCTTAAAAAATTATAGGTACCGTATTGTCATACAAAAACCAATTAAAAAAAATACAGGTAAATATACGGTAGAATTTAGCGCTTAACAAACAGCACTAAAACAGCGACAAAACCAATTAATAATAACGCCAAAACACCCAACGTAAAAACGCTTGCGCTCAAATTGGCCTTCGAAAAAGCTTCTGGATGCGCACGAAAATAAGTAACTAATCGCCAAATAAAAAATACAGATATACCTATGAGCAATAATTTGTAAAACATTAACCAACCCGCAATATCGTTAATGAATTTGTTCCACCAGCTACTCCAATATGATCACCGCAAGCCACAGCCACTAGATCATCATTTTTGATTAGACCCGCCTTTTTTAGAACATCAATAGACGCTGCTTTGATTTCAGTATTGGTTTTAAATTTGGTAACATCAAAATCTATTGGATAAACATCTCTATATAGAGCCATCCTACCTAATGTATTATCACCGCGACTAAAACCATAAATAGGGATACCAGAATGGACACGCGACATCCACAATGTCGTCTTGCCAGTTTCAGTAAGAGCAATTATCGCCTTAATATTCAAATTATTTGCCACGTACATTGTCGACATTGCAATTGCTTCATCAGCTCGCTCAAAGTGTAAATCCAAGCGACATTTTGCAGCCAAAATTGCTTTATTTTTTTCTGCGGCTAAACAAATACGACTCATAGTCTGAATAACCAGCGCCGGATGCTCGCCAGTCGCAGTCTCTGCCGACAGCATTACCGCATCAGTTCCATCCAATACTGCATTTGCCACATCAGAAACTTCAGCACGTGTTGGTGTCACACTATGAATCATTGTCTCCATCATCTGCGTTGCCGTAATTACCGGCTTACTCAGAGACGCAGCACAATCAATCATGAATTTTTGCGCGGCTGGAACTTCAGCATCACCAATTTCCACACCTAAATCGCCACGCGCTACCATAATACCATCAGAAGACTTAATTATTCCTTTTAAAACGTCTGGAACCATTGCTTCAATACGCTCAATCTTAGCAATCACGCCAGCTTTTCCACCTTCTTTAGCAATTAATGCTTTAGTTTCTTCAACATCAGCTTGGGAGCGCACAAAAGAAATTGCGACATAATCTACATTAAGCAGCACTGCAGTTCTTAAATCTTCACGATCTTTATCAGTAAGAGCTCCAGCTGAAAGACCGCCGCCCTGGCGATTAATGCCTTTATTATTTGATAAATCTCCGCCCACCTGAACACGACAAATAACACGTGTTCCCTCAATTTTTTTGACTATCAATACCAAACGACCGTCATCAAGTAATAACACATCATCCGGTTTTACATCTTGAGGCAATTCTTTATAATCAATACCAACAGCATTTTCATCACCAGCATCTTTAGCCAATGCAGCGTCTAAAACAAACTCGGCATTTTCCTTCAAAAGTACCTTGCCATTTTTAAACTTAGCGACTCGAATCTTCGGTCCTTGCAAATCAGCTAAAATACCTACTATTTTGCCTTCTTTTTTAGCTGCCTGACGCACAACTGTAACCAGGCTTTTCTTTTCATCTGGTGTACCATGAGAAAAATTTAAGCGTACTATATCCACACCAGCAGCAACCATTTTACGTAAAACTTCCAAACTACTTGACGCTGGGCCAAGAGTAGAAACAATTTTTGTTCTTCTCATTTTTTATTTTCCACGCTCTTCCAACATTTTCACTGCAGGAAGCTTTTCTCCCTGTAAATACTCCAGGAAGGCTCCTCCAGCTGTAGAAATATAAGAAATCTTTTTTTCAATACCGTATTTTTCAATAGCTGCTACAGTATCACCACCACCTGCAATACTGAAAGCTGAACTCGCAGCAACAGCCGAAGCAAGCACCTTAGTACCCTCACCAAATTGATCTATTTCGAATACACCAACCGGACCATTCCAAACTATAGTTTTGGCATTAGCAAGTATATCTGCTAAACGTTTGCGCGTCTCTGGGCCAACATCCAAAATCATGTCATCGGCTGCAACTTCAGTAGCTTTCTTAGTTGTTGCTTGAGCAGTTTCAGACATTTCTTTAGCAACCACAACATCAGTTGGAATCGGAATTTCAGATTTGCGATTTTTTGCTAGCTCTAAAAGCTCTTTTGCTTTGGCAACAAAATCAGGTTCATACAGCGACTTGCCAATTGGCAAGCCAGCAGCAGCCATAAAAGTATTAGCAATGCCGCCACCAACTAATAATTGATCAACTTTACCCAGCAAATTTTCCAAAAGCTGTAACTTGGTTGAAACTTTAGATCCACCAGTAATCGCAACCAATGGACGCGCTGGTTTTTCTAAAGCTTTGCCTAAAGCATCAAGCTCTGCCATCAATAGCGGACCAGCACAAGCAACTGGAGCAAACTTACCAACACCATGGGTTGACGCCTGGGCACGATGCGCGGTAGCAAATGCATCCATAACAAAGATATCACAAAGCGCCGCCATTTTTTTAGCGAGGTCTTCGTTGTCTTTTTTCTCGCCCTTATTGAAGCGTACATTTTCACAAAGTACGATTTCTCCTGGCTCAACATTTACACCATCAAGCCAATTGCGCTCTAAACGAATTGGCTTACCAAAAAACTTACTTAGCCAATCAGCAACTGGTTTGAGAGAAAATTCTTCACTAAACGCACCCTCTTCTGGTTGACCCAAGTGCGATAACACAATAACCCTTGCGCCAGCATCCACTGCCAATTTAATCGTTGGTGCTGAAGCCTGCAGGCGTTTATCACTAGTAATCACTCCATTTTTCAAAGGCACATTAAAATCCACGCGAATCAAAACACGTTTGTTTTTTAAATCTAGCTCCGTCATTTTTAAAATTTCCATAAGCTCCTCGCAATTAAATTTTACTTAACACTCATCCAAAATTTAGTCATATCTAGCATTCTTGTGGAAAAACCCCATTCATTATCGTACCAAGAAAGAACTTTTACTGTTCTGCCAATAACTTTGGTCTGGCTTGATTCAAAAATTGAAGAAAGTGGATTGTGATTAAAATCATGAGACACTAATGGTAAGTCATTATAACCAAGAATACCCTTTAGTTCGCCTTCGGATGCTGCCTTCATAATTGAGTTAATCTCTGCCTTCGTAGTTGGTTTAGCTGATTCAAATACCAAATCAACTATAGAAACATTAATCGTTGGTACACGCATAGCAAAACCATCTAACTTGCCAGCTAATTCTGGTAATACCAAACCAACTGCCGCTGCAGCACCAGTTTTAGTAGGAATCATTGACTGAGTAGCTGAACGAGCACGACATAGATCTTTGTGATAAACATCGGTTAAAACCTGGTCATTGGTATAAGAATGTATAGTTGTCATAAGACCGCTGACTATACCAACTGTATTATGCAATACTTTGGCCATTGGCGCCAAGCAGTTAGTTGTGCATGAACCATTAGAAATAATTTGATGACTAGCATTGAGCATAGTATGGTTAACACCGTAAACTACAGTAGCATCAACATTTTCACCTGGTGCCGAGATCATTACTTTCTTTGCGCCTGCATTGATATGCGCCATTGCTTTTTCTTTAGCAGTAAATTTACCCGTACACTCAAAAACAATATCTACACCCAAATCTTTCCATGGCATTTTGGCTGGATCTTTTTCAGCAAGCACTTTAATACGATCGCCATTAACAACCATGCAATCGCCATCAACCTTAACATCACCAGCAAACTTACCATGAACCGTATCGTAAATAGTTAAGTGAGCATTTATCTTTGCATCACCCAAATCATTAACAGCAACAACTTCCATATCTTTACGATAACCTTCTTCATAAACTGCACGTAAAACATTACGGCCTATCCTGCCGTAACCATTAATTGCTATTTTTATAGTCATGTTCAGCTCCTTAATTTATTAATAATTCGAAATCAATTCGACCCCATTTTGCTCTGAAAACCCAAAAAATTCAAATAGTATTTCATCCGGAGCAGATTCACCATAACGATCCAACCCCATGATTTTTCCGCCAGTTCCAACATACTTGTACCAAGATTGAGAAGCCGCGGCTTCAATTGCCACACGTTTAGTAATATGTGGGGACAGAACTGTGTTTTTATAACCAGCATCTTGTTTATCAAAAACATCTTGTGATGGCATTGAGACTACACGAATTTTTTTACCTTGTGCTTGTAATTTAGCGGCAATATTTATGGCTAAAGCAACTTCTGAACCAGTAGCAATTAAAATACAATCTGGCTCGCCTTGAGTGTTAACTAGAATATAGCCCCCGCGTTTGATATTGGATAAAGTTTCTGCGTCGCGTGATTCGGCAACGAGCTTTTGGCGCGTAAGCACAAGCGCTGTTGGACCATCGCTACGCTCAATTGCATATTGCCAAGCTATTGCTGTTTCTGTCGAATCGCAAGGACGCCACACTGATACATTCGGCGTAACACGCAGTATCGATAGTTGTTCAACTGGCTGGTGCGTCGGCCCATCTTCACCCAGTCCAATTGAATCATGGCTTAAAACATAAATCACTCGTCTTTTCATCATAGCGGCCATACGTATTGCACTATGCCCATAACTTGCAAACACCAAAAATGTTCCACCATACGGAATAAATCCACCATGCAATGCAACACCGTTCATAATGGCAAACATACCGAACTCACGCACGCCGTAACGCATATAGTTCCCGCCAAAATCATTTTTGGTTATGTCTTTCGATCCACTCCAATTAGTTAGATTAGATGACGTTAAATCAGCAGAACCGCCTAGAAGCTCCGGTAAGACCGGCCCATATGCGTTTAAAGCTTTTTGTGACGCCTGCCGTGTTGCCAAAACTTCGGCTCCAGCAGCAGTTTGCTCGATATAGTCGCTCGCTTTTTCTGACCAATTTTTTGGTAACTCACCATTGACGCGACGTAATAACTCGGCCGCTAAATCTGGATATTGTTTTTGATATGAATTAAATAATTCTTGCCAAGAATTTTGATTTTTTTGGCCCAAGTCTTTAGCGTCCCACTGAGAATAAATTTCTTCAGGAATAACAAATGGCGCGTATTGCCATCCTAATTTTTCACGCATAGCTGTAATTTCTTTATCACCAAGCGGCGAACCGTGGCAATTATGGGTACCACTTAGAGTCGGAGCACCAAAACCAATTGTAGTTTTGCAGCAAATTATACTTGGGCAGTCTTGTGCAGCACGCGCTTCTTTAATTGCTCTGCGTATTGAATCGGCATTATGGCCGTCAACATCAGCTACTACATGCCAGTTATAAGCACAAAAACGCTTCGCCACATCTTCGGTAAACCAACCAGAAGTGTGGCCATCAATAGAAATACTATTGTTATCCCAAAATATAATTAATTTACCAAGACCCAAAGTTCCGGCAAGCGAGCAAACTTCATGCGAGATTCCTTCCATCAAACAGCCATCACCCACAAAAGCATAAGTACAATGATCAACAATATCAAAACCAGGTCGATTAAATTGCATCGCCAAGTTTTTTTCTGCCAACGCCATACCAACAGCATTTGCCAAACCCTGACCCAAAGGACCTGTTGTAGTCTCAACTCCAGGGGTTAAACCAAACTCTGGATGCCCGGGAGTTTTTGAGTGCAATTGCCGAAAGCTTTTAATGTCATCGATGGTTAAGGCATAGCCAGCTAAATGCAAAAGCGAGTAAAGAAGCATTGAGCCATGACCATTTGATAGAACAAACCGGTCACGATTATGCCACTTAGGATTACTTGGATTATGCTTTAAAAATTCGCGCCAAAGCACCGTTGCGATATCAGCCATTCCAAGAGGCATTCCTGGATGACCAGAATTGGATTTTTGAATAGCATCAACACTTAAAAAACGAATGGCATCAGCAAGCTGGTTAGAAACTGACATTTTGGTTCCCTGTGATTAGAAGTTTAGCTCGTAATTATCGTCTAATTTTTCCTATTTGTCACTGCACATGGTTATTTATAACCATCTAAAAATAAACAACTAGCAAAACAGCATTAAGGAAAGCTTAATAAGCAAGCAAGAGAAACTGCTCTCACGATAACACGCTGATTATAAAAAATAATATACATTAAAACTTTTAATCGCACTTAAGCCTTTCTTAATACAAGCCTTCTATCATGTAAATCAAAAATAGCTTGTTTTATAAACTTTAAAAGGAACATGAAAATATGAAAAACTTTTGTCGTATACTAATCTATATAACAATAGCATACACACTATCAGGCTGCGGTGGCGGTGGCAGCAGCAATGAAAGTAGCAATAATAATGCTGGTTATTCTCAGCAAAAACCAGCAGATAGTGCTGGTGGCAATGGCACACCTTCTGGCAACAATAATCAAAAAAAGCAAGATAATAACAGCAGCACGACGCCCCCCCCCTAAGAGCGATAAGAATAAGCCGGGGCCGTCTAATACCAGCGGAAAGCCATCTCCTGATGATGATTCAAATATATCACCTTTTCGTTTTTTTAAATTATCGGATTTTCAGACGTGGCATAACAACAAAAAAACAACAGACGAAGTAACATTAACAAATGACATTGAAATAATAGCAATAGAAAATAATCTGCCTGATTCCGATATAACTATAAAAAACATTGCTTTTGTCGATTCAAGCAGACAAGGTGTGCCCTCTATACAACTGAAGGATGGATCGACATCAAATATAATTATGCTTGATAACGTTGAAAACAACGGCCTATCTTATATTCAAAAAGCGAAATTAAAAACCCAGCTCGATCAACTAGATAGTTTATTCGGAAATCACAAAGAATACTTTAAATTACCGTTTACTGCTAAACAACAGAGTCTTTCAAATAATTATTATCTGTTTATCATAGAAACAAAAAAATTATCCGATTCAGTTTCCCCACCTCTACAATTAAGCGTAACTTATACGGATGCGGATGGCAACGAAAAAATAGCCAATGACTTTTATGTTACTCTCGACATGAAACAAAAAACTTTGTTAGACACGCAGCCTTTAAACTTTTTTAGATTATATGATTTCAAAGAACAACATAACAGCAAAAAAACACAAGACACAATATCGTTAACAAAAGATATTGAAATGCTAATAATAGAAAACAATCTGTCCGATTCTAATGTAACCATAAACGGCATTGGCTTTGTAAACTCGAAGGTAAAAGGCAAAAAATCCATAACTCTGGACAATGATGGATCAAAACTAAACATAATTACAATCTATAGTCTGTCTGATTACGATAACACCAACCACTACGACTACAAAGAAAAAATAGGCACACTACTAAAAACCCAACTTGATCAGCTAAAAAACTTATTCAGCAACGAGTACGAAAACTATTTTAGATTACCGTTTACCGCCAAAAACACTTCTGCAAATAATTATTATGTGTTTATCATAGAAACAACAAGAACGTCTAAACTAACTTCTGACCCCATAACATTAGTCGTATCTTACGCAACTGCAGATGGTATCAAAACAAAATCCACCTTTGATATTATTCTCGGGGAACAAAGGAAACTAAAAGAAGAACAAGAAAAAGAACAAGAAAAAGAAAAAGAAAAAAACGATAGAATGGAACAAGAAAAAAAATACGGTTTTTCTTTTGGCGGTGGTTTTCAATGTAAAAATTTTTACACCAACTCAGAGGTTAAAACAAAAATCCTTGGTATTAATAATGCTAAAGGAACAGACCAATTCGAACCACTAAAAAAGGATTTACATGAATATATAGTAAAGCTTGAAAAAGAAAACTGTTATGGAATTTTGGGAATATCATACAAAGAAAACTACTCCTCAGATGATTGCAATGAAATCAAAAACAATTATCAATACCTAAGAAAACTATTTCATTCACAATTAACAGCAAATACAGCTTTTGATAGAATAGCAGATGCTTTCAAATGGCATAAAGAAAATCGATGTCAAGACGCCAAAAAAGCTTCTATAATAGGCGGTTCTTTTCTGTAAAAGTATTTAAAATACGCACTCCAAGATTATGTATTGGAGTGCGTGTTCGCATTGCGGTCCTTAACTAGTAATTTTCTAAAGCAATCACATTTACATTACTGGCAAGCCTTATGTTTTTCCCCATTCCGGGAATTACTACTATCATCTAATGCGTTATTTACCTTGAAAATTGAAACAGTAAAGTAAAATTTTCAAGTTATATTCTGTAGCCCCTTACTATAAAAATCTAATGCGCCACGCAAATCATTTTGCATTTCCATAATTTGACCAAGCTCAAAATAAACAGCTGGTGATTTCGTTAAACACGCGCTTTTTTCTAAGTACTGACGCGCTTTACCCCAAAGTTTTTGCTGTTTGCAAATACGCCCAAGACACAACAATAAAGCTGGGTTTTCCGAGTTTTCTTCTAGCCATCCTTCAGCTCGTGCTACTTTTTTTATTGGATTGCTACTTGGCAACATCGCATATAACTCAAGCAATCGCTCATCTAAAACTTTACGTAAGATCAGCTTAAGAACACCCTCGGCTTCTTCATATTCTTTATTATCCAATAAATACTCTACATAAATAGCAACTGTTGTAGGGTGCTTTTGTAGATAACCGGGTAACTCATCCCATTTGGATTTGTCAACTAAAAGTAGCTCGCTATAAACCTTAAGCTCAAGCTGATTTATTTCTTCAATACTAAATACGCGACGCTTGCGTAAAACTGGCAACAAAATTTTAAGTCCTACCCAATCCTTCAGTTCAAAATATGCTAGCTCTAGCAATTGCAAAATAAAAGCATTTTTCGGTCGCAATTGATGCAATCGCTGCAGTGTGGCGAGCGCCTCCTCCCATTGATGATTAAAAATTTGCAACCGTGCTTGCGTTAAACTCACAACTATAGGATGGTCGGTATCAGTTTTTTGGGCTGTAAACAAATAAGTATCTCGACGCTCAAGTGCATGCTGCCTTTGTGCCATAAACGCGGCAGCTAAATAATTGATTAACGGCATGTCGCTATATTTTGCTCCACGTATTAATTTCTTTTCGGAAGCTCCCCAGTTACCCTCAGCAAAATCATATAATCCTAAGATGGTTTGTACACGAGCTTTGCTTTTGCGTCTATTGGCAACCCATTGCTTAAGGCGTATGGTTATGGAATTAACTCCACTACTAAAACGAAGCGCCATATAAAACAACAAAAATAATATAATTAAAGCAACCACAGCAAACCATAGCGTCGTTTCTACACTCCAGCCTTGGTAAGAAACCAAAACATATCCTGGATTACGATACATAATAATCCCAAACCACACGGAGAATAATAAAGTCAAAAAATAAATAATTATTCGTTTCATAACAATTTAGCTCTTTTGAATAGCCATCAACGACTCTGCTATCGCCGGTAAATCTGGTTGTAAATTAGCTTGCTGTAATTCTTGAAGCATATGCAAAATATTAACTGTGGCAGTATTATTACAAGCAAAATATTTAGTAATTAAACTTACAACTTGAGTTAAACATACTTGATATAATTTGTTTTGTCGCTGCATAACAGCTAGCTCTGCTTGCAATAACTTGGCCTGTATATTGAGACGCAAAATTGTTTCTTGCTGGGGCGACGGCATTGGTTCGACAGCTTGGCTCCTAACAATAACAATATCTTTTAGGGCTTTTACTATACTGGCAGACAAGCGGTTTAACAGCTTTGTTGGCTGTGACTCTATAATTGTTGACGTTGTTGTTGATTCAATGGTATTGCGAGATGGCATAATTGGCAAAGTATCAATTTGTTGACTAACTATATCAATTTTGAGAATTAATTCTTCAGGATCAACAACTATCACAGCTTGCAAACTGGTAATATCTCTGTTTAAAGCATGATTGATAGCTAACTCTTCTTTCTCGTTTGTATATTTTTTTGCTGCTAGTAAAAATGCCAAAGCAGTTTTAACGTCCTTCGTTGTATTCAAAGTTAGATCTGCCATTCTGATAAGATGCTCAATAGCAATTGCTTTCCAGCTTATAGTTTCAGCATAATTTCTCTTTTGTATTTCATTTTGATTTTGCAGGTCTTGAACAACCGCCCGCTCTTGAATAAGTTTATTTTGTAGCTCTGCAACTTTGTACTTTCCTAGCACTGTGGCAATTATAAGTATTATTAATATCGCAGGTAGTATCAAATTTTTGTATTTCATATTTTTCCTTTTTATAACCCTGCTTTAGGATTATATTCAATTTCCTTATAAATGTTAGAGGTATCTCTTTGTGGTTCCGGCAAAAAATAACAATCTGCTATACTAGCTGATTTACAGAACCTACGGTTGCCCGTTAAAGCACTCCAACCGCTACCGCTAGGTTCGAGTATCGCTTGACTGCTCATCTGCTCTACTGCCAATGGAAAACCCACTGCTTCATTCGTTTGATATAAACAAATTATTTTTCCGATTTTTATACCGGACCATTGAGCGCCGAGAAAGCTTGTAACTTTTGTAGCTGTCGATGGTGTATAATTTTTCCATTTGCCATCTCGAGTAACCCAAAACTCTTTTTCTTTAATTAAATCTTCGGCTTGAGGACAAAACAACTTTGCAGTTGCCACATTATTTGGAGTTGCTGCTATAGCTGCCGTAAAAAAAATCAAAACAATACTCAGCAAAAAATATTTATGTACGCTACTAGGCATCTTGCTCCATTAAATTGGCATAAGAACTATTTACATACTATAATACTTTGGATCCATTTTCACAACCCAATAAGGAGAAGACTCTTGGCCAAACTACACTTTTATTATTCGGCGATGAATGCTGGCAAAAGCACAACTCTACTACAATCAAGTTATAATTATAACGAGCGAGGCATGGACACTCTGGTTTTAATCCCTGCAATTATCGGTACTAGTAAAGTTACTTCACGCATCGGATTGCATGCAGAAGCGGCGCCTATTAACAAGAATGATGATCTCTATCAGCTTATCAAACAAGCTTTAAACAAAAATAGTAATATCAAGTGTGTGCTGATTGATGAAGCTCAATTTCTTACAAAAAAACATGTGCAGCATGTTGCCCAAGCAACTAATGATTTTAATATACCAGTACTCGCATATGGATTGCGCACTGACTTTATGGGTGAACCATTTGAAGGCAGCAAATATCTTTTAGCGTTAGCTGATCAGCTGATTGAGCTTAAAACCATCTGTCATTGCGGTCGTAAAGCAACCATGAACTTACGTGTAGATGAAAAAGGACGGGTTTTGCGCGAGGGCGAACAAGTTGAAGTCGGCGGCAACGAGCGGTATGTGGCGGTATGTCGTCGCCACTTTCATGAGGGAGTAATATCTTAGATATAAAATCTAAAAATCTCCCCACTTAGCTTGCAGCACACTAATTGCCGCAAGCGCTGCGGTTTCGGTGCGTAAAACTCTTGGGCCAAGCTTGGTAGGTAGAAATTTATTTTGTTTAGCAAAAACAACTTCTTTATCGCTCAAGCCTCCCTCTGGACCAACTAAAAGGTTTACAAAATTGGGGTGCTCTTTAGTGGCACTAAGCTTGCTTGAAGCGCACGGATCGAGAATTAAACTCAAGCCAGTCGTCGCTGCCTTTGCGACCCAATCTTCTAGGGTTTGTGCTAGCAAAATTTTTGCGATATAACAACGCCCAGACTGCTCGGCAGCACTAATCGATATCCCTTGCCAATGACGCAGGCGACTCATGAGTCGTTCACCTTCTAATTTAACGTTGCAATATTCAGTAAATAATGGCGTTATTGTATTTACACCCAATTCAACAGCTTTTCGTACCGTAAAATCCATTTTTTCACCGCGAGAAATTCCCTGACCAAGGTGAATTTGCAGCGGCGATTCACGATTACACTGAATAAAATCTTCAACAAAAATAACCGCGTGATCTTTTTTAATAGCGATAATAATAGCCTTGTATTCCCCTTTGCTGTCATCAAAAACCATCAGAGAGTCATTAACTTTTAATCTAAGAACGTGCAGCAGATGATTAGATGCATCGACATCCAATGTGATTTCTCTTTTGGATTCTAATTTAGCAGAGATAAATATACGGGGTGTAGCCATCGCGTAACTTCAAAAAAAGGGCACCGCTAATCAGCGCCCCCCTCGTTAAATCCATACCGAACTACTTCTTCATTTGTTTAATTACTTCACTGGTAACATCAAGCTCAGACTTGCTGTAAAGTGTGGCTTGTTTGGTAATAACTAAATCAAGCTTTTTATCAGCTGCTACTTTGCTAACAACTCCTTCGACCTTGCTCATAATATCCTTCATAACCTTATTGTGCTCATCGCTTAAATCTTTTTGAAGTTTAGCTTGCTTATCTTGCAATTCTTTTTGTTTGTTAATGATTTTCTGTTGCGCCGCTTTTTGATCATCGGCTTTCATAGTAGGACCATTTTTGTTGAAAGCTTCAATATCGGCTTGAAAAGCTTTTTGTGCAGCCAACATCTCTTTATCGCGCTTCTCAAATTTTTCTTTCAACACCTTCCTAGCAACTTCAACCTGAGGTGTGTCTGTCATAACCTTATTCCAATCTAGCACACCAACTTTCATATCAGCAAAAGCTTGCATCCCAAACACGAATAAAACTACCGCTGACATGGTAATCAAAAACTTCTTCATTGTATTTTCTCCTAAAAGTTCCTAATGATAGTGCTTGATTTATACCACACTGTTATCATTTTTGCTATTTACTTTTGTAATTAATTGCTTCAAATTCTGCAGTTCTTTTAAAATTTGCTCTATAAAGAATATAAACGAGTATTCAGTAATTATTTTATAATCTTTGTCGTTTTTTGGTATTTTTTCAACAAGCTGTGAAATTTTGTCGGCTACACTATCCAAATCAGCCATAAATTGTGGCTGCTTCATATTTTCAAAACAATCAGCTAAATGGCCCAAACTATTATCAATTACTTTGTGCAGATCACAAATAGCCTCTTGCGATCCAAACTCGCATAAACTAAGACGTGTTAGATTAATTAAGCGGTTTAATTGGTGCTCACTATTTACGATCTCAGTAAAAAATACTTTATTAGATGCAAAAATTAAACTTCCAGCAACTGCCTCACTAATTAAACGTGGTTGATCAAAAGAAATATCAGCAGCCACAACATCTTCTAACTTCGTATCAACCCCCTGTAGTGTTTCGCGATAAAGTTTTTGTAGATTGCGTAAAGTAGCTGCCACATGGTAGCGGAAGCGATCGCGTGCATGAATAGGGAAAATAAATCTTGAAACTAACAACGCAGTAATAATACCAACGACAATATAAAACCCCCTCTGCATTGCAATTTCCACGCCGACTTGTTGCCCCGTTAGTGTAAGTAGCGCTGTAACCCCACCAAGGGTTCCTGCATAGCTAATGTCACCATTGCTGTTTGCAATATAAGTAAAAATTATACATACGATAAATATCGTACCAAAAATCACGGCTAAATTATTACCAAAAAACCACAATACCGTAACTGTTACTGCAATACCACTGACGGTTCCTAAAAGCCGCATATAAGCCTTGCGCAAAGCACCACCAAAATGGGTTTGCGCACTCATTACAACCATAATTGTAATTGGAATCCACTGCCCAGACGGTAAATTATAATATTTTTCAATAACAACGCCAATTAAACAGCCAATTGCGGTTTTTACACTATGAATAGTTCGATAATAATTCCAATGCAGCTTTGTCGCAAAATATTCCTTGATTTTCATATACACTTAGTTAGAGTAGTCGACCTATGTTAATAAAAAAAAATGAAAATCTCAATTCAATAATAAAATTACTTTTATTATCCATAGTTTGTAGTATCGCCTCTGCTGCAAAAGCTAGTCCTGATTTAGGCCCATGGTCAGTTATGTTTTACCGCGGCGGGACTGCAAAACAAAATTTCGGTCAAGTAATATCCGGCCAATATAGTAGTTTTGGTGAAACTATTTACGCAGCTGAAATTGCCTACACTCTTGGCCAAGGCAGTTTAATCCGGCTTTTTTTCAAACCACTATTTGATACCGTGCAAGTAGCAGGAAATTTTGCATATCGTCATGACTATGTAAATCACGATAACGTTAAAGAAGGGAATTTATATCTCATCGGGCGTTGGACCAGGTTCCCTTGGGAAAGTTATATCAGCAATTCTTTAGCAATTGGCGATGGCCTATCTTACGATTCGCATCCCCCTTTTGCCAATCGAGAAAATAATCAACCAGCAAATAACTTTAATAAACTCCTAAACTATTTAATGTTAGAGGCAACTTTTGCTCTGCCATCTAATCCACAGCTACAACTCGTTTTTCGTATGCATCATACTTGCACAGCTTGGGGAACTTTTCCTAAAAACCCCAGTGCTGGCTCAACCAATATTGGATTAGGACTTCGATATTATTTTTAACGACAGCTAAAAGCTCTTACTCTATCAATCGCATTTTTGCGAATGCTTTCATAAAAAAGCGTGTAATCAAAACAATGGTAGTCACCATTTTGAGTATTAAAAACCGGCGTGTCTTCTGCTGATAGATAAAATCCTGGGACTTTTGATTTGTTAATAATAAGAACCCGCTTGGAGGCATCCGCACCGCAAACAGCCGGAATAAGTGAAAAAACTCCTTTAAGCCCTTCCCTGTGAAGCACCGTTGGTAGCGAACCAGGATTTTGCGAAGCAGAGACTTTCCCACCATTTAGCTGCCATGAAAGTGGATTTGTCTCAACCAAAGGCTTGTTATTATTTTTCACATAAGCTCCATTTACCCACGCAACCATACCATTCGTAAAGAAACTTGGATCACCTTCTTTTGCATATGTATTCCACCCAATCAAAACACCAGTATCAGTTGCTGAATGCGATAACGAAATACTTGGTGTTTTCGCCGGGATTGTTCCACCAATAAGATAAGCAGCAACCAAACGATCCTTAAGTGGCGTACCAACAATGTGTTCCTGCAGAAGCCGCAACCCATGCACACTTCCTTGGCTATGCCCAGCAAGTATAAACGGCCGACCATGATTATAAAATTTTATATAATAGAGAAAAGCTCGTTCTACATCGTGATATGCAAAATCAAGCGCTTTAATACTTGACGGAGCCTTGTCATCAAAAAATGCACATAAATTCGCTTGCCTGTAACGAGGAGCATAAACTTTCGCTGCAGCATTAAAAATACTAGCAGAAAATCCGAGAATATTATCGAGATCCTTCCCCGTATCTGGATCATCAATAGGAAGATTCCAATTATCTTGTACACTTGTACTTGTAGTTGGATGAATAAAAAACACATCAGCAGCAGCGGTTGCTTGTGACTCTGGATATTTTGTATTCGCAGGAGCAAGGTAGGCGCCACTCTTCTTGCCAGGTAATGCAGCCCAAGCATTGCTCGACCTATAGTTAGGAGCGGCTGACATATGCTGGGTTTCAAACGTTGAATTAGGTTTTGGAACCCCGCCACCTGTCACAATTTGCTCTGCATACGCAGAACATACAATAGCACAAAAAAGCAAGCCGCTTATTTTGTTTATCCGTTTGCTTATCATAATCTTCTCCAAAATAATTAACGAAATATACGAGATAAAAACTGTCCCGTATAAGAATCCTTCTTTTTAGCAATCTGCTCTGGTGTACCAGCTACTAATACCTGCCCACCGCGAGCGCCTCCCTCTGGCCCAAGATCGATAACCCAATCTGCTGTTTTAATTACATCTAAATTATGCTCGATCACAACAATGGTGTTGCCACGATCACGCAGTTTATACAAAACACTAAGAAGCTGCTTGACATCATGTAGATGCAAACCAGTTGTTGGCTCATCTAAAATATACAAAGTATTCCCAGTATCACGGCGAGATAATTCACGCGCAAGCTTTATACGTTGTGCTTCACCGCCAGATAATGTAGTTGCGCTTTGTCCCAAATGAATATAAGACAATCCAACTTCTATTAAAGTATCTAGTTTGTGCTTGATAGATGGAATCGCAGCAAAAAAAACACTGGCGGCTTCGACTGTCATTTCTAAAACTTGAGCAATATTTTTACCCTTGTATTCTACTTCTAAGGTTTCGCGATTATATCTTTTGCCATTACAGGCATCACAAGTCACGTAAATATCCGGCAAAAAATGCATGGCTACTTTAATCAACCCATCGCCCTGACACACTTCGCATCTACCGCCAGAAACATTAAAACTAAACCTACCTAATTTATAACCACGACTACGGGCCTCCTGCGTCTCGGCAAATAAATCACGAATGTCGGTAAATAGGCCGGTGTAAGTTGCGGGATTAGATCTCGGAGTACGTCCAATTGGATTTTGATCAATTGCTACAATTTTATCTAAGTTCTCCAAACCCAAAATTTCACGGTACGTTGTTGGATTTGGAATAGATGCTTTATTGAGTCTCTTCGCTGCAACTGGATATAAAATATCATTAATCAAGCTTGATTTTCCTGAACCAGAAACCCCGGTAATACAAGTTAATAAGCCCAGAGAAATATTTACATCAATATTTTTCAAATTATTCTGCACCGCACCATGAATTTGCAGAATATTTTTTGAATTATAAGGAATGCGCTTCTTTGGTACATCAATTTTTAAAATACCAGCCAAATATTTTCCAGTTAACGAACTTTTATCGCACAATAATTTTTCAGGAGAACCTTGAAAAACAACTTCGCCACCATGAATACCAGCTCCCGGACCAATATCAATCACATAATCTGCCATTAAAATAGTTTCGACATCGTGCTCAACAGCAATTACTGTATTACCTAAATCACGCAAATTAGTAAGGGTTTTTAACAAGCGCTGATTATCACGCTGGTGCAATCCAATAGTTGGCTCATCTAAAATATACATAACACCAACTAATCCTGATCCTAATTGACTAGCTAATCTAATTCTTTGAGCCTCACCACCTGACAGGGTTTCGGCACTACGATTTAGGCTTAAATACTCAAGACCAACATTCAATAAAAACTGCAATCGATCTTGTACTTCTTTTAAAATCTTTGCTGCAATTTCTCCTTTCACCCCCGGCAATTTTAGGGTTGAAAAAAAGTCTAACGCCTGATCAATTGGCAATGCAGTAACTGCCGGAAGATTTTTACCCGCAATAAATACATGGCGCGCGGGTTTTATCAAGCGAGTACCGTTACATTCAGCGCATTTAGTTATGCTTAAATATTTCGACAAATCCTCACGCACAGCTAACGATTCCGTATCACGATAACGACGCTCCATGTTGGGAATTATGCCCTCAAAAACATGTTCCTTACGCGTGCGACGAAAATTACCGAGAACATAATTAAAAACAATTTCATCATCACCACTACCATAAAGAATTACTTTCTGGATTTTTTTTGGCAAAGTATTAAAGGGCGCTCCAATATCAAATTGATAGTGCTTAGCCAATGAAGTTAACATAGAAAAATAATAAGGTGTTCTGCTATCCCAACCACGAATAGCTCCCTGCGATAAGCTCAAACTAGGATCAATAATAATTTTTTCTGGATCAAAAGATTGTTTAGTACCAAGACCGTCACAACCAGGACACGCACCCATTGGATTATTAAACGAAAACATACGCGGCTCAAGTTCAGTCAAACTATAACCACAAATCGGACAGGCGAATTTTGCTGAAAAAATTTTCTCTTCATGTGATTTTTCATTGCTATAGACAATTCGAGCCTGGCCACCAGCCAAGCGCAATGCTGTCTCAAAAGATTCTGCCAAACGTTGGCGCATTTCTGAATTTACTCTAATACGATCGATTATAACTTCAATCGTATGCATTTTATGCAAACCCAAAGTTGGCGCTTGATCAAGCTCGATAATTTTTCCATCAACCCGAGCACGGATAAAACCCTGTGCCTGCAAATCTTCAAATAATTTTGTATATTCACCCTTGCGCCCAGTAACAATCGGCGCCAGTAACATAACTTTAGTGTCTTCCGGCAGAGCTAAAACACTATCT
Organism: bacterium; assembly: GCA_037142515.1. Taxonomy (GTDB): domain Bacteria; phylum Pseudomonadota; class Gammaproteobacteria; order UBA9339; family UBA9339; genus JBAXAM01. The sequence continues at coordinate 63,969 of JBAXAM010000004.1, read as the reverse complement.
ACCATTTGACTAACAGTTTGCGCTTCTAAAAGCACATTATGGTCGGGGCAGTATGGTTGCCCCGCACGCGCATAAAGCAATCGCAAATAATCATAAATTTCCGTAACCGTACCAACGGTTGAGCGCGGATTATGCGAAGTTGATTTTTGTTCAATAGAAATCGCGGGAGATAAACCTTCAATCAAATCAACATCAGGTTTTTCCATGATCGCCAAAAACTGCCTTGCATACGTAGACAAAGATTCAACATAGCGACGTTGGCCCTCAGCATACAAAGTATCAAAAGCAAGCGATGATTTCCCTGAACCAGAAAGACCGGTAATTACAACAAATTTATCACGCGGCAAATCAAGATCAATATTCTTTAGATTATGAGTGCGCGCACCACGAATTTGGATATTAGCCATTATGTCAGGTGCCTTATAGAAAACCTAGAACTGATAACACCCAAAAAAACCCCAAAAAAAACAAATATTATACTGCTGGTTCCCTCTAATCCTTGCAAAATAAAACCCATGCTACTAAGCCGCATTAAAATAAAATTGATTAATGCTATAGCTAATAAACCACCAATTAAACTGTGCCAAAAACATTGGTATTGTAATACCCGTTTGGATACATTGACCTTGTTCATAATAATTTGTGGCGAGGCATATGCAGTAAAACAAATTATTATCAATGCACCAGCACCAAATAACAAAGCTAAAACCAATGACAAATATTCCAACAAACCCAACAACCGATAACTATGCGTAACCCAATCCATATCTATTTTTGCAGCTTCGACCTCTGGAAGGTTTTTTAAGGCATCAACCAATGCAATAATTTGGTCTTCCGTCAACTCGCTTACTTTTGGGTAAATAGCAATAACGTATGGCAATGGGTTTTCTTTAACTCCTAACAAAATTTCACCAAAACCAGTGTATTTAACAAAATCTTTCATGCCGCTATCTGGCGAAATTAATTTAAGATCCATAATAGCGCTATTTAATTTTAACTGTTGGGCCATATTAATCGCTGTTTTTTGACTTATGTTTTTTTTAAGATACACAGAAATTTCTGTTGCCCGACTCCAAGCGCTATTCAAAGAGCTTACATTTTTCCACCCAACATAAAAACTCACCGGCAAAAAAATGGCGAATGCAATAACAAAAATAATAATAAAATTTGTAAGTGGCATACATAAAAGCTGCTTAAAGCCCCCTATCATAGAGGGCACAAGGTGCGGTGATGTCGTGGTTTTTTTATGAGTACGAATATGATATTGCATAAGTTTTCTTTCATTAACTAAATTTTATTAACTAAATAAAGCATCTATAAATTCTTTAGCGTTAAACGGCTTCAAATCATCAATGTTTTCACCCAGCCCAATATAGCGAATTGGTATTTTGGTATTTTGCGCAATAGCAAAAATTATCCCACCCTTAGCGGTACCATCTAGCTTGGTAAGACAAATACCTGAAACTCCAATCGCCTCCTGAAATTGTTTAGCCTGATTTAAAGCATTTTGACCCACTGTTGCATCTAAGACCAAAAGAACCTCGTGTGGCGCAGCAGGATCAATTTTTTGTAGGGTTCGTTTGATCTTTTTGAGCTCCTCTATAAGATTACTTTGAGTATGCAGCCTCCCTGCAGTATCAGCAATTAAAACATCAACGCCCCGGCTTTTAGCGGCTTGATATGCGTCGTACAGCACAGCAGCACTATCTGAGCCTTGCTTTTGTGCAATAACAGCAATACCATTACGCTCACCCCAAACTTTTAATTGCCCGATTGCAGCTGCACGATAAGTATCACCAGCAGCAAGCATGGTTTTATAACCAACAAACTGCAATTTCTTGGCTAATTTGCCCACTGTTGTCGTTTTTCCTGAACCATTAACACCTACAAGTAAAATCACAAAAGGTTTTATGCTTTCTGGAATCACTAGCGGCTCGTTACAAGGCATTAAAATATTTTCTAGTTGATTTTTTAGAGTTTGCAGAACAACTTCTACATCAATATTTTTCTCAAGCGCCAGCTCACGCTTCAGCTGCTCGATAATTTGCTGCGTAACCGAAGCACCAACATCAGCCAGCAATAATTTTTCTTCGAGCTCTTCCAGCATCGCTCGATCAATTACTTTTCTGCCAGAAAATATTTTTAAGAAATTGAACATATTTTCAATTGTATGCCATTAGGAACAACTCAACAAGTGGCTACCAACCTGTCCCACAGTTTTTTGGCGTAAAATTTGCCATGATTCTGGGGTTACTTTTTTAATATCCAACTCTTTTTCAGCTTCAATATAAACTATAGCATTTTTAGCCAAGTAACCAGAGCTTACTAATTTTTCACATGTTGGTTTTATTAGATCAAAATTGAACGGGGGATCTAAAAACACAATATCGAAAGATTGCTCGGGGATTTTGCTAAGAGCTTGCGGGATTTTTGCAGAATAAAAATCTACATCTTCAGCATTCAGTAATTGCGCGGTTTTTTTGAGCATAGAGATAATCTGGGTTGAGGCATCAACCATTACAACGTGTTTGGCGCCACGAGACAACGCTTCAAAACCAAGAGCTCCACTACCAGCAAATAAATCAAGACAATTTGTATTATTAATAACCGGAGCAAGCCAATTAAAAAGAGTTTCTCGAACAGCATCAGTGGTAGGCCTTAGGCCTTTTAATGACACAAAACTAATTTTGCGGCTACGCCACTTACCACCAATAATGCGAAGACTTGCCATTAACTCTCAGCCAGTTTAAAAATAGCATCAGTATCGGTCTTCATGATTACAGTTAAATAATCCGGGATTTCGCTTTTTTCAAACGTTCTACCAGACAACAGATACAATCTCGTAAAACCTTGTTCATGCAGTTGCTTTGCGACATCAAAACCATTTAATTTGCTGCCTTCAAATTCATGGTCTACACATATTATAACGTCTTTGCGGCATTTGGACACACCCTTTAAAAGATCATCAGGATTATAATATATATCTGCTTTTTTGCCCCTGCTTTCAAAAACGCTCCCAATAGTATTAGCCATATCTCTAACGTCATCGACTACGTGTGCATCAGCTTCTTCAGATTTGCTTTTGGCGGCTTTGCTTTTGTCGCGCTTTTTGTCGTTGCTCACTTTACATATCTCTATAGGAATTTCTGCAGCCAATTGCTTGGGTAAAAGCTTTATTCCATTTTCAATCACCAGCTTTTGTACTTCTTCTTCGGCATAGTGACTAGTTACCAAAATAGCACGCTCAACATTGACCTTCTTTATAACTTCTATACCATTCAACACCTGCTCTAATAATTCATAATCAGTTAACATGAACAACTTGTTTTTTTCTGGAAAGCTATTAATAAAATTAATGGCGTCATCACCGTTAGTAAAATGTTTTAGTTGTATATCATTTAAGAGGTTTCTAAAACAAGCATCCCATGTTCCATGAGCAGAAGGCTCATCATCTAAAACAATTACAGTATCACCTTTATTTATTTTAATCTCTTTTGCTATCCATTCTGGCATGGCAGCCCTTGGAAAAGTCAGAATCATCTTGGTTCCTTTTCCTATTTCAGAATCAATCTTCAGCTCACCATGGTTGCGTTTCAGTGTATCGCGTATTTGGGTAAGCCCAATACCATGCCCTTCTTTCTTGTCTGTTGCAACCGCTTCATCACTCAAAATTTTATTTATAACTTCTTTGGGCATCCCCTTGCCATTATCTTGTATGCTAATTACAACACTATTGTTATCTACGCGAAGGCCCAAACACACAGCACCGTTTTTACTTGCACATGCTTCTACCGCATTATTAAGCAAGTTCGATATCATTCGCATAAAAGAAGATTGTTCTACATTAACTACAACAAAGGTACTATCGCTGCTAAAATCGCTAGTAAAACTAATCGATTTAAACTGACCCTCTTTCTCCCCTAAACTTTGTGACAAAGCTAATGCAATCATAACTGGTTGAGAAATTTCTTTGTCAGACCCTTCTACATAATTTGGCTTAAATCTATTTATCAAGCCACCAGTAATATTAATAGCGCGATTAGCGCTATTTAATAAAATGATACGTAATTTTTCAGGAATATCTTTAGCGTACAGTTTAATTTGCACCCGTATGTTAGAAAGAGGTGAGTTAACATCATGGGCCACCTGGACAGCAACTCTTTCGAATTTTTTTTGCGCTTCTACTTCTATTTGAGTTTTACGTAATTCTTCCTTTGTATACTCAGCTTCTTTTTCTGTTGTAATATCAGCTGAAGCACCCAAAATACCAATGATTTTTTCATTATTATCAAACAACGGAGCTTTGTATGAAATAAAATATTTAATTTTTCCAGTCGTAACATCTCTAATTTGCTCCTCCTGAGAAAGTATTTTCCCTGTTCGCATTACTTCATTGTTGTGTTTAACAATATTATCTGCCATTTCTTTGGGGTAGTATTCATACGGTGTTTTTCCTAAAAAATCATCAACAGATTTACCACCAACTGCTGCAACAATATTTTTATTTGCGCCCACAACTCTATTATTCGTATCTGACCAATAAATACCTACTGGAATAAAAGCGGTGAACGTCTTAAGCATGTCGAATATTTTTTCTTTTGTAAAACCTGTGCACTGTTGAGCAAGAACCAACAAAATTGCAAGCGGAGATTGGATGTCATGAGCCGCTTGATCTACGATTTTTTTGAATTTTAGTTGGTCTTTGATTTGTGCTCTATGTAACTCGTTTTCAATCTGCAGACGCTCAGCATTCTTTTTATCGGTGATTTCAATAGAGGTTGCTATTATACCAACAATCGCACCATCTTCATCATGCAATGGAGATCTAATTGCTGTAAAACACCTATCTCTACCCGTTGAAAAATCTCTAATCACTTCTTCTGATTCAACAGTTTTACCTGTACTTACTACTAATTTTAAATTTTTTATTATCGCTTCTGCTATATCTTTTGGGTGAGCTTGGTCATATTTTTTTCCAATAAATACACCAGATGTCATAACTCCCGTAGCCTTTAAACACAAATCATTCATTCCCATGAATACACCGTCTATATCTAGCCAATACAATGGCACCGGAATCAGCGGAGCTATTTTTTCGAGTTCTTTAAAAATTTTTGGTGTTTTGTCCATTTTGTCTCCTTTTCTACCAACACTCGCTTCACAACATCAGACCACATTTCCGTAGTTATTTTTGGCCAACTAAAACCCAATCTAGATAAAATAATCTCGGTTTTGTTTTGTAGTAACTTAATTTTCGTAACATTGCTAACATCAATTTCTTGTAACCACTTTTGATGCAACATAAACAATTCTATTTGTTTATTGTTTATGGTATGTGCATCTAGAATTTTTATAATATCGTCGACAAACTCATTAAACTGGCACATTCTAACAGGTATATTTTCTGCTGCAAATAATTCCATTAAACTATACGAATATGGATTAAAAATGTGAAAGATTTTACTACTAAGATTAACCTGTTCAAAAAGCTTTACTATTGCCGAAGCAACACAATCTACTGGCGCCAATTCAACTTCTGACAATTCTTTATGTATCATACCAAGCTGCAATATTGTTTTAACTTGTACAAACAAATAATTATCTCCGATGTTTTCTTGATGACGATAATTGATTGAGTGCATTCCAACAGAGCCAACCCGATAAATATTAGCCATTATCCCATATTTGCGATATTTATTAACAGCTACTTCTCCCTCATATTTTGTCGTTGAATATATATGATTACGGCTGGTAAATACACTAGCATCGTCGTCTTCATTAAAAACGAAATAACTACAATTTGGGATATAACCTTCAGTTGCAACTGCAATAGTAGAGATATAATGAAAATCTTTTGCAGCCGTCAACCTGGATAATTCCAGCAGGTTAATCGTTGATTGAACATTTGTCCTGTACGCTTCATCGTAACTACCATAGTGCTTAACTAGAGCTGCAGAATGGATAATGCTATCAATGTTGTTTATTAACTCTTGATATTGCATTGGAGACACCCCCAAATTCTGCTGCTCAATATCTGAAACTAATATTACAACTCTATCTTTATAGCGCTCTAAATTAGTATCAAAATAATACCTGAACTTGTGATCTATTTTCTTGTTAGCCTCTTCGTTTGATAACGCTCGAACTGTTAAATATATCTTGTACGAGGTTTCATGTAATAACTGATATAAAATATTGCAACCAACATGCCCAGTGGCGCCAGTCAATAATACATTACTTATATTCTTTTTTTGTTTTTTAAATTTTATATGCTCTATCTCATGCAAGTATTTTGCTTGTTTTATGGACATATCTTCAACATCGCGCACTAGACACGTGGATTTTTTTGCATACAATACTTTCGTTTGTTCGAGTTTGTGATGTAGATTACCTTTTACATATGGAGCAAACTCGGCAACACTAGCAATAGTCTGAAGCTTTAAAAAGTCATCTATACTAATTTTATAATTTCGCTGCAATTTAGCGATTAAACTTGTAACCAGAAAACTATCTCCGCCAAGCAAAGAAAAACCATCATGTACACTAATCTTTTCTACCCCAAGCACATCCAAAAATATTTTTGCAATTTCATAATATTTATCAGGCTGATCTTGCTCTATTACCTTGGACTTTATATTCTCTAAATCAAAAGTTGATATTGATGAATCTGCTGTTGATATCATAGTTGCGCTAGCGCTCATTGGTTGGTTTATCCAATATGAAGAACTATCAAAACAGTAGCTTGGTAATCCAACTATTTTTCCATGGTTTTTATAATTATAATAACCATTAAAATCTATATTATATCCACCAATCCATAGCTTATTTAATATATCTTCCTTAAAACTAGCATCTTGCACACCCTCAGTATTATCTTTTTGAGAATTTAATAATTGAACAATATTGGACTTTCCTACATCGTGTTGCTTGACAAAAGATATAGATGATTTTCCAGTACCAACTTCTATAAAAAGCAAGTTACTATAATTATTAAACAATGTTTTTATACCACTGCTAAATAATACTGTATTGCGCATATGGTTGGCCCAGTATTCTGGGTTTATTGCATCAGCATCTGTTATAAAATCACCTGTAACATTGGAAATAAATCTTTTTTGTGGCTTATTAAGTTTGATTTGTTTGAATTGAGATATAAATTTTCTTGATGCTTCTGTCATTAAGTACGAATGATAAGCATGAGATACTTTTAAAAGTATTGTTGAAATATTATTTTTTTCTAATATTGCTTTTAAGTTATTTATAGATTCATGCGTACCAGATGCAACACAATTTTTTGGTGAATTAATTACTGCGATTTCACAATAATTGTTTTTTGCTACTTGCTCTATCTCAGTAGCGCTAGCCAATATTGACAACATTGCGCCTTTTGGCATAGACTGCATCAACTGCCCGCGAGCAATAACTAATTTTATTGTATCTTCTAAGCTAAACACTCCAGATAGTGTTGCAGCCACATATTCGCCAATACTATGCCCGATATAACATATTGCATTAATATTTAAAGCTTCTAGTAACTTAGCTAATGAATATTCTACAATGAACAGTGATAATTGCGCCCACTTAGCATGATTAATATCATGACCAGATGTTTCGTTATTAAATAAAATTTTTTCAAATTGAGTACTAGTATGTTTATTGGCTAGCTTAATACATTCATCAACTGTATCTTTATAATCATTATCATGTTGATACAAATTAAGACTCATGTTGGCATATTGATTGCCCTGTCCTGGAAATATAAATACAATATTTTGGGTTTTCTGTTTGCTTATGCGACTAATACCAGCACTAATTTTTAGCTTGTCAATAGCATCTGCAACAGAATTGCAGACAATAGATAACCTACAATCAAAATGTTTGCGCTTTAATTGCAAAGTATATGCAATGTTCTGAATATTATCTGTTGTGTTAGCCAGATAATCTATAAAGCTTTTCCTATAGGCTTCTAGCGAAGATGGACTTTTTGCAGACAAAGGCAAAATGTAATTAAAGAGCTGCTCTTGGACAGTCTCTTGTATATCTGGTACATATTCACTAACGATAGCATGAGCATTGGTACCGCCTATGCCAAATGAACTAATTCCAGCTATACGCGGTATATTATCTGTTTGATCCCACTGTCTTGTCTGAGTAACTATTTCAAAATTTGTATCACTTAAATGCAATTCTACATTTGGAGAATCATAATTTATTTGCTTGGGTATTATCTTATACTCAAGCATTTTGCACACTTTAATTAATCCTGCAACACCTGCTGCTGCTCCTGCATGACCGATATTAGCTTTAACTGCACCTATAACACATTTGTGATGTTGTATATCATTTTTATTGGCATTATATTTAAAAGCCTCACTCAACGCCTGTATCTCTATTGGATCGCCCAGTCTAGTACCTGTACCATGACACTCCACATAGCCGACCATGTCTGATGTTATTCCTGCTACTTTCTGCGCATTAATAATACATTCTTTTTGGCCAGTAACACTTGGAGCGGTATAACTAATCTTTCTGTTACCATCATTATTCGTCGCATATCCCTTAATAACCGCGATAATGTTATCTCCATCTTTTTTTGCATCCGCCAAACGCTTTAATAAAACTGCTCCAACACCAGAACCATGTACAGTTCCTGATGCTTTATGATCAAAAGTTCGACAATGACCATCTTTAGAAAAGATCATACCTTCTTGATAAATATAACCAATCTCCTCGGGCAATAATAAGGCAGAGCCACCAGCTATTGCCATATCACAGTAATTACCAACCAAACTCTTACATGCCTCAACAATAGTAACTAGGCTTGTAGAACATGCTGTGTTGATATTATTTGCAGGACCAGTTAACCCAAGCAAATAAGATACACGTGTTGCCAATGCGTCTTTAATATTTAAATTTCCTATTCCGCTTACTATCAACGACTGTCGAACAAAACTTGTTAAATATACACTGTCACCACCACCAGCAAAAACACCTATATTTATTTTATTTCTCGACGCTGCATAGCCAGATATTTCTAATAAATACCAGCAGTGCTCTAAAAATTTGCGTATTTGCGGATCCATATTTTTTGCTTCATTTGGTGTTATGCCCCAAAAATTGGCATCGAATTTATCGGTATCGGACACGTGACCAGATCTAGGCAAAAAGTTGGGATTTTGTAACGCATCTTCTGGCATACTAAATCGCTTACACTCTTCGATTGTAGCGCTTTTTAATCCCTCCTTACCCAACTGAATTAAATCCCAATACTCAAACATGTTTTTACATCCTGAAAATTCCCCTGATATGGCAATAATAGCGATCTCTGAGTCTATATCTGAGTTTTGGGGCTTTTTGCGTTCTATGATATTAGCTGTTTCACTAACACAACCACATCCAGCAAATTCGGCTAATTGTTCGATAGTAGTATACCTAAACAAATCCGCCACTCTTATTGTCCTCAGCTCTGGTAGTTTTGACAACTCATGTTGCATTTTAATAATTGATAATGATGTACCACCCAAGTAAAAAAAACTTTCTGTTATTCCAATATCCTTTTCTGCTAATCCCAGGATTTTAGACCATATTACTACCATAGATATTTGCAGCTGATTATTTGGTGCTACATAATTCCTGCTAAAGTTTACCTCTGGAAGGGCCGCCTTATCGAGCTTACCATTTGCCGTAAGAGGTAACTTATCTAGGTGTATTATCGCGCTTGGCAACATGTATTCTGGCAAATTTCTTTGCAAAAAATCGTGGAGCTTGCTTTCATCTAATTTTTCGTTAGCCACATAGTAAGCAATCAAATACTTATTACGTTCGTTTATTGTTGCTATTGTTTGTTTTATTCCAGCAAATTTCAATAATTGATTTTCTATTTCGCTCAACTCAATACGGTATCCTCTAATTTTAATTTGAGAATCATTACGTCCTATATACTCAATATTCCCGTCAGGTAACCATCGAACTAAATCTCCAGTCTTGTATAACTTGTCATTTATACCTTGTAATTTTTCCTGTTCTGTTTGTAGTGGATTAGCAATAAATTTTGCGTTTGTAAGCTCTGAATTATTCAAATATCCACGAGCTAAACAAACACCACCCAAATAGAGCTCTCCTATCGCTCCAACAGGAAGCGGCATCAAATACTTATCCAATATAAATAACTTAACATTTGGCAATGCCCATCCAATAGTTGCAATGTTTTTATTTGCTTCAGTAAATTTGGTATCTTCAAATGTTACCTCACCAGCTTCTGTTGGACCGTAATAATTTGCACAAAGTACTTTTTTACTAAGGCCCTCTAGTATCTTCGGGTATAGCGCTTCACCACTAAAATTTAGAACCTTTAATTTTTCGAATAATTCAAATCCCTTAATACTACTAATGGCCTCAAATTGCGATGGCGTGAAGTGACATACATCTATTGAATATTTTTCGAATTTTAGTGTTATTTCGTCTATATCAAAAACATTTTTTGTTACAATCAAAGTCCCGCCAGTTAATAATGTTGTAAAAATGTCAGAGAATGAAACATCAAATATGTAGTTTGTTTTAAATAGCACTTTCTCATTTCCCAGAAAATGACTTGTGCTTATCATCCACAACATCCTATTAACACAGGCTGCGTGTTCAAGCATGACCCCCTTGGGATTTCCTGTAGTTCCAGATGTATAAAGCACATAAATAAGGTTATTACTAGCTATTGAGACATTTGGATTGTCTTCTTTTTGTAATGATAACTCAGATTGTACTGTTTTATCATCTATAGCAATTATATCTTGTTGACCAATTTGCTGTAACCTGCTTTGATGGTTCCTATTAGTTAAAATAATCTTAGATTTCGTGTTGTCAAATATGTAGTTTATTCTCTCATCAGGAAGCTTTGGGTCTATTGGCACATAAGCCGCACCAGCTTTTAATACTCCGATTATAGTAATTAACATTTGCTCGCTTCTGTCTAAATACAATGCAATTAGATCATTTGGTTTGACATCGTAGTTGTAGTGCAAACAGTTGGCTAATTGATTAGCTTTGTTATTTAATTCTTGGTAGGTTAATTTAGTATCTTCGTATGCCACAGCTATATTATCTGGTGTTTTTAGTACCTGTTCTTCGAATAGCTTATGAATGGTTTTATCACGAGGATAATCTTTTTCAGTTTGATTAAATTCGCGCACTATTTTTTGATATTGTTTGTCATCTAATAGACTATAACTAGATATATGTTTATTGTTTTTTCCCGTTAGCAAATCATCCAGCACTTCAATAAACAATCTTTTGTAGTTAATAACAAAGCTATTTAGCAGATATCCATCGATTGATCTTTTGTCGTACACAACACGGTAATTTAATTTAGCGTCTCTAGGATTTTGCTCGAACAATAGCAAATCTCTTGTTACATAATCTAAATTAAGTTTGTCAGATATTTCTATTTTTTTTATCCCAGTAAAAACAAAAGGCTTGTCTCTAAAAAATGTTTGCGCAAAACAAACGTTCAACAAGTGCTTGTTGTTTTCTTGGATAATGTTCGCCACTGGATAATAGCTATGCTTAATATCACTACGTATGGTTAATTTAAAAAACTCTTTGCTTTGATTAAATAAGTCGATAATTGTCGTGCTTTTAGTAAATCTATATGGAATTAAATTAGTGTTGATTTGCGCTCCATAAATAAAATCTAGACCCTCCCCAATTGTTATTGGGTAGCTTATGGCAAAACGTTCCTGGCTCGTGTATTTGTGAAAAAGCATCGCTAAAATACATTGGCTATAGCCATATGGCGTCATACTATATTTGCTTTTAATTTGTTTTAATTTAGCAAATTCAATATCTCCATAATTAAACTTGATAGCTTCTATCTGATTTATATCATCCAAAAGCACTCTGTTTTTATCGTATAAAGCCCTATCTAATTTTAAAAAACTCAAATCAATATTCTCTATATCTAACAATTGTTGATACCAAAACTCCTTATAGCTATCTTTGTGTTGTGTTAGGTTAGCAGAAAGTGTGGTTGCTAGACTGGATATAAAATTTATTTGATTATCGACACTATGTTTAGTGCTATAGTTTTCATCGTTATAGTAGTTTGAGATTGCTTCAAATACACCAGCATCTAAAGACGTGCTACCATCAATTACAAGATGATGAAAAACTAGGATAAGCCTATAAACATCATTACCTGTTCGTAATAATTTGAATCTATACAACGGTCCATTATGTAAATCAAAACTACTAGCAACATAAGATAGCAGTTCAGATGTGTTAACAGGATTTTCTGAATATTCCAGCTCAATAACGCTGTCGTTTTTTACCCAATAATATTTTCCATTAACGTCTTGAATATGACTATTGAGTAAAACATGTTCAACAACATATCTTTTTAAAGCTGTTCTTAACCTTTCTACATCTAAATCACCGTATAAGGTTTGGTCTATTGATAAGTTATACCTACTGCTAGCCGGAGCTAACAACCATTCGGTATAAAAGATTTTAGCGTAAGGAGATAGTTTAATTTTGTACATAAAGAACCCCCTGTTTAATTAATGTTTGAATAAAATAGGGCCTCATGCCAACTAACAACCAATTCATCTTCCGATACTATATTGCACACATATTTTCACCGCAATTAGGCTCAGTGTACAGCCCAAATATAAATTAGTATTATACAATCCAATAAATCATGCTATTATTGTCGCCTAGGATTATGGACACTTACTAAATTCCAATGGCTAATGACCAAAAAGATTTCGATAAGATCATAAAAATAACGCAGGAGCTATTGCAAATTCAGGATTTAGATATGCTTCTTGAGCATATGCTAACCGAAGTGAGAAGCGTTGTTGGTGCTGACGCTGGCTCGGTTTATCTGGTTGAGGGATCAACCCTAAAATTTAGTTATACACAAAACAGCACCTTACAAAAAAAACTACCTTTTGGCAAAAAATTAATTTACTCAACTTTTAGTGTTCAAATAAACAATAAATCGATTGCCGGCTATGTAGCAAATACTGGTGTACTAGTGAATATTCCAGACGCCTATTGTATTGACAACTTTCAACCATATTCATTTGATAAACATTTCGACGAAACTACCGGCTATCGCACCCAATCAATGCTAGCAGTTCCAATAAAAAACTCTTTGGGAAAAGTAACTGGGGTAATCCAATTAATCAATTCTCTCGGCCTAGATCAATTAATCCGACCTTTTACCGCTATCGAGGAATCCATAGTTCAACTTTTTGCCGATAGCACGGCTATCGCCATTGAACATGCACAAATGACACGCTCGATGATTGTACGCATGAACGAAATGCTCGAGCTACATGATCCGACTGAAACCACAGCACACAATAATCGTATCGCTGCCTATTCTATAGAAATCTACGAAGCTTGGGCACGTAAAAAAGGGGTTACCGAAAGAGAAATCCAACATAATCGTGATATTTTAAGAATGGCTGCAATGCTGCATGATATCGGTAAGATAGCTATACCATCTTACATTTTAAAAAAACCATCTGCCGAACTAACACCTGAAGAAGTAAAAATCTTTCGCCAACACGTTATTTATGGAGCTCGCCTCTTTCCTAATGTCTTTTCTACTTTTGAAGAAATAGCACAAGCTGTATCTCTTAACCACCATGAGCACTGGGATGGTTCTGGCTATCTTGGCCATATACGCATTGAAGATGGGTTACCATTACCAGGTTATGAAAAAGCTGATGGCTTGGCTTTTGGTAAAAGCGGTAATGAGATACCTATATATGCCCGCATAGTTGCGGTAGCTAATAAATATGATGAAGAAAAAGCAGTAGAGAAAATTCTTGCAAATTCAGGTAAACAATTTGATCCAGATGTAGTAGCGGCCTTTGTCGGCTGTTTAGAAGTTATAAACTCTATTAGCGCACGCTACCCCGACCCCGCAAAGTGAAGCCTTAAACATCCAAGTTTACAACTTCTAAAGCTCGCTGTTCGATAAATTCACGGCGCGGCTCCACTTGATCGCCCATAAGAGCAGTAAAAATCTGATCGGCAGCAACAGCATCTTCGACGGCAACTCTAAGCATCCGCCTAGTATTTGGGTCCATGGTTGTATCCCAAAGCTGCTCCGGATTCATTTCACCAAGACCTTTGTACCGCTGAATACTCAATCCCTTTTTCGCCTCACCCATCAGCCAATCAAAACCGGCAGCAAAATTTGTTATCCGCTCTTCACGACTATCTCTAGAAACATACGCGCCTGGCTCGATTAACCCAGAAATTTTCTTAGCTAAATTTGCCAAATGTCGATATTCTCCAGAAATAAATAAAGCAGCTGGTAAAATATAATCGGTTGCAACGCCATGAGAAACAACGGAAATCATCGGAACAAAAATACTCTTGTCAATCTGCTCTTTTACCCCAACCTTATGCTGCGGGGCTTCTTTGCTAGTGTTCCAAGACAATTTTTGCTCTAATAATTGGGCCCATTTGGTAACCACACTCTGATCATATAATTGTTCAACCTGCAGACGGGGCATTTCTAGCATAGCTTCCAAAATCGCGCGCGGATATTTACGCACTAAGCGCTCAATAATTTGCAAAGCCATACCATACTCTTGAATTAAAACCTCAAGTGTCGCACTACTAATCGACGGCGCCGCCGCATTGACATGCAAACGCGCACCGTCTAATGCCAATTGTACTAAGTAATTATTAAGAGCGGAGTCGTCCTTGACGTACTGTTCATTGCTTCCCTTTTTGACTTTATATAAAGGTGGTTGTGCAATATAAATATAACCGCGCGCAATTAGTTCTGGCATTTGGCGATAAAAGAAAGTTAAAAGCAACGTCCGAATGTGTGAGCCGTCGATATCCGCATCTGTCATAATCACAATACGATGATAACGGGTTTTCGCAGGATCATATTCTTCTCGACCAATACCACAACCCAAAGCAGTAATTAATGTACCTATTTCTTCTGATGTGATCATTCTATCAAAGCGCGCTTTTTCAACATTTAGAATTTTTCCGCGTAATGGCAAAATTGCTTGGTATTTGCGATCGCGTGCTTGCTTAGCCGAACCGCCAGCTGATTCACCTTCAACAATAAAAATCTCGCACAGAGCTGGATCTTTTTCCTGACAATCAGCCAATTTTCCTGGCAGACCAGCAATATCAAGCGCTGATTTGCGTCGTGTCATTTCTCTAGCCTTGCGCGCAGCTTCCCGTGCTCGAGCAGCATCAATCATTTTAGAAACAATATCACGTGCTTGCTTAGGATGTTCAAGTAAATATTCTCGCAGTTTTTCCGCAACTAAAGACTCAACAACCCCTTTTACTTCCGATGAAACCAACTTGTCTTTGGTCTGCGATGAAAATTTTGGATCGGGCAATTTCACAGAAAGAATTGCAGTTAAACCTTCGCGCGAATCATCACCAGTAGTAACGATCTTATCTTTTTTAGTAAGCCCTTCAGTTTCAATATAATTATTCAACGTCCGAGTTAACGCGCTGCGAAAGCCAATTAAATGTGTGCCGCCATCACGTTGTGGAATATTATTGGTATAACAAAAAATGGTCTCCTGAAAACCATCATTCCACTGCAAAGCCAACTCAACGGTAGTATTATCGCTCTTCGCAACAAAGTGAAATATCGGCACGTTGATGACACTCTTATTTTTGTTTAAAAGGTCAACAAATCCACTAATACCTCCGGCATACTGAAAAGTTTCTTCCTTACCCGTACTCTCATCCAAAAGATGAATACGAATTCCTGAATTTAAAAACGCTAGCTCGCGTAGACGCTTGGCTAAGATTTCATAATGAAACTCTATTTGCGTAAAAGTTTCCTTGCTTGGTTTAAAACTAATTTCGGTTCCAGTAGTATTTGCTTCACCAATAATCTTCAATGCAAAAGCAGGATCACCATGACGATAAATTTGTTCATATAACTTGCCATTTTGACGAATCAGTAAATGTAACTCTTCAGATAAGGCATTCACTACTGACACACCAACACCATGTAATCCGCCAGAAACTTTATAGGCATCATTATCAAATTTACCACCAGCATGCAGCACGGTCATTATAACTTCAGCTGCTGAGCGCCCCTCTTCTTGGTGAATATCAGCAGGAATACCGCGACCGTTGTCTATAACCGTAACAAAACCACTGACATGAATAATTACTTCAATTGCATTGCAATAACCAGCAAGAGCTTCGTCAATTGAGTTATCGACAACCTCAAACACCATCTGGTGCAAACCAGACCCATCATCAGTATCTCCAATATACATTCCGGGACGCTTTCTAACAGCGTCCAGCCCTTTCAAAACCTTGATATTAGATGAATCGTATGTTCGTATTGTTTCTGTCATAAAATCAATTAGTTAGGTAAATTATAAAAACGCTTTATTATATCAGCTTTGTAGGCAAAAACATAGAATATATCGCATTCAGGATAGAAAAAATGTATACTTTGATTCAACCTCTTTAGTTTTAAGGACGAAACAATGCCAAAAAAACCGGACAATATCGAAGATATCTTAAATAAATTTGAAAGTGTTATACACAGCAAAAAAAAAGATAAGAAATTATTTCGAGAAATAAAATTGGGAACCATCAATAGTCTTGAGGGAATGATCTCAAAGTATAGTAAACTAATTGCTGTACTTGAAAAAGCCGGAATAACAGACTTCAAAATCCCGCACCTTAAACAACGACTGGATAAATTAATCAAGAATTCAAAATTTATCAAAGAAAAAAAGCAAGACCTGCTGCATGAACACGACCTGAAAATAAAAGAAAATATTGCTCAATATCTAGAAGGGCTAGATAAAGAAGTAAAAACAGCTGGAAAAGACCTAAAAGAGTTTTTTGAGCATTACACCAAAGATTTTGAGTTAAGAAATAAACTTGAAGCCTTGCTTGTTGACATACAAAAGCAACTGGCTGCAGCTTTTGCCCAACTTAAAGAAATCAACAAAAAAATTCTAGTGGTTAAAGAAAAAATTACAGTTATTGACAAAAAAATCACTACCATAGAGCAACAAATGAACGATACCGAAAACTTACTAGCAAAGAAATTTGATAAAGAATGGGAAAAATTTGGTGCATCAACATCAAAACCGAATTTTCAAAAAATTATCCACGATTGTATCGGTGATAAAGATAAAGTTATACTAGAAATGCATGGGTTGTTAGAACAGTACATGATAGATTTCGCTAAAATCGAGTCCAAGCAGGACCAAGTAGTAAACAGGAAAAGGGAACTTGACGAGCTAGAAAAGAGCCTCCGTGTTTGCATGGACGACACACAAGATATTGATAACTACATAAAATTAAAAGACACTCTGACATACATAAAAGAAGAAAAAAGAGAACTAGCACTAGAAGAACAGCAACTTGAAAAACAGGAAGAGGAAATTGATAAAAAAGTCCAAAAACTGCAACAAACGACACTAGAGGTAAAAGAATGCCTTCAAGAACCAAAACAAAAAAGCGATGAAACGGAAAAACAAACACAAAAACAAACGCCACTCCCAAAAGTACCAACACCTTATAACAATCAATAATCACGTTTCATAATATAAGCAACCAGAGCTTGCAAAGTTTGTGTATTTGCTTTTAGCTGCAACAAAGATTTTTCGGCTCGCTGCCACAATTGCTTTACTTTTGCTTTAGCCGCTGGCGCGCCAACTAAAACCGGATAAGTAATTTTTTTGTCCGCATTACTTTCCATATCGAAAATATCATCTTGGATTTGAAACGCCAAACCAATACTTTTTGCAAACTGGTCTAAAATTTTAAATTCTTTTGGATCGCTAACATTAGCCGCCAAAGCACCAAGCTTTACCGCAGCACCAAGCAGTGCACCCGTTTTCAATAAATACATTTGCTCTAACTTTTTTTCACTTAGTTTATTATTAACAGATTGAATGTCTATGTCTTGCCCACCAGCCATACCGCTCGCACCTGCGGCCAACGCTAAGGCTTTACTCATAGCAACAGCTTGCTTTGGTGCTAAAAATTTAGATTCATTTATGAGTTGAAAAGCAAAAATCGCCAAAGCATCACCAGCTAAAACTGCAGTCGCTTCATCAAAAGCCCTGTGACACGTTAATTTACCGCGACGTAAATCGTCATTATCCATAGCCGGCAAATCATCGTGTATCAATGAAAACGAATGGATCAATTCAATAGCACAAGCAGGAATATCTAAAGCTTCAAGACGAGCACCATACATAGCACCGACAGCATAAACTAAAAAGGGCCTGAGCCGCTTACCACCACTTAAAACACCGTAGCGCATTGCCATACATAAATTTTTCGGTTCACGTGTCGCTGATAAATATTTATTTAAAAACTTATTTACACGCTTATAGCGACTACGTAAGAATATTTCAAAACTCTGCTTCTTCATCGTCACTATTACCTTCTGTTACAAAATCGGCCAAATCTTTTCCTGTCAAAATTTTTACTTTTTGTTCTGCAGCTTTTAAAGTTCCTTGGCATTCTTTAGTTAAAGCAATTCCTTTAGCGAAAAGCTCTAATGATTCTTCAAGGCTAGTTCCTCCCTTTTCAATTGCATTAACAATTGACTCTAATTCTTTTAGAGTAGCTTCGAAATCAAGTTTAGTAGTTTTTTTAGCAGACATGGCTTTTGCCTAGACCAATTATCGGTAGTTAGTATAGCAGGGTATATTTGGTTTGAACAAAACTATTTGTTGGACAAATCCACAATGAGCTATATCATATGGTAAGTATTGACTATGGAGGATTTTTTTAAATGAAAAAAGAAGATTTATTGGCCACTAAGATTCAACATCTAGATATCAAAAAATTTGATGCGACTCCATTGATTGAGCAATATAAAAATATGGCCTTTCAAGCGAGAAATTTAGCTCGTGCAGCAGAAATTTACACCACCATGCTAAAAGATTCTAGTTGCTCAATTATATTATGCCTGGCCGGATCATTATTTAGTGCTGGATTGAAAAAAGTTGTCTTCGACTTAATAGAAAACAATATGGTTGATGCTATTGTTTCGACTGGAGCAATTATTGTTGATCAAGATTTTTTTGAGGGTTTAGGATTTAAACACTATCAAGGATCTCCTTTTGCTAATGATCACGCTCTATTCGATCATCATATTGATAGAATTTACGATACTTATATCGATGAGGACGAGTTGCGAAAATGCGATATGACGATTGCTAAAATTGCAAACGGACTCCCCTCTCATCCATACTCATCAAGAGAATTTATTATTGCTATGGGCAAATATCTATCAGAACAAAATATAGGCGATGATTCTATAGTAAAACAAGCTTACGTTAAAAATGTTCCTATTTTTGTTCCAGCTTTTTCAGATTGTAGCGCTGGATTTGGATTAGTTCATCATCAATGGCATCGAAAAAATAACAACATGGTAACTATAGATTCGGTTAAGGATTTTTTGGAATTAACCAAAATAAAAGTTAAAGCTAAAACTACCGGCTTATTAATGATCGGTGGTGGTGCACCGAAAAACTTTGCTCAAGATATTACGGTTGCCGCCGAGATAGTTGGAGCAAAAGCTGATATGCACAAATATGCTATTCAAATTACAGTTGCAGATGAACGAGATGGTGCCTTATCTGGCTCTACCCTTAAGGAGGCTCACTCATGGGGCAAAGTCAGTAATGACTTTGAACAAATGGTTTTCGCTGAAGCTACTATAGCTCTACCTCTAGTAGCCAGTTATGCCTATCATCAAAAAGCATGGAAAAGTAGGCAGTCAAAAAACTACAATGCATTCTTAGATAAATAAGCGAGGATATAATGGAAAATTTTGTTCCTAAAAAAATGTTTTTTGTTAAGGGTTCTGGTACACACAAAGATAAACTAGCTTCTTTTGAGGCGGCCCTACGAGCTGCAGGAATAGAAAAGTGTAATTTGGTATATGTTTCTAGTATCTTCCCTCCAAAATGCAAAATTGTCTCTTCTAAGGAAGGGTTAAAATTATTAAACCCTGGACAAGTGGTGTTTTGTGTAATGGCAAGAACCGAAACAAACGAGCCAAACCGATTAATTTCCGCAGCTATCGGCCTTGCTGTCCCTAATGATTGCTCACATTATGGATACCTTTCTGAACACCATAATTTTGGAGAAACTGCACGCATTTCAGGAGAATATGCCGAAGATTTGGCTGCCACCATGTTAGCTACGACTTTAGGAATATCTTTTGATCCAGGCCAAGCCTGGGATGAGAGAAAAAAACATTATAGAGCGAGCGATCACAAGTTCTTGAGTCGAAATATTTGCCAATCAGCAGAGGGTAATAAACACGGTTTATGGACTACGGTTATATCGGCCGCCGTGTTCGTTATGTAGGAAAAATATGTCTGACCATTTCGCTGGACTAACTAAAAAGTTTTCCCAATACGAAACTTCCAAAATTGTGATATTGCCAATAGCCTTTGATAAAAGTGTTTCTTGGTTGAAAGGAGCAGCAAAAGGGCCAAAAGCTATAATTACCGCTTCGCAACAAGTTGAGCTCTACGATATTGAGACCGAAACTGAAGTTTATAAACATGGTATTTTTACCAACCAACCAATTAAAGGTGAAATTTCAAAAAAAATGATTGCTCAGGCTTATAAAAAAACTTCTTGTTTTCTGCGCGATAAAAAATTCGTTGTAACCTTGGGGGGTGATCATTCTGTAGCAATCGGTCCCATAATTGCACACAAGGATTTTTACAAAAACATTTCTATTTTGCATCTTGATGCCCACGCGGATCTGCGAGAAAGTTATGAAAATAATAAATTTAGCCATGCTTCGGTAATGGCTCGTGCAAGAGAAAAAGTCAACAACATTGTTTCTGTAGGGATTAGAAGCATGGATGTTTCCGAAAGACCTATTTTTAAGCGAGGAAATTTATTTTTAGCTGAAGATATTTGTTGCAGTAACAATCAGTGGATTTTTCAAGTTATAAAAAAATTAAGTGGAAAAGTTTATTTGTCACTTGATGTTGATGTCTTTGACTCTGGGTTAATACCCTCCACTGGTACACCTGAACCAGGAGGATTAAACTGGTATCAAGTTATTAGTTTAATACGCACTGTTTGTAAAGAAAAAGAAATTGTTGGAATGGATATTGTTGAACTAGCTCCCACACCAACCAATAAAGCTCCTGATTTCCTTGTAGCCAAGTTAATATATAAAATTCTAAGTTATAAATTTGCTACAGTTAATGGCATTATTGCATAACCTCTCAAGTTAAGTTCTCCTCCTATCACGTTCGGCTAATTCTTTTACGATCAGTTGCTTTAAGAATTTTTTTACGCAAACGCATCTGGGTAGGGGTAATTTCCACCAATTCATCTTCCTCGATAAACTCCAAAGCTCTTTCCAAACTCATACGCACAGGCGGAGTCAAAATAACATTTTCGTCACTACCAGCAGCGCGCATATTAGTTAACTGCTTTGCTTTAGTTGGGTTTACCACCAAGTCTTCATTCCGCGAATTAATACCGACGATCATACCTTCATAAACTTCAGTTTGTGGGCCAATTAGTAATTGACTACGTTCTTGCAGATTAAACAAAGCAAATCCTGTAGATTTACCAGGACTATTAGCAACTAATACACCACGCCCACGCTCACCCAAAACTCCTGGTTTAACGGGGCCATAGTGATCAAAAACATGATGCAAAACACCACCACCAGACGTTAGTATCATAAATTCAGTTTGGAATCCCATCAAACCACGGGTAGGAATCATGTATTCCAAACGTACGCGCCCTAAATTATCAGGCTGCATATTAGTTAACTCAGCCTTCCTCGATCCCAAAGCTTCCATAGTCGCGCCTTGGTGCTTTTCCTCAACATCCGCAACTAAAAATTCATATGGCTCGCACTGCTGCCCATCAATGGTTTTTATAATTACTTGTGGTTGCGCCACGGCTAATTCATAGCCTTCACGCCGCATCGTTTCGATTAATATACCAAGATGTAACTCACCTCTCCCAGAAACTTTAAATCTTTCTGCTGATTCTGTATCTTCGACCCGCAGCGCTACATTATGTAAAAGCTCACGATAAAGGCGCTCACGCAATTGGCGACTTGTTAAAAATTTACCTTCGCGTCCAGCAAACGGTGAAGTGTTAACTTCAAAAGTCATGCTAATTGTTGGCTCGTCAATCGCAAGCGGCGGCAGAGCATTTACTGCAGAGGGATCACATAAAGTATCGGAAATTTTTAAATCTCCTGCGCCAGTAATAGCAACAATATCACCCGCACCAGCCTCTTCAATTTCATAGCGACTTAGGCCTAAAAACCCTAAAATCTGCAATATTCGACTGGAGCGTGTTTTGCCCTCACGATCGATAACTATAACTGACATATTTCTACGCATTCTGCCGTGTTTGATTCGACCAATACCAATAGTTCCAACATAGCTTGAATAATCTAAAGAGCTAATTTGCATTTGCAGCGGTGCGTCAGGATCAACTTGTGGTGGCGGAACACGGTCCACAATTAGCTGAAACAACACCGACATATCAGTAGCTGGCTGCTGTAAGTCAAGCGTAGCGAAACCTTTAGTTGCTGAAGTATAAATAATCGGAAAATCTAGTTGTTTATCTGTTGCTCCCAGTTTATCGAATAAATCAAATACACGATCAACCACCCAATCTGGACGCGCATTGGGACGATCAACTTTATTAACTACAACAATCGGATTCAACCCCTGTGCAAAAGCTTTCTGAGTAACGAATCGCGTTTGCGGCATTGGTCCGTCAACAGCATCAACCAATAACAATACTGAGTCCACCATTGATAATACCCGCTCAACTTCACCACCAAAATCTGCATGTCCAGGAGTATCAACAATATTAATTTTATAGCCTTCCCACTCAATTGAAGTGTTTTTCGCCAAAATAGTGATTCCGCGTTCGCGTTCTAATTCATTGGAATCCATTACTAAGTTTTCAGTCTTTGCAAGTCCAAGCTTTTGCTTTAACGTGCCTGACTGACGCAGTAATTGATCAACCAACGTAGTTTTACCGTGATCGACATGAGCAATAATTGCAATGTTTCGTATATTAGATGTCATAAATAAAATATTTTCCTCACAACTACAGTCTACCACAATAATAAAGTCATGGGATTTATCAAGTAGTTAAATTAAACATAAAGGCGAAGAGTATGTCACTAAAGCATGAGCGATGCCAGATATTTAAGCAAAAACATTAGTTTGCCTCAAAAAATAGGTCCCTTTTACTTAACAATCCGCGGAGTAACAAACATTAAAAGCTCCCTGCGCTCCATTTTGGTTTCTTGTTTACGAAAAAGCAAACCGAGCACAGGAATTTTACCTAAAACTGGCACACTAATGGTATTATTGCTTTTGCTCCATTCATAAATTCCACCAAGTACAATTGTTTCACCACTATGTACCAACGCTTGTGTTTGAATTTTGCGGGTATCAATTGCCGGCACACCATTAACTGTTAGTTGGCTAACTTTATCTTGATTAAGCTGCAATAATAAATTAACGGTATTTGCAGCCACAATTTCTGGAGTAACTTTTAAGCTTAATACTGCTTTTTTAAAAGCAGTACTCGTATCACCCTCTTTAGTTTTTTCTTGATAGGGAATTTCTGCACCAGACTCAATATAAGCTGCCTGACGATCAGTGGTTAATAATTTTGGGCTGGAAATAACTCTACCACGGCCTTCACTTTCAAGCGCTGCCAATTCTAAATCAAGTAATGAGCTATTATTTAATTTTGCATGATATAAACCAGCAGCTTGCGTCATACCAAATTTTAAACCCAAATCTCTGACAAATTTTTCATCTACGCAAACAATTCGCGCTTCAATTAAAACTTGTTTAACCGGAATATCGACTTGCTGCAACAGGTTTTTTAAAGCTGCAATTTTGTCGCTGGTATCCGCGACGACCAACATATTAGTACGAGCTTCTGCACCAGCTTTACCAACTGATGATAACACTCCAGCCGGTCCTAGTATTTTGGAAACACTATCAGCTGATGCGTGGTGCAAATTAAAAACCGCTGGCTGCACAACTAACTGCTCTTTTTTATCGAGTTCACCAAGAGGCACAATTGTAATAACATTAGCTGTTTCACGCTTAACCAAACCCTGCATTTGTAGAACACTATCTAATGCCTCATGCCACGAGATTTTGCGCAAATTAATATTAATTTTGCCACCAATTTTTTCGCTTATGATTACACTTTTACCAGAGTGTTCAGTTAAAATCTGCAGTAAATCACGAGTTTTAATGTTTGCAAAATTAACCGAAATTTGCCGCGTTGAATCATTGGCCGCAAGAACTACATTACTTAGTGCCATTATAAATAAAAATAAAATCACGTATTTCAAATCTTCATCTCCCGATAAATACGCCTGCCGCAACAATCCCGCGCTCATCTATTGTCGTAATTTTGCTTTGTTTTAAACCAATTTTATCGCCAACAACCACACGATGAATTCCGCCTGCTGGATCGCCGACAAATCCATAAATATTTTGTCCTTGTTTTATCATTCCAAGAAAAGTTAGCTCGCTGATTGCCCACAAAAACAAACTCGTCTTGCCAATCGCTTTCATAAAAACATCGTGTTCCGGCAGCTTGACAACACTATCGCTCAACGGTAAAGATTCTTTAGTTGCACCTTCCGGTATAAGTGTTTTATTTCTATAAACAGTTATTAAAGCCTGTATATTCAGCTCATCGCCTTTATTGTCTTCTTTCTTTTGCAAAATTAACTCTTCAAATACTATAAAATAAGACTGCTTAAACACAGCATTAATAAACCCCAATAAATTTTTATATTGTCCTACAATTGTAAGTTTTACTGGATATACAATAAAAACATCATCTTCTTTGATAGCTTGTGGTTCAATCACTTGCAATTCTACTTGAGAATAAGTTACGGCCTTCTCTAAGCTATTTAAAATATCAGTAATATCGAAACTATTATTAAACCACTTTAGTTTTGCTACATACCGCACTGGCGCTATTTCTTTTTGTATTTCTTGTCTTTTGACTTGCAATAACTGACTGGTTTTTATTTTTTGCTCCCGTACAAGATAGAGTCTTTTCTGTAAAAAATTTATATCCGCCACATAACCTAATACTAGAGACAATAAGGCGCCTCCAAGATAAATAATAAATTGTTTTTTATTTATATGCATCGCAAAGATAATAACACCACGAAATTATATTCATCACCTTGCCTGTTTATTTTTTCCACTAACGGCATAGCGCACTTTGTTTGAGAAAAGCTTTTTATAAGTTGCATAATACCAAACATTGAATTGGCCTTGCCAAATAATTTCGCACCGTCCTTTTTAATAACCAACTGAGTCAACTGTAAGCCTGCTGTCATACCACGGTGTAAATTTTCAAAAACCCGTATTAATTCAATTCGTCGCTTTTCTAAATTTATAATTCTGCCAACAATATACTCTGATTTTTGCCGTTCTTGCTTGACGCCACTTTTGTCTTGCGATCGTCGCTGCAGCAAAGAAAGCTGCTTACGCACATGGGTTGTTTGTTTTATTACTGTATTAATTTGGCACCGCAACACCAAGTGCCATACCACTAAGATAATTACCACAACCCCCAAAACAACTAGTATTTGCCTTCTAAAAGAACGTTCCTTTTCAAGGCGCAATGAACTACGCCATGGCAATAAATTAATTCCAGTTACCATCAGCCACTCTCAACGCCAAACCACAACTAATTAACATTGCCGGCGTTATATTTTGTGTAACAGTAGGAGATAATTTCATACCAAAAAATGGATCAGCAATTACAGTTTGTACATTAAACTGATCATTAACCACGCCTCTTAATTCTGACAACATTGCTTTTTCTCCAGCTAAAACTATTTTCTCCAGCCTCTGGTGCAAAGAAGCAAAAACCAGCTGTAATTTTAATTTAAGTTGCACGATAATTTGTACAACTGATTGCGTCTCTTCCATATGCATAAAATCTTCGTGCGCATACACTGTTTTTTCAGCATCGATTACTACTATCAATATAGCTTCGACATCAATATTTATGATTGCAATCAACCCAACAATATCTTTAAATTGCCTACGTACGGCTCGTTCTAAAGCGCATGAATCGATATCAACTATTTTTGGATAAAGATTGGCTGCACGTAGTAGCTTTATGCATTTTTCTACCCGTTCACGCCGTACTGTAATTAACCGCAACATTACACACTCATCGATTCTTATTGGCGTCTCAATAATCTGATAATCAAAACTAATACTATTGGCCGACTCACCAATATATTTTTCAATATTAAACTGCAGAAAAGCCTCTATTTCTTCTTCAGACAAGCTTGACGCAATTTTGATTTCTTTAAAAATAATTGCCGAATGCGCCAATGCAACCGCAGCATTTCTAGTGTTACATTGCGCTTGCTCAACCGTTTTTTTGAGCATTGCAACAATCAAATCATCAGATGCAGGAGTATCTAGCGTTATATTTACACACGCTTCAACCAGATAACTAGATCCAAAATGCGACAGTTCAACTAGACGAATTGAATTGGCGTTTATATCAATCCCAAGCAAACCTTCAGCTTTTGGTTTAATTTTTTGTAGTATGTTTTTTAGCTGCATATAGATAAGTTTATTCGTTAAACCTGGTAACACAATACAGGTAAAAATGCGGGGTTAAGAAAACCTTAACAATCACATGCTACGATGAAAGAACAAAAACAACTACTTATATTAAAAAGAGGAAATTTATTATGTTGAGAAAAATTACCACAATAATGCTATCGGTATTATTGTGTAGTGGCTGCGCGACAATGGTTAGAGGCACAAAACAAACCGTTTCTATACACACCACGCCAGCTGGAGCCAATGTGTCATTCTCTGATGGCCAAAATTGTGTATCTCCGTGTACCATATCAGCAAAACGAAAAGATACACTGAACATTACAATTGAAAAAGATGGTTATCACACACATACAACAGCACTGGTCCCATCTTTGGGTGGAGCTGGGGTCATGCTTGGCAGTCTCGTCGATTATGGAACAGGTGCGGTTTATGATTTACAACCAAATCCATTACATGTTAATTTAATTCCTATCAAAAAAGCATAATACCCGCATAATTTTGAATTTTTACTCAAGTACTGGTATTCTGTCGCAGATGTTTAAATTCTTAACCAAGTTTATCAAAAATAGCTCCCTGAGTCTGATGAGCTTGGTTTTTACCGGCTTAATTGTTTTTGGCGGCATTTACTTTTACATGGTGCTTCGCCTTCCAGATGTTAATCAACTTAAAGAAATGGGTAAGCAAATCCCCCTGCGCATATATACCAGCGACGGTAAATTTATCAACGAATTTGGCGAAAAAAAACGTATACCAATAACTTTAAAACAGGTACCAAAACAACTAATGCAGGCGATTTTAGATACTGAAGACCAAAGATTTTATGAACACCGCGGTGTTGATTTTTTAGGATTATTACGCGCAGCCAAAGCGTTTATTGCATCAGGTAAAAAATCTCAAGGCGGCAGCACGATAACTATGCAAGTGGCACGTGATTTTTGCCAAAACAGAAAAAAAACTTTTAGTCGCAAACTAAACGAGATTTTACTTGCTTTTAAAATCGAAGAAGCCTTCAGTAAAGAAGAAATACTTGAGCTATATTTAAATCAAATCTATTTCGGTAATCGAGCCTATGGTGTTGCCGCCGCTTCACAGGTTTATTATGGCAAACCACTAAACGAATTAACCTTAGCCCAAACAGCAATGCTTGCTGGTTTACCACAGGCACCATCACGTGACAATCCAATCTCCAACCCTCAAGCCGCACGAGAACGCCGCAACCACATATTGCAACGAATGCTTGAGCACCGTCACATCAACCTGATGGAGTATAATGCCGCGGTTTCTGCACCAATCGCCGCCAGCTATCACGAGTTACAAGCGGGAGCATCGGCACCTTATTTAGCAGAAATGGTGCGTAATACTGTAATTTCTCAATATGGTGATGGAGCTTATGCCTCTGGCATGAAAGTTTATGCCTCAATTGATTCTCACCTCCAAACTTTTGCCAATCAAGCTCTACACGATGGAATTTTATCATACGATCAACGCCATGGTTATCGCGGTCCGGAAGGACATCTGGCTCCTGGAAGTCGTGTTTATTGGCGCCAAAAATTAAGAGGTATTCCAATAATTAGCGACCTACAACCAGCGGCGATAATTAGCTCTAGCGCTAAATCGATTACCGCTTTACTCAGCAACGGTACTACCGCTGACATTAGTGCCGACAATTTTGCTTGGGCGAACCCGCAATTAACCAGTGGCGATATTATCCGTATTTATAAAACCGCGAACAATCAATGGAGACTTGCACAACTACCGAAAATTGATGGAGCAATTATAGTGCTTGACCCAAAAAATGGTGCGGTTTTAGCGTTAAGCGGCGGATTCTCCTATGCCAACAGTAGTTATAATCGAGCCACTCAAGCCGAACGTCAACCAGGATCGAGTTTTAAACCATTTATTTATTCGGCTGCTTTAGAAAAAGGATTTACCTTTGCGAGCTTAATTAATGACACACCACTTATAATAACTGACCAATACACCAAAAAAGAGTGGCGCCCACAAAATGACTCTCAGGACTTCTTAGGACCAATTAGTTTGCGTGAAGCGCTGTCTCGTTCACGCAACGTAGCATCGATCCGCTTGCTGCAAGCCACTGGGGTTTCTTACGTAGTAGATTATCTCAAAAAATTTGGTTTTTCCGGATCAGAAGTACCCCAATATCTTACATTAGCTCTTGGAGTTGGCAATATAACACCTCTAAAAATGACAGAGGGTTATGCAGTGTTTGCTAATGGTGGTTATAAAATCACTCCATTTTTTATTAACTCAATAGTTGACGCTGATAACAAAACTATTTTTCAAGCTAAATTACCTTTGGCACCGCGTGTTATCACTCCACAAAATGCTTATTTAATCACTGATTCGCTCAAAGATGTCATTAGAAAAGGTACAGCAAAAAAAGCTCTTGTGCTGCGACGCAATGACATAGCAGGTAAAACTGGAACCACTAATGACCTAGTTGACGCTTGGTTTTTAGGGTTTAATAGCGATCTGGTTGCAACGGTATGGATGGGCTTTGATCAACCACGCTCAACACATGAACACGGATCACAAGCGGCCCTACCAATATGGATCCAATTTATGCAAAATGCTTTGGCGGGCAAACCAGAACACAGCATGAGGCAACCAGAAGGAATAACTACAACACGGATTGATCCAGCAACTGGTTTGCTCGCAGAACCAGAACAAGAAAATGCCATTTTTGAAATGTTTACTGTTGACACAGTTCCAAAGACCGTAGCTCCTCCTCAAACAGAAACTAATTTGCTTAATTTAGACGATCTAGAAATAACTACTGCTCCATTATTCTAAATAACCTTATGGATTACAAATTATTAGAACTTGATACTGAACTTTTCGGCTTTAAAGTAGCCAAAATTTTATCGCCCCAACTATCTTTTATAAAAACACAAACAATACTCAACGAACTGCGCAAACAAAAAATACGCTTAGTCTACTGGCCCTCTGACAGTACTGATGAAAAATCACAACAAGCAGCGAAAAAACTAGAAGGGATTTTTGGTAGCGAACATATTACATATTTACTTGATCTAAAAACATTAAATCCATTGCAATCTGTTGCGCCTGAAATTGAGGTCTGTGAACATATTGAAATTGAATTAGAGCAATTAGCTATTCAAGCCGGTACTTATTCACATTTCAACACTGATCCGAATTTTCCAAAAGAATTATTTCTTAAACTTTATCATGTATGGATTGAAAACTCTATTAATGGCTCGATCGCCAGCAGAGTACTGATAATTCGTAATAACAATAAAATTGTTGGCATGGTAACGCTTGGAACGAAAAACAGCAGAGGAGACATTGGGCTCCTCGCAATTAATGCTAATTTTAGAGGTAAAAACTTTGGCACTAAACTAGTTCGTGCGGCACAAACTTATTTTATTGAATCAGGATTTTCTCATGCTCAAGTTGTAACACAAAAAGCAAATATCCCCGCTTGCCGCCTCTACGAAAAATGTAATTTCCACCAAGAAAAAATCGAAAACTTTTACCATTTTTGGTTGTAATTTTACTTCAACTCAATGCTCTCAATAATCACATCATCGATCGGATGATCATTGGTATCAACAGACACATTTTCAATCTTGCTCACAGTAACCATGCCAGATGTAACTAGGCCAAAGTTGGTGTGCTTGCCATCAAGCCATGTGGTAGCCGTTTTAGTAACGATAAAAAATTGTGAGCCGTTAGTATCTGCTCCAGCATTAGCCATGGCTAAACTACCGCGAACTAATTTATGGCTATTTATCTCGTCCATAAATCTATATCCAGGACCACCGGTGCCATGGGTACTGATGTCTTTATCGCGACTGTTTGGATCACCAGCTTGAATCATGAAATCCTTAATAACACGATGAAATTTAGTGTTGTTATAAAAACCTTGACTTGCTAAATTTAAAAAATTGTTCACCGTAATTGGTGAATCATTACCATAAAGCTCTACTGTAATATCGCCATAATTAGTTTTAATAATGGCGGTCCTATATTTTGCAAATAAATTTTCTTGTCCTGATAAAACCCCATTAACTGCTGTTTTCATAGTCTCTTTATCCTCTGTTTCTTTCTGTTTACAACCACAAATCATAAAAATCAATACTGAAATAATAGCTAAAATAAAGATGTTTTTTTTCATATATCTTCCTTATTTAAATTATTTATTAGCTCTCGACAACGCCAACGCAACCATGCTCGCAAACGATTCAAGCAAACGCTTTTGTTCTGGAGAAAAAGTTTTGTCTACTTCTAATTTCATTAAACAAATAACACCCAAAATATTTTCACGGATATTAAGTGGAACATAGTACCACTTGGCAGAAGATAGTGTATTCGTTCCCTTACCCGCATGCCTTCCGTTTTTATAAACCCAGGTGGCAACAGCTTTTTCCATTTCGTTTAGTTCTAAATCTATCCTACTTTTAGCCGTTAACTCAAGAGCTCCTGATGTTCCAGGCAAAAGAATTACAATATCACTATCAAAAGCCTCAACCACGCCGCGCACTGCGCGGTTCAAAATATCATTAAAACTTTCAGCGCCCATGATTTCGCGCCCAAAATTATAAAGAGCATAAATAAATCGCTCCCGATGTCTGGCGCTTTCGGCACGCCAACGTATCATTCTCCCAACCCAACTTACGCCAAAAACAATTAAAATAAAAAGCACCATATCAGTTAAATAGCGAGCATCAGTGAGACCAAGCGAAAAATTCGGCGTAATAAAAAAGAAATCAACCAAACCCAAAGCAAGCACCGAGGTAACTAATCCAACCGACGTGCCCCATAAAATTCCAGACACAATAGTCGGCAATAGCATCAGCATTATTAGATTGTGCGCCGAAATCCATTTTTGAAAAAACCAACTAAACAGTAACACTACAGCTACGCTAAGAAAACCATAAAAAAATGGCTTAGCTTTTAATTTTTTTGTTACCTGCTGCGCTGTCGGTGGCGCGCCACGCGAATCATCGCCTACAACCAATAAATTAATAGGACTGGCTTTTTTTACTAATTCATTTAAAACCGAACCCCTTATGAGCTCTTGCAAATGCGGTCTCTGCGATAAACCAGTAATAATTAAATTAATGTTCTTGCGTTTGGCAAATTGAATAATTTCATCTGCAATATTATTGCCGCTAAGTGAAACGACCCTGGCTCCCAGTTCTTCGGCCAAATGAATATTGCGATAGAGCTGACTGCGTGTTTTTTCTGTTTCTTGTACTTGCTGCAATGACTCAACATGCACTGCATACCACTCAGCTTCAAGCTCTATAGCCATGCGATGAGCAAGTAGTAATAATTTTTCGGTAATCTTATTTGAACTAATACCAACTAATAATTTTGATTCTATGGGCCAAACGCTCAAAATATCTTCTTTTTCACGATAAGAAAGCAAGTCGCTATCAACGCGTTTTGCCGTATATTTTAATGATAATTCGCGCAACGCAAGTAAATTTCCTTTTTTAAAAAACTTTTCCATTGCTTGCTTGGCTTTTTGCGGAATATATACTTTTCCTTCGACCAATCGTTGTTGCAGCTTTTCTGGCGACAAATCAACCAACTCAACTTCAATTGCCAAATCCAAAATACGGTCAGGAATAATCTCTTCAACTTTAATACTAGTAATTTGATAAACAACATCGACCAAACTTTGAATATGTTGAATATTAAGCGTGGAATAAACATTAATACCAGCATTAAGCAACTCCTCAACATCCTGGTAACGCTTCGTGTGTCGCGAACCGGGAATATTAGTATGAGCTAGCTCATCTACCAAAACCACTTGAGGACGTCTCACTAACAGAGCGTCTAAATCCATTTCACTTATAGTAATGCCAGAATACTCAATATTTTTACGCGGAACTATTTCGAATTCACTTACCAATACTTCGGTATCCGTTCGACCATGGGTTTCTACAATACCAATTACTACATCAACACCGTTGCGTTTATTAACTATAGAGTCTTGCAACATACGATAAGTTTTACCAACACCAGCACAATAACCAAGAAAAATTTTCAGGCTTCCGCGTTTAGCTTCTTCACTAAACTCAACTGGAGGGTTTTTTAAAACATCATCAATATCTTTTGTTTGATCTATAATTGTCATGTTTTACGCCCAGCAAGTGATATCTCATCCAATGCTAAATTAAGCTCTAATACATTAACTCCCTCTCGCCCCCAAACCCCAACAAAATCATGAGTGATGTTGGCGCGAATTAATCTTTTGACTTTATCCTCTGAAAGCTCACGATACTTGGCTACCCGGTGTAATTGAAGCATGGCATTGGCATAAGAAATATTGGGATCCAAGCCGCTAGCAGAATCAAGCACCATATCAGCGGGTAATCGAGAATTTGCAGACAATTCATTTTCTAATCTTATTTGTTGAATACGTTCCTTAGCCAAATCAAGCAATTTTTTGCTGGAAGGCTCCAAATTAATTGCAGAAAATCTACTATGAAAATATTTGGGGGAGGCAAACTCTTGCGCAATTAGTGTCGAACCAATAATCTTATCATTGAGCACAAGCAAACTACCATTTGCTCTGTGTGGAAATATTACACAACCAATCCCCATAATAAAAAACGGGTAAACCAACCCAAATAAAACAGCGTAGGCAATAAAAACCCGAAGAGATATTGCTAATTTTTGCATATGTTCTTACCCTATAATTCGAAGCCAAACGATACCCATGTCAATTAGTTTTATACCAATAAAAGGCAATAACAAACCACCAAGACCATAAACCAATAAATTTTTCCGCAAAAGAAAAGTCACTGAAGCTTGTCTATATTTAACCCCGCTTAATGCTAACGGAATCAACAACGGTATTACAATCGCATTAAAAATTACTGCTGACATAATCGCGCTATGTGGGCTTGCAAGATGCATAACATTCAAAACGTTTAATATTGGACATTTAGAAATAAATAGCGCTGGAATAATCGCAAAATATTTGGCAACATCATTAGCAATGCTAAATGTAGTAAGAGCACCTCGAGTAATCAAAATTTGCTTACCGATTTCAACAATATCAAGCAGCTTGGTTGGTGTTGAATCTAAATCTACCATATTGGCAGCTTCCCTTGCTGCCTGGGTACCAGCATTCATTGCTACAGCCAAATCTGCTTGGGCTAGCGCCGGAGCGTCATTAGTACCATCACCAATCATCGCCACCATATAGCCGTCTTGCTGATATTTTTTAATACGCTCCATTTTCATCGC
This sequence comes from bacterium, assembly GCA_037142515.1. Classification (GTDB taxonomy): domain Bacteria; phylum Pseudomonadota; class Gammaproteobacteria; order UBA9339; family UBA9339; genus JBAXAM01. The sequence goes on along the minus strand of JBAXAM010000004.1, from coordinate 30,082 downwards.
AGGAGTGGCTTTAGCTATAAAATCACTAACACCCGCTTCTACAGCAATCGTTGCTGCTGTTAATGGATTATCACCAGTAATCATTACTGAAGCAATACCCATATTTTTCAATTGTAATAATCTATCACGAATTCCTTCTTTCAATACATCCTTAAGATAGACAACTCCGTATACCATATCTTGGTCAGCAACAACCAATGGCGTTCCACCTTCTCGAGCAACTTTTTCTACATCCTTTTTTACTTCTTCAGGAAACTTGATTTTTCTCTGCTTAACAAAATTCTCGATCGCATCAGCTGCTCCTTTACGAATTTGCACCTCGTTAATATCGATACCACTCATGCGTGTTTCGGCTCTAAACTCAATAAATTTTGCTCCGACTGGCGAGCGTATATCGCGACCACGAATTTGTAATTTTTCTTTGGCTAAAACTACAATACTGCGCCCTTCTGGCGTATCGTCAGCAAGCGAAGACAACATGGCAAAACGAGCCAACTCTTCTTCGGTAACCCCAGGAGCAACAATGAAAGCGGTTGCTAACCGATTGCCAAGAGTAATTGTTCCTGTCTTATCTAACAACACCACGTTAACATCACCAGCTGCTTCAACTGCACGCCCAGTTAAAGCAATAACATTATGAGCCAACAATCGATCCATACCAGCAATACCAATGGCTGGCAATAACCCCCCTATAGTAGTTGGGATTAAACACACCAATAATGCAACCAAAATAGTAATAGGAATTTCAACATGCATAAAGGCGCCAAATACTGCCAACGTTACCGTCACCACAGCAAACAAAACTGTTAATCCAAACAAAAAAACCTCCAGCGCAATTTCATTTGGTGTTTTTTGTCGCTTAGAGCTTTCGATCATGCTAATCATTTGATCAAGAAAGGTTTCACCGGCATTAGCTTTAATTTCAACCTTAATTTTTCCAGAAAGCACTTTAGTACCACCGGTCACCCCTGTTTTATCGCCCCCAGATTCGCGCACTACAGGAGCAGATTCTCCAGTAATAGCAGATTCATCAACTAAGGCGATGCCCTCAATAATTTCACCATCAGATGGAATCATCATGCCGTCACTAATAATGACAACATCACCCTTCTTAAGCATTAATGCTGGAACTAACTCTACTTTATCGTCTTTGTCATCAGCATCAGAAATTATTTTTTGCGCATAAATTTCACTCCGGTTTTGTTTCAGTGATTCAGCTTGAGCCTTGCCCTTACCCTCAGCTAAACTTTCAGCAAAATTAGCAAATAAAACCGTAAACCAAAGCCAAAGGCTAATTTGCAAACCAAAAATAAAAAATGGCTGGTCTTTGGCAAAAAAACTTAAAGCAGCAATAATCGTAGTAATAACTGCACCAATTTCCACAACAAACATGACCACGTTGTGCCATAATTTTAGAGGATTAAGTTTAATAAAAGCCTGCCGAATGGCAGGAAAAATAAATTTAGTGTTCCACAACATACTTGTACGCATATTAAACTATCCATTAAGTAGAATAAATATATAGATGCTCCAATATCGGCCCCAATACCAACACTGGAAAGAAAGTTAACGCTCCATTAACTAACACCACGGAAATTAAAACAAAAACAAACAATGGACTAGCTGTTGGAAAACGTGCTGTTGGTGGATTAAACTTTTTCTGCGCCACAGAACCAGCGATAGCTAAAGCACAAACAATGGTGACGAAGCGCCCAAACAACATCACAAACCCGGTCGTTAAGTTATAAAAAATGGTGTTGGACTCAGATACCATAAGCGTAGAACCATTGTTGCTCATACTGGATGCATAAGTGTAAATTATTTCCGATAATCCACGAGGAGACGAGTTACCCAAAACAGTTACCGCTATTGCGCTAAAAATTAACTGGACAATACACGGCAAAAAAAGAACAACAACTGTTATTATCATTTCATAAGGCTCTAGTTTCTTACCGTATATTTCTGGGGTTCGCCCAATCATCAGCCCAATCAAAAACATCGCAAGCATTCCATAAAATAGCATGCCAATAAACCCACAACCAACACCACCAAAAATAACGCCTCCTATAGCCATATTAAAAAAGGCAATTAGCCCAGTAAGAGGCATCAAACTACCAAGCGAAACATTCATCGCTCCGGTTGAGGTAGCGGTACCAGCGCTTGCAAAAATGACCGAAGCCAACATACCAAATCTTTCTTCTTTACCTTCCATGTTAAGACCGTGATGTATGCCTAGTTTTGTTAGCAGAGGATTGCCATGCAGTTCTGACCACAAAGCAAAACTAAGGCCCATAACAAACAAAAACATCATAGCAGCAAATATAGCCCAACCCTGGGAGCGATTGTTTACAAGAGCCCCAAAAGCAAACGGAAAAGCTGCGGCAATTATAAGCAAGGATAGTAATTCTAAATAATCGGTAAACGGAGTTGGGTTTTCATAAGGATGGGCAGAGTTAGCAGTAAAAAAACCGCCGCCACTCGTTCCCAAATGTTTAATAGCTATTTGTGAAGCAGCCGGACCCTGAGCAATTATTTGCTCTTTCCCCTCTAAAGTTTGTGCGTGCACGTATGGATGAAAATTATCAATACAACCTTGTGACACCAAAACCAGCGCCACCGCTATCGCTAGCGGCAATAAAATATAAATTAGCGACCGCGTAAGATAAACCCAAAAATTCCCAATTCCTACCGTGCTTTTACGAATAAAAGCATTAATAAGAGCTACTGCTGCTGCCATACCCGTTGCTGCAGACAAAAAGTTTTGCAAACCCAAACCAAACATTTGAGTTAGATAGCTCATCGTAGTTTCGCTCTTATATGGTTGCCAATCAGTATTGGTAACAAAAGAAATTGCCACATTAATTGCAGTATCCCATCTTACGGCCTTAAGCTTTTCTGGGTTTAGAGGCAGAAAACCCTGTGCTTCTTGCAACAAAAATAAAGCAATTAATCCAACCAAATTAAAGAGCAAAAGACTCACCGTAAAAGTTTTCCAATCCATGTCTACGTGTATATCAACCCCAAAAACCTTATAAAGAAAATTTTCAAAAGGTACTAAAATTGGCGACAAAAAAGTTCGTTCGCCAACAAAAACTTTTGCCATATATTCGCCAAGAGGAATTGCTATGACAGTAAGAATAAATAAAAACATTGCTATTTGAAACAACCATGTTTGAAGCATAAAAATTACTCTCCTGCTAACTGATCAGCATGATGCTCACGTATCAGTGGTTCAATCACTGGCGTTAAATCACCATCAATAATTTTATCAAGCTGATATAGCGTTAAATTAATCCGATGATCAGTAAGCCTCCCCTGAGGAAAATTATAGGTACGAATTCTTTCTGAACGATCGCCGGTTCCAACCAAACTACGCCGCGTTGCTGCCTGTTCTTTCGCTTGCTTTTCCCTCTCAGCCGCAAGTATCTTAGCTTTCAAAAGTGACATGGCTCTGGCACGATTTTTATGCTGCGAGCGCTCGTCTTGACACTCAACCACAACTCCTGTCGGCAAATGAGTAATGCGCACTGCAGAGTCAGTAACATTGACATGCTGTCCACCAGCACCCGAACTACGATAAGTATCAACTTTTAAATCTACTGGATTAATTTTTACATCATCAATTTCATCAGCTTCAGCAATAACCGCAACAGTACATGTCGACGTATGAATACGTCCTTGCGCCTCAGTCTCCGGAACTCTTTGTACTCGATGAGCTCCAGATTCAAACTTTAATTTTGAATAAGCTCCCTTGCCAATAATCCTTGCAATAATTTCTTTGTAACCACCATGTTCACCAGAGCTTGAATTGATAAGTTCAATCTTCCATCCGGTATCTTCGACATAATGGGAATACATACGAAATAAATCACCAACAAAAATTGCGGCCTCATCTCCACCGGCGCCAGCGCGAATTTCCAAGAAAACATTACGCTCATCATTCGGATCACGCGGCAACAACAAAGCTTGCAGGCTTGCTTCTATAGTTTGATGAATATTTTTTAAACACAACAGCTCTTCTTGGGCAAGAGCTTTTAAATCAACGTCTTGCTCTTCTTGCAGCATTGTTTCTGCATCTACTATTTTTTGTTGATTACTGTTGTATTCTTTAAGAGCAGTAACTATTGGTTCAAGATGTGCATATTCTTTTGATAGTTCACGATATCGATTTTGATCATTAATAATCTCTTGGGTAGCCAAAAGATCGGCCACCTCCTGGTGTCGTTTCGTCAGTAAACTTAATTTGTCAATAATAGAAGATTGCATGGACTTTGTTTCTTAATTTTTATTCAGGTTCGTGGTATTATACAGATTTAGTGGAAAAACGTAAGTGAGGCGAAGCTATGCTTGAAAAAATTGCCGTAGAAATACATCACCTAATTATAGCCATGAAAGTTAACACGGTTTTCGCCCTGGAACTTGTCAGTATTTTGTGGTTCATACATATCATTAATCACATGATGCAATATCGCCTTAATTTTTTTGGTATTCGATCGAGAAAGTTGGGCGGCTTACCAGGAATTATACTTGCTCCATTGCTTCATGGTGACTTTAATCATTTGTTTTTCAACACGATACCTTTATTTGTGTTATCAGACCTGATTTTGCCCGAAGGCAGGGTTATATTTTATTATGTGTCTGGTACTATAACTATATTGAGTGGTATCTTAATTTGGCTCTTTGGTAGACGCGGCATTCACATTGGCGCGAGCAGCCTTATTATGGGCTATTTTGGCTATTTACTTGCCAAAGCTTACTTTCACGTTACAGCTACTACTATTGTACTTGCTGGTTTTTGCCTTTTTTATTTTGGCGGGCTATTTTTATCACTCTTTCCTGGCGCCAAAAAAAACGTCTCCTGGGAAGGCCATGTCTTTGGTTTCGTCTCCGGCATTTTTATCTCTTACTGTTTGCCAACAATTTTAGCGTTTGTGCATTAGCCCTCTAATTAATCATCCAACTATATCTAATTCCAAGGCCAAATTTTATTTCATTGGTTTTGCTGTCTGGTTCAAACGGAATAGTAGGTCCGGATCTTCCATACTTAAATTGCGTATAACTTGCAAACCCGTTCAAAAAAAACTCGTCGAATAATTTATAGTTTGTTTCCAAACCAGCTTCGTAAATTGGTTTCTTTCCCAAAGCATAAGATCGATTGTAATCGACCATCCTCATTCTTGCATTAAATATTTTGCCTCCTTCAATATAAGGGGACAAAACAAAATCATCAGTCAATAACCAGTTTAATTTTAAACCAGCGATAGCTTTATAATGATGATATTTTTCCCTTGGATTGCTATCACAACCCCTGTACCAATACCTATATCCAATACCAACATAAGGAATGATCTGAAAAGAATTACTTTCAGTAAAAGTAAAAATATACCCTGATTTAAAATCGGCATTAAAAATTTTGTGCTGAAATTTTTCAACAGCCGGTAAATAGTTTTTTATATAGATACCGTCATATTTCAATTTTCCGCTGTAATAATCTAAAGAAAGATCGGTATAAATTTTTTCTATAATAGCCTTTCTTATATTAAGAAAAAGACCAACTATTGTGCCTGCTTCTGTGCTTTTAAGTCTTGGATCGTCTCCCATTGACGGAAAAAAATACTCCCAATATTTTAAATTCAATCCGGTTACATCAAAAGCAACGCTGTTATTAATTTGATCAAGCGCGCCGTTCTCTAAAAGCCGCGCGAATGCCGGATTAAACATAAAACAAACCACAAAAATTATAATCTTTTTTAGTTTTTTTATTTGCACTTTATTGCCTAATTAATTTTTTGGTTACTACATCGCGAATCTCAGTCGGTTTTTTCAAATTGCCGACGCGTCCAGAAACTATAAAATCAACTATCCTAGAAAACTGCTTTGATACTTGCTTTGCGCTTTTCATTGGGCTTTCACCAAGCACATTAGCGCTGGTTGAAATTATTGGCCCATCAAATTTTTGACAAAGTTTTTTAGCTATCGGGTGCAATGTAACACGAATTGCGACTGAAGCAAATTTTCCAGAAACCCAGCACGGAACTTTTTTTGTGGCTGGAAAAACCCAGGTAGTAGGGTTTTTGCTGTTTGGTTTGAAATCTATTTTCACCAAATCTTTTACTTGATTCCAATTTGAAGCAATTAAAATTAAGCCTTTTTCTACGCCACGCTGCTTAATTTTCAATAGACGAAGCACTGCGGTTTCATTAAAGGGGTCGCAACCCAAACCAAAAACCCCCTCGGTCGGATAGGCTATTATGCCACCCTCTTGAAGAACTTTAACTGCTTGATTGATTTCGCTGTACATAAACTGAGCCTATAAAAATCCAGCGATTTCCTGCCAGGGTATGGCCATGATCTGGTCGTCTAATTTTCTTGGCTTGCTACACCGGCAAACAATATAACCAGTTTTTATCTTGTAGTCACTTAAAAATGCCTTTAAGTGCCGAGAATCTTGAATGGTTGGTTTGTCAGTCCATTTAACTTCGACAGGTAAAGTTTTATCTTCATAGCTTAAGACCCAATCCACTTCACGACCTTCTAAATCGCGCCAAAAATTTAAAGTGATTCTTTTTGTCTGACTTCTGGCTAGATGCAACAACTCCAATCCTATAAACTGCTCAAACAACTGGCCCATTGCTGTATTTGACGGCTTAGTACCTTCACGAGCAGCCACGCGCCTTACTCCTAAATCAAAAAATAGATATTTACATGATTTGACCAAGCGCCTTCTGGCAGAGCTGCATTTAGCAAAAGGTTCGATTCGTTCTGCAATTAAACAATCTTCTAAAATTTGATAATAGGCAGCTATAGTTGTTTGCGCAACGCCAATATTCTTCGAAATATTATTAAAGCTAATTAATTGACCAGCTTCTGCCGCCGCTAATTGTAAAAATCTTGCAAAATCGCCTAGTTGCCTGACAAGAGCCTCTTGACGCACCTCTTCTTCTAAGTAAGTAATCACATAACTTTCAAGATCGTGCTCGCGAGATTTGCTGTTGTCATCAATAACGATGCCCGGTAAAGAGCCATAAATAAGTATTTCTTCAAGCCGCTTGTACGGCTTAGGTAGTTCGTAAATTGTAAGCGGATCCAAATGAAAATAAACCACTCTACCAGGCAGCCAGTTTAATTGTTGCTGTTTTTTAAGCTTACGCGCTGATGAACCAATAAGAACAAATTGAGCAATTTTTCTATCGATAATATCTTGCGCTGCATCCATGAGCTCAGGCACTTTTTGTATTTCATCTACGGCCACTAAGGGCTTTTTCCCTAATTTTCCTGCCAAAGCTTCGATTTCTTGCGAAAAACTTTCTATATCTTGTTCGTATTGCTGGCGAATTGCAGGCCTAGCAAGAGACACGGTAAGATCAACAGGTAGATCAGCAAGCAAGGTGGTCTTGCCAACTTGTCTTGGACCTAACAATAAAACACTCTTCCCACGCTTAAGTGCGGTCTCAATGGCTGATGTAATAGACCTGTTAATTTTTTGCATACACTGAATATTAGCCTAATTTTCAGTGTATGGCAAAACAATTCGGATACTGCTATTTCCCAAGACAAAACTCGGAAAAAATTTTTTCTAACAAGTCATCGGCAGTAAACTCACCGGTAATTTCTCCCAATGAACGCTGCGCTTGGGCTAGATCCTCAGCCACCAACTCAAACGACCCGACCAATAAAACATGATGCGCGTTTAGTAAATATTTTTCCGCTTGGTCGAGCGCGTCTAAATGCCGTCTTCTGGCACTAAAACCATTTTCCACCGTATGAAAACCGGCTCTCTCTTTAAGGTGTTGCTTTAATAAATTTAGTCCCGCTTGGGTTTTTATTGACAAATAAATACAATCTATATTATTTGTTTTAATAATTCTTGCTTCTTCACTATGCAAATCAATCTTGTTGTATAATACTGTAAAGCGCGCATGTTTTGGCATTGCACCCAAAAAATCAAGCTGAAGCTCCGCCGGATCGCGATCTTGGCTCGTAAAAGCATCGACCACTAATAAAACATGATCAGCTTTTTTAATTTCCTCCCATGCGCGCCGAATGCCCTCACCTTCAATTGTGTCTGGCTGATCTCGCAATCCGGCAGTATCTAGTAAATTAACTGGGAGGTCTTCAATTTGCACCCGGGCATGCAACACATCACGTGTCGTTCCAGGAATAGCAGTAACAATAGCCGCTTCTTGGCCGCTTAAACAATTAAACAAGCTAGATTTACCAGCATTGGGCTTTCCAGCAATAACAACGGTAATACCATCACGCAAGATCGCTCCTTGTTTTGCCGTGCTCTTAAGCTGCTTAATTTGCAGTAAAATATTACTAATATTAGAACCGAGAGATTCTATAGCTAATTTTTCAATTTCTTCATCATCTGGAAAGTCTATAGTTGCTTCAAGAGATGCTCGTAGACTAACTAGCATGGTTAATAATTTACTAACCTGGCGAGAAAATTCTCCTTGCAATGATCGCACAGCATTTTGCGCGGCTTGTGAACTTGTAGCATCAATTAAATCTGCTACTGCTTCTGCTTGGGTTAGGTCGATTTTATGATTTAAAAAAGCTCTTTCCATAAATTCGCCCGGCCTGGCCATACGCGCTCCAAGCATAAGCACACGCTGCAATAAAATATCTATTATCATCGACCCGCCATGGCAATGTAGCTCTAGAATATCTTCACCCGTAAACGAGCGTGGTGCACAAAAATAAATAGCCAAACCCTGGTCAATAATTTCCCCATTGGCAGAAAAAAAATTACAAAAATTAACATACTGCGTCTTTGGGGGTTTTTTTAGAATTGTTTGAGCAATGGAGAGCACCAAAGAACCAGAAATACGAACTATACCAATGCCACCGCGACCTGGCGGTGTTGCTGGGGCAACTATAGTGTCAGAAGCTACTATCATCCCACGCTCACTGATTTAGTAAGTATTTATTAAACCAAGCCAACTCCTTCTTAATTGCCTGCGTAAAATATTTGCCAGAATAAAGCTCAAAGTGGGTTGCGTCCTTAATTACAAACAGCTCTTTAGGCTCAACCGCAGCATTATATAAGCCATATGACTCTGTTATGGGATTAACAGAGTCTTTTTCTGCCCCCACAATAAGAAACGGGATGGTTATATTTTTTAAAGAAAGTTCTGGCTTGTGTTTCATGGTTTCAGCAACAGTTAAAAACGGTATTTTTATATTTAGTGAAGGGTCGTTTGCATGCTCTTGAAAAAATTTTTTTGACTGTTCGTCCGATAATACTTTGCTTATTGGAACCATCATTTCCTTTCTCGTCATATCCTTTTTGCTTTGCATTTTAGCAAGCATTTCTTTAAATCTTATGACTTCTTCGGCAGACATATTAGCCGTAACAACTCTTTCACCATCACCAAAGGTTAATTGAACACACAAGCATCTGATACGACTATCGCTACCAGCAACTATAATAGCGTTAGCCCCACCATATGAAGTCCCCCAAAGACCAATACGCTCCTTATCAACCTCGGTTTGCGTTGCTAAAAATGTTATAGCGCTTTTAATATCTTCGACCTGTAATCCCGAAACCAATCTTCCACGCTCCCCGTCGCTAGCACCAAAACCTCTATAATCAAAGGCTAAAACAGCAAAGCCATTTGTGGCAAACTTTTCTGCATATGCTGGCACCAATAGCTCTTTAACCCCAGCAAATCCATGACACAAAACAATCCCTGGTATTTTTTTATCAGCACTGTTTTTTGGTAAATAAAGATTGCCCGAGAGCTTGCAATTTTCAGACAAGAAATTAATTGGTTTTACTATCATAATTACCCTCTAACAATATTTTCTATTGAGCTTGCACCGCAGTAATAGCAATAGTAAAAACAATATCATTCACTAAACAACCGCGCGAAAGATCGTTTACCGGCTTGCGCAACCCCTGCAGCACTGGCCCAATACAAACAACGCCAGTACTGCGTTGTACCGTTTTATATGAAATATTACCCACATCAAGGTTGGGAAAAACAAACACTGTAGCGCGCCCCGCAATCTTACTGTTTGGCGCCTTAAACGCTGCTACTTCTTTGTCAATCGCAGCATCGTATTGCAGCGGTCCATCAACTTCTAAATCCGCTCGTAACAACTTTACAATTTCGGTTGCAGCTTTAACTTTATTAACATCTGGACCAAAACCCGAATCGCCAGTGCTATAACTTAGCATCGCAACTCGCGGCGTTATCCCAAAAGCAGCGGCGGAATCAGCACTTTGAATTGCAATATCAGCAAGTTCTTCTGCGCTAGGGTTTGGATTGATGGCACAATCACCATAAACCAAAACTTGATCTGGTAAACACATAAAAAACACTGAAGACACCAGTTTTGCTCCTGGGACGGTCTTAATAATTTGCAAAGCCGGACGAATAGTGTTCGCTGTTGTATGAATTGCGCCAGAAACCAAGCCATCAACCTCTCCTAAATGCAGCATCATTGTTCCCAACACAACATTATCTTCAAGCTGCTTTCGTGCGGCCTCCGACGTCAATTTTTTACCTCGCCTGGCCTCACAAAATGGCTCAACATATTTCTCAATAATATTTTGTGGCTCAATAATTTCAATCTGCTCGTGCAACTTAAGATTGATTTTGGCACAAGCAGCGGAAATATCTTGTTTTTTACCGAGTAAAACACAACGAGCAATTCCGCGTGCAGCACAAATATTTGCGGCCTGCAAGGTACGCGGCTCCTCACCTTCTGGCAAAATAATTGTTTTATTAGCAAGACGCGCGGAAGAAATTAAGCGCCGACGAAACATCGTGGGAGTAAAAGCGGGCTCAATCACATTGTTCAAAAAAGGCCACAACCAACCAAGATCAAAATATTTATTAATTGCTAAACCACTATGGAAGCCACCAGCCTTTTCTGCCAGCTCGTTTTTATAGGGAACATATCCAAGCAATGGAATTTTTATTGCTTGGATATCTTGCATATCTACCACCTTATTAACAATAAAGCCTAAAATTTGGCGCTTATAGCGATATTGGTAAGGGTTCGCAATGGTATTTAACTGCCGCATGGCGTCGTGCAAATTTTGCTCTGGAGTAACAACAAAAATTACTGCCGCATCTAAAGCAGTAGCAATAGCAATAGCAAAATTTAATTCTGTAGCGTATGGCTTAGAAAGTGAAATGCCATTTATAATCACAACGTCTTTATTAGCCGCGGCAATCTCATACTGCTCCAACGTGTTTTCTAAAAAATCATCAGCGCGATTTACAACAAGCAGCTGCTCTATTACCTCCGTATCAAAATCCGACAAAGCCGTGGCACGCACGCTCTTGCTTGCAAGAGCATTAAGCAATCCAAAAGAAATTGTTTTTGTCCCTGCGCTTAAGGTTGCAGGAATCAACATAATAATATGTGCCATAAAATCTTATTTTTGTATCAGTAATGCTGTATCTTGAGCAATTAACCATTCTTCATTTGTCAGAATCACTATTGCGGTTGTGCTGCCTTCTGCTGAAATAATGCCCTTACTATTTTTACCATGAATCTCATTATGCTCTATATCAACTTTAAAATTAAATATTTTTAGCCACCCTAAAGTTTTAGCGCGTACCATTTGAGAATTTTCACCAATACCTCCTGTAAAAACTAAAGCATCAATCCTCCCAAGTGGCACAGCTAACGCAGCAATATATTTAGCTAAACGATAACAAAAAATTTCAAAAGCTAAAATAGCTCTTTCATTCCCAGCCATTACTTGTTTTTCTATCTCGCGCATATCAGAGGCAATCCCAGAAATACCAAGCAAGCCGCTTTTTTTATTCAATACCTCAGTTATTTTATGAATATCATAACCTAAGTTATCGGCTAAATAAGCATGTAAACCAGGATCAACATCGCCAGAACGCGTCCCCATAACCAAACCCTCAAGCGGGGTTAATCCCATTGAGGTATCAACGCTTTTTCCGTTTAGTATTGCCGTAGCACTACAACCATTACCCAAATGCGCGGTAATAAACGCAGATTCACTAAGTGGCTTTTCTAAAATATTGGCCGCCAAGCCGCATACAAATCGATGACTAGTACCATGAAAGCCATATCGACGTACACGATGTTCTTTATAAAACTCATACGGAACAGGATAAATATAAGCATAATCAAGCATTGTTTGGTGAAAAGCGGTATCAAAAACTGCTACCTGCGGCAAACCAGGAAAGTCTTTTATAGCTCCCTCAATGCCGGCAATATTTGCTGGGTTGTGTAATGGCGCTAAATAAACATTCTTGTGAATCGCCCGCAAAACATCGTCAGTAATTATTGTTGATTTTATAAAGCTCTCACCGCCGTGCACAACGCGATGACCAACTGCAAAAATACTATTCGCTATATCATCAAAAGATTTAACCAAATCCACAATGACGTGAAGCGCGGCATGGTGCTCAATTTTTGGTAAATTCTTAGTTTTGCTTTCTGCTCCTTTGCGATACTTAATGTTAGCTTCAGGCGCTCCTATATTCTGCACCAAACCAGAAAAAGAACTAATCCCTGTTTGCGGATCAATGACCGCAAACTTGATCGATGAACTACCACAGTTCAATACTAAAACCAAAGATTTTTCCATGCCGCCCCCAAAAATAATAAAAAAGAATATACCGTTTACCCATCGAAGACAATAGCGCATCCATTTAAGCCTGCCTTAATGCACGGTTTAAAATATCTGCCATAATTTACGCGTACGATCAACAATAATTAATAACGCGGAGAAAAAGAGAGCGCGTAATGCCAACTCAAAATCAAAAAGGTTTGCTTCAAAACACTAAAAGTATTACTCTAATAGGCCTAAAGATGGTGTTATAATTATGAAAATACAGAGTTTTGTCATTACAGTCTCGCTCATTATTGGAGGCCTGATTACCCAAAATGCTTTAGCGGTAAGCCTAGCTGACGTCTACAAGCAGGCCCTTTTGAGCGACCCAACGTTTAAAGCCGCTCGCGCGCAATGGCTTGCTAATAGAGAATCGTTGCCCATTAGCCGCTCTGCTCTTTTTCCTCAACTGGACGCTCAGGGTAGCGCCTCTAGAGCTTACTCCTCAAGTGATGCTTCAGGGCCTTACGCTGGCTCGTATGGCAATATGTCTAGTTACTCGTTAAGCTTAACACAACCATTGTTCCGCTTTGGCGATTGGGCAAAAGTTTGGCAAGCTCAAGCATTGGTAAAAAAGGCCGAGGTGACTTTTCTGGCCGCAGCGGAAAGCTTACTACTGCGCACTGCCCAAGCATATTTTAATGTGTTGCAAGCGAGAGACATCCTCTCCTTTACTACAGCAGACAGAGAAGCCTATGAGCGCACACTTAATCAAACAAAACACAAGTATGCAGCAGGGCTGATTGCTATTACTGATCTTGAAAACGCCAAAGCAAGTTATGATGACGCCGTCGCTAAAGAAATTGCCGCCACAAATGATCTTTGCATTAGCTTCGAAAAACTAAGCGAGATAACCGGGGTTAGATACATTTCTCTCGATCCGGTTAAAGAAACGTTTCCCCTACTCTCTCCAAACCCAGCCGATATCGAAAGGTGGGCAAAAGCGGCGGAACAACAAAACTTTGATCTTGCAGCAAAACGCTACGCAACCATCATAGCTAAAGAAAACATAAAAGTTCAAGCCGCTGGACATCTGCCAACAATAGACGCCAATGGTAACTACGCCTTCAATTACGGCGGCAACCCTAACGTCTCAAGTTACGGACATCAAAAAAGCGCGTCTGCTGGACTAGCGTTAAATTTACCGCTATTTCAAGGCGGCCTTGTTCTTGCTAATGTTAGACAAGCAAATTATCAATACCAACAAGCCATATCAGATCAAGAAACAACACATCGTTCGACTGTTAGCGCAACTCGCCAAGCCTACCTTACTGTGCTATCAAATATTAGTCAGATCAAGGCGAGGAAACAAGCAATCAAATCAGCACAAAGCTCGCTGCGCGCGACTACAGCAGGATACGAGGTGGGAACTCGCACAATGGTAGAAGTACTACAAGAACAAGCAAAGCTCTATGAGAGACAAAAAGATTTTGCCGCCAGTGAATATACCTACATAACACAGTTTTTAACACTGAAACAATTGACAGGGATTTTAGATTTTAATGACTTTATAAAAATTGACACCTGGTTAGAAAAGGCTCAGAAAAACGGGCTAGTTAAAAAACAAAACCATGCTGTCGCAGCTAATAAAAAAACAGACGCCTTAAATAAGACAACAAAAATAAATATAGCCAAACCAATAGCATCAACACCAATAATTAACGCTAGCACGCCAACTATCGAAGCAACAACAAACGCGACGACAACAGCAAATAATAGTAGCATTAATAGCACCGCTACAATAACACCAATAAACCAGGTAAATACTACACTACCAACAAACAATAATGTGTCAGTAATAAATTGATTCTCGCTGCAGGAACATTATGATGACTTTACTTGCTGCGCCTCCCTCCGAACGAGGAAACTAATTATACTTTTTAATATCTTTGTTTTATGTTCTAGCAAAACTAAGCAGCAATGAATGGTCGTGTGCATCTGCGGATTTCAAGGCATGCATATAGCGCTTCCTAATATCATCTTCATCTTTTAAACTACTCATACCCCAAGAAAATATTTTTTCCTTATAAATATAGTCAAATTAAATATATATGCTCAACTACTATTATTTTCTAAGCCTTACCGCCATAACATCACATTTTGCTCCATGTAGTACTGCGTTTGCAGTAGAACCTAAAAGCATCTGCAACCCATGTCTGCCATGACTACCAACAATAATCAGGTCGGCTTTAAGCTTCCCTGCCTCCTCTAAAATCACAAATTTGGCCGGCCCAATTTTTATTAATTGTTTATCTTTTGGTATACCAATATGCTTTCCAAATTTTTTCATTTCTGCTACTGCTCTGTCAACCATATCTCTCTCTATATCAATGCCCATACCATAGGCGCTGTAACCACCGATATTCTCTACAGCATGCACCAGAGCCACGTTTGCCTTAAACTCTTTTACCATAAAAGCAGCGCGCTTAATCAACTCAACATCATTAGCCTCTATCAACTCGATAGCAACCAAAACATGTTTGTAGCTTTTCATATAAACTCCTTTTTTTATATCTTACAAAAATTATAACACACAAATCCTGTTAATAAAGTGTTGGTTGTTTTTTAGCTTAAGCTTAGTTAATAGAAAAAACACAGGAAGCTAACAGCTCTTAAGCAACGCAACCGCTTGAAAAATATAGCATATCAGCACTTATCCACAGAAAGTGTTGCTTGTAATAATAATAATCTTTAAAATATATAAAGAATTATTATTAGATTACTTAACATTCTGCTTTGACAAAGCTACCCAGAATCAATACCATTACCAATCTTAATTTAAGAGGCAACATATTTTTGGTTAAAATCCTATGAAAAGAACTTTCCAACCAAGTAAAATAAAACGTAAACACAAACATGGATTTCGTGCTCGTATGGCAACCAAAGATGGGCAGCAGGTTATCAAGCGACGCCGTGCTAAAGGTAGAAAAAAACTTAGTGCCTAAATTCAGGCTTAATGAAATACAAATTTCCACACAGACTACGTTTAACCACTGGTGATCAATTTAAAAAGGTATTTTGCAATGCTAGAAAAATATCTACGGAGTTGTATGCAGTTTTTTGCTGTCATAATAACCTTACCCATCCGAGATTGGGAATAATTGCTCCTAAAAAAAGCATCAGAAAAGCAAGCGAGAGAAACCTTTTTAAGCGAGCGGTCCGAGAAAGCTTTCGCTTGAGGCAGCACAAACTAAGCGCAATTGATATTGTGTTTCTTGCTTATAAGAATACTGAAAATGCGTCAAAAGAAAAGTTATGTCAACATTTAGAACAACAGTGGGAAGCGTTAATTTTGCGACAAAAAAAATTATAATTATAGCAATAAAGGCGTACCGCAATTTAATTAGCCCGTTTTTAGGGAACAGTTGTCGCTTTTACCCAAGCTGCTCTTTATATGCGCAAATTGCGGTAGAGCGCTATGGTGTTTGCTATGGTTTGTGGCTATCTTTTAAACGCCTATTAAAATGTCATCCATGGCACCAAGATGGGTATGATCCAGTGCCAGAAATTAATACTAAAATAAATAGAGAACAGAGAAGATTATGATCGATAGAAAGCTAATTTTATATGTTTTAATTGGAATAATTTCTTTTGCCCTATGGAATGCTTGGCAAAAAGACTATGATCAGGTTGTTACTAAGACAACAACCGAAACTAACTCTGTAGCTGTAAGTGAAGTTCCTACAATAGCTCAACCGCAGGCAATGCCGATTCCAGAATCGCGCTTAATTAAAGTTCACACCAATGTTTTAGATGTTGCTATTGACACTGTTGGTGGTGACATTATCCATGCAAACTTATTAAAATATCCAGAGGTTATTTATAAAGAGCAGGCAACGAAGCTTTTAAGCGATGACGATACGCGCTATTACACTGCTCAGAGTGGTTTGATTAGTAAGACAGGCCCAGATTTTGTCGGAAAACAAGGACAGTATACCTCACCACAAAAAGAATACACTTTGCAGCCTGGAAAAAATAATTTGGAGGTTAGTTTGCTTTGGACTAACTCAAGCGGCTTAGCTGTTACTAAGACCTTTGTTTTTACCAAAGACAAATATGATTTTGCTATTAACTAC
Organism: bacterium; assembly: GCA_037142515.1. Taxonomy (GTDB): domain Bacteria; phylum Pseudomonadota; class Gammaproteobacteria; order UBA9339; family UBA9339; genus JBAXAM01. The sequence continues at coordinate 13,393 of JBAXAM010000004.1, read as the reverse complement.
GAAGTTGTTAATAAATCAAAGGATCCGTGGGCTGGTATGTTTTATGCACAAATTAAACGTAAGAGCTTCGATTCGAAAAGCAGTATGTTTTCATTTAACACTTATACCGGAGCTGCAATTTCTAGCGCGGAAACTCCATATGAAAAAATAAGTTTTTCTGAGATGGATAGTTATGCAAAAGAGAAAAATGGTTTTATTCACGATAGTCAGGGTGGTTGGGTGGCAATGCAGCAGCGCTATTTTTTAAGCGTATGGATACCAAAACAAGACAAAACCTATCGCTATTTCAGCAGTGTTAATAATGGTATTTATACTATTGGTTTGAGCGATAATGCAGTAACTGTAGCCGCTGGACAAAAGGCAGCAGTCGGCGCCACTTTATACGTTGGGCCGGGAATTACTGAGAACTTGGTTCCGCTGGCCCCTGGTTTAGATCGTGTTGTTGACTATGGCTGGTTATTTTTGATTGCGAATGCGTTTTTTTGGCTTTTGAAGAAGATTTATCTGGTGGTTGGTAATTGGGGTTGGGCCATTATTTTAATAACTATTTTGATAAAGCTCGCTTTTTACAAGCTTTCAGAAACCAGTTGTCGTTCTATGGCAAGAATGCGTGAATTGATGCCTAAAATGCAAGTGCTCAAAGAGCGTTATGCTGATGATCGACAAAAGCTGCATCAGGCTACGATGGATTTATATAAACAAGAAAAAATTAATCCTATGAATTTGGGTGGTTGTTTGCCCATGTTGATTCAAATCCCGTTTTTTATCGCATTATATTATGTTTTAATGGGCGCAGTAGAATTAAGGCACGCTCCTTTTATATTTTGGATTAATGATTTGTCTGCATACGATCCTTATTATGTTTTACCGATACTAATGGGATTGAGTATGGTTTTGCAGCAACGACTGAATCCAACGTCTGCCGACCCAATGCAAGCAAAAATGATGATGTTTATGCCTGTGGTTTTTACGGTATTTTTTCTTAAATTTCCATCGGGGCTGGTGTTGTATTGGTTTGCAAGCAATCTGCTTTCTATTTTACAGCAGTGGTATATTAACAAAACGCTGGCGATGCCTAGGCAGAAAAAACAGAATAAATAATGAAAGCTCTAATAAACTTCTTTGCTACTTGTCCTAAAAATCTTGAGGGCTTGTTGGAGGAAGAGTTAATCACTATAGGAGCAAGACATACCAAACAAACGGTTGCAGGGGTAAAGTTTGCAGGGGATTTGGCTTTGGCCTATCGCGCCTGTTTATGGTCGCGCTTAGCTAACCGTATTTTATTTCCGCTCCTTGAGTTTAGCGCAGAAAATGCGGATGCTTTATACGATGGTGTAAGGCGTATTAAGTGGTTGGATCATTTGCGCCCCACAGATACTTTTGTTGTAGATTTTGCCGGCACTTCTCCCACGATAAAAAACTCTCATTTTGGTGCGCTTAAAGTTAAAGATGCTATTGTTGATCAAATACGCGAGCGTACTGGTACGCGCCCAAACATTAACAAAGAAGACCCAGATTTACGCATTAATGTTTATTTGTATCACGAAACGGCTACTATCAGCGTAGATTTATCCGGAGCAAGCCTGCATCGTCGTGGCTATCGCGGCCCTGCAGGAGAAGCTCCGCTCAAGGAAAACCTGGCCGCTGCAATTTTATATCGTAGTAAGTGGCTTGAGTTTGCCAAGCTCGGTAAGCCGCTACTTGATCCAATGTGCGGTTCTGGAACAATTTTAATTGAAGCAGCAATGATGGCACAAGACTATGCTCCAGGACTGCTACGTAAATACTTTGGTTTTAGCAAGTGGCTGCATTATGAGCCGCATATCTGGAAAGATTTATGGCTTGAGGCTCAAGAGCGACGCAAAACTGGAGCAAAGCAGTTGGTGGCGGAAGTTCGTGGTTATGACACCGATCCCAAAATGGTTGGTATTGCACGCCGCAATATTATTAGCGCGGACTTAGAAAATACTATTGATGTAACAGTCAAAGAAGTAAACAAGTTTACTCCGCCAACCCACCACGGTAATCAATATGGAATAATCGTTACCAATCCGCCCTATGGGGAGCGCTTGTCTGGTACGCAAGATTTGATCCAATTTTACAAAGATTTTGGCGCGGTTCTGCGCGCGAGGTTTTTAAATTGGGAGGTTGCTATGCTTATTGGCAACCCAGACTTGGGAAAGGCTATGGGTATACACTCACACAAACACTATAATTTTTTTAATGGCACAATCCCCTGCAAGCTACTGCTTTTCCAGCTTATCGAAGCAAATTTTTATCGTCGTTGTGTATGAACATAACAGTGTTTTCAACGGTATTTTATTCCAATGGAAATAGTATACAATGATGAGTAAATGAGAGTAATTTATGGGGAGTAACTTATGACACACCACACAGTAACCATTGATACTTTTCAGCAAGCCCAGAGATTGCTACGGCAGCCTTGCGACCAAGCATGACGTTACAATCATGGGATATAAAACTATTATTGCAACAGGACTTATGATTGCAACTAGTATTGGCATACTAGATTACTTGATAAAACTGCGATAGTATTTCTACCTGTGTTCAATTTAACTGAAAGGGAAAAGATATGAAAAATTTTTTTTATTTGGTGTCTGCTTTTTTGATGAGTATTGCTATTCAAAATAGCGCAGTTGCAAAGACAGAGGTTTTTGATCAGCCGCAAATAAAACAAATCGAGCAAATTGTGCATGATTATCTTGTAAAAAACCCCAGTGTTCTGGTAGAGGCAAGTAAAAGGCTTCAAGAGCAAGAGGCAGCAAAAGAAGAGGCCAATATTAAAAAGATAAAGAGAGCTATATCAAAATACAAAAAAGATCTTTTTGATACTAAAGCTGCTGGTCGCTCTGTTGCTGGTAACCCCAATGGTAAGCTAATAATAGTTGAATTTACTCAGTATCAGTGTGGTCACTGTAAAGCTGTTGCCCCCCTTGTTGATAAGTTACTAAAAGATAATCCAGAGGCACAGCTGATTACTATTTATTGGCCATTTTTTGGCAATGATGCTATTTATGCCTCCAAAGCTGTTTTAGCTGCGCAAAAGCAAAATAAGTTTATCGAGCTAAACCAAGCGATGCTTGTTTCTACCGATTTCTTAACCAAAGATAAAATTGATGCCGCTATCAAGACAATTCCAGGTCTTGATGCTAAGAAATTATTTGCTGATATGGAAGCAAAAGAACTTGATACGGGTCTTAAAGCCAATCTTAAATTAGCTGGTAATTTGGGTATTATGGGTACACCAACTTTTGTTTTCACTAACAAGGAAATGACGAAGTTTAGTTTAATTGCAGGACAAACACACGATATTGAAAGTGATTTAAAAAAGTCTTTAGATGAAGTGAAATAGGGTATATGACCAAAGAAAAGATGTCATTTCAAGAACTGATCTTCACGCTTGAGCATTATTGGGCTGAGCAAGGGTGTGTTATTTTGCAACCCCTAGACATGGAGGTTGGCGCTGGTACTTTTCATACCGCAACATTTTTGCGCGCAATAGGACCCGAGCCGTGGAATGGAGCTTACGTACAGTCATGTCGCCGTCCAACCGATGGTCGTTATGGAAGCAATCCTAATCGCGGTCAGCATTTTTATCAGTTCCAAGTAATGATGAAGCCGTCGCCAAAAAATATTCAAGATATTTATCTTGGTTCATTGCGAGCTCTGAATATCGATCCGTTAATTGACGACATTCGTTTTGTCGAAGATAACTGGGAATCGCCGACCTTGGGAGCGTTGGGACTTGGTTGGGAGGTATGGCAAAATGGGATGGAAATCAGCCAGTTTACTTATTTCCAGCAGGTTGGCGGTTTAGAATGTAGTCCAGTAACCGGTGAAATTACTTATGGTTTAGAGCGTATTGCTATGTACTTGCAGAATTTAGATAGTATGTATGATCTGGTGTGGACAGATAAACCTAAAAAAGTTACTTATGGCGATGTGTTTTTGCAAAATGAAATTGAAATGTCTAATTATAATTTCAATTACGCCAATGTTGATGAGCTGGTTAATCAATTTATAGTTTATGAGCGCGAGTGTAAGTATCTGCTTGAATTAACTTTGCCTCTACCTGCTTATGAGATGGTATTAAAAGCATCACACACTTTTAATTTGTTAGATGCGCGTGGTGTGATTTCTGTTTCCGAGCGACAAAATTATATTTTGCGAATCCGAACGCTCGCGCGCCAAGTAGCAGAAAGTTATTATAAAATGCGCGAGGAGCTTGGTTTTCCACTGTTGGTGAATAAATCATGAATGGGCATAAACGCAAAGATTTTCTTTTTGAGATTGGCACAGAAGAGCTGCCGCCAGAGCGGATTAGCGAGTTAGTAGCATCTTTGGCAGCCAACATAGAAAAGGGCTTAAAAGAGCATGAGCTAACATATAGCAAGATTAAAACGTATTCAACGCCACGACGCATCGCGGTTTTAGTTACAAGTCTCATCACTTGTCAGCCAGATCAGCTCTTTGAGCTTCGTGGGCCGTCAGTAGAAATAGCTTTTGATAAAAACAATAAGCCGACACTTGCTGCGGAAAAATTTGCAAAAACTTGTGGGATAACTGTAGATCAATTGGGCTATATTGAAGACAAAAAAGGAAAGTTTCTTTTTTGTAAAGTTACAAAAGCTGGAAAAACTACAGCTGATCTTTTGCCAGAGATAGTAATAACCAGTATCAAAAAACTGCCGATTACGCGACCAATGCGCTGGGGTGATAGTAAAATATTTTTTGTTCGGCCGGTGCATTGGGTAGTAATGCTTTTTGGAGAAGAAATTATTTCTACTGAAGTTTTGGGAGTTAAAACTTCAAATCAAACTTTTGGTCATCGTTTTCATTATCCTCAAGCAATAATAATTCCTGAGGCTGGACAGTATGAAGAGTTGCTCGAGAATATTGGATTCGTTATTGCAGAGAGCACCAAGCGTCGCAGGAAAATTTGTGAGCAAATTGCTGCTAATGTAAAAACTGGCAGTGCAATAATTAACGAAAATTTGCTGAATGAAGTTACCGATTTGGTTGAGTGGCCCGTAGTTTTGATTGGTTCATTTGATTCTCATTTTTTAGAAATGCCGCAGGAAGTTTTGATTACGCTAATGGAAAAACAGCAGCGCTATTTTCCGATAACTGATAGAGCGAAAAAGCTACTTCCGCAATTTGTAATTATTAGCAATATTGAAAGCAAAAACCAAGCTCGGATTATAGCGGGTAATGAGCGGGTAATTCGCGCGCGTCTTACTGATGCCGAATATTTTTATCGCAATGATTTACGTTCTAATCTTATAAGCCATAGCGAAAAATTAAAATCAGTAGTGTTTCAGGCAAAATTAGGCAGTCTTTACGATAAAACACTGCGCCTAAAAAACCTGGCAGGTTTTATTGCGGCAAAAATTAAGGCCAATGTAGAGCATGCCAAGCGAGCTGCTGAATTATCTAAATGCGATTTGATGACCTCAATGGTTTGGGAGTTTCCCGAGCTTCAGGGTATTATGGGTGATTATTATGCCCGCGGGCGCGAGCCTGAAATAGTAGCAACCGCTATACAAGAACAGTATTTGCCGCGTTTTTCTCAAGATGAAATTCCAATTAGTAACATTGGTTGCGCTTTGGCGCTTGCCGATCGAGTTGATAATTTGATTGGATTATTTAGTATTAACAAAATACCAAGCGGCGAGAAAGATCCTTTTGGACTACGACGCGCTGCTACAGGAATTGTCCGCATTATTTTAGAAAAAAATTTGGAGCTAGATCTAAAAGAATTACTCGAGCAAGCTCGATTAAATTACGCAATCGCTTTTGAAAATAACGAGGCAATTACCCAAGTATTACACTTTATTTACGAACGCCTGCGCTATATGTATGTAGAGCAGGGCAAGAGTGCCAATGTCTTTCGTGCTGTTTTAGCCCGCATGCCGACGGATTTGCTGGATTTTGAAAAAAGATTTGCAGCAGTAACTGAATTTAATAAACTGGCAGAAGCCAGTGATTTGATCGAAATTTATAAACGCGTCAAAAATATTTTAGCTAAAGCAGATAAAGAAGTGAGTAAGTTTAATAAAGAATTAATTACGGAACTCGCCGAGCGTAATTTAGCAGAAGTAATTGAGAAAGAATCGCAAGCAATAACTGAGTTATACAAAAACAAAAAATATTTTGAAATATTATTAGTGTTGGCTAAAGCAAAGCCATTTTTGAGCACTTTTTTTGATGAAGTTATGGTTATGGTAGAAGACAAAAAGCTGCGTCTTAATCGTTTAGCCCTATTAAAAAACCTGCAGTGCTTATTTACCCTCGTAGCAGATTGGGGAGCTTAAGCTTCTGTTAATGTGATTTAAGCCCTCGTTAATATTAAAGTACAAAAAAGCCGATATATTTCTCTATTAAGTACAAAACTTTAAATGAGAAATATAATTATGAGCGGTATTATTGTGTTAAATAAAAATGAAATTTCTGCTGGTGGTGGTGGTGGGAGAGACGATCTCGTGCACAGTCTAGAGTTATTTGGTGTTGGTATCGCACTTGGTGCTGTTGTTGTTGGTAGTATTTTTGGTTTTTCTAGTTTAAAAAAGGGGATTAAGAATTTTTTTAGTCCAGATTGTTCAGCACGGTGTTCAGGACAGTTGAAGAAATGCCTGGAGGATAATGGCATAAATAAATGTACAGCAGATACAGTGGAATGCGTAAAAGGGTGTCTTGGGGGCTGCTAACTTCTGGCTTTACAAAAATCTTCAAGGTGGTGGATATTAACACCGCCTTGTAAGAATTTTTTATCTTCCAAGATGCGCTGATGTAGCGGTATATTTGTTTTTATTCCTTCGATCACAATTTCTTTTAGCGCATTTCTCATTTTCGTTATGGCAATTTCTCGAGTTTTGCCATAGCTAATAATCTTACCAATTAAAGAGTCATAAAATGGCGGAACAATATAGCTTTGGTAAATATGTGAATCAACCCTAATTCCTGGGCCGCCCGGTGCATGAAAAACATTAATTTTCCCTGGGCAGGGCATAAAGTTATCTGGGTCTTCGGCGTTAATTCGGCATTCGATCGCGTGTCCTTGAATCTGAACTTCTTTGCCTCTTATGGTTAATTTTTCACCAGCGGCAACTAAAATTTGCCACTTAACAATGTCAATTCCGGTTGTTTCTTCTGTAATCGGATGCTCAACCTGTATGCGCGTATTCATTTCAATAAAATAAAATTTGCCATCTTCATATAAAAACTCAAACGTGCCGGCGCCGCGATATTTTAATCTACGGCAAGCAGCAACACACTGATTACCAATAGCTTCGCGTTGTTTTGAAGTAATGCCAACAGCAGGGGCTTCCTCGAGAATTTTTTGGTGTCGCCTTTGCATTGAACAGTCGCGCTCACCAAGATAAATGGCATATCCTTTGCCATCACCCAAAACTTGAATTTCAATATGGCGCGGGTTTTGTAAAAACTTTTCCATGTAGATAGTTGGATCGCCAAACGCAGAATTTGCTTCGGCTCGTGTCATAGAAATTGCATTCAGCAGCTCGGTTTCATCGTGCACTACACGCATACCGCGTCCGCCGCCGCCGGCAGCGGCTTTTATGATTATTGGATAACCAATTTTTTTTGCCAGAATAATATTTTCATGGTCGTTTTTGCTTAAAGGGCCATCAGATCCGGGTATACAAGGAATGCCGGCTTGTTTCATTGTATGGATCGCAGCTATTTTATCACCCATAGTACGAATGGTTTCGTGGCTTGGGCCGACAAAAGTGAAGCCACTTTTTTCAACCTGTTCGACAAAGTTGGCGTTTTCAGCAAGAAAGCCGTAGCCAGGATGAATAGCATCAGCCCCAGTAATTTCTGCAGCACTAATTACAGCAGGAATGTTAAGATAGCTATCTACCGATGGAGGCGGTCCAATGCAGACAGCTTCGTCGGCAAGTTGTACGTGCATTAACTCTCGATCGGCGCTTGAGTAGACGGCGACAGTTTTAATTCCGAGCTCGTGACAAGCTCGTTGTATTCTTAGGGCAATTTCACCGCGATTTGCTATTAAAATTTTTTTCACGATTCACCATTTGGTTATATTTTTTACTCAATGACAAATAACGGCTGCCCATACTCAACTGCCTGAGCATTTTCAACCAAGCGCGCAGTTATGGTTCCAGATTTATCAGATTCAATTCTATTGAACATTTTCATGGCCTCAATTAAACAAAGGGTGTCACCGGCTTTAACTTGTTGGCCGATGTCTACAAAATGTTTAGATCCAGGGGTTGCTGAAAGATAAACTGAGCCGACCATAGGAGAGTTTACGGTATGTTTTGCAATAACGGCCCCTGCTTTATTTGGCTCTGAATGCTGTATTATCGGTGCAGATGTCTGCATAATGGGCTCAAAATTAGCTATAGATTTATTCAGAGTTATTCGAATAGATTCTTTTTCTTCATGAATCTCAAGTTCAGCAATATTGTTTTCGTTTACTAAATCAATAAGCTTTTTTATTTTTCTTATATCCATAGATGGTTCTCGTTCATAATTCAAATTAGACTGCAATTTAACAAAAAATCATGGCAAGTTCAATGAAGATAGCCGTATAATTTATAAAAACATTAAAAAGTTAGTATATCGAGTTGAAATGTTGACATTAATCCCCATTTAACTATCATTAGCACTCTTTTTGTTAGAGTGCTAATGCTTAAATAATAATAATTAATAATCAGGAGAAGAGCTACATGTCAAAAATTCGTCCTTTACATGACCGAGTGGTCATCAAGCGTATGGAAGAAGAGCGTACCTCTGCCGGTGGTATTGTGATTCCAGATACAGCGTCCAATGAAAAACCAACACGTGGTGAAGTTTTTGCTGTTGGCAAGGGTGGTTTATCAAAAGATGGTCAGATTCACCAGATGGAAGTTAAGGTGGGAGATAAAGTGCTGTTTGGTAAGTATTCTGGCTCTGAAGTCAAAATTGATGGTAAAGAATATGTCATCATGCGTGAAGAAGACATTTTGGCCATTGTACAATAAATAAGCGGAGGAATTAAAATATGTCAGCTAAAGATTTAAAATTTGGTGGCGATGCACGTCACTTAATGTTGCAAGGTGTTAATTTATTAACTGATGCAGTTGCAGTAACTCTTGGTCCCAAAGGACGTAATGTTGTAATAGAAAAATCTTTTGGTGCCCCAACAATTACTAAAGACGGTGTATCAGTTGCCAAAGAAATTGAACTTAAAGATAAATACATGAACATGGGCGCACAAATGGTTAAAGAAGTAGCGTCCAAAACTTCGGATATTGCAGGTGATGGGACTACTACGGCGACCGTATTAGCAAGAAGCATGTTAACAGAAGGTATAAAAGCGGTAGCAGCCGGAATGAACCCAATGGATCTCAAGCGCGGAATGGATCTTACTGTTAAGGTTGTAGTAGAACAGTTGGCTAAGCTTTCAAAGCCATGCGCCGACGATAAAGCAATTGCGCAAGTAGGTACTATTTCTGCTAACTCAGATGAGTCAATTGGCAATATTATTGCTGAGGCAATGGGAAAGGTTGGTAAAGAAGGCGTAATCACGGTTGAAGATGGGTCCGGACTAGAAAACGAGTTAGAAATTGTAGAGGGTATGCAATTTGATCGTGGTTATTTATCACCATATTTTATTAACAATCAGCAAAATATGAGTGTTGAATTACAGACACCTTATATTTTAATTGTTGATAAAAAAATCTCTAATGTGCGTGAAATGCTGCCGTTATTAGAAAGTGTTGCTAAATCAGGTAAGCCGTTATTTATTATTGCTGAAGATGTTGAAGGAGAGGCTTTGGCAACTTTAGTAGTTAATAATATTCGCGGTATAGTTAAAGTTGCCGCGGTTAAAGCTCCTGGTTTTGGTGATCGTCGTAAAGCAATGCTGCAAGATATTGCAATATTAACCGGAGCTAAAGTTATCGCTGAAGAAGTTGGCTTGACTCTTGAGGGCGCTACTTTGAGTGATCTTGGCCATGCTAAACGCGTTGCTATAACAAAAGATAATTCGACAATTATCGATGGCGCTGGTGCGCAAAAAGATATTAAGGCACGCATTGAGCAGATTCGTCGTGAAATTGATAACACTACTTCTGACTACGATCGCGAAAAATTGCAAGAAAGATTAGCTAAACTTGCTGGTGGTGTTGCCGTAATCAAAGTTGGTGCTGCAACTGAAATCGAGATGAAAGAGAAAAAAGCTCGAGTCGAAGACGCATTGCATGCAACTCGTGCTGCAGTTGAAGAAGGGGTTGTTCCTGGTGGTGGCGTTGCTTTGATTCGTTCTTTGCAAGCGATCAAAACTCTTAAAGGGGTTAATCATGATCAAGATGCTGGTGTTGCTATTATTCGTAGAGCGCTTGAAATGCCACTTCGTCATATTGTGAGTAATAGCGGCGATGAGCCGTCAGTAGTGCTAAATAAAGTTGCTGATGGCAAGGGCAATTTTGGTTATAACGCAGCAACTGGTGAGTTTGGAGACATGATACAAATGGGTATTCTTGATCCGACCAAAGTTACGCGTACAGCATTACAAAATGCTGCGTCTATTGCTAGCCTAATGATTACTACTGAATGTATGATTACTGATCTTCCAAAGAAGGAAGAAACCTGTGGTGGTCATGGTGGTGGTATGGGCGGTGGTGGTATGGGAGGTATGGGAGGTATGGGTGATATGATGTAATTTTTGGTTTTGAAGTTTTGATCAAAAACCCCAGCGTTATTGCTGGGGTTTTTTATTTTTTGGGTTTATGCTAAAATGTGCATGGTCTGTATTAAGGGGATTGTTGAGGAGACTGGTATATGATGTTTCGCATAGCTCTTGCTGCGTTGCTGTTGTGTTGCTTTACTACCAAGCTATTTGCTGAGGGAGCTAGTACTAAACCTATACAGAAAAGCGTTGTTGAGCTAAAATCCTTCGTAGATAGTGGTCTTGAGTATATCAAAAAAAACGGAGAGGCCAAAGCCTATAAAGAATTTAGCAGTACAAATAGCAAATTCAGAAAAGGCAACCTATACCTGTTTGTGATTGCTTTCAATGGCAAAGTGTTGGCGCATGGTGGCGACCCAACGAATTTCGTTGGGAAGAACTTGTTTAGCGCTAAAGATAAATTTGGTACGCCATATTTTCAGCTATTTGTTGAAGCGGCAAAGAGAGGAGGTGGTGTTGTAAGTTACTATTGGCTCAGACCTGATACGGGAATACTTCAATATAAAACCAGCTACATTGCACCGATTAATAATAATGCTTTTATTGGAGCTGGCGTCTATAAATCTTTTGAGATGCAGCAATCACAAGAAGTAAAAATAAATGAATTAAAAAAGTTTGCTGATTCTGCAGCCGAGTATGTTAAGCAAAAAGGAGCCCAAGAAGCCTATAAAGAGTTTAATGATCCTCAAGGCAATTTCGTAAAGGGAGATTGGTATGTATTTGTAATCAATTATGATGGAACGATATTAGCCCATGGCGGTGATCCTCAAAAAATGGTGGGTACAAGCATTGCTGATTTCAAGGATGAGTTTAATACTCCGCTCCTGATGATGTTTGTTGAAGCAGCTAAAAACGGTGGTGGGGTTGTTGGTTATTATTGGCCTCATTACTTAGAAAAAGGAGCTGTTCGATTTAAAACCTCTTATATTGAGCCCTTGGATTCTCAAACTTTTATTGGGGCAGGTTTTTACGGGAATTAAAATTATTTGGTATTTATAATGAGACTTTCATGTAGATTTTTTTTTGTAGTTCTTGTATTGCTTTTATGTTGTTTCATCAACATATCTTTTGCTGATGTGCACAAAGACGCTGCTGATCTGAAGTCCTTCGTAGATAGTGGTCTTGAGTACATCAAAAAAAACGGAGAGGCCAAAGCCTATAAAGAATTTAGCAATACAAATAGCAAATTCAGAAAAGGCAACCTATACCTGTTTGTGATTGCTTTCAATGGCAAAGTGTTAGCGCATGGTGGCGACCCAAAATTTTTTATTGGAAAAGACTTGTTTAATGCTAAAGATAAATTTGGCACACCATACTTTCAGCTCTTTGTTGAAGCGGCAAATAAGGGAGGTGGAGTTGTAAGTTATTATTGGCCCAGACCTGATACTGGGGCTCTTCAGTATAAAGCCAGCTATATTGCGCCAATTAATGATGGCGCCTTTATTGGAGCCGGCGTTTATAAATCTCTTGAGGTAAAACAATCACAAGAAGTAAAAATAGACGAATTAAAAAAGTTTGTTGATTCTGCGGCTGAGTACGTTAGACAAAAAGGAGCTCAAGAAGCCTATAAAGAATTTAATAATCCGCAGGGTGCGTTCTCAAAGCACTGGTATGTATTTGTGGTTAATTATAAGGGAAAAACCCTTGCACATGGCGGCAGCCCAAAGGAAAGAGTTGGTACAAATATTACTGATCTTAAAGACGAGTTTGGTACTTCGATATTTCCAATGTTTATCGAAGCAGCAAAAAACGGAGGGGGTGTTGTTGGATACTATTGGCCTGATTACACAAAAAACGGTGTTATTTTGTTTAAAACATCTTACATTAGGCCGTTGGATGACCAGACTTTTATCGGAGCGGGTTTTTATGAGGGCTAGAAACGCCGCCTTGTGATATTTTTCGTACTACATAGATTGGCCGTTGCTTGGTTTCCTGATAAACGCGGCCTAAGTATTCTCCCAATACACCAATTCCTATTAATTGAACGCCGCCAATAAATAAAATTGCGACAAAAAGTGAAGCATACCCTGGTAAATCAACCCCACTAATAACCGTTCTTAACATAATCCAACTGCCATAGAGAAAAGCAAATAGTGCCAATAAAAACCCCAGATAGCTCCATATTCGCAGTGGTAGGGTGCTAAAGCTGGTGATGCCATCGATGGCAAAGTTCCATAATTTCCATTTATTCCACTTGGTTGTTCCAGATATGCGTATCGAACGATCATATTCAATAATCGTGCTTTTAAACCCAATCCAAGCAAACAATCCTTTCATAAAGCGTTGGCGCTCTGATAGTTTTTTAAGTGCTTCTACTACTGCTCGATCCATTAGACGAAAGTCTCCGACATTATCAGGGATTTTAAAATCAGCTAACCAGTTATGAAACTTGTAAAAACAATTAGCACTGTTTCTTTTTAGCCACGAATCACCCAGGCGCTTTCGTCTCTTGGCCAAAACAACTTCAAAGCCTTCTTCCCACTTTTGCAACATTGTTACTATTAATTCTGGAGGGTCTTGTAAATCAGCATCAATTGGAATAACTGCATCTCCTGTGGCAAAATCAATTCCAGCGGTCAGGGCGGCTTCTTTGCGGAAGTTGCGGTAGTGTAACATCCTTTCTGTAAATTATTTTTGACGAGGCAGCATATTTGT
>JBAXAM010000003.1:0-85702 GCA_037142515.1 bacterium | reverse complement strand
ATTAAAAAAAGTGAAGGCTGGGAAGTTTGGATTTTTGGCGGACCAAAAGATAAAAACCTTGCCAAAGAAATTCAAACTCAAAGTAATAATATTTGTCTTGATCTCACCGGTAAAACTAATTTGAGCGAAGCTATAGAGCTTTTATCTTTAGCAACTGTAGCGATAACTAATGACTCTGGTTTAATGCATATTGCAGCTGCTCTCAACCGACCATTAGTCGCAATTTATGGGTCATCGTCACCAAAATTTACACCGCCACTGACAGATAAGGCAAAAATTATTTCATTAAACCTACCGTGCAGTCCATGCTTCAAGCGTAATTGTCCATTAAAGCATATGAAATGCTTAAATAATCTGCTACCAAAATTAGTGATACAGTCAATTAATGAGGTTATATAATGAATGTATTAATCGTAAAAACTTCTTCCTTGGGTGATATAGTACATACTCTACCAGCATTAACAGACGCAAAAAAAGCCATTCCTGATATTAATTTTGATTGGGTAGTAGAAGAAGCATTTGATGAAATCCCGAAGTGGCATCCAGCGGTAAAAAACACACTTCCAATTACTCTACGCCTCTGGCGTAAAAATTTAACCAGAGCGCTTTTTTCGGGAAAAATACCAGCATTTATAAAAACATTACGTCAAAAAAAATATGATTTTATCATTGACGCCCAAGGCTTAATCAAAAGCTCTATTATCGCAAAAATGGCACGCGGCGAACGCTCTGGCTATGATAAAAATAGCATTCGTGAATCACAAGCAACTGTTTTTTACAAAAACAAATTTGCCGTCGCTAAAGATCAGCATGCGATTACACGCATACGCCAACTTTTTGCAGCCGCCCTAAAATATGAAATGCCGACCACTGCCCCAGATTATGGAATTAATAAACAAATCTTTCCGCTACCTAACAGTCGCGAAAATTATATAGTGTTTTTCCACGCAACAAGTCGCGAAGAAAAATGTTGGCATGAACAAAAATGGATTGAACTAGCACAATTCGCAACTGCCAATGGTTTTATTGTTTATTTACCATGGGGAAATAGCACAGAGCTTACGCGCGCTAAACGAATCACGCAAAATAATAATCAAGCAAAAGTTTTGCCCAGCTTGAGTTTATCAGCAATTGCAGCGTTACTATTAAATGCTAAGGGCGCTGTTGCAGTTGATACGGGACTGGGTCATGTAGCAGCTGCTTTGGACATCCCAATAATTTCATTGTATGGCCCGAGCGATCCAAATCTCTGCGGCACCGCCTGCGCAAACCAAATTCATATGACTAATTTTGAACAATTAGATGCTGCTGATGTTTGGCAAACCATAAAAAAGAGAATTGATCATGCTTAAACTACTTAAAAAATATAATACTCACCTAATTTTAATTAGCGTAGTTTTATCTATTATATTGGGCATATATACTCCAAACTTATTTATCCAGATAAAATTTTTAGGCGATATCTTTATCAATTTGCTGAAATTATTTGCACTGCCATTAATTGCTTCTACTTTAATTGTTACGCTGGGAAACATGGATAAAAGCTTAAACAATTTAAAGTCTTTGGTTGGCGGGGTAACAAGCTATATGTTACTGAGCGAGATTATTGCTGTCGCAATCGCCTTGACATTATTTAACTTATTTGATGTTGGAAAAGGTTTAGATCCAAATTTAATTTTACAAGGCGGCCAATATACTGCAAGCAATGCCAATAATTTAAGCATGGCCAATTTTTTATTAGCCATATTTCCACAAAATATTTTTGACTCATTGGCCAAGTTTGAATTATTGCCTGTTGTAATTTTTTCTACCATGTTCGGCATAGGCTGTGCCATTGTTTCCGAAAAGTCACAAGCTATAATAGAGGTATGCGCTTCAGTACGTGATGTATCCAACTCCTGTTTGCAGGGCGTAATGATGTTTTCTCCGATAGGGATTTTTGCTTTAGTCGGATCCGGTATAGCAGCTTCAAGTACCAGCGGACACTTGGAGAATAGCTTTACGGCTTTAATGGCGTTTGTATCAATATTGGTTATAGGTTTATTAATTCATGCATTATGGCAATTTATTTTTGTTATCGTAGCAAGCAAACAAAATCCATGGAAAATACTTAAAAACAGTATTCCAGTATTTTCTACAGCGTTTGCAACTTCAAGTTCTGTTGCTACTTTACCCACTGCTATGTATACAGCAGATAGTTTAAAATCCAACCCTACCGTAACAAGATTTATGCTCCCCCTGTGTGCTTCAATTAACATTGGCGGCATGATGATGTACGAAGTTGCAGCAGCTTTGTTTTTTTCTCAAGTACTAGGAATAAATTTATCTTTATCGCAACAAATTTTAGTCGCTTTAGCTAGCATTTTAGGCGGCATGGCTGAAGGCGGCATTCCAGAAACCAGTTTAGTTAGTTTAGTCGTAGTTTTTAAAATCGTTAATGTACCATTAAATGCAATATCTATTTTATTGCCGTTAGACAGGCTTATCGATCGATTTAGAACCGTAGTAAATATTTTTGGCAATATGTGCGGTGTAATTATAGTCAGCCAATTTCTGAAAAATAATGATTCTAATTAATTCAAAAATTAGACGCATGTAACCAAAAATGCAACAAGTCCAATAAATGATACATATATTGCTGGCCACTGATTATTCCATTGCACTAGAAATTGGGCAACCAAAGGCGCCGTGCCACCTACCAAAGCTACAGCTAAGGCCCACCCAAATGACTGGCCAGAATATCTGCTGTTTGGTAAAAATAGAGTAGAAAGATATTTAAACATTGTAGCAGTAACAAAAGAATTAATTACCGCATACAATATTTGAGCGATGCTAGCAAACAGAAAAGATGAATTTACGAAACTTGAAAAAAGCAAATTAGAAGCAACTATTGATCCGAGCAATCCAGCTCCTCTAATAAATTTTCCACCAAATTTATCCGCGTATAATGCAATTATCGGAGTCAAAAGCACTACGCAAAACTGCCCTATTAACACTAGCAATCGAGCGTGGTATGAATCAAAATATTCTTTTTCAACTAAAAAAGTACTCAACCAAATATTGCATATATATACATATACTCCTACAAAAGAACCAATTGCCATGGTCTTTAGTATGCTTAGTGAATTATATTTTATTGCATCAACTATTGGTGCTTTTGCAATTTGATTGTTTCTTTTCATGGATTCAAATACTGGTGTTTCAGTCAAATTCTTTCTCAGAAAAAACCCATATAAACAAGCCAAAGCGCTAAAAATAAAAGGGACTCTCCACCCCCAGCTAGGCACACAAGAAGCAGAGGCCAAAAGAGCAAAAAATGCAGCAAACAACATTCCTATCGCTGAAAATGTGCTTGTCCAGCTACTAGCTACATAGGCATGTTTTTTCTCTGCGTGTTCAAAAGTAAAAATAGCCGCACCTATAAACTCTCCTGATACCGCTATTCCTTGAATAAAACGAAAAAGCATTAATAATAACGGAGAAAAAATCCCACATGTCTCATAAATAGGAGTGATACCAATAAAAAATGTAGCTACACACATTAATAGAATGGAACTTATGAGTGTATTTTTTCTACCATAACGATCGCCCATATATCCAAACAAAATAGCCCCAACCGGACGCGCTAAATAACTAATAGCAAAAACTCCAAAAGTTGCGAGCAATGCTGTAGCTTGATTAAATTTTGGGAAAAACAAGTGGGAAATAGTATAAGCAAAATAACCGTATAAACTAAACTCTAACCATTCTAATAGCGTACCAATTCCACCGCCTATAGTATTTTTATTTAAAGTTTCTTTTATAGGAAAAATTATTTCTTTTAAATTTAGCTTCATCCTTACCACCCCTTATTCTAGTCAATTTAGCATTGTATAATCGAAAAAAAATATAACTTATAATTTCCACAAAACCCCCTGCAAAGCCCCCCCATAAATTGACTTAAGCAAATTAAGTAGTTACGATGTAACCCATTGTTTACAAGCACGCGCCCGTAGCTCAGTTGGATAGAGTACCTGGCTTCGAACCAGGGTGTCGGGAGTTCGAATCTCTCCGGGCGCGCCAGATTCACCTTAACATATTACCACTAAAGTTAAAGATTTTATGAAAAACTATTCGGTTGAATTAAGGCAAGCATTTCCTTATTTTCTCCAAAACGACATTAATGCAATTCTTAATATATTGGACTTAACAACTGAAATTCATTCAGATCAAAAATTTGAAGTTGTTATCGATAATGAGATTTTATTTATCCCAGAAAGAATTTATTTTAATGAAAACTCCTATACTAGTTTATTAGAGAAAAATTTTTTAAAAAAATTATCGCCTGTCATTACGAGTGGGTAGCGCCATTTGGCCATGGCAAGTTTTTTCACGACAATAAGAATACTAAATCTATCAAATACTTGACTTGTTCATAGTTACTGTGTTAAACAAATTAACACATGCATGAACTAGCTCCCCTCATTAAAGATTTAACTATAATGCTTGGCATTGCCAGCATAGTTGTTTTATTGTTTCAAAGAATACGTCAGCCAGTTATTTTTGGGTATATCGTTGCTGGGATTATTATTGGCCCTTACACACCACCATGTTCTCTTGTATCCAATTTTACACAAATCGAAACACTCTCTGAACTGGGAGTAATTTTCCTAATGTTTGCATTAGGCTTAGGTTTTAGTTTTCACAAATTAAAAAGCGTAGGATTTTCTGCTATAATTACCGGGCTCTTTAAGGTTTCTGCTATAACAGCATTGGGATTTTTAGCTGGTTGGCTCTTGCAATGGTCCTTTTATGACAGTTTATTTCTCGGCACAGCGCTTGCAATCTCATCAACCACAATAATTGTAAAAGCTCTAGACGAGCTAAAGCTACAAGGAAAGAGATTTACTGACATAATTTTTGGCGTTCTAATCGTAGAGGACTTATTAGCCATAATAATACTGGCTGTGCTTTCAACTATAGTTGCTACAAAAAATATTTTTTCATTTGATATATTTTGGGCAACTGTAAAATTGATTGTGGTTGTTGGCTCTTGGTTTTTATCTGGCTATTTTATAGTACCAACTTTATTTCGTAGAATCATAAAGTACGTTAATCAAGAAACCTTAACTATCATATCGATTGCATTGTGCCTAATGTTGGTAGTTACTGCCGCTTATTTTCATTATTCTACAGCTCTTGGCGCTTTTATAATGGGATCTATTTTAGCAGAAACGCCTCTAGCCGATCGCATCAAACAATTGATTAGCCCTCTACGAGATGTCTTTGCTGCTGTGTTTTTTATTTCTATAGGAATGTTGATAGATATAAAAATACTTTTTCTCCATTGGCCTATGGTACTAGCAATATCTGCCTTAACCATAATCAGCAAAACCTTAATAACTAGCATTGGCACTTTCTTGTCTGGACAAAGCATAAATACCTCTGTGCGTGTTGGATTCAGCATGCCACCCGTAGGCGAGTTCTCTTTTATTATAATAAGCCTAGGATTAGCGCTAAATGCCATTAGCAATTTGCTTTATCAAATAGTTATTGGAACAGCAGCTATTACCATCATCACCACACCATTCCTTATAAATTTATCTGGCCAGGTCTCTAAAAAAATAGAAAATCATCTTTCAGAACGTTCTAAACATTTTTTAGTAAGCTATTCTGCATGGATATACCGTACTTTAGCTAGTTATCAAAAACAATCAATCTACCGCAAATTTATAACCAGACTGGTAATTAATGGTATTATCGTAGCAGTTATTTTCACCTTAACCCGAGATTTTATTTTACCACGGTTTGTTAGTTTAATAACTCTTGTTAATATTGCTAAAATATTGAGCTGGATAGTCGCCCTAATATTTTCCTCACCATTTATTTGGGGTATGTTATTTGCTTTTAAATCAATCGCACCTACCGATAAAAATAAGCAATTATTATCATTGGTTTTAGGAGGATTATTTACCGTTATTGAAATTATTATCTTGAGCATTACTTATTTTCATACCTGGTATATTGCTTTAGTAATTGCCTTAATCGCTATAACACTTTTTAACTTTTTCTATCTGCAGTTAGAAAAGTCATATCACTGGTTTGAACTTCGTTTGGAGCGCACTTTTCGAAAAAAACAGCAAAAACAAATCCAATATGAAGAACTAGCTCCATGGGACACGCATCTAGTTGAAGTATTAGCAACTAACGAAGCCTCAACATCTTTGGTAGGAAAAACGTTAGAAGAATCTAAATTAAGACAGGTATTTGGCATCAACATAGTTGCCATTCTCCGCGGTTCTAAAGTAATTTTAGCCCCTCGGGGAAACGAAAGAATATTATTACTAGACAAGCTTATAGTTTTAGGAAATGACGAGCAAATAGACTCTTTCAAAAAAAATATTGAGAATATATTTTTTGAACCAAAAAACGAAAATCTATTAAAGGATTTTGCTTTAAAAGCATTATTGCTAGAAACTGGCAATCCACTAATTGGACAAACAATTAAAAGCTCAAAAATACGAGAACATACCTGTGGTTTGGTTGCAGGGTTAGAACGCAACGGATTCCGCATTCTAAATCCAAACCCAAACACAATTTTAAAAACACATGACGTGCTACTTATAGTTGGAAAAAAAGAAACAATGAATCATGTTCTACAAAACAAATGTCGCCACTTTTGATGGTGGCGACATATTGGAATAAACCTAAAAGTTACAAAAGCCTTACTTAACTTCTTCTGGCTTTGTTTCTACTTTTTCAGCTTTTTTATGAGCTTTTTTGTGCTCTACTTTCTTTTCTGCTTTAGCATCTTTATTTGCATCAGCTGGAACATCTTTTGCAACTTCAGTTGTTTGTGCAGCTGGCTGTGCATTCACTACTTCATCAACAGCAAAAGCATTACCTACAAAAGCAAGACCAAAAACAGCAACAAAAACCATCGATTTACATATTTTAGACATAAAATCTCTCCTTGTTAATAGTACCGACAAATGTTAACACTAAAAATATTTATGTCAAATGGGTATTTTTTATGAATTAAACACCTTGCTTAAATAAGCGCGCCCTGAATCGGCAAAAATAACAACTATAGTATCCGACGCATTAAGCTTTTTGGCATGCTCCAAAGCAACATGCATCACTGCCCCGCTAGACAAGCCAACCAAATAGCCTTTTTTTGCCAGGCCTCTTGTCATGGAAAAAGTCACATCGTCGCTAACAGGGACAATCTCATCAATTACGCTTCTATCTAACGTATCAGTTATAACATCAACTCCCATCCCTTCAGTTTTATATGCTTTCGGCGAATCTGGCATCGATAACTTGGAAGTCATCGCATCAATACCAATTATTTTGATATTTTTATTCTTTTCTTTCAGATATCTTCCTACGCCAGAAATAGTCCCACAACTTCCCATGCTTATAAAACAATGCGTCAGCTTGCCTTGTGATTGTTCCCATATTTCTGGACCAGTTGTTAGATAGTGGGCTTTGGGATTTTCAGTATTATAATATTGATTAGGCATATAAGAATTTTCTATTTGCTCATGCAGGGTTTTTGCTTTTGCATGATAGCCATTAGGGTCATGCAAGTTGTCGGTATCAGGACAAACAAAAACTTTTGCACCATATGCTTGTAATGTCGCTATTTTTTCGCTGCTAGTTCTATCAGGAGCAGTAATAATAACTTTATATCCTTTGATAGCACCAATCATAGCTAAGGCAATACCCTGGTTACCAGAAGACGCTTCTACTATGGTCCCACCAGGCTGCAATTTCCCTGTACGTTCAGCCTCTTGAAGCATGAATAATGCTGACCGATCTTTAATGCTACCGCCTGGGTTTAAATGCTCCATTTTCGCTAAAATAGTTGGCTTAACACCAAAATCAAGCCTAACTAAAGGGGTATTACCAATTGCATCAAGAAAATCTTTTAACATATAATTTATACTCCAAATATTCAACCTATTTTGCCACCACAACCAAAGCTGGTCGCAATAAACGATCTTTTAACAAATAGCCTTTTTGCACTACCTCTAAAATTATATTTGATTTAGCATTAGCATCCTCTTTAGTCATTATTGCCATATGTTGCTCAGAACTAAACACTTCACCCAAGGGGCTAATTGAAGTAATACCAAATTTTTGCAGGGTCTCTAAAAATAGCTTTAAAGTGAGCTCAATACCATCATAAAAATCTTTAAGTTTCTCATGATCAGCTGCTTTTGCAGCAAGGCTACGCTCAAGATTATCAACAGTAACCAATATTTCACTAGCAAATTTTTCTAAAGAGTATTTGTGCGCATTGGCAATTTCACGCTCACTGCGACGCTGTAAATTTTCAAGCTCGGCTTTTGTACGCAACCAATTATCCCAATGCTCTTGCGATTTTTGTTCGGTTTGGCTTAATTTATCTTCAAGCTGTTTATAGCTTGGGTGCTCCAGCACCAACTGCTCAGAAACTTCTGATTCGAGCAAAAGCTGCTCAGCTTTTTCATTCATAAAACACTCCTACATTTTTATAATAATAGTACGCTATTCAGTATACATCAGCGCGGTACTAAGTAGCTTCGCTGTTACGTCTACTGCCGCAATAGTCTGCTCATATGGCATTCGCGTTGGACCAATCACACCTAATACACCAACTATTTTATTGTTTTTACGGTAAGGTGCAGTAATCATACTACAATCCCCTAGAAGTTCATAACCAGACTCTTCACCAATATAAATTTTTATGCCATCAGCATGTAAGCATTGATTAAGTAAGTGCAAAATATCGCGTTTTTGCGCAAAAGCTTCAAACAATTCACGCAGCTTACCCAAACCAGAATAATCTGCAAAATTAAATATATTAGCCTCGCCAGCAACTATATAATCACTGACCTCCTGCTCCCCCAATACCTTGCTGGTCATATCCATAATCGTCTGCGTCAGTTGCTCAATATTGCTACGCTCTCTATTGAGTTCTGCCAATAGTTCCTGCTGTATTTGCTGAATATCTTTACTATTAAACCAGGAAGTTAAAAAATTTCCTGCCTGCTGCAGTTCCCCCGCAGTATAACAACGATCAGTATAAATTACCCGATTTTGCACTTCATGCTGATTTAATACCAAAATCACCAACACCCGATTACCAGATAGCGGTAAAAACTCCACATGACGAAAAATAATGCTCTCCCGCTTCGGCAACATTACTAGTCCAGTTAATTGCGTCATCGTCGATAGCAGCGATGAAGCCGCAGAAATTAGCTCTTTAGTATCAGCACATTGCGGCAATTGCGCAATAGGCAGTATTTTATCGCATTCAGTAAGTGCCTGGGTATTAATCAAACTATCTACAAAAAATCTATATCCACGAACTGTTGGTACGCGCCCTGCCGAAGCATGTGGCGAATTAATAAAACCTGCAGCCTCTAAATCCATCATGATATTTCTGATGGTTGCTGAGCTCATGGTAAGCTCACCCTCTTGCGCCAATGTTTTTGAACCAACAGGCTGTCCTTCGCGAATATAACACTCGACTAGACTTTTTAATAACTTTTGCGCTCGTTCGTTTATCTGCACGTTATGATTTTAACTATAACAGATGAAAAATGAAACATAAAAAGGTATTATAATTTATATGCGCAAAATACTAGCTACTTCTGGCTTACTCTATGCCAACGGTCCATTGCACTTGGGTCACATTTTAGAACAAATCCAAACAGATATTTGGGTGCGTTGGCAAAAACTTCAAGGACATAATTGCATTTATGTTTGTGGCGATGATGCTCATGGAACACCAATAATGATTAGTGCTCAAAAGCAAAATATCACCCCAGAGCAGTTAATAGCTGAAGTAAAAATATCACATGAGCAAGACTCTGCTGGCTTCCTTATCGATTTTGACAACTACTACACCACTCATTCCCCAGAAAACCGTAAAATCACTAATTCAGTATATCAATGTCTTAAGCAAAACGGTGACATTGAAACTAAAACAATCCAACAAGCGTTTGATGAAAGCGCCAACATGTTTTTACCTGATCGCTTTGTCAAAGGAACTTGCCCTCGTTGTGGCGCGCACGACCAAAATGGCGATAATTGCGAAAACTGCGGGGCTACTTACGCACCAACTGATTTAATTAATCCAATTTCTATTATTTCTGGAAAATGCCCAGTACAAAAAATGTCTGAACATTATTTTTTCCGTCTCGATAAATATACAACCATGCTTAAAATGTGGGGACGAAAAAGCTTGCAACCAGAAATTATTAATAAATTGAATGAGTGGTTTAAACTGGGTCTAAAACCTTGGGATATTTCACGAGATAGCCCATATTTTGGCTTCGAAATTCCAAATCAACCAGGGAAATATTTTTATGTTTGGCTCGATGCGCCATTAGGTTATATTGCCAGCTTTAAAAACTTATGTGCCCGCAAAAAAATTGACTGGGAAGAATACTGGAAACGCGATAGCACCACAGAGCTATATCACTTTATCGGCAAAGATATTGTTTACTTCCACGCGCTTTTTTGGCCAGCGATTCTTGAAAGCGCTAATTTCCGCAAGCCAACAAGCATATTTACTCATGGCTATCTCACAATCAATGGCCAAAAAATGTCCAAATCGCGCGGTACTTTTATTCTAGCAAGCAAGTATTTAAAACATCTGGACCCAGAGTATTTACGCTATTATTTCGCCGCCAAACTAGGAAACGGAATCGACGATATTGACCTAAATTTCACCGACTTTATACACCGCGTGAACAGCGACTTGGTTGGTAAAGTAGTAAATATTGCTAGCCGCTCAACTGGATTTATTAATAAAAACTTTGGCAGTATGTTAACCAATGATTTGGCAGCACCTGAATTATTTACTGCAGGGTTAAACCTAGCAGAAAAAATCAGCGAATTTTATGAAAGACGCGATTTTAATAACGCTGTACGCCATATCATGCAACTTGCCGACTTTGCCAATCAATATATTGATGAAAAAAAGCCTTGGAGCTTAAACAAACAAAACCCGCATGATCCAGCTATACAAAACGTCTGCACTATGAGCTTAAATTTATTTCGCTTGCTTATAATCTTTTTAAAACCAATTTTGCCAAAACTGGCGACCAATTCTGAAGAATTTTTGCAAATTACGCCTCTTACCTGGGATGATCGCAAAACGCCATTACTCAATCACAAAATCACTGAATTCAAGCCATTGATGCAAAGGGTGGATACGAAAAATGTTGAGCTATTATTAGCCCCATGAATAAAAAACAAATTATACAGATTTTTAAAAAGCTAGCTGCGACTATAAAAAACCCAACCACAGAATTAGTTTACTCATCTAATTTTGAATTATTAATAGCAGTTTTACTTTCTGCGCGCACCACTGACAAAACTGTCAACAAAGTCACCGCAAAATTATTTAAAATTGCCAATACCCCAGAAAAAATGCTGAAACTTGGAGTAATAGGTATTAAAAAACATATAAAAAGCATTGGGTTTTATAATATAAAATCTGCAAATATAATTAAAACCTGCGAAATTTTAGTAAAAAAGTTTAATTCGCAGATTCCAAAAATCCGAAAAGAATTAGAAGCATTACCAGGCGTTGGACGCAAAACCACAAACGTAATTTTAAATATCGCTTTCGATAAGCCAACTATTGCAGTAGATACTCACGTATTTAGAGTTGCGAATCGCACCGGCCTTGCAAAAGGAAAAACGCCGGAAGAAATTGAAGAACAATTATTAGAAATTATTCCCAAAAAATTTGCAAAAATTGCCGGCAGCTTATTATTACTACACGGAAGATATATATGTACCGCAAAAAGCCCGGAATGCTCAGATTGCTGTATTAATAAATTGTGCATAAAAAAAGCGCACCATAATACATAGGGTGCGCTTTTTCTGATAAAAATAATTACTAGAAATAAACACCTATAACTGCAGTAACCTTGTTATTGTGTCTTCTAGCAGGAGCTGGAACATTATCAGTACCGTTAGCACTAATATTGTAAGAAATATTTCTAGTCCCACCAAGAGATGTGTTAATAGATGATGAAGTATCATTTCCATAACCAACATCATGGCGATACTCAAGACTGGCAAGAGTATACTTTACAATACTCATAGTACATCCAGCAAAATAGCTTGATTTTGGAGTACCAAGTGCTAAAGCTTGATCAGTCATACCATAACCTAAGAATACAGTACTCGGTTTACCCATAATTTTAAATGCAGCTGAACCTTCAATATTTAATGCTTGTGGCTTAGCGCCATGTCCATTAAACATAATATCCGTTGTATCAAAAGACTTAGAAGCACCAACATACTCAGCTAGCAAAGTAAATGTGTCATAGAGAGTAGCTTTGGCATGTCCATTAAGACCATAGACACGAGAAGTCATCTTTTCGTCACCTTTAAATTCCACACCTGCCAAAGGATGCATCTTGTAGAAACCAAAAATATTCTGCTGCATACCCTGAGATTCTGCCAGATTACCTAAAACACCGGCGCCAATATCCATCGCAAAGTTCTCGTGATCGAATCTATATCCTAAGTTAAAACCACTGTGCTTAGCAATTTCTGAGCCAGTTGGTTTAGTCTCACCAGCATAGACATAAGCCTGAGCATAAACACCAAACTGGTTATAACCCAAGACAACCATACGATCTTTTACTCTACCCAAAATCTGCGTCGAAGGCGTTGTAACCATATTACTACTATAACTACCAAATGGAGCATAAACCTGCCCTATAGTAAAATAAGCAGGAGCTTTGTTTAGCTGACCAAATGTTATCCAACCACGGTCAAGACGTATACGCGAGTTGTTCCATCTGGTTGTACTATCAACCGATGCGGTATCTTTCTTGTCTTCGTAATTAATAATCATAGCAGCCGTTGCCCATGGCCCTGCTTCAGCAATAGCATCTATCTCTGCCATGCTCAGATTAACATCTGATTTTGAGACCGATGAGTAAGCATCATTGCTATTAAACGTAACCTGCCCTTCAACACCGCCGCTTAAGGCAATAATTGGACGAGATGGAATAGGAATACCTTTTTCATTTGCATAGTTATCCATTTTCTGGCGCAGCCCTAGTAAAACCAAATCTTCGTTCATCGATGGCAATCTGCTCATCAAACTAGAATAATTATCATCAGGACGACGTACACCAAAGGCTGGCGATGTCACTACTGCTGGTCCATGAGCATACATTTCTAACAATGAATAAGTCTGAAGCGGACTGTCATCTGATTTAAGTTTATTATCTTTGGCTTGTGCTTGACCAATTTGAGTTTTCAAGATACGAATCTGATCTTCTAATGCATTAGTCCGTGCAGCCAAATTGTTAATAGATTTTTTTGAAACTTGTTTCTTGGCAACAACGTCACCATCAGCAGCAAAAACCGCCATACTGCCGAACAATGCCGTAACAAAGAACATAAGTGTAAATTTATTTTTCACTGTTTTTCTCCGATGTGAAGTTATAGGCGGGGGAGAGTATAATTTGATATCAGAAAAAAATAAAGAAATAATTAAAATAAAAAGCCCGCATGTGCGGGCTTTTTACAGTAAAGATTATACAATTAAAAATAAACACCTATCTCTGCAGTTACTCTGTTATTGTGTCTACAAGCAGGCACCGTCTTTGGGTAAGTAATATTTCTACCAAACCCAGTAGACCCTGAAGTGTCAGTCAAGCCATAACCAACGTCATGACGATACTCTATGCTGGCAAGAGTGTATTTTAACAAAGATACACCATATGCAGCAAAGAATGTTTGCTTTGGTACCTGAAGAACTAAAGCCTGGTTTGTTAGACCATAACCTACGGATAAAAAGCCTGGCCTTCTGAGTGTTTTAAATTTAATAGAACCCTCAACCTGTAATGCCTGAGGTTTAGCACCGTAACCATTAAACGTGAGGTCTGTGGTATCAAAGGCCTTAGAAGCACCTACATATTCAGCCATCAAGGTATATGTATCATAGAGGACGGCTTTTATGTGTCCACTGAGACCAACAACACGAGAGGTCATTTGCTCACTGCTCTTAATGGGGGCAAAAATTTTACTCTGCATACCCTGAGATTCTGCCAAGTTGCCTATAACACCGGCACCAACACTCATCATAAGATTTTCACGCTCATACTTATACCCTAAATTAAAACCACTGTGTCTAAGAGCTTCTGAGTTGGTTGGCTTGGTTTCACCAGCATAAGCATAAACTTGAGCATAAGCGCCATACTGGCTATAACCTAAAGTAACCATACGATCCTTAACTCTACCCAAAATCTGCGTGGACGGTGTCGTTACCATACCACTGCTGTAACTACCAAATGGAGCGTAGGTTTGCCCTATCGTAAAATAAACAGGAGCTTTATTTAATTGACCGAATGTTAACCATCCACGATCAATAAGCAGGCGAGAGTTATTCCATCTTGTTACGCTATCAACAGAAGCGGTGTCTTTTTTATCTTCATACTTGGCTATCATAGCAGCAGTTGCCCATGGTCCTGCCTCAGCAATGAAATCCATTTCTGCTGTACTTAAATTAATATCTGATTTTGAAGTTGACATAAACTTATCATTACTGTCAAAAGTCATTTGCCCCTTAACAGCACCGCTTAGAGCAATAATTGGGCGAGATGGAACAGGAATGCCATTTTTATCTGCGTAGTTATCCATTTTTTTGCGCAATCCTAGCAAAACCAAATCTTCGTTCATTGATGATAGCTTATTCATCAAGTCAGAGTACTCATCATCTGGACGACGCACACCAAAAGACGGCGAAGTTACAACCGCTGGCCCGTGAGCATACATCTCTAGCAATGAATAAGTCTGAAGAGAACTATCGTCTTTGCCTTGCATTTGGCTAACTTGGCTTTTTAAAATACGAATTTGATTTTCTAATGCATTGGCACGTGCAGCTAATTCTTTATCGCTACTAGCAGCAAAAATTGACATGCTGCTAAATAACGCTGTGGCAAAAAACATAAGTATAAGTTTATTTTTCACTGTTTTTCTCCGGTAGGAAGTTATAAGCGGGGGGAAGTATAATTTGATAATAAAATAAAATAAAGAAATAATTAAAATAAATAAAAAGCCCGCGCATGCGGGCTTTTTACGGTATATCTATATCTACCTAAACTATCAACTCAACAAGCTAGAACTTTACCCCTAAACGAGCAAGTCCAACATTAGTAGAACGAGCGTCTGTATGAACCGACGTAGTACCAAAATCATAGCTCTTGCTATACGCATAAACTAAACTCAAATCAGTATGCTGAAACAAATTGATCTTGTACTCGCCAAGCGCTCTCCACTTTGGAATTATATAATTAAACTGGCCAGTACTATTAGCGCCAGTACTAAAAGCAGCACTAGTATCATTAAACCATTGGCCATTGCCTGAAAACTGGACTCCAGCACCAAGACTTGAATCACGTTCCAAAGTCTCAAATGCATAAGCCGCATTCACGTTAGCACCCCAAAATCTGGAGCCGCTATCAGAATACGTCGGTGGCGTAACACTGCCTACAGAGGAATAATAAGTCGACGCCATGTTCTTCAAAGCACCGGTCCAATCAGCATAAACACTAAGAGCTTTATAAGACATATCTAAGTGAAGCGCTAAAGCACCAACTGCATCACGCGCCGGAATATTGCCACTACCAGTCAACACTCCACTAGGACTTTCAGAATTTGGAGTAAAAAATTGGCTATCCCACATGTTACGAATGTAGCTCATGTTTAGATTTATACTGGTATCTGGTGATGCAAAATTAGACAAATTATCCTTATAGCCTACTTTAGCGCCAAAGTTTCTAACGTTGTTAGTGGTCGATCCTTTTGGCTGAGTATCTCCCTTAAGAGCAAATGCACTAACATAGAAACCAAAATCAGAAGCAACACCAACAATAGCGGTTGGGCCATTTGTCTGAGACATCATCTGCGCTGGGCTTTCAATCTGCCATGGGACATAAACATCATTGTACTCGCCAAATGGGACATACGCCTTACCAATTTTTGCATAGACTGGATACTTAGCAAGATCAGAAAGAACAATGTATGCCTCATCAGCATAAATACGATGACTGGCTTTATAGCCGACTGCAGCACCATCGGTTAACATAGTACGTGCACTTGGCGCTCCCATATAAGCTAAATTCAAAGAAGCCCTTGACCATTTACTTAGATCGGCATCAACTAACAAATTGGCATTGTTTACGTAAAGATCCGAACCACCGCCAATATTATTAAATGAACCTGGAAGATCGTGGTTACCGGCAACACCTACAACACTCGCCATACCACCGACAGAAATACGATTGAACCAGCCTTCGCCGCAAACTTTATTAACTGGGGAATTCTGGTCTACAATTGCTTGTTGAGCTAAGACGTCTTTTGCTTTACCCATCTTATGATGATGCGCAGCAAAAGCTGGCGCCACTAGTCCAAGCATAATTAGTGAAACAACTACAGGTTTAAGTTTCATCCTTTTTTCTCTCCTAATTTAAATTTAAATTTGGAATATGGTTTCAAAACAGCGCACCATTCATTCCGATAAAAAGCGCTACTTCCTTCAGAGCTCTGCGTAACTTTTGTACACAAGTGCGTCTGTTTTGCGGGCATCCACTGTCTCTACGAACGGTACCAGTCCTCCTCAGCGAACCCCTAAAATATCAATCAATATTATTGACTGACGCAGAAGCTATTGTACCAAAAAAAACCAAGCACGCAAGTGTTTTGTTATTTTTCCAATAGATAGCACTATAGATAACACTAAAAATCTAAAAATGTTTTTTAAAATCCTTCATTGTTGCCTCAATTTCTTCGATAGTTTTTGGTATCATCTTAGTTAAAACATCACAACCGTTTTCTGTAACCAAAATATTATCTTCAACTCTAACTCCAATATCAGGCGCAATATATATTCCAGGTTCAACAGTAAACACCATACCTGGCTCCAAAACACGCCACGCATCATCAGTCTGATATTTACCAACATCATGCACATCAAGCCCAAGCCAATGACCAATTTTATGCATAAAAAATGGTTTGAAGGACTGCTCGGCAACCAAATCACCTACCTTGCCTTTAAGTAGACCCAAGCTCACTAAGTGCTCAGTAATTACACGCTCAGCCAAAAGCTGCAAACTATTAAACCTTATCCCTGGACGAATTTGATTAATTACTTCAAGCTGCGTTGTAAGCACCGCCTCATAAATAGCACGTTGCTTTGGAGTAAACTTTCCATTGACAGGAAACGTACGGGTAACATCGGCGCAATAATATTTATATTCAACACCGGCATCTACTAATACTAAATCACCATCAATCAATCTATCAGCATTTTTTGAGTAATGTAGCGTACAAGCATTTGCACCACCTCCAACTATGGTTTGGAAAGCCTTATCTCGACCCCCAAGCCGCGTAAACTCATACAGAAGCTCTGACTCCAATTCAAACTCATGCATTCCAGGACGGCATGTTTGCATAGCCCTTAGATGACCAGCCGCAGTAATTTCTGCTGCCATGCGCATTAGCTCTAGCTCATATGACTCTTTTTTCAGGCGCATTTCATGCAAAATTTCGCTTATGTCGATCGACTTTCGATCAACCAATAATTGAGGCAACAAAACATCAGCTTCTTCAATAGAAAATGCCTGATCCGCACCAAAGTCGCGACAAGCTCCTTCCTGACCCGCGCATGGACCATGCCACAGCTCTTTTGTTACATCACGTTTGCGGCTAAACAAAATAAACTCTCCTTTGCTACGGCCGGGAGCAAAAACTGCAATTGATTCAGGTTCAGTAAAGCCAGTTAAGTAATAAAAATTGCTATTTTGTCGATATGGATAATATTCACTGTCGCTTCGAATACATTCTTTTGCTGCATGAACAACAGCAATACTACCCGCACCAATTTGCTTTAATAATTCATCACGACGTAATTTGAATTTGTCATTTTGCATAAAATTTGACCAGACCTTACAAAAGCAATATATTATCATCATTATGAGCGAATCTGAACTAGACAGCTTGGAATTACAAGTAAATGATTTTGCTAAATCTTTCCGGCAGCTCATTATTGAAAACAACTCATTACATAAAGAAGTGGCTCGCTTGCATCATGAACGCGCTACTTTATTAAATAAAAAGAAAAAAATAGCTGAATCAATACAGAAAATAATTACAGAGCTGCGAGATAAACTATCATGATGAATTCAGTAACCGACACCGTAACTGTAAACATCTTGGGCCGCGAGTTTAAAATCAAATGTCCCAAGGACAAGGTTGCCGAATTAAAAAAAGCAGCTAGTTACCTCAACGATAAAATGCAAGAGGTGCATCATGGCAACAAACTTATAACTATTGATCGCGTTGCCGTTACCGCAGCCTTGAACATCGCTCATGAATTGATACTCACAAAACAACAATCTCAATTGGATGACCGCAACTTAAGCATCCGCTTAAACAAATTACGTCAAACATTGGCAAATGCAAAATGATCTGCGCCAACAAATCAAAAAAAAGCTCTGCGACTTAACATCGGATTTTCGCCTTGCGGCCTCACAAAAGATCAAAACCAAGGTTGTAACAAGCAATATATTTACCCATAGCAAAAATATCGCCTGTTACATTCCAATTGGTAACGAAATCGACGTTTGGCCAATTATTGAAGCTATTTGGCAACAGGGGAAAAACTGCTATTTACCAATTTATGACCCAAAAACAAAAAGAAACTTATACTTCATTAAGTTTCATCATCCAAAAGCCTGCTCAATAAAAATCATTGCACCGCAAAAATTAGATTTAGTAATTGTGCCGCTACTTGGCTTTAACAATAATCGCTTTCGTCTTGGGCGCGGAGCCGGTTGTTATGACCGCACCTTTGAGTTTAAACAACAAAACCCTAAAGCAAAACCTTACTTACTTGGGGTTGGGTATAAGTGGCAGAAAGTCAAATTTGAACCAAACCCATGGGATGTAGTAATGGACGAGATTATTTCTTAAACAATATTCTGTACCTGCTCACGCATTTGTTCGATCAACACTTTCAATTCTACCGCAGCTTGCGTTACTTCAATATCTACAGATTTTGATGCCAAAGTATTAGCCTCTCGGTTTAGCTCCTGCATCAAAAAATCAAGACGCTTACCAATATTGCCACCTGTCATTAATATACGCCCAATTTCCTTACTGTGCGTTTCTAAGCGATCAAGCTCCTCAGCAACATCCATCCGCTGAACAATATATGCCATTTCCTGTTCCAAGCGAGTCTGATCCAACTCGCTTTTTATCTCATCCAACCGCTGCATAATTTTTGCGCGTTGATTTGCGAGAACTAGCGGAATTTTAGTTTTTACTTTGCCCGTTATAGCTAAAACTTCCCGCAACTTGCTTTGCATTATTTTCACAAGCGCCGCTCCCTCACGCTTACGCGTAGCAATTAAATCTATCAGCGTTTTTTCGAATAATTGCAAAATTATTTTATGCACCGCTTCAATATCTTCTTCAACAACTTGTAAAACCTGTGGCCAAGCTAAAATTTTCATGG
Source organism: bacterium (assembly GCA_037142515.1). Taxonomy (GTDB): domain Bacteria; phylum Pseudomonadota; class Gammaproteobacteria; order UBA9339; family UBA9339; genus JBAXAM01. Next base: position 66,177 of record JBAXAM010000003.1, on the reverse strand, counting down.
GATCAACTGCAGGCTTTGTCGCCACATAATTTTTCACCTCACCAATCGCATCAGCCAGCTTTTTTACCAAACTGATGTTTAACATTAAATTCAAACCGCTTTGCTCACCCGGTTGAAATTTCAATGCGCACTCAACACGCCCACGATGAAGCTGTTGCTGCAGACACAATCTAATATTAGTTTCAAGCGATCGCAGAACTTCTGGCATTTTAATACTACAATCAAAATACCGATGATTAACAGCGCGAATTTCCCAAGTAGCCATACCCCAAGCTCCTTGGTCAGAAAATCTTGCAAATGTAGTCATGCTTTGAACCATATACAGCCTCTCTGAAATAAGTTACTATTTAATTATTATAACTGCAATAAAAATGGAGAGCTATTATGCGCCCAAGCAACCGTGCTTTCAACGAATTACGAGTCATCAAAATTACACGCAACTACACTAAGCATGCCGAGGGCTCAGCATTAATAGAATTTGGCGATACTAAAGTATTGTGTACTGCATCGATAATTAGTGGCATACCAAAATTTCTCAAGGGTAGCGGCCAAGGCTGGCTAACTGCAGAATATGGCATGTTACCACGCTCTACTCATACCCGTACTGACCGCGAAGCAGCACGTGGCAAACAAGGTGGGCGCACCCTAGAAATTCAACGCTTGATCGGCCGCTCGCTACGATCTGTAGTCAATCTAAAACTTATCGGTGAAAACACAATCACCATTGACTGCGACGTACTTCAAGCCGATGGCGGCACTAGAACCGCGGCTATAACCGGCAGTTGTATTGCATTGGTTGATGCGCTCAACCATCTGCAACAAAAACTTAAACTAAAAGAAAACCCACTCAGGCAACTGGTCGCAGCGGTTTCAGTCGGTCTTTACAAAGGCAGCCTAATACTTGACCTCGACTATAACGAAGATTGTAATATTGGTACTGACATGAATATTGTTATGACCGAAGATGGAAATTTTATCGAAATCCAAGGAACAGCAGAACATGGTACCTTCAATCAACACGAATTAAATGCCCTGCTTGATCTAGCAAAGCTCGGACTTAAACAAATTTTTGAAAAGCAAAGAGCAGTAAGATAGAATGCCATGTACAACATCAATCATCTGACAGAGGTGACAATGAGACCTTTAAGTATTCAGGAGATGTGTTTAGTATCTGGTGGCGTTGAATCGTGCAAATGCGACGGCAAATCTTTATCTTTTTCTGTTAAGAACGCTAATCTCTGCAGGGCAATATGTTGCGACCAATGGAAAGCGCATGGATATTTGCACAAAGATATCCACTATTCCTGCGGTGGTTTTATTAATATGTTTTACGATTGTTTGAGAGCCCTGAATATATATGTGACAAGCAACAATAAATTCAAATAAAGACCCCGGCACATTCAGCTCCACAAAACTTGCAATTCCCTGTATCATTCAGGTGATATTCCTCAATAGTATAACTAGCCCGGACAATTACGCATTTTTTACAGTTATGGCAAAAAGTTTTACTGCCCTCGGGATGATAGACATTGCCTGTATAAGCATATCGCATTCCATTTTTCATAGCGATATCACGTGCGCGAATTAAAATCTCAAGTGGCGTTACTGGTTTATCAAGCATCTTCCATGCTGGGTAAAAAGCGGTGAAATGCACAGGAACATCTACCCCCAAGTTTTCTACGAGCCACTTAGTTAATTCTTCAATTTCAGCGACAGAATCATTCTCACCAGAAATTAAAAGACAAATAACTTCAAACCAAATATTTGTATGCTTTTTTAAGTAAACAAGAGTATCCAGCACTGGCTGCAAACGTGAACTAGTTATATTCTTATAAAATTTATCGGTAAAGCTCTTAAGATCAACACGAACAGCATCCATGTGAGAAAAAAATTCTTTGCGCGGCTCATCGCAAATATAACCATTGGTCACCGCCACGGTCTTAATGCCAAGCTTGTGACATTCTTTGGCAACATCGATGGCATACTCCATAAAAATAATTGGCTCATTATAAGTAAAAGCAACGCTTTGGCATTGCTGCTTCTTAGCAATCTTGGCAATATTTTGTGGCGTAGCTATGGCCGCCAAACCATCATCTTCACGCACTTTACTTATATCCCAATTTTGACAAAACTTACATAATAAATTACAACCAACGGTACCAAAGGAATAAACAGCTGAACCGGACAAAAAATGGTTTAGCGGTTTTTTTTCAATTGGATCAACACAAAAACCACTCGATCTCCCATAAGCAGTAAGCACAATTTGGTCGTTTTGCCGCACTCTTACATAGCAAATACCACGCTGTCCTTCGTTTAATTTACAAAATTGGGGACAAAGGTCACACTGGACTCTATCATTTTCTAATTTGTGCCAATATTTTGTTGGATAACTTTGTGATAACATAACCATATTATGGTAATTTATCCAAACGTCGCAGGCAAGTTCTATCCAACAAATCCTGATGTGCTATGCCAGAACATTTTAAAAATGCTTGTAGACGCATCCGATAAAGCCGCGTTACCAATCCCAAAAGCAATTATTGCTCCACATGCTGGTTACATTTACTCAGGACCAATTGCTGCATCCGCTTATGCAAGCCTCGCAAAGGCCAAAAAGCAAATTCATCAAGTAGTATTGCTTGCACCATCACATCAATATCCTGTAGATGGCATTGCTACAACCAACGCTGAATTTTATATTACTCCACTGGGTCAAATTACCATCGATCAAAAAAGCATAGCTAAAATAAATTTACCTTATGTACAAGCAATCGAAGAAGCCTTTGTTTCAGAACATGCCATCGAAGTACACCTACCATTCTTACAGTTAACACTAGAAAATTTTTCTTTAGTACCATTATTGGTTGGCTTAGCTACAGTTGCACAAGTAGCAAATATTTTAGAGAAATTATGGGGTGGTCCAGAAACTATAATTATCATTAGTTCCGATTTGAGCCATTACTACCCTTACGACCTAGCACAATCTTTAGACAAAAAAACAGCGGGTGCTATTATTGCACTGTATCCAGAGGGTTTTTCATCAGAACAGGCCTGCGGTGCAACAGCTATAAAGGGCTTGCTGACTGTTGCTGCCAAGAAAAAGATGCGCGCAACACAAGTTGATCTGCGCAATTCTGGTGACACTGCTGGATCAAAAGACCAAGTAGTAGGTTATGGAGCGTTTCATTTTCTACATGGTGTCAATTAAAAACCACCACTTCCAAAAAGGGATAACTGCTATTTTTTCGCTAATTTTTTCTTCTTGGTTATTAGTTCCGGTTATTTTCTCAGCTGTTTCTACTACGGAATATAATTTTTTCGCATCATCCCAAACTTCGGAAAAAAACGGATCATCCAAATTAATATAAAAAATTTCTTTCCCATCTACCTGCTTTAGAATATGATTGATCAAAAGTTTAAATAGGGTGGATTTTCCTGATCGTCTTACACCCAAGAGCACTTGTATCTCTTTAAGCGACAGTTTTTTTATTAGCCGATCAAGCACAGATCGGTCAGAGATTTGCTTATACGATACATTTGCCCAATGAGGGTTTTGAATATTTAAAATTTTTTTCCATGATTTTTTCTTATAAATTAATAAGATGCCTATTTTACGAATTATAATTCGAGTTTCACTTAACATTATGAGCGACTTTACAACAAAAGAGAAGCAGCTTTTATTGAACGCGGCTGATAGCGCCATTAAATTTGTCCTGGAAAAACATCAGGTTTTACAAATCAAGCTTGAAGACTATCCAGAAAAACTACGCGATCCTGGCGCAAGCTTCGTAACGCTTGAAATTAATAAAGAACTGCGCGGTTGCATTGGCTCACTTGAAGCCTATCAACCACTAATTCAAGATGTTGCACAAAATGCTTATGCCGCGGCATTTCGCGACCCGCGATTTTATCCGCTTAGCACCGAAGAACATCCAAATATTACTATGCATATTTCAGTTTTATCTAAACCCGAGCAAATATCTTTTACTTCGGAAAAAGACTTGCTCAATCAAATACGCCCAGGTATTGACGGCCTGATTTTATCAGACCAAAGTTATCGTGGTACTTTTTTGCCAGCGGTTTGGGAATCACTTACAACTCCAGAGTTGTTTTTGCGTCACCTTAAACTAAAAGCTGGCCTGCCAGAAAACTATTGGTCAGATACCATTAAAATAGAAAGATATACTACAGAGGTAATAGAATAAATGTCATCAAGTATTGCTATAGTAGGACGCCCCAACGTCGGCAAATCTACATTATTTAACCGCCTAACTAATACTAGGAACGCTTTGGTTGGTAATATGCCGGGGCTTACGCGCGATCGCCAATATGGCATAATCCAAATCAATGAACAAAATATCATTGTTATCGACACTGGTGGTATAGGCGAAGCAAACACACCAATTGAAGTTTTAATGGAAAAACAAGCCGAGCAAGCCATAGAGGAAGCAGATATAATTTTATTTTTAGTTGATGCCAGAAGCGGTCTTACTAATGCTGATGAAACTTTGGCTCGCAAACTACGCAAACTAAATAAACCTATTTTTATGGTCGTAAACAAAGTTGAAGATCAAGACACTGAAGTTGTCCTAGCTGATTTTTATAAATTAGGCTTGGGCGAGCCCATGATAATTTCTGCAGAACACGGTATTGGCATTGGAGATTTAATAGCCACAATCGAGACAAAATTACCGCAAAAAGAAGAGTTAAACACACCAGCCTTCCCCCTCGGCGCAATTAAAATTGCCTTTGTTGGTCGCCCCAATGTTGGTAAATCAACTTTAGTCAATCGTATCTTGGGTGAAGAACGCGTCATTGTTTATGATGAGCCGGGCACTACTCGCGACAGTATTTTTGTTAATTTTAATCGTCGCGGCAAAGACTATGTATTGATCGATACTGCAGGTATCAGACGCCGCGGCAAAGTAAATGAGCGTGTAGAAAAATTCTCTGTAATTAAAGCCTTGCAGTCGATTGAAGCTACGAATGTCGTAGTATTTGTCATTGATGCTACCGAAAACATTACCGATCAAGACTTAAAATTACTCGGATTTGTCTTAGATGCAGGCAAAGCCTTGGTTATCGCAGTAAACAAATGGGATAACCTACCACCACTACAGCGCGATAAAATTCAAAGCGAGCTCGATCGCCGCTTAACTTTTATTAAATTTGCAAAAATTCTCTTTATATCCGCACTACACGGCAGCGGTGTTGGCAGTGTGTTTGGTGCAATAAACAAAGCATATACTAGCGCAACCAGAGAGTTAAAAACTCCAAAACTTTCTAAAATTTTAGAACAAGCAGTAACAAAATTCCAACCACCTCTTGCTCGTGGCAAAGAAATAAAATTACGTTATGCTCATGTTGGCGGTCATAACCCACCAACCATTATCATCCATGGCACGCGTACCGAGCACTTGCCAGAAAACTATCGCCGCTATCTAGAGCACTTTTATCGCGAAGCTTTGGATTTATCTGGAACCCCAATAAGAATTGTGTTTAAAAATTGATTTATAAATCTTCTTTATCAATATTTTTCACCAACCCCTGCAACTTTTTCATATCATAACCACTATCTCTAGCTGCAGTCAAAAACCTACTTCGCTTTTCTTTACTAAACGCAAGTTTATCCATCTTTTCTAATAAATATAAAAGAGCGCCCATGCTTTCCGTAGAAGCCATAAGATAGCAAGGGACACTTAATCTGTTTACTGGCTTAGAAAGCTGCTCTTTCCACACATTGAGATCAACAACAGCAAATTTCATATCGCTTCTTCCTGTATTTAATATTACATAATCATTATGAAGATAAATATTCTCTTCTGTCCAAAGCTTCAATTCTTTAGATGTAAGTATAAATAATAAAGATTTATTATTAAGCTCATCAGCAAACCTTATCCCTTTGTTTAATATTTTATATTGACTGCTAGGTATTATATCTCCATTTTTATCAAATAAATACGGTTCTTGTGGCCACGCCGAGTGTTCATAACCATAGTTGTTGCCATAAGAGAAGCCTATCTGTTCAAACAGGTTTATATCTCTAATCGCTACTAACACTGAATGTCGGTCATCTATTGTGCTAAGCGGCATGAGCCCAGAATTAGCTATTGCCAGATCGCTCTCTGATATATACCCATCTGAAAAATCATATCGATAAGACACTAAATCATCTTCAAATAACAAGTGATTGGCAAAACGAGCAGCATTACCATCGTGCTCTGCATCAATCTTTTCAAAAATCAAACCATCTCCATCTACTTCAGCTATGTAAGAATTCATTGTAAACGACCGCTCATCTTTAATGTGTTTACCAGTGTATTCAGCTATAAGACTATTTGCTTCAATACGATCCAATGCAAATAAGCCATAGCCAACCTCTGATCCCATGTAACATATAGCAACAGCAGGATAATTATTAATAGCTCGCAATTGGTTATCTATCCATGTTATACCAAATTTCTCTTTAGCTAGCTGTGAATTTATTTTAGGCAAAGTACTTTTCAGATGCTTTACAATTTGCCTTTGTGACATTCCTTGATCTTTAAGTCTTGCAGCAATTTTTGGTAGTGGTTCTTCGGATAAATATACTTCTTGCTTAGGTACTGCCATAGCAGCGTTAGCAATAGCAAAAAAAGAAACGGCAACCACAGATAAAATTAGGCGACTAAAAAATAAACGCTTAGATACATTAAACATAAACTCTCCTACAATGTTTCTTTCATTGTAACAACAAAATATTAAGAAACACTTAAGAGCTATAAAAATTAAATGTGTTAGAATTAAGTCGAGAATGAACACTATTATCTTAAAAAAAAATGAAGAACGTCGACTGCTCGCTGGACATTTGTGGGTCTATAGCAATGAAATAGACACAAAAATCTCGCTCCTAAAAAATTTTGAGCCAGGCGAACTAGTAATAATTAAAACTTCACGCAATCAAAATTTAGGCGTGGGTTATATCAATCCAAACACGCTCCTTTGCGCACGTTTATTGACACACAATCCAAATGAAAAAATTGATTGCGCTTTTTTTATTGCTAGAATCAAACAGGCGCTAGCGCTTCGCGAACTTTGCTTTGCCAAACCATTTTACCGCCTGATCTTTGGCGAAAGTGATCAATTACCAGGCTTGGTCGTCGACCGCTTTAATGACGTATTAGTTGCGCAATTAAACACTGCCGGCCTAGAAAACTTAAAAGAATTAATTGTCGAAGCGCTAGTTTGTACAATCAAGCCCACTTCTATTTTATGGCGTAACAAGAGTTCTATTCGCACCACTGAAAATTTACCAGGATACATTGAAGCAGCATATGGCAATCCGCCAAAGCAAGTTGAGCTCGAAGAAAACAATATCCGTTTTATTGCCTCTATAAAAGAAGGGCAAAAAACTGGCTGGTTTTACGATCAACGCAACAATCGTGCTCGCCTAGCTCCTTATGTTAAAAACAAAAATGTGCTTGATGTTTTCAGCTACAGCGGAAGTTTTAGTATAAATGCCGCAAAACATGGCGCTCAAAATATTACTTGTATTGACGCATCTGAATTTGCTTTAAGTCAAATAAAGCAAAATGCTGACTTAAACAACATCAGCACCAAAATTGAACTAATTTGTGCCGATGCTTTTCAAGCTTTGAAAGATTTGCATATAGCACAAAAATTATTTGATGTGATTATTTTAGACCCACCAGCATTTATTAAGCGCCGCAAGGACATTGAGACCGGAGTAAATGCTTACTTACGCTTGCATCGCCTGGCATTAAAAGTTTTACGACCAAGCGGAATTTTAATTACCACATCATGCTCGCTGCATTTGTCACGAGACATGCTGCTTGATATACTGCGCCAAGCAGCATTACAAGAAAGACGCGGCGCTATAGTGATTGAACAACTACACCAAGCGCCAGATCATCCCATACATTCAGCAATTACGGAAACGGATTATCTAAAAGGATTTATAGCTCAAGTATGAAAATAATAAATCAAGGAGTTTGTGCCATGAAACTTACCAGTTCGGCTTTTACCAACGGCAGTGTTTTGCCCGTTCTATATACCTGTAATGGCAAGAGTGTTTCCCCGCCACTTAAATGGCAAGATTCACCAATTAAAACAAAGTCATTTACCTTGATTTTTGACGATCCTGATGCTCCATCTGGAACTTGGACTCACTGGGTGTTATACAATTTACCTCCAAAAATAAATTCACTAGAGGAGAATGTAACTACTTTGCCACCAGGAACCAAAGTCGGCGTCAATAGTTGGCCTCAAGCAAAATATGGCGCACCATGCCCCCCCTCAGGCGAACACCGCTATATTTTTAATTTATACGCCCTAGATACAGTACTCAATTTACCAGAAGCAATAACTAGCGAAAAATTGCGCCTAGCTATGCAGGGACATATCCTAGAAACAGCGACATTGATGGGCCGTTATACAAGAATAAAAACCACAAAACGCTAATGTCAACTAAACCCAATTATATAGCTATAGTTTTATTCTTAATCATCGCTATCGATACTATGGGAATTAGTTTTCCATGGCCAATATTTGGTAAATTATTTACAGGTGAATCCACAACTTTGTTTACCAGTAACGTATCCATACAATGGCGTAATATTTTATACGGCATTACCATGGGAACTGCCTCACTGTTTATGTTTTTAAGCGCACCAATTCTTGGCAATATTTCAGATCACATCGGCAGGCGCAAAGTATTACTTTTTTGTCTGCTCGGCACGAGCTGTGGCATGGGCATATCAGTGCTTGGTATTATTTTCAACCAGGTATTGTTGTTAATGCTTGGTCGCGCATGGCTTGGAGCTATTGCAGCCAGCCAAATAATAGCCCAAGCGGCTATTATCGATATCAGCAATCAAAAAAATAAAGCGCCTCTACTCGGCACAGTCTCTGCAGCCAATAATTTAGGCTTTATTGTCGGCCCAATAATTGGCGGCCTACTAATTGATAACACTTTAGTCGACTGGTTTAGTTTTACTACCCCTTTTTATTTTGCTGCAATACTCGCTCTTTTAAATGCCTTGCTGCTGCTACTAACATATGAAGAAACACTCAAAGTTCAGCTCCCAAAAAAGTTACACCTCACCCAAAGCTTTAAAGTTTTTATCCGCGCGCTAACGCATAAAAATATTCGCACACTCGCGTTTATTTACGTCTGTTTTCAAGTTGGATGGGCGCTATACCTTCAAACAAATATGCTTTCTTTGATTCAAAAATATAACTACTCTGGCCGCTTGCTTGGCTGTTTTTATTTATGGATGGGCCTTATCCTCTGTCTTAATTCTTTAGCAACAGTACGTATAGTCATACGAGTTATAAAATTAAAAAAAATTATTTATATCAATCTCACTATAGCCGCTACTTGCTGCACTGCTGTAATTTACGGTGGCGAAATCGGTATATGGCTTGGCATGCTACCAATGGCAACTGCAATTGCTTTGGGTGGAAATGCCCTGGTTACTGCTTTTTCTGACACTGCAGCGAATCACGAGCAAGGCTGGGTTATGGGAATTAGCAGCAGCCTTGCAGCACTATCATGGGCAATAACACCACCACTCACAGGCCTGCTACTTGCGCTTGGCTTTCATGTTCCGCTGGCTATTGCAGGAATTTTATTCTTGCTGGGAACGATTGTCACAATTTCAAAAATTGGCTAATTTTTCAATAACGTTAGTAACTTTCTCAAATAATTTTTTAGTTACTTTGTACTCATCATTTTCAATTTTACTAATGTATGCCTGTGACACATTAAGATGTTTGGCCAAAGAAACTTGTGTTATTTTCGCCTTCATGCGCGCCAAAGCAATCTTGTTTTTGATAAAATCCGATGGCTCAAAATCAACATAGTCTTTTTTTGAAATACATTGACTAACCACTCGATCAATATTTTCTTTTAAATTTTCGTATATCGCTATAGGCAACAAAACATATTCTGTATTTCCAGATATGTTTTTTATTGTTTGTAATGTTGTATTCATTTGTATATATCACCTCTTGATTTAATACGCTCTATCTTAATAATTTTTACTACATCATCCCTATCATAGACAACCCGCCAACTACCAACCCTAAGACGCCAATACTCCTCCCCTGCTAGTTTTTTGATATCTAACGCTTTTGAATCATGATCATAAGAAAGCTCCATAATTTTATGCTGGCTTGCTTATGGATTTGTACTTTATACATGGTTATAAATATAACCTAATTAGTTATAATCACAAAACAAAATTTTTACAAGATAATTACATTTCTTTTTAAATCAGCCGATTATCAAATCACAAGAATTTTACTACATCTTGTGATTTCTTCTTGCCAAAACCACAAAATGTAGTATTATGCTGATTAAATTAAACGGAGCAGCATACATGTTTACTACAATCCAAAAACGCGACGGGCGTGAAGCAGATTTTCATTCTGGCAAAATTACTGAGGCCATTTTAAAAGCAGCTCAAGCGGTTGGCGGCTCAGATCAAGCAACAGCACTGGAACTCACCGCACAGGTTTTAAAATACTTAAAACAAAAATTCCAAAGCCAGTTGTTTGGCGTCGAAGACGTACAAGACGCTGTAGAAAAAATATTAATTGAAAGTGGCCATGCTAAAACCGCTAAAGCCTACATTTTATACCGCGCCGAACGTAATCGCATTCGCGAAGGCAAATCAAAATTAATGGACATGGTTGCAGATATTCTAGTTGAAACCAATCGTGAAAACGCCAATATTTCCAATTCTCCTTCGGCTAAAATGCTACAAATTGCGAGCACTGCTTCACGTGCTTATTATTTGCACCGTTTGATACCCCAACATCTATCACTAGCTCATCAGCGCGGGGACTATCATATTCATGACTTAGACTTTTATGGCAAAACATTAACTTGTGTGCAAATCCCCCTGGGCAAGCTTTTAACAAATGGCTTTAATAATGGCCACGGTTTCATTCGCCCACCAAAACGTCCTAGTTCGGCTACAGCACTAGCCGCTATCATTTTGCAAAGCTCACAAAATGACATGCATGGAGGGCAAAGCTTTGCTTTTTTCGATCGCGATATGGCGCCATTTGTGGAAAACGCTGACGATAACGAAACCTACCAAGCAATGGAAGCGTTAATCTATAATTTAAACAGCATGCATAGTCGCGCTGGCGCACAAGTGCCCTTTTCCAGTTTAAATATTGGCACTGAAACCAGTGAAGCCGGACGTCGCATAACACGTAATGTATTATTGGCTTACGAAAAAGGCCTTGGCATGGGAGAAACACCGATTTTTCCAAATATAATTTTCCGCGTAAAAGAAGGAGTAAATTATAATCCCACTGATCCAAATTATGATTTATTTCGACTAGCAATCAGCGTCGCTACAAAACGCTTGAATCCAACTTTTAGTTTTATGGATTCCTCCTTCAACAAAGAATTTGGCGACCAAGTTAGTTATATGGGGTGTCGCACTCGCGTTATAGCTAACCGCATGGGTCCTGCAGTAACCGACGGACGCGGCAATTTAAGTTTTACTACTTTAAATTTACCGCGCCTAGCAATTAAAGCGCAGCGTGATCTACCTAAATTTTACCAAGAACTCGATGCCGCGCTTGAATTAGCAGCTGAGCAATTGCATCACCGCTACAACGTTCAAGCAAAGCTAAAAGTGCGCGATATGCCGTTTTTGATGGGACAAAACTTGTACGTAGGTACTGAAAATTTACAAGCAAATGATAGCATCGAACCAGCAATTAAACACGGCACTCTTGCCATAGGCTTTATTGGTTTGGCTGAAACTCTGATGGCGCTAATTGGTCAACATCATGGCATGAGCTTGGAAGCACAAAAATTGGGTGAAGAAATAGTTGTATTCATGCGTAATAAAACTGATGCTCTAGCCGAGCGCTATAATTTAAATTACACCTTGCTGGCAACTCCAGCCGAAGGCTTGTCGGGACGCTTTGTAAAATTAGACAAAGAAGAATATGGCATTATAAAAGGCGTTACTGATAAAGAGTATTATACCAACTCTTTTCATGTTCCAGTCAGTTACCAAATTAGCACTCATGATAAAATTAGAATTGAAGGCGTTTATCACAAATATACAAATGCCGGACACATTAGCTATGTTGAATTCAGCGCGCCTCCAAAACACAATCATGATGCTATAGAAAAAGTGCTGCGGTGCATGAAAGAAGCAAATATGGGATATGTAGGCATAAACTTTCCAGTCGATTTTTGTAATGCTTGCGGTCACTCGGGAATAATTGATGATGCCTGTCCTGCTTGTGCTTCCACTTCAATTAAACGTATACGCCGCATCACCGGTTACTTAAGCACTATTGACCGCTTCAACGATGCCAAGCAAGCAGAATTAAAACAAAGGATTGCACATCTGTAACTGTATGACTCAACTTCGCATAGCAGGAATAATTAAAGAAAGCGTCGTCGATGGACCGGGACTACGCTATGTAATTTTTACCCAAGGGTGCCCGCATCGCTGCGTCGGCTGCCACAATCCAGACACTCAAGATTTTGCTGGTGGTTATGATATTTCCATTACCAAGCTATTGGACTCGATCAACGAAACAAAATTAATCGATGGCGTAACATTTTCTGGAGGAGAACCGTTCGCACAAGCAGCTGCCTGTGCAAAATTAGCTGAGTTAATAAAACAAAATAAAAATAATTTAAATATTATAACCTACAGTGGATATTACTACGCTGAGTTACTCTCTATGGCAACAAAAAATCCAGCAATTGAAAAATTTTTGCAATCAACTGACATTTTGATTGATGGACCATATGACGTAAACAAAAACGATCTCAATCTGTCCTTCCGCGGTTCGAGCAACCAAAATATCATTAAGCTATCAGAAACTCGCTAGATTATTTTTTCTACCAAACAACAAAGTGTTCCATCCGCCAATTTTGTTTGTATCGCATCACCGACAATAACGTCTTTGGTTGTTTGTACTACTCTGCTATCCTTGCTGACAATTGCATAACCACGTACTAGTGTTGCGAGCGGACTAACTAAATTAAGTGCAGCGCTCGCTTTGACTAGTCGATGCTGCCAATAAGTTAGTTGATGCTGCATTGCCATATGAAGGCGGCGCTCCACTTCATCCAAACGTTGCGCTTGCTGGGATAAATAATACTGCGGGGGGCGCAAACGATTTTTTAAACTTTCTAATAATAATTTCGTTTGTTGTAATTTATATTGTATTAAATTAATTAATCTTTGCTTAAAATTTACTAAAGCCGCCAACCATTCCACAGCATCCGGAACCGCAAGCTCCGCCGCAGCTGATGGTGTCGGTGCTCGCATATCAGCAACAAAATCAGCAATCGTAAAATCAGTTTCGTGTCCAACCGCACTAACAACCGGAATAGAGCTCGCAAAAATCGCACGCGCAACAACTTCTTCATTAAACGACCACAAGTCTTCCAGAGACCCGCCGCCACGCGCTAAAATTAATACATCACTCTCATGACGCATGTTTGCAGTCTGCAATGCTAAGACAATTTGCGCAGCTGCTTCACTGCCCTGTACCTGCGTGGGATAAATAATAACAGTAACGCCTGCAAAACGGCGTTTGAGCACACTCAAAATATCGCGAATTGCAGCACCGGTTGGCGAAGTGATCACACCAATACATCGCGGTAACTTTGGCAAAGGCTTTTTGTATTTAACATCGAAAAGCTTTTCAGCTTCGAGCTTTGCCTTCAGCTGCAAAAATTTAGCATGCAAAACTCCGACGCCAGCAGGTTCCATATGTTCAATAATTAGCTGATAGTCACCTCTTGGCTCATAGAGGCTAATTTGTGCGCTAACAATTACGTGCACTCCATCTTTTGGCTGAAACTTAAGAGCCAATTTTCTACTACGAAACATTGCCGCACGAACTTGAGCTGATTCATCTTTAAGTGAGAAATAGATATGACCAGAGCTTGGTTCGGCCAGATTTGATATTTCTCCTTCAATCCACACGTGATCAAAATTGGCTTCTAGAATTGCTCTAGCTGCAGCATTAATTTGCGATACTTTAAAAATTTTTCTCTCTGGCATTATGTTCATCAGTATGTAATATTAACATATTCTTGACAATTCATTAAAGTTTATATAAGTTACTATTGTAACTAATCGATACTTAAATAGGTAAATTATGAGCATTGCAATAAAAATTAACGAAGAGCTTTATAACGCAGCAAAGCCAATAGCGCAAGCGCAATATCGCTCTGTTCCTAATCAAATAGCTTATTGGGCAAAAATTGGACGCGCCGCCATAGACAATCCAGATTTGCCAGTTGAATTTATTATAAAAATTTTTGAGGGGTTGGCAGATGTCGACGCTGGAAGAGTAGAACCATATACAAAGGGTGAGTTTAGTGCAAATAAACAAAACTAACGCTTTCAAGCGTTCGGCAAAAAGGCTACACAACAATCAAGCAATCTCATTAGAAAAAAGTATCGAAAAAATACGTGTCAATCCCAACATTGGAGAAAATAAAAAAGGAGATTGCTTAGGTGTGAAAGTCTATAAATTTCATATGATAGGCCAGCTTACTTTGATTGCATATAAGTATTACGAATCAAAAAAAGAAATTATCTTGCTAGATGTTGGGACACATGAAAACTTTTATCGCAACTTAAAAAAATAACTTAATGCCTAATTCAAGATCACAAGATATTTTTTTTATGCAGCACGCGCTTAGGATGGCAGAAAAAGCCAAGAGCGCCAATGAAGTGCCAGTTGGTGCTATTTCCGTAGTAAATAATGAAATAATTGGCGAAGGATTTAACTGCCCTATCAGTACTTGCGATCCAACAGCACACGCAGAAATTATAGCTTTAAGACAGGCCGCACAAAAATTAAATAATTATCGCTTACCTGACGTGACTTTATATGTGACTCTAGAACCATGCGCAATGTGTGTTGGCGCCATGTTGCACTCACGCATTAAACGCTTGGTTTTTGGAGCATTAGATCCAAAAACCGGAGCGGTTGTAAGTGTTTTTAAATTATTAGATGAAAAAAATTCAAATCACAAAATCGAATACCAAGGCTATATTCTCGCTATTGAATGCAGCAAAATCTTGTCAGACTTCTTCAAAGCTCGGAGAGAGATTATATAAAACGCTCAGCTGTTGTTGGACCTCATCACAGATCTATTGATATTTTGTTTTCCGGGCTCTTGTTCTTTTTGAGGTTGCTTTAGTTTTTCAACTTCTTTTACTAAATCAATATAAGCTTTTTCTTTTTTTACCGCCGTCCCATAAGGTTCTGGTAGTCCATTTAATACTTCTAATCGAGTTTGAGGGTTTTGCATTTCTTTTGTCAGATTTGTAATTGTAATCCCTGGTCTTTTAGCTCCATTAGCAACAAGAAATCCATATATTTTCTCTATAGCTGCAAGCAATCCCGCATCTCTGTCATTTCTAGCTTTTTCTAAACCTTCTCGTTGTTTTTGCAACTCCTTATCCGCTTCTTCTACGCCATCTACAGCCCTTCTTCCTTCTTTGTCAGGCACTTTTTTCGTCGCATCGGTGACCTTTACTTGTAAGCCTTCAATTTCTTTAGTGGCTTTTTTTATCTTCTCTTCTATATCTTTTTTCTCTTCAGCAAGACCAGCATCGTTTGGGTTCTTTTTTAACACTTCATCCAATGTTTTTAAAGCCCTTTTAAATCCCTCTAGTTCCTTTCGTTTTTCCACCAACTTCTTTCGCTCGCCCCCATATTCCACAACAGACCTAACACCCTTAATTCCCTCTACTACCTTTAACTTTTCAGCTAAAGCAGCTTCAGCCTCCTTAACTCCTTTTTCAAATTGCGGAACGCATTTGTCGCTTATCGTATCCCCACAGTATTTTAATAAAGCGCCTTCTTGCTCTTCAGATAAATCTTTAGCGAGTCCATCGATTTCCTCCTGCTCTACTTCCATTATCTTTTTATCTTCGGCTTCTAACAACGCTACCAGACCTGCTTCTTCTTTTATATTTTCCTTCTTGTTTTCTTTTTTCTCTACTTCTACCTCTATATTTTTCACTGCGTCGGCGACGTTTTGTCTCAATTTATTAACTTCCTCGTTATTAGCAATGCTCGTACCTGCCTTTCGTAGTTCCTTTATTTTGTCATTTAGTTTCTTTCGATTATCAAGATAAATAAAAAGCAATGTGCCTTCCCCTGGTAATTTATTTCCTCGCCCTGCCCAGTCACTTATTGCCTTAGTCCCTCTTGCTGCTGCATCTGTAGCTTCTTGCACCTTACTTGTATCTAATAATCGTCTTGGATCTGTTCCAATAAAACTCAATTGTTCCTTTCGTATTTTAACAAGTTCTTTATTTAGACTATCTTTTTCAACATTAGTTGTCGCTTTTCCTAATTTCTCATTAGTCTCTTTTAACACATCAGTATAGTGCTTTTGCAAACCATTTTTTTGCTCTTCACTAAAATGTTTTCTATATACACTGAGCTTTTCTTCTAGTGTATTATTACTACTAAGCCTAACCCAAAGTTCGCGTAATTCTTCTGGTTTTTTAGTTGCTCCAATAATCAAACCAATATCCTTCTTAGCATCATTTAAATCGCCTTCTATTTTCTGCAATTTTTCATCTGCCATCTGCATGCCTTTTGCAACTTTTAATTCTGCCGATTTTTTAATATCTACCGCTAAACCATTAAGGAGCGTTACATCTTCTTCCGCAAAGTAACCTTTTTGCAATAACTCCTTTCGTTTATTTAAATATGCTTCAAACTTATCAGAACGCGGCTGCTTAACTGCTTCACAAGATTTTTTATTTACTTCAACCTCACTTCTTACTTCTCCTATCTTTTCTGGAGAAACCCTAAGTAATAACTCAGCTTTATCTGCTAATAAAATAGCTTTTTGCTCTGGCTTCAAACAAGAGGCACATAGATCAACAACTTTTTCATTTTTAGCTTTTTTAATATTAGCCCAGAGCTCCTTTAATTGCTCTGGGCTCGATCGCTCTGGGTTCGCAGGATCAACAGGAAAACTTGCTAGCGTTTCTGCTATGGCACCAGCTTGTATGCGCTGTTCTTCTTCATCAACAAGCTCGTCTAATGCGTTAACACAAGCTGTTTGAAAAGCTTGTCTTTGATCATTTTTAACATTCTTGACAATATCTTTGAACCCCTTTGGATGCTTGCTCAATTTACTCACAAGCTCTTTTAATTGCTCTGGATTGTTCTCAATGGACCATAAAAGACCTACCTCCGCAGCATCAAACTCATTTCTCGATTCTATTATCGAATTTTTTACTTTTTCTTCTTCCGGATTACCTTCTTCTGATTTTTCTAAAGCTTCTATAGCTTTGACTGCATTATTATCCCCTAGTGACTTTATTTCCCCCACTAAAGCAGCCATCTCATTTTTTAGTTCTTCAACTTTCTTGTTATCACGCTTACCGCCTTTTTTATTTTCACCTTCTAGCTCTTTTCGTTTTTTAAGATACCCCCTTAACTGCATCTGTATTACCGGCTCTGTTACTTTTTTTAGGGACTCATCGCGCTCCGCTTCTGCTTCTTTCTTGCTATCATTTGCCGTCTTAAGTTCTTGATCGTGTTTTTTTAAATTTGTTAAAGCTAGCTGAGACTCCTTGCTTTGAAGTCCTGTTTCCGCTAACGCCAGATTTTCTTCCAGTTTTTTTACTACAGCCTTATCGCACTTATCACCTTTTTTATTTTCTTTTTCCAATTCTTCGTGGCTTTTAATATAACTATCTAACAATGGTTTTTCATTTACTGAGACTGTATTACTAAGCGTTTTTACTTCTTTTAATGCTCCATCTTGAGCTTTTTTCTTTTCTGCCACATCCTTAACTGCTTTTTCAACGGCCTCATCTTTTTCTACTAAATCATTTACATCTTTTTTTTCACCATCAACAACTTTGTCTTTCGCTACTTTCAGCTCATTTTCCAATCTCGTTTTTTCTAAAATATCAGTAGCATCTGCCGCTTCTTTTCGTTTTTTAAGATATTCTTTTAACGACAGCACCGGAGCATCATCTACATCTACTTTTTTCTCAAGCATTTTTTTTGCAGTTACCAACAACTCGCTTTTATATTTTTTACTTCTTTTCAAATCTTTACGCTTCGTCGCAATTTCCGAATCTACCTCTAGTAAAGAATCCACATCTTTTCCTAAACTCTCTTGTAAGACGCCAAGCGCCCCTTTCAGTTCCTTTATTTTTTCTTCATCAGGTTCGTCGCTTTTTCTCGCCTTGTCTCGTTCTTTTAGCTTTTCTAAAAAATTATTTACCTTTTCTTTATCTGCTTTGTCGGGTGCTTCTAGTTTTTTTGATAACTCCTTATTATCCTTTTCTAAGCCTTTCAAATCGTCTGCGCACTTATAAATTTCTTCATTTAATACTTTCAAACCATTCACAGTATTTTTTCCTTCCACTACAACATTTTCTAACTTAGCCATCTCCTCTTTCAACTTTTTAATTTCATCTGCTTTGTCCGGGTTTTCTAGTTTTTCTAGCTCTTCTAATTTTTCTAGCTTTTCAATATACTCAATTAGATTTCTTTTTTCTTCTGGCAACGACAATCTTCTTACTTTTTCTAATGCACCGGCCTTCTCCTCTTCCGCTTTTTTCACCATCGTGCCTTGCCGCTCTTCTGCTTTTGCTATTTTTTTTGCAATATCGTCTAACCGATCAATATACCTCTCGTTAAACCCCAGTATTGATCTCGCTTTAACGTTCTCTTCTTCCGTATTGCTTTCAATGAGCTTCATAAGAGCTTTACTACGATTATCAACTTCGGCCTTACATTGAGCTATATACGGTTCATCTCTTGGTTCTGTTCCCATTGCTTCAAGTAATTTTTTTTCAGCCGCTTCTAATTTTTTAACAACAACATCTTTTAAACACGGCGTTTCTTCGTCGTATCTATACGTTCTCGTTTTCTTTTCCTTTCCCGGAGCAGTATTATCATACCAATGACTTTCATCAACAATTCTATTTCGAACTATAACCCCAGTTCCTCTCATAGCTTCCTCAGCCACCTTGCGCTCTTCCACTGAACCGTTCTCGCTCAGATGAAACAAAAATTTTTCTTTTTCATCAGGTCCTTTCTCGTCGAGAACACGACCCAACTGTTTCAAAAGCTCAGCACGCTTTTTCTCATCCGACCCATATAACTCAATAATATTTTTAACCCACTGAGTATAGTTTTCTGGCTCTCCTGATGGCATTGTTTCTGATAATGGAAGTTTTTTTCCATTAATAGTACATTTTTTCCCCGCTGCTAAGCACAGCGTCAGTATTTCACTTTGTCTAGCATAGTCAGTTTCAGAAACACCAGTCCAATTAATTTGTTCTTTATTTTTTTTTGCTTCAATAACCTTCAGGGTATTTTCCCTATTAGGCTCTTTAAGGATAAAAATTTTTTCACCATCACTGCCACACCTAACATACAATCCATTAGAATTAGGGACTTTTTGTGTTTCGCCCTCTAACAGGTCATCAATAGTTCTGTATGACGATGTCTTCGGATTAAACTTAGCCAATTGACCCATAAAAGTGGCATCATCCATGCCTTTATGCATATTTTGTAACTCTCTTAAATCTTTTTCGTCTCCCATTGCCTCGAATCTTTCTCTATATTTTCTTTCCCCTTCAACGGCAATTTTCTCCGCTAAAACCTCCTCTTCTTCTATCACGGCTCCTCTAGTTGCACCATTAAGGTACAACTTAACATTCCGTTCGATTAGATTTTCACGCATTTCATCATATTTTTTATGGAATTCTTCAAGCTGTTTTTTAGCATTTGCATATTTACCATCTTCGTTAATATCTATTCCTGCTTCTTTTAAAAAAATCTCGAAAGTTGGTATGCCTTTTTCAATACTCTCTTTAATCTTTTTACTTGCGTCATCCGACTTCCCATAATCTATTTCAGGAATAGCCTGAAACAACATACCGCTACTCATATTTACTACGTAATCAAGCCTTTCCCTCAAAAGGCGTTCTTTATCCTTTTCTAATTTATCAAGAGGACACTTTTTAACTGCTTCACAATTAGGATAAGGCTTACACCGCAACGTTTCCATCATGCAATTAATTTTCCCTGTCGAGACACGCTTCTCATCAACATCATTCTCATCAATTGCACTATTGTCACTAACTGGATATCTGGAACTCAGCAATATATTATAAGCCTTGTCAATGGTAAGTATAGATGGTGGTTTTTGACCTTTTTTAGACTCGGGCGGCGACATACCGACTTGTATCGGCGTTATTTGCTCATCTGCTTTTTTTGCCGTATCTTGTTCCATAAAGTTTCCTATCCCTCAAATTTCACAAAAAAACATGTCTTTTATGTCGCTGTGGTTATACTAGATTGTGGCTGGACTTTTATAGGATGCTCCCAAACTAGCCCCATATCCTTAGCACGCTTGGCTAAACGATCGTAGCATTTTTCATCGCTGGCATTTGGCTCATATCCAATCAAATCAAATTTGGATCTTTTTGCCTCTATCCAAACAAAGCGCTTCATCATTGGCGAACCCGCAATTACCTCAACTGAAACCCAGTTTTTTGCAGCAATGAGCTTTCCGATTTCTTCAACGGTTTTTGCTTGGTCAAGAACGCTATTTGCGGTTTTTTGTTGTTCTGCTGAATAAGGAGAGGAAGCACTAATAGCCTCACCGTAATCGTGAAGCATCCAACCGGTTGACGCTTTAACAAAAGTTAGCGGCTGTTCTTCACCAAATACTGCATCCGCATTAACAAGCTGTATAAAGGGATAAAAGGAGTTACAGCAATACTTAACATCAGCTTCTGATACCGTGTCAAAATCTTGGTCCGTGGTCGTATCAACACCAAGATCGCGCTCACTCCAAATATTAAAAGCTGAGGTTTCCTCTACCATATAGCAAATTGTACCAAATTATAACTGAATTTACAAAAAACCATAGTTGGCATATCATATGGGTCGAATCATATAACAAAAATAGCGGAGCGGCATTACCATGCGTAAAATTTTATTGATATTCGTAACCATGTCTTTATTGCTTTTATTAGACGGGTGCAGCAGACTACGCCCTTATCGTGTAGATGTACAACAGGGCAACATCATTGATCAACATACGGTGGTTAAGCTACACACTGGATTGAGCAAGAGTGAAGTGGCTTCCATTTTGGGAGCACCATTGCTCACTGATATGTTTAACACCGACACCTGGACCTACGTCTATACAAACCAAATCAATGGCGGAAAAATAGAAAAGAAAAAGCTAATACTCGAGTTTAAAAATGACAAGCTTAATTACCGACAACCGTAAAGCACGCCATGATTATAGTATCGAACAAACACTAGAAGCTGGGTTAGCTCTTACCGGTTGGGAAATAAAAAGCCTACGTGCTGGCAAAGCGCAGCTTAGCGAAAGCCACGTAATCCTCAAAAATGGAGAGGCGTTTTTACTAAATTCTCATTTTGCGCCACTACCAACCGCCTCAACACATGTCCACGCGGTTGCCGACCGAACGCGCAAATTATTGCTCCACAAAAAAGAACTCAATAAATTAGTTGGCGCGATCGCTCGCAAGGGATATACAATTATCCCGCTTAATTTACACTGGAAGAAAAATAAAGTTAAAATTGATATCGCATTGGCACGCGGCAAAAAACAATACGACAAACGTGCATCTATAAAAAGTCGCGATTGGGAAAGACAAAAACAAAGACTGGCAAAGCTACGATAGTATCCACCTAATATACAATATGACTCTCGGGTCGTATGGTTTGAGTTTTTCGATGCTTGGTACCATCTTCAGCAACATAGCGCTCAACACGGCGTGCATCATTTTCATTGATTAAAAACTCTCGGCGCTGTAAATACGCATCGCGCACAAACACATATGGGTCAAATGCCTGCCCAACTACTTTGTCACCTATCAACAACTCTGAACGACGCTGGACGAAATATAATCCGGCTGTAATATACTGCACTTCTTGAGAGTTAACATATCCCCAAGGACTCAGCAAAAAGTAATTAACGGGCAGCGCAACAGCATCTCTCACTGTAGCTGGACCGAAAAAAGGCAGCACTATATATGGCGTATCTCTAGATCCCCAATGCGCAAGAGTTAAACCAAAATCTTCAACATCTCTTTCCACACCCAATCGAGTAGCCACATCAAATAAACCACCAATACCAAATATCGTATTAATAACCACGCGAGCAATATCTGCTATAGCTTGAGGAAAATCTAACTGTAAAATTTCATTTGCGGCTGAAGTAATATCACCAACGTTATCAAAAAAATTATGTACACCTTTTTTTACCGGCCAAGGTAATACGAAATCATAAGCTTTTGCTACAGGTCTAAGCAATGCACGATCAAGAGCCAGATTAAAAGCAAAAACATTGCGATTAAAATGCTCATAAGGGTCCTGCGGATCGACAGGTCCTTTACTAATAGCACAGCCAGTCACACCGAAAATAAAAACAGCCAGCAGCATCACTCTAAAAATTTTTAACTTATTTTTTAACATAGCAAACATAGTACCAATTGTAACCTCAATTTTTGGTCGGGGCGAGAGGATTTGAACCTCCGACAACTGCTTCCCGAAAGCAGTGCTCTACCAAGCTGAGCCACGCCCCGTTTTAAAAACAAAGGGGATGCAAAAACAATAAATAGTGGGTAGAATGTATCAGATTTTGTACACTTATAACACCTTAATTGGAGAAAAAAACATGGCTCGAGGAGTGAATAAAGTAATTTTAATTGGCAATCTTGGCAACGATCCAGAAGTTAGATATACCCCAAATGGCAATGCAGTTGCTACTATCTCATTAGCAACTAGTGAAACATGGAGAGATAAGCAATCTGGTGAATTACAGGACAGAACTGAGTGGCACCGAGTAGTCTTTTTTAATCGTTTGGCTGAAATTGTTGGTGAATACCTACACAAAGGCTCAAAAATATACGTTGAGGGCTCATTACGCACTCGTAAGTGGCAGGATAAAACTGGCATGGATCGTTATACCACTGAAATTATTGCAAACGAAATGCATATGCTTGATAGCCGCTCTGGCGCTGGTGGTAGTAGCAGAGAAAAGACTGCTCCACCAATTCATGATTCTGTAGAAATTCCTACAAATGGCCACTTAGAAAGTGTTAGCACAGCAACGTCGCATGCGCCGATCGATGACGACATTCCATTCTGATAAAAAAATCCCCAGCTTTCTGGGGATTTTTGTTTTATTTTACAACAACTCTTATTCGTTCTCTTCGGATTCTGGCTTACGATCAAGCAATTCAACAATTGCCATTGGTGCCTTATCTCCAGTACGAACATCACATTTAATAATACGCAAATAGCCACCAGGACGCGCCTTGTAGCGTGGGCCCAAAGAAGTAAATAATCGACCAACAGCAACATCATCTCGCAAGCGAGAGAAAGCTAAACGACGATGAGCCACTGAATCTTTTTTCGCCAAAGTAATCAATGGCTCAGCCACGCAACGAAGCTCCTTAGCCTTAGCTAAAGTGGTTTTAATTACTTCATGTTTAAACAACGAAGCAACCATATTACAAAACATAGCTTTTCTATGGCTACTGGTACGACTTAAATTTCTACCGCTATTACGATGGCGCATAATTTCCTACCACTTTTTTATTTTATATTTTTATTTTCAGCATCATAATCAGGTTCAACCACAGGAGCTTCTAAACCAGGAGGCGGCCAACCTTCTATTTTCATTCCTAGCGACAAACTTCGCGTGGCTAAGATAGTCTTAATTTCGTTTAGTGATTTTTTGCCTAAATTGGGCGTTCTAAGCAAACTGTTTTCATCACGCTGCACTAAATCTCCAATGAAGAAAATATTTTCACCTTTGAGACAATTGGCAGAACGTACTGTTAACTCCAAATCATCAACTGGACGCATTAATAACGGATTTATTTCATCATTTTTTTCTTCAACCTTTGGCTCTTCAGGCTTGCGCAATTCAACAAATGCTTCAAGTTGATGTTGCAAAATCGTAGCACCAATACGGATCGCTTCTTCTGGATCCAAAGTACCATTAGTTTCCAAATCGATGACTAATTTGTCAAGGTCAGTACGCTTTTCAACACGGGCATTTTCAACATGATACGCAACTCTTAATACAGGACTGAAAGAAGCATCAATTAATATCTTGCCAACCGCACGACTCTTTTCTTCATCTTGAGTATGCACATTTGATGGCTGGTAACCACGACCCAAAGCTACCGTAATACGCATACCAAGCTTACCACCCCCAGAAATATGTGCAATCACATGCTCTGGATTTACAATTTCAACATCATGTTCAAGTTTGATATCTTGTGCCGTTACTGGTCCAGGAGTATCTTTATTCAATTCTAGCACTATTTTACGACGCCCATACATTTTAAAACGAACGCCTTTTAAATTTAGCACAATGTCAACCACATCCTCACGCACTCCTTCGATAGTGCTATACTCATGTAATACATTGTCAATTTGCACCGCCGTTACTGCTGCTCCTTCCATCGAAGACAACAAAATACGCCGCAAAGCATTGCCTAACGTATGCCCAAAACCACGCTCAAAAGGTTCGAGCACAATCTCGGCACTAGTCGAGCTAATTTTTTTAACTTGAATAACGCGTGGCGTTAAAAAACTACGATAAATATCCTGCATTCTAGCCTCTTTATTTTGAGTAAAGCTCAACCACCAAGTGAACCTGAAATTCAGGTGGGAATTCATTAACATCTGGAAAACGCTTAAAAACACCGGTCATTTTGCTAGCATCTACAATTAACCACTCAGAAGTTGTGCCTTTTTCAGCAAGTTCTAGGGATGAAGTAATACGGCCTTGTTTTTTATTCTTTTCTTTAATTGAAATCTCATCATTAACACCAACTAAATACGATGGAATATTAACAGTCTTACCATTAACCGCTACCGCTTTGTGGCTTACCAACTGCCGTGCCTCAGCGCGTGTTGCAGCAAATCCTAAACGATATACCACATTGTCTAGCCTTGATTCGAGTAAGTGAATCAAATTTTTACCAGTTGATCCTTTGCGACTATCAGCACGCTTGTAGTAATTATGAAACTGCTTTTCTAAAATTCCATAGTAGCGTTTGACCAACTGCTTCATACGCAGCTGCACACTGTAATCCGTCGCTTTTTTACCAACCTTATCACCAAACTGTCCGGGAGGAGTATCAGCCTTACATTTTGATTCTAAAGAACGCGCTCTACTTTTGAGCAGTAAATCAACACCTTCACGACGCGATAAGCGACATTTTGGACCGATATATTTTGCCATCTAAGCAACCCTCAAAGTTATACTCTTCTCTTTTTTCTAGGCCTGCAGCCGTTATGCGGCAGAGGAGTTTTGTCAGTGACGCTAGTGATTTTAAATCCCAAAGCATTAAGCGAACGACCCGCTGAATCTCTTCCCGGCCCCGGCCCTTTAACGTAAAGCTCTATATTCTTAACACCATATTCTTTAGCGATAATACCTACTTTTTCGGCAGCAACCTGGGCAGCAAACGGAGTACTCTTGCGTGAGCCTTTAAAACCACAAGTACCAGCCGAAGACCAAGCTAAAACATTCCCCTGCTTATCGGTAAGCGCAATGATCGTATTATTAAAAGAAGCACTAATATACGCAATCGCATCAACGATATTGCGTTTTATTTTTTTCTTAACTGGAGCACGTGCTGGTGTTGTCATATTATTACCCTTTTGCTGGAGCCTTTTGTAGAGTTACTGCTGCTTTTCTTTTACCTTTACGGGTACGCGCATTAGTTCTGGTACGTTGACCGCGCACAGGCAAACCACGGCGATGACGTACCCCACGATAACATCCAAGATCCATGAGTCGTTTAATACTCATGGAAACTTCACGGCGCAAATCTCCCTCAATAGTAAATTTGCTTACCTGAACACGCAAAGCCTCAACCTCTGCTTCAGTCAAGTCTTTAATTTTACGCGAAGGATCGACTTTTGCTTTTTCACAAATAACAAGCGCGCGCTTTCTGCCAATACCAAAAATAGCGGTTAACCCAATGCTCGCGTGCTTATGCACCGGAATATTAATACCTGCGATACGTGCCATTACAACACTCCATCTTTATGTATATATTTCATAATTCACCAAAACTCTCGAACACCAGGGGCGTCAAGAATACATTAAATAAAATAAAAATCAATTTTAAGCTATCCTTGTCGCTGCTTATGCCTCGCCTCTTTGCAGATAATATGAATCACGCCTCTGCGACGAACCACTTTGCAATTACGACACATTTTTTTAACTGATGCTCTTACTTTCATATTAATACTCTATATGTTTTTACCTTACCATCATCCCACCGCCTTTTAAGCGAGATTTTTTCATGATTGAGTCATATTGATGCGACAGCAAATGCGCTTGCACTTGCGACATAAAATCCATCAATACCACAACCACAATTAAAAGAGACGTACCTCCAAAATAAAACGGCATATGCCACTTAAACATTAACAAGTCGGGCAACAATGAAACCAAAGTAATATAAATTGCTCCAAAAAATGTCAAACGCGTTATAACCAAATCAATATACGATGCTGTGTTCTCACCCGGTCTAATACCGGGAATAAATGCTCCAGATTTTTTCAAATTTTCCGCTATTTCTTTTGGATTAAAAACTAGCGCAGTATAAAAAAAACAGAAAAAAACTATCGCTACAGCGTAAAAAATATAATACAGGGGCTGCCCCACCGATATAAAAAGACCAAACTGGCCTAACCACTCCATTCCCTTGGTCTGCCCAAACCACTGCGCCAAAGTAGCAGGAAACATAACAATGCTCGAAGCAAAAATCGGCGGTATCACTCCTGCCATGTTTATTTTAAGCGGCAGGTTGCTACTTTGAGCATTATATAACATTCTTCCAGTCTGTCTTTTAGCGTAGTTTACAGTAATTCGTCTTTGACCTCGCTCAACAAAAACCACAAAACCAGTTACAACAATAACTACAGCTACCAACAAAAACAACGATATAACTTGCATCTGCCCTTGACGAACCATCGTCATCACTTTAATTACAGCTTCCGGAAAACGCGCAACAATTCCAGCAAAAATTATCATCGAAATACCGTTACCAATACCGCGCTCGGTCATTTGTTCACCAAGCCATACTATAAACATAGTACCAGTAGTAAGCGTCAACGTTGCAACAAAATAAAAATATGGTCCCGGAATTAGTACTACTCCAGAAGCAGTCAAATACTTGGAGATACCAAGCGCCTGAAAAAGTGAAAGCGCAAGCGTTCCATATCTCGTATACTGGTTAATTTTCCGTTTCCCAATCTCTCCCTCTTTTTTCAATTGCTCTAATTGCGGCACTATAGAAGAAAATAATTGTATGATAATAGAGGAAGAAATATACGGCATCACTCCCAAAGCAAAAATTGTAAATTTTGCAAAATTACCACCAGAAAACATGCTGAACAAACCTAGTATTCCGTTTTTTTGCTGATTAAAAAAATCAGCTAATCGCTGCGGATCTACTCCTGGAACTGGAATATGAGAACCAATGCGATAAACCAAAATACCAAGCAACAAAAACAACAACCGTTGCTTTAGCTCACTTAAACCACTTTTTGCTCCAGCTGAACTTTTTTGTGCCATTATTAATACTACTCGATTTTTCCGCCGGCTGCTTCAATTGCCTTGCGGGCTCCAGCTGTAACTCCGATACCAACTAAAGTAACAGCCTTGTTGATATTACCAGCCAAAATAACTTTGGCACGCTTAATACTACTACCAATCAAATTTGCTTTTTCCAGCTCAGCAAGATCAATGCGCGCTGCTTTAACCTTATTTAAATCACGCAACTGTATTTCAGCGTTTTCATTAGCTCGTAAAGAAGTAAATCCAAACTTTGGCAGACGACGTTGCAAAGGCAATTGTCCACCCTCAAAACCACTTTTACAGCTATAGCCAGAACGAGCTTTTGCTCCCTTATGACCGCGTCCACATGTTTTACCCAAACCGCTACCCATGCCACGACCAACTCGTACTCGCTCTTGTTTTGACCCAACCGCTGGCTTTAATGTATTGAGGCGCATTTAAATTTTCTCAACTTTCAATAAATAATTAACTTTGTTAATCATACCGCAATTTTCTGGGGTATTTTTAACCTTGACTGTTTGGCCAATACGAAACAAACCCAAACCATGGGCACATGCTTTATGGCTCTTCAATTTTTTATTAGTACTTTTTACTAAAGTAATTTTAATCATAAATTTATTTTTTTACTATTTTTTCGATATCAATTCGTCAACACTAAGACCGCGTTTTGCCGCAATATCTTCAGGTGTTGTCATCTCAGTTAAAGCTTTAAGCGTCGCACGCACAACATTAATTGGGCTTCTTGAGCCTACACACTTAGCTAAAATATCGCGAATACCAATAACTTCACAAACCGCACGCATTGCACCGCCAGCAATTAATCCCGTACCTTCGCCAGCAGGAATCATCACAACTTTAGTTGCCCCGTGCCGTCCGATTATAGGATGCTGAATCGTGCTACCTTTTAAAGGAATACGGTACATATTGCGCCTCCCGCTTTCCATAGCTTTTTGAATTGCCGCTGGAACTTCACGCGACTTACCCATACCAAAACCAATTCTTCCTTTACCGTCACCAATTACTACAATGGCAGCAAAACCAAAAATTCTACCACCCTTCACGACTTTAGCAGTACGCTTTACCGACACCAATTTTTCTTGTAATGCATCAGCTGCGTTTTTATCTGTAGTTGCCATCTTTTTTATTTCCTAAAACTCTAAACCTTGTTCACGTGCAGCATCAGCAAGTGCTCTCACCCGGCCATGATACCTAAAACCAGACCGATCAAAAGCTACCTTAGCAATCCCAATCTCTTTAATTCGCACGGCTATTGTCTTGCCAACCACAGCTGCTGCCTTAATATTACCACCATACGCACAACCTTTTTTCACATCAGTATCGAGTGTAGATGCACTAGTAGCAACCTTACCACCAGGCATAATTAACTGCGCATAGATATGGCGAGGCGTACGATACACACTTAAACGTGGCATGCTTAATTCATTAATCTTTGAACGCGTTTTTTTAGCACGACGCATGCGCGTCTTTTTCTTATCCATTATTTCTTCTTACCCTCTTTTTTAACTATAACCTCGCCGTCATACCTTACACCCTTTCCTTTGTATGGCTCTGGTGGCCTGAAACCTCTAATCTTTGCTGCTACTTGACCAACCATATGCCTATCTATACCTTTGATTATAATTTCTGTTTGACTTGGTGCTTCAATACTTATCCCAACCGGAATTGAGAATTTAATCGGGTGTGAAAAACCAAGAGCCAAATTCAAAACCTTGCCTTGAATTTGAGCTTTAAAACCAACGCCAACTAATATTAATTTACGCTCAAAACCCTTGGTAACTCCGATAACCATGTTTCCCAGTAATGCTCTAGTTGTACCGGCAATCGCATCGGAATTTTCAAATTTTTCATCAGGCACAAATGTAATTTCGTTATTCTCTTTTTTAACACCGACCATTTCCTGAGAATGCAGCTGCATGGTACCTTTGGGTCCTTTAATTTTAACTTCTGACCCGTGAATACTCACTTCAACCCCAGCTGGGATAACTATCGGTTTTTTTGCAACTCTTGACATCTGGGCCCCTTTAATTCACGCTACACAATAGTTCGCCACCTTCACCAAGAAGGCGTGCTGCACGATCGCTCATTATTCCTTTTGATGTAGAAACAATAGCAATCCCCATGCCACCCATAATTTGTGGTATCTTACTCTTATCTCGATATACACGCAGTCCTGGGCGGCTAATACGTCGAATATTTTCAATAACCGGCTTACCTTGATAATATTTTAAGTCGAGCACCAACTGCTTTTTATTATCAATTTCTTCTGCCCTATAATCTAAAATATATCCTTCGGTCTTCAAAACTTCTGCTATTGCAGCCTTAAGTTTTGTCATGGGCATAGAAACATCTGGCTTACGCGCCGCCTGTGCGTTTCTAATCCTCGTTAACATATCAGCAATCGGATCACTCATACTCATAATTTAATGCCTTTTACAAAATATTATTTACCAACTCGCCTTTACTAATCCAGGTACATCACCGCGCATTGCTGCTTCACGCAAATGTATACGACATAAACCAAATTTCCTATACACAGCACGTGGGCGTCCACATATCTGACAACGACTACGTATACGAATTGCACTCTCATCGCGCGGACTCTTACTAAGCTTATCCACCGCAATCATTTTTTCTTCAAAACTCGTATTCAGACTCTTAATAATATCACGTAGCTCAGCTCGTTTAACCATCGCTTTTTTTACAAGCTTATGGCGCTTAGCCTCACGAGCAATCATTGATGTTTTTGCCATAGGGCCCCTTATTTCAACTCTCTTAATGGTAATCCAAAAGCTCGCAATAATGCCTTAGCTTCTTCATCGGTTTTTGCCGTAGTAGTGATAGCAATATCCAAACCACGTAAAGTGTCAATTTTATCGTAATTAATTTCAGGAAAAACTATCTGTTCTTTAATACCCATACTATAGTTACCACGTCCATCAAATGAACGAGCATTCAAACCGCGAAAATCACGAATACGTGGAATAACTATGGTAACTAAGCGATCAAAAAACTCATACATACGCTTACTACGCAAAGTTACTTTGCAGCCAATTGGCCAATCAGAACGAATTTTGAAACCTGCTATTGATTTACGCGATAAAGTCGCAACAGCTTTTTGCCCAGCAATCTTGGTTAGATCATCAAGCGCATTAGTCATAATTTTTTTGTCTGCCGCTGCTTCACCCACACCCATGTTAAGAGTGATTTTAGTTATTTTAGGCACTTGCATAATGTTTTTATACTTGAAGTGCTTCATTAATTGCTTAACGACTGTATCTTTATATAATTTTTCAAATCTTGTTGTCATATTAAATCTCTACCAACTCGCTATTAGATTTAAAACAGCGGACTTTTTTTCCATCCTGTAAAACTTTAAAAATAATGCGATCAGCTTTTTTTGTACCTTGGTTATAAATAGCGACATTAGAAATATGCAACGACGCCTCACGCTCAATAATACCACCCTGCGTATTGGTATTCGGATTTGGCTTAACATGCTTCTTAACCATGTTCGCACCTTCAACCATAACCCTAGCGCCTTTCTCAAGAGTACGCAAAATCTTGCCGCGCACCCCTTTGCTTTTGCCGGTTAATATTATAACTTCATCGCCTTTTTTTATCTTACGCATATTAAAGCACCTCTAAAGCAAGCGATACAATCTTCATAAATTTTTCATTTCTAAGTTCGCGCGTTACTGGACCAAAAACACGCGTACCAATGGGTTGCATTTGAGCATTCAACAAAACAACTGCATTGTCATCAAAACGAATCAGAGCACCATCATCACGACGCACCCCCTCTTTAGTACGAACTACTAAAGCAAATACCACCTCACCTTTTTTAACCTTACCATCGGGAATAGCATCTTTTACCGAAGCTTTAATGACATCGCCAATATGAGCATAACGATTTCTAGTACTACCCAATACCTTAATACACATAACTCGGCGAGCACCGCTATTATCTGCCACATTCAACACTGTTAGCATTTGAATCATTAAGATTCCTCACCACATTTTTTAATTACCTCGTGCAATTTCCAATGTTTAGTACGGGAAATTGGTCGAGACTCTACAATAACAACAACATCGCCTTCTTTACAAATATTTTTTTCATCATGTGCATGAATTTTGGTTGAGCGCTTTATATATTTACCATAGAGAGGATGCTTAATTTTACGCACAACCAATACCACAATGGTTTTATCCATTTTATTACTAACCACACTGCCACTCAGTGTACGAACAACTTTAGCCTTTTTGTTCATGTATTTTCTCATTCAAAATAGTTTTAATTTGCGCAATTTTACGTCGCACTAGTCGAAAATTATGCGTACGCGGAGCCTCACCAGTGCTTCTCTGGATACGCAAATTAAACTGCTCTTTTTGTAAAGTTGCCAACTCAGCAGTTAACTCATCAGATGTTTTGGCTCTTAATTCACTTGCTTTCATTACATTATCGTCCGCGCAACAAATACTGTTTTCACTGGCAATTTAGCTGCTGCTAAAACAAACGCTTCTCGCGCCAGCGCCTCGGGAACACCTTCAACTTCAAACAAAACCTTTCCTGGCTGAACCAAGGCCACCCAATACTCAACAGGGCCTTTGCCCTTACCTTGGCGAACTTCAAGTGGCTTTTTAGTAATTGGTTTATCCGGAAAAACACGAATCCACAATTTACCACCACGCTTAATATGACGCGTGATAGAACGCCGTGCTGCCTCTATCTGTCTAGCCGTAAGACGAGCACGCTCAGCTGTTTTTAAGCCGTATTCACCAAAACTTACCGCAGCACCACGAGTAGCAATACCACGATTGCGTCCCTTGAATTGCTTACGGTACTTTGTTTTCTTCGGTTGCAACATAAATTAATTTTCACCTTTTTCTTCGACTACCGGAGGTGCCTCTGCAGCAAGAACAGTTTTGCCGATTTTCTCACCCTTAAATATCCATACTTTCACACCGATTATTCCATAAGTAGTATTTGCTTCAGCTAGGCTATAATCAATGTCAGCACGAAAAGTATGTAACGGCACACGACCTTCACGATACCACTCGGCTCTAGCAATTTCTGATCCACCCAAACGCCCACTGACATGAACCTTTACCCCTAAAGCTCCTGCTTTTAAAGCGCTTTGCACTGCACGCTTCATAGCACGACGAAACATGATTCTACGTTCTAGTTGCTGCGCGATATTCTCAGCAACTAACTTAGCATCCAAGTCTACTTTTTTAATCTCTTCAATATTGACATGCACTGGAATGCCAAGCATAGCCCCAAGCTCTTTTCTGAGCGCATCAACATCCCCACCTTTTTTACCCAAAATAATACCTGGCTTACCGGCATAAATCGTAATACGTGCATTTTTTGCAGGTCTTTCAATTTGAATGCGACTAATTAAAGCCCCTACATATTTTTTTGTTAAATAATTACGTAATTTAATATCTGAATTTAAATAACTAGAATATGTTTTTGAATTAGCATACCAAGTAGATGTCCAATCCCGAACTATTCCTAAGCGTATACCAACTGGATTTACTTTTTGACCCATGCCTAATTCCCCTTGCCATCGGTAACTACAACATTAATATGACAAGTGCGCTTTAAAATGCGACAACCTCGACCTTTAGCGCGCGCATGCATACGTCTCATTCTGGTAGCCTCATCAACAAAAACACGAGATACCTTTAATTCGTCTATATCTGCACCAGCATTATGCTCAGCATTAGCAATTGCCGACTTTAAAACTTCTTGAACCAAAGACGCGGCTTTTTTAGTACTAAAATTCAAAACATCAAGCGCACGCGCAACTTTCAAGCCCCGAATTTGATCAGCAATTAATCGCACTTTTTGTGCAGAAGAACGCGCATGTTTATGTTTAGCTATTGTTTCCATTTTATTATTTTTTCTTATTATCTTTAGTATCTTCTTTCTGTACCTTACGCTCACCAGAGTGAACACGGAAAGTACGAGTTTGTGCAAATTCACCAAGTTTGTGGCCAACCATGTTCTCAGTAATAAAAACTGGCACATGATCTTTACCGTTATGAACCGCAATAGTTAAACCCACCATATCTGGAATAACCATTGATCTACGCGACCAAGTTTTAATTGGCTTTTTACTTTTAGACTCTTGCGCTGCTTCTACTTTCTTTAGTAGATGAGCATCAACAAAAGGTCCTTTTTTAACCGAACGTGGCACGTTTTAATCCTCACTTAGCATGACGACGACGAACAATCATCGAATTAGTACGTTTATTATTGCGTGTATGATATCCCTTTGTTGGTTGACCATAAGGAGTCACAGGATGACGACCTCCAGAGGTCTTACCTTCACCACCACCATGTGGATGATCAACTGGGTTCATAGCAACACCGCGAACTGTTGGGCGAATACC
The DNA here is from genome assembly GCA_037142515.1 of bacterium. Classification (GTDB taxonomy): domain Bacteria; phylum Pseudomonadota; class Gammaproteobacteria; order UBA9339; family UBA9339; genus JBAXAM01. Next base: position 32,096 of record JBAXAM010000003.1, on the reverse strand, counting down.
GCGCCAACGTGAAGCACCAGCTTTACCAAGAGAGCGCAAATTATGCTCAGCATTGGACACTTCTCCAACACACGCTCTACATGTTGCTAAAATCTTTCTAATTTCACCAGAACGCAAGCGCAGTGTTACGTATTCTCCTTCACGAGCAACAATCTGCACCGAAGCACCAGCGCTACGAGCTATTTGGGCGCCTTTTTTAGGCCGCATCTCTATGCAATGCACCATAGTGCCAACTGGTATACTATTTAACGGCAAACAATTTCCGGTCTTAATTGCCGCATCTGGGCCTGACACTATTTCATCACCAACTTTTAAATCTTTCGGCGCAATAATATATCTGCGCTCACCATCTTTATATAAAACTAAAGCAATATATGGCCTGCGATTTGGATCGTACTCTAATCTTTCAACTCGAGCAGCAATACCATCTTTGTCACGCTTGAAATCAATAACACGATACTGTCTCTTACTGCCACCACCATGGTGTCTGACAGTCATTCTGCCTAAATTATTACGTGCACTACCACGACCTCGCTGCTTGGAAGCCAAGAGCGGGGCGTATGGCTTGCCTTTATACAAATCCGGGTTGACAACTTTAATAACAAAGCGTCTCGCCGGAGAAGTTGGTTTGGTTTTTACAATAGCCATAAACTAAGCTCCACCCAAATTAATTGTCTGGCCTTCTTTAATAGTAACATAAGCCTTTTTCCAATCTTTACGTCGCCCCTGAATATTACCAAACCTACGGGTCTTACCTTTTACGTTGCTTACACGTACAGCATCAACATCAACATCAAACAATAATTTTATTGCGCGCGCAACCTGCGGCTTGGTTGCAACGCTCTGCACACGAAAAACATATTGGCGATCTACTCTTACGCCTGTTGATTTTTCTGACACACAAGGCGCTATAATAATTTTCATTAATTTGCTTTTATTATTATTCATGCCAATCTCTCTTCAACTTTTTTCAGCGCGGGTACCGTAAATAAAACTTTCTCAAAACCAATTAAATTTACCGGATTAACACCGTTCACATCACATACATCTACGTTTATTAAATTGCGTGAAGCCAAGTACAAATTCGGATCAATCTCATCAACCACAATTAAAACTTGTTTAAGACCAAATTCAGCTAATTTTTTAGTAAAATCTCTGGTCTTTTGACTAGCAATAACAAAATTATCCACCAATACCAAGCGATCTTGACGCACCAATTCAGACAAAATAGAGCACATCGCACCAGAATACATTTTCTTATTAATCTTTTGCGAAAAATCTTTTTGTTTTGCCGCAAATGTAACGCCACCACCACGCCATATTGGACTACGAATTGTACCAGCACGCGAGCGGCCACTACCTTTTTGCGGCCTTGGTTTTGCACCACCACCACGCACTTCAGAGCGGCTCTTTTGTGCTCGATTACCAGATCGACCACCAGCACGATACGCTTGAACAACCTGATGAATCAAATCTTCATTGAATTTTTTAGTAAAAATCTCATCTGCAACACAAACCACACCAGATGTATCTAATATTTTAAGCTCCATCCCCATCTCCTCTTGTTTTTACTTTAGCCGCAGGGGTTATTACAACGTATCCACCTGGAGCACCGGGGATACCACCTTTAATCATAATTAAATTGCGCTCATTATCAATTTTAACAACTTTTTGACTCTGAATACTTCTGTTAACACTACCTAAATGACCAGCCATTTTTTTGCCTTTAAATACACGGCCAGGAGTTTGGCGCTGACCAATAGATCCCGGAGCGCGGTGCGACAAAGAATTTCCATGGCTAGCAGGACCGCCAGAAAAATGATGGCGTTTAATTACACCTGCAAACCCTTTTCCTTTCGTTACACCATTAACATCAACTATCTGCCCAACTTTAAATAAATCAACCGTAAACTCACTACCCACCACTAAATCCTTGTCTTCATTCTCAGCTAAACGAAACTCCCATAACCCATCTCCAGTGGCAACATTAGCTTTGCTAAAATGACCAGCTATAGCCTTATTAACCTTAAGGGGTTTTTTAGTGCCAGTAGTAACTTGAATAGCATTATACAAATCATTCTCTTTAGTTTTAACTTGTACAATACGATTAGGCAAAACCTCAATAACCGTCACCGGGATTGACTTACCCTCGAGAGAAAATATTCGAGTCATGCCACATTTTTTTCCTATTAAACCAATAGTCATTTTCTTAAACCTTAATTAATCAACACTGATCTGAACCTCAACTCCAGCAGCTAAATCTAACTTCATCAACGCATCAACTGTTTTATCAGTTGGAAACACTATGTCGAGCAAACGTTTATGAGTACGAATCTCATACTGATCCCGTGCATCTTTATCTGCATTTGGCGAAGTACAAACAGTAAAACGCTCTATACGATTCGGCAACGGAATCGGCCCACGAATCTGTGCGCCAGTACGCTTTGCAGTTTCAACAATTTCATGTGTCGCCTGATCGATCAAACGATGATCAAATGCCTTTAAGCGAATACGAATTCTTTGACTCTTTTTTATAACAGCCGACATGTTTAAACCTATTCAATAATCTTAGTTACAACCCCAGCGCCAACTGTTCGGCCGCCCTCTCTTATTGCAAATCTTACCCCGTCTTCCATAGCAACCGGTACTATTAAGGCTACTACTATCTTAATATTATCTCCGGGCATCACCATCTCAACACCAGATGGTAATTCCACTGCTCCAGTTACGTCAGTAGTTCTAAAATAAAACTGTGGACGATATCCTTTGAAAAACGCTGTGTGTCTTCCACCTTCTTCTTTCGAAAGTACATATACTTCAGCTTCAAACTTAGTATGTGGAGTTATCGTTCCTGGATGCGCTAATACCTGACCTCTTTCGACATCTTCTTTCTTAGTGCCACGCAATAACACTCCAACATTATCTCCAGCTTCTCCTTGGTCCAAAATCTTTCTAAACATCTCAACACCGGTACATATAGTCTTTTGTGTAGGACGAATCCCAACTATCTCTACTTCTTCTCCAGACTTAACTATACCTCTTTCAATTCTTCCAGTTACTACCGTGCCTCTTCCTGATATAGAAAATACATCTTCTATTGGCATCAAAAACGGTTTGTTTTTTGGACGCTCTGGTATTACAAAATACTCATCTATCGTTTGAGCCAATTTCAATATCGATGGCTCTCCCAATTCGCTTTTATCTCCTTCAAGCGCTTTTAAGGCAGAACCAACAACAATCGGCGTTATATCTCCTGGAAATTCATATTTATTCAATAAATCTCTAATCTCCATCTCAACCAGCTGCAATAACTCAGGATCGTCCACCATATCAGCTTTATTTAAATATACAATAATTTTTGGCACTCCAACCTGTCTGGCCAAAAGAATGTGCTCTCTGGTTTGTGGCATTGGACCATCAGCTGCACTTACAACCAAAACAGCTCCATCCATCTGTGCTGCTCCAGTAATCATGTTTTTTACATAATCAGCATGTCCTGGGCAATCTACGTGAGCAACATGGAATTTCGCTGTTTGATATTCAACATGCGAAGTTGCTATTGTTATGCCTCTTTCTTTTTCTTCTGGGGCATTGTCAATTTCGTCGAATTTCTTTACTTCACCACCAAATTTTGCAGCCAGTACCATCGTCATCGCTGCTGTTAGCGTTGTTTTACCATGATCTACATGCCCTATAGTACCGATATTTATATGCGGCTTGGTTCGATCAAATTTTTCTTTTTCTGCCATTGTTTGTACTCCTATTTTTATAGGTTTTTAAAAATACTTATTTTTTCTTTACTACCGACTCGGTTATACTAGAAGGAGCCTCATTATACTTAGCAAATTCCATTGTATATGTCGCTCGCCCTTGACTCATTGAACGCACATCAGTAGCGTAACCAAACATCTCGCCGAGAGGAACCTCAGCTTTAATAATTTTTCCAGATGGACCTGCATCCATCGCTTGAATAACACCGCGACGACGACTCAAGTCACCAACCACATCGCCCATATATTCTTCAGGCGTCACTACTTCAACACTCATTATAGGCTCTAAAAGCACAGGATCCGCTTTAAGAGCACCCTCTCTGAAAGCCATTGAACCGGCTATTTTAAACGCCATTTCGCTCGAGTCAACATCGTGATAAGAACCATCAAATAAAGTAACCCGAACATCAACCACAGGATAGCCAGCTATAACACCATTTTCCATTTGCCCCTTAATACCCTTATCGACTGCTGGTATATATTCTCTCGGAATCACGCCGCCTACAATATCATTAACATATTCATACCCTGCACCACGTGCCAACGGCTCAATTTTGATCCAAACATGTCCATACTGACCACGACCACCTGATTGTTTAATGTATTTACCTTCTTGCTCAACAAGTTTACGTATAGTTTCACGATAAGCAACTTGTGGCTTACCAACATTAGCATCAACACTAAACTCACGCTTCATACGGTCAACAATAATTTCTAAATGTAACTCACCCATCCCTTCAATAATTGTCTGACCTGACTCTTCATCTGTGTGAACACGAAAAGATGGATCTTCTTGTGCTAACTTATTTAGCGCAATTCCCATTTTTTCCTGATCAGCCTTAGTTTTTGGCTCAACAGCAACTGAGATAACAGGCTCAGGAAACTCCATGCGTTCTAGCGTAATAATATTATCTTCATCACAAAGCGTATCACCAGTAGTAACATTTTTTAAACCGACAGCGGCGGCGATATCACCAGCATAAACTTCCTTAATCTCTAAGCGCGTATCCGCATGTAATTGTACAATACGACCAATTCGTTCTTTTTTACACTTTACTGGGTTATAAACCCCATCCCCTGAACGCAAAACACCGGAATAAACTCTAAAAAATGTCAAAGCGCCCACAAACGGATCAGTAGCAATTTTGAAAGCCAGTGCAGCAAAAGGCTCCTCATCAGAAGCTTTGCGAATCGCTTCGGTACCATTTTCAAGTATACCATTGATTGCCGCAATCTCATTTGGCGCAGGCAAATAATCAATAACACCGTCTAATACCGCCTGAACGCCCTTGTTCTTAAAGGCTGACCCACAAAATACTGGAGCAATTTCATTGGCAATCGTGCGTTTTCTGATGCCCGCTCTAATCTCTTCTACTGTCAACTTGTGACCTTCTAAATATTTATGCATTAATTCTTCATCAGCTTCTGCTGCTTGCTCAATCAACTTTTCATGCAACTCATCGCAAATAGACTGCAAATCTTCCGGAATATTCTCTTCTTTATAAGTCATCCCTTTATCTTCTTCACTCCAAAAAATAGCGCGCATACCAACCAAATCTATTACGCCTTTAAAATTTTCTTCTTTTCCAATTGGCACCTGCATAACAGCCGCATTAGCACCTAAACGGTCAACAATTTGTTTTGCGACGCGGAAAAAATCAGCTCCAGCACGATCCATTTTATTGACAAAACAAATTCGCGGAACCTTATACTTATTAGCTTGACGCCATACAGTTTCCGACTGCGGCTCAACACCACCAACAGCACAAAATACAACCACCGCACCATCAAGCACACGAAGCGAGCGCTCAACCTCAATAGTAAAATCAACATGTCCAGGTGTATCAATAATATTAATGCGATGTTCTTGATACTGTTTATTCATTCCACTCCAGCGACACGTGGTCGCTGCAGCAGTGATCGTAATACCGCGTTCACGCTCTTGCTCCATCCAATCCATGACAGCAGTACCTTCATGCACTTCACCCATCTTGTGCGAAACACCAGTATAAAACAACACTCTTTCGGTAGTCGTAGTCTTGCCCGCATCAATGTGCGCCGCAATACCAATGTTTCTATAATATTTTAATGGATGTGTACGTGACATTATTTCTCTTTACCATCTATAATGGGCAAAGGCCTGATTTGCTTTCGCCATTTTGTGAACATCTTCTCTTTTTTTAATTGCACCGCCCTTGCCCTCAAGCGTATCCAAAATTTCATTAGCGAGACGTAAAACCATGCCCTTTTCACTACGCACATGCGCAGCTTCTACCAACCATCGCATCGCTAAGGCAATTTTTCTATCCGGCCTTACTTCAACTGGAATCTGATAGGTTGCACCGCCAACCCTACGCGACCTGACTTCAACTGTAGGCTTTAAAGCATCTAACGACTTTTCAAATATCTCAATCGCTACTTTACGCGAACTCTCGTTGGCATATATACTACCTTCGCCACCAGCTTTGCGCTCAACAATTTTTTGCAGAGAGCCATAAACTATTTTCTCGGCAATTGATTTCTTACCACGACGCATTACAACATTCATAAATTTAGTTAATAACATGCCGCCAAATAATGGGTCAGGTAAAACTTCTCTCTTTGCTGCTGATTTTCTTCTTGCCATAAATTTAATTACATTAAAATTTAATTACATTAAAATTATTTCTTTGCCTTCTTGGCTCCGTACTTAGATCTTCCTTGTTTGCGTCCATCAACACCTGTGGTATCTAAACTCCCACGAACAATATGATAACGCACACCTGGTAAATCCTTAACACGGCCACCTCGAATTAACACTACTGAGTGCTCTTGTAAGTTGTGGCCTTCACCACCAATATAAGTAGTTACTTCCATACCATTAGTCAAACGTACACGCGCAACTTTTCGCAATGCCGAGTTTGGCTTTTTAGGAGTTGTTGTATAAACACGCATACAAACACCTCGTTTTTGCGGACATGCAGCTAACGCTGGTACAGAATTTTTCCAAGTTCTAAGTCGCCTTGGCTTCTTTATTAATTGATTTGCAGTTGCCATGATTTTAATCCAACTTCCACTGGTCATTCAGGATGGAGGCGCGATTCTAATTAGCCAAATCCAACCTGTCAAGAGAAAACATACAAAAAAATACAAAAACACTACGCCTGACTTCCCATTTCAGAAGATTTTAAAGCATCACTTAATGCTTGCTCTGCTTTTTTAGCTACCATCTCAGCCTCAGCTTCAATCATTGCCTCAGTTTTTATCTCTGCCTGGCGCTGTTTATGACGCTCAGCGTGATAGGCGTAACCCGTACCAGCTGAAATCAAACGCCCAACCAGAACATTTTCTTTTAGTCCGCGCAGATAATCGCGTCTACCAGTAACTGAAGCCTCTGTAAGCACTCTAGTAGTCTCTTGGAATGAAGCGGCAGAAAAGAATGACTCTGTAGCAAGCGAAGCTTTCGTAATACCAAGCAATAATAACTCGAATTGCGCTGGCATACCCTTTTGCTCGAGTATACGTTGATTCTCCTCTAGCACCACAGTCTTATCTAATTGCTCGCCCTTTAAAAACTTAGTATCACCCGGCACAGTAACTATAACTTTGCGCAGCATCTGACGCAAAATAATTTCGATATGCTTATCATTAATTTTTACACCTTGCAAACGATAAACTTCTTGCACTTCATTAACAATGTAAACGGCTAAAGCATTTACACCAAGTAGGCGCAAAATATCTTGCGGATCAGATGGACCATCAGAAATGGTCTCACCCTTCTCTACATGCTCTCCTTCAAATACGCTAACATGACGCCATTTATTAATTAGCTCTTCATGAGCAGCGCCGTCTGCAGCAGTAATTACTAAACGTCGCTTACCTTTAGTTTCTTTACCAAAACTAATAACCCCTGAAATCTCAGCAAGCATCGAAGGCTCTTTGGGTTTGCGCGCTTCAAATAAATCAGCAACACGCGGCAAACCGCCGGTAATATCACGCGTTTTGGAAATTTCTTGCGGAATACGCGCAACGACATCACCAACCTCAATCGATGAACCATCTTCAATATGCAAAATTGCTCCACTAGGTAAAAAATAATGCGCTGGCATATTAGTACCACTCAAACAAAGTTCTTTGCCTTTTCTATCAACTAATTTCACCATAGGACGCAGTTCTTTGCTCACATTGCTACGTTGTGTGGACCCAATAACAACGATAGTACTCAATCCGGTAAGTTCGTCAGTTTGCCTACGCATACTTACGCCTTCGACTAAATCAACAAACCGCACCGCACCTGCAACTTCTGTAACAATTGGATGAGTATGCGGATCCCACTGTGCAATTGTTTGGCCAGCACTACAAGTATCACCGTCACTAATTGTTAACGCTGCGCCATACGGAACTTTGTAACGTTCGCGCTCACGACCAGTACTATCAACAACAGCCACTTCACCAGAACGCGAAACTGCAATTAAATTACCATTAGTGTGCCTAACTGTTTTCATGTTATGCAACTTTACACTTCCACTAGACTTAACCTGAACACTATTAATTGCGGTAGCACGCGAAGCTGCACCACCAATATGGAAGGTACGCATGGTTAGCTGCGTTCCTGGCTCACCAATAGATTGTGCCGCCATGATTCCAACTGCTTCACCAATATTTACCAGATGGCCACGAGCTAAATCTCGGCCATAACACATTGCACAAACGCCATGCAAGGTTTCACAAGTAATTGGTGAGCGCACTTTAACTTGATCAATACTGTATTTCTCAATGAGTTCAACTTTAGCTTCGTCGAGCAGTGTATCAACTGGTATCAACACATTACCACTTGCTGGATCAATCACTTCTTCCGCGGTAACACGACCGAGTACACGCTCGTGTAATGACTCAACTACATCACCACCTTCAATTAGTGGTTTCATAGTAATATATTTATCAGTACCACAATCAAGTTCTCTAACCACCATATCTTGTGATACATCAACTAGCCGCCTAGTTAAATATCCAGAATTAGCGGTCTTTAAAGCTGTATCAGCCAACCCTTTACGCGCACCATGCGTTGAATTAAAATATTGCAACACACTTAATCCTTCACGGAAATTTGCCGTGATTGGCGTTTCGATAATTGTACCATCTGGTTTGGTCATCAAACCACGCATACCTGCCAGCTGCCTAATCTGAGCAGCAGAGCCTCTTGCTCCAGAATCAGCCATCATAAAAATTGAATTAAAAGAATCTTGCTTAGTACTTTTACCTTTACTATCGACAACAATTTCGGTAGATAAATTTACCATCATTGCCTTGGCAACTTGATCACTAGCTCGAGACCAAATATCAATTGCTTTATTATAACGCTCCCCTTGTGTAACCAAACCCGAAGCGTATTGCTTTTCAATTTCCAAAACTTCTGCTTCAGCCTTAGAAATAATGCTGCGCTTTTCCTCAGGCACAACTAAATCATCAAGACAAATTGAAATCGCAGAACCAGTTGCATATTTATAGCCAGTGTACATAAGTTGGTCAGCAAAAATTACGGTGGCTTTAGTTCCCAAAACACGATAACAACTGTTAAGCAAACCAGACAGTACTTTTTTAGTAAGCGGCCTATCAATTAATTTAAACGGCAACCCTTCTGGAACAATACTCCAAAGCAATGTTCTGCCAACTGTTGTGTCAACGAGGTCAATGCTTTCATGACACTCGCCTTTATCGTCAAAAATAACTTCTTTAATTCTCACTTTGATTCTGGCATGCAACGATATATTACCAGTCTCATAAGCACGCAACACTTCGGTCGGATCAGTAAACAAACCACTACCTTCACGCAGTACATTAATTTTTTCACGGGTCATATAGTACAGACCCAAAACCACATCTTGGTTAGGGACAATAACCGGCTCACCATTCGCCGGAGAAAGAATATTATTAGTCGACATCATTAAGGTTCGTGCTTCAATTTGCGCTTCCACTGTTAAAGGCACATGCACCGCCATCTGGTCTCCGTCAAAGTCTGCGTTATAAGCCGTACAAACCAGTGGATGCAACTGAATCGCTTTACCCTCAATCAACAACGGTTCAAACGCTTGTATACCCAAACGATGTAAGGTTGGCGCACGATTCAAAAGAACAGGATGCTCACGAATTACTTCTTCTAAAATATCCCAAACTTCTGGAACTTCGCTTTCTACCATCTTTTTTGCAGCTTTAATCGTAGTAGAAAGTCCCCTAAATTGCAGCTTGCTATAAATAAATGGCTTGAATAATTCAAGAGCCATTTTTTTCGGCAAGCCGCACTGGTGCAATTTAAGCGCCGGACCAACAACAATTACTGAACGCCCGGAATAATCAACGCGTTTACCTAAAAGATTTTGACGAAAACGACCTTGTTTACCCTTGATCATATCGGCAAGTGATTTTAATGGACGCTTATTAGCACCAGTGATGGCGCGACCACGACGACCATTATCCAACAAAGCATCAACTGATTCTTGTAACATCCGCTTTTCATTGCGCACAATAATATCTGGAGCATTTAAATCCAAAAGACGCTTAAGGCGATTATTACGATTGATGACGCGACGATATAAATCATTAAGATCTGAAGTCGCAAACCTACCACCATCAAGCGGCACTAACGGACGCAAATCTGGGGGTAACACTGGTAACACAGTTAAAATCATCCATTCGGGCTTATTGCTTGATTCTTGGAATGCCTCAAGCACACGTAGACGCTTGCTAATTTTTTTAAATTTAGTGCTAGAGTTTGTTTTGGCTAACTCACAGCGCAACTCTTCAACTTGTGCGGCAAGATCTACTTCTTGCAAAATACGTTGGATTGCTTCAGCGCCCATCATTGCTTCAAAATCATTACCGTATTGCTCTATTGCTTCTTGATAAGTCTCATCAGAAAGTAACTGACCGTGTGTAAGCGGAGTCATTCCCGGATTGACAACAACATATGATTCAAAATAAAGAATACGCTCAATATCACGTAGACTCATATCAAGCAACATGCCAATACGCGACGGCAAAGATTTTAAATACCAGATATGCGCTACAGGACAAGCAAGCTCAATATGGCCCATACGTTCACGACGCACACGTGAAATTGTCACTTCAACACCGCACTTCTCGCAAATAACGCCGCGATGTTTTAAGCGCTTGTATTTACCACACAAACACTCGTAGTCTTTAGTTGGTCCAAAGATTTTGGCGCAAAATAAACCATCACGCTCTGGCTTGAAGGTGCGATAATTAATAGTTTCTGGCTTTTTTACTTCGCCATAAGACCAAGAGCGAATTATGTCGGGTGATGCAAGGCCGATACGAATAGCATCAAATTCTTCGAACTGACCCTTTTTTACTAAATTAAGTAGATCTCTCAAGCTCTATTCCCCCTCAAGTTCTATATCTATACCAAGCGATCTTATTTCTTTAACCAAAACATTAAATGACTCTGGCATCCCAGCATCCATACTATGATCACCATCAACAATATTCTTATAAACTTTTGTACGGCCAACAACGTCATCAGACTTAACAGTCAACATTTCTTGTAGCGTATAAGCTGCACCATAAGCTTCAAGCGCCCACACTTCCATTTCACCAAAACGTTGACCACCGAATTGAGCTTTGCCTCCAAGAGGCTGTTGTGTCACTAAACTATATGATCCAGTCGAGCGCGCATGCATCTTATCGTCAACTAAGTGATTTAATTTAAGAATATACATATAGCCAACCGTAACTGGACGATCAAATTTCTTACCGGAGCAACCATCAAACAACCACGTCTGCCCTGACTCTGGCAATTCAGCCAAACGCAGCATTTCTCGCACTTCATTTTCAGTCGCGCCATCAAATACTGGAGTATTAATTGGGACACCATCACGCAGATTATTAGCTAATACTTTAATTTCGTCGTTCGTAAGTTTTTCTAAGTCAATTTTTTCACCCTGGCCCACATCATAAACTCTTTGCAAAAACTCTCGCAGTTCGGCCATCTTGCAATGCTCATCTAGCATCTTAGCAATTTTTAATCCTAGGCCTTTTGCCGCCCAACCCAAATGGGTCTCTAGGACCTGACCAACGTTCATACGCGATGGCACTCCAAGCGGATTGAGAACAATATCAACCGGCGTACCATCAGCAAGAAATGGCATGTCCTCGACTGGAGCAATAATCGAAATAACACCCTTATTACCGTGCCGGCCAGCCATTTTATCACCCACTTGCATACGGCGTTTGACTGCTAAATAAACCTTAACAACCTTGAGCACTCCAGGCGCCAAATCATCGCCTTGTGCAAGTTTTTTTCGTTCATTGTCTAATTTTTTATCATGATCTTTTAATAGCTGTTTTAGTTGTTTAGCTGCCGCCTCTAATCCCTGATTAGCTGCTCCATTAGTTAAACTAATTTCAAGCCATTGCTCACGCGGAAGCTTATCTAAATACTCACTATCAATAATCGTTCCCTTTTTCAATCGCTTTGGGCCACTTTCAGCTTTTTGCTTAAGTAAAATATTTCTGATCTTTTGATAAACTACATCCTCCTTAATACGTAACTCATCAGATAAATCTTTTTTAATTTTCATCAAACTCGCTTTTTCAACTGCTTTGGCACGCTCATCTTTTTCAACACCATCACGTGTAAACACTTGAACATCAATAACCGTACCATTGGTTCCCGACGGCACTCGAAGCGAAGTATCTTTAACATCAGATGCTTTCTCACCAAAAATAGCACGTAATAATTTTTCTTCTGGTGTTAATTGAGTCTCTCCCTTAGGAGTAACTTTCCCTACAAGAATATCACCAGCCACAACTTCTGCGCCAATATGCACTATGCCACATGCGTCTAGCTTAGCTAATGCACTTTCACCAACATTTGGAATATCGGCAGTAATTTCTTCTGGACCAATTTTGGTATCACGCGCTACACAAGTTAATTCTTGAATATGCACTGTAGTAAAACGCTCTTCTTGCACCACGCGCTCGGAAATAACAATTGAGTCTTCAAAGTTATAACCATTCCACGGCATAAATGCGACCAATAAATTTTGACCCAATGCTAACTCACCAAGATCGGTACTTGGACCATCAGCAAGCACATCACTAATCGCAACATGATCACCAATTTCAACTAATGGCCGTTGAGTAATACAGGTGTTTTGATTAGACCTGGAATATTTAATAAGATTATAAATATCTACAGCAGCTTCTTCACCACCAACAGCTTCGCTCTCATTAACACGAACCACGATACGCGAAGCATCAACTGAATCAACTATACCACCACGACGCGCAACCACGGTTACACCAGAGTCAATAGCAACTCTATATTCCATACCAGTACCAATTAATGGTTTCTCCGCATGTATAGTTGGCACTGCCTGACGTTGCATGTTTGATCCCATAAGCGCACGACTAGTATCGTTATGTTCCAAAAATGGAATTAATGCAGTTGCTATTGAAACAATCTGACTAGGCGATACATCAATATAATTTACATGCTCTGCTGTGGTTAAAATAGACTCGCCTTTATAACGAGATGGAATTAACTCATCCACTAAATTACCGTGCTTGTCGATTGTAGTGTTCGCCTGAGCAATATAAAAATTTCCCTCTTCAATTGCCGACAAATGCACAATTTCTTCGGTTATTTTACCCGCAACTACTTTACGATATGGACTTTCAATAAAACCGTATTTATTAATCTTCGCATAAATAGCTAGCGAGTTAATTAAACCAATATTCGGTCCTTCAGGTGTCTCAATTGGACACAAACGACCATAGTGAGTCGGGTGAACGTCACGCACCTCAAACCCCGCTCGTTCTCTGGTCAAACCACCAGGCCCTAATGCCGAAATACGGCGTTTGTGCGTGATTGAAGTCAATGGGTTATTTTGGTCCATAAACTGCGACAGCTGACCAGAACCAAAAAATTCCTTAATTGCAGCGGCAATAGGCTTAGCATTAAGCAAGTCTTGTGGCAATAAGTTTTCAGTATCGGCCAAGCCTAAGCGCTCTTTTACTGCACGCTCTACTCGCACCAAACCCATGCGAAATTGGTTTTCTACCATCTCACCAACACTGCGTATGCGACGATTACCCAAGTGATCAATATCATCAACCTCACCTTTACCATCACGAATACTAATCAATGTTTTAATCACGTCGACAATATCATCTTTGGACAATACCCCTGGGCCTTCGAAGCTTGACCGATCCAAACGACGATTGAATTTCATGCGCCCAACAGTAGACAAATCATAGCGCTCACTCGAAAAAAATAAATTACGGAATAATGTTTCAGCCGCTTCTTTAGTCGGCGGCTCACCTGGCCGCATCATCCGATAAATCTCGACCAATCCTTCTAGTTGCGTAGATGAGGAGTCTATACGTAATGTATCGGAAATATAAAGCCCACGATCTAGATCATTAACATAGAGCGTCTCAAACGATCCAATACCTGCTTTATGAAATTGTTTAATTAATTCTGCGGTAACCTCTATGTTAGCTGCCGCTAGTACTTCTCCAGTTTTTTTGTCGATAACTGGCTTGGCAATAACCTTATCGAGCAAATACTCTAGGGGCACACTTAAAGTTTTAATACCAGCTTTTTGCATTAATGACACATGACGCTGTGAAATACGTCTACCTTGTTCAACAATAATGTCCCCAGATTTGCCCTTAATATCTATAACCGCAAGCTCGCCGCGCAGGCGCTCGGGATTCAAATCTAAAATAATATCTTCACCAACCAAACGATAGGTATCCGCTTCAAAAAACATGTCTAAAATTTGCTCAGTCGTATAGCCTAGCGAACGCAATAAAACAGTAACTGGTAACTTACGACGACGGTCAATTCGTACAAAAACACAATCTTTAGGATCAAACTCGAAATCGAGCCAAGAACCACGATATGGAATTACACGAGCAGAAAAAAGCAACTTACCGGAAGAATGGGTCTTACCCTTATCATGCTCAAAAAACACTCCAGGCGAACGATGTAGCTGTGATACTACTACACGCTCAATACCATTAACTACGAAACTCCCTGTATCAGTCATTAAAGGCAAATCGCATATATAAACTTCTTGCTCTTTAATATCTTTTGCAGTTTTATTACCAGCAGAATCTTTTTCATAAACAGTAAGGCGTAACTTGATTCGAAGCGCTGCGGCATAGTTTAAACCACGGGTCCGACATTCTCTAACATCAAACATCGCCTCACCCAGGCTATAATTTACATAATCAAGCTGTGCATTGCCAGCATAGCTTACAATCGGAAAAACGGATTTAAATACTGCATGCAACCCAACATCAGCCAGTTCTTCGGGCAAAACCCCAGTCTGGATAAAATCACGATAAGAATCTGCCTGTACTGCCAAAAGATTAGGCGGCACCACTGTAATCGGATGCTTAGCAAAACTTTTGCGAATGCGTTTTTTTTCAGTGTAGGATAATACCGCTCGATTACCACCATGAGTTTTGACTTGCTGAATGTGATTCATCAACTACCCTCTAAATAAACAACACGAAACTGTCCCGTGCCTATTTTTAATAGACACAGAACGCATAAACTACTCGATTACTTAACTTCAACAGTCGCACCAGCTTCTTCAAGCTTCTTTTTGATACTGGCTGCATCATCTTTAGAAATACCTTCTTTAACGTTTGATGGTACACCTTCGACCATATCTTTGGCTTCTTTAAGACCCAAGCCTGTGATCTCACGAAGAACTT
This sequence comes from bacterium, assembly GCA_037142515.1. Taxonomy (GTDB): domain Bacteria; phylum Pseudomonadota; class Gammaproteobacteria; order UBA9339; family UBA9339; genus JBAXAM01. The sequence goes on along the minus strand of JBAXAM010000003.1, from coordinate 16,596 downwards.
TAATTACGTTTATTTTATTTGCACCAAAGTTAGTCATAACAACATTAAAAGATGTTTTTTCTTCAGCAGCTGCGGCAGCAGCTGGCGCAGCTGCAACAGCAACTGCAGCAGCAGCAGAAACACCAAACTTTTCTTCCATCTCTTTAACAAGCTCGACAACATCCATAATACTCATTTTTGCAACTGCTTCTAAAATCTGATCTTTAGTAACGGTCATTTAATTTCTCCTCAAAAAATTTATTAACATTAAAATTTATGCAGCTTTCTTATCGCGTATTGCTGCAACTGTACGTACCAACATGGCATATGGTTCCACCATAGTTCGTACCAATTTGGTAACTGGCGCTTGCATCACTAACATTAAAACCGCCAATGATTGATCACGAGTTGGCAACTTGGCTACGGCGTCAACATCTCCTACACTCAGTAGTTTTCTACCTAAAGCCAAAGCACAAACCGTAAGCTTTTCATAGTCGCGCATTGCATCTTTCAATAAACGAGCTACAGCTCCCGGATCTTCTTGCGAAAAAGCTAAAAATACAGAACCTACAAGTGAGTCTTGCATACAAGCAAAATCAGTATTTTCTAGAGCCCTTCTCGCCAAAGTATTACGCACCACTCGCAAATAAACGCCATTTTTACGTGCTTTCGCTCGCAAATCGGTCATTTCCGTCACAGTTAAACCGCGATAATCAGCAGCGATAGCAGATACTGCTTTCGCAGCAACATCCGCCACTTCAGCTACAATAGCTTTTTTATCTTCTAGTCTCAGAGCCACTGATACACCTCCGGATAAACACAAATTAATGCCGCTACAACACACGGCACCGTTTACGTAGGTTGAGAACTCTCAATTAACACACCTGTGTGACCTACGGTCTCCAACAGCTACAACTTCAGCCGTGAAATCATTAAATACTAGCTTGATCAATAATCAGACCAGGACCCATAGTGCTTGATAACACTATCTTTTTAATATAAATACCCTTAGAACCGCTTGGCTTGGTCTTTTTCAAATCATTGAGCAAGGTAACTAAATTCTCTTTCAAAGCATTGACAGCAAAATTCACCTTTCCGATAGTGCAATGCACAACACCACCTTTATCAGCACGATAACTTACTTGCCCACCTTTTGCATTTTTAATGGCGCCAGCAACATCTGCAGTTACCGTACCTATTTTTGGATTCGGCATCAAACCACGCGGACCCAAAATTTGGCCCAACTGGCCAACAACACGCATTGCATCCGGTGTTGCAATTAACACATCAAAATCAATAACGCCTTGTTTAATTTTTTCTGCTAAATCTTCGAACCCAATGACATCAGCTCCAGCTGTTTTTGCAATTTCAGCATATTCACCTTGAGCGAATACTCCAACTCTAACTTTGCGCCCAGTACCATGTGGTAATACAGTTGCACCACGTACAGTCTGATCAGATTTCTTAGTATCAATACCTAAATTAATACTGACATCAACACCTTCAGCAAATTTTAGTGGTGGCAAAGACTTAAGCAATTCTAACGCCTCATCCACTAAATATTGCCTCCCTATAACAACCTTCTCATTAATAATTTTACGACGCTTAGTAATTTTAGACATTCTCAGAGCCCTCCACAATAATTCCCATGCTCCTGGCACTACCAATAATAGTGCGCATCGCTGCTTTTAAGTCTGCAGCAGTGAGGTCTGATGTTTTAATTTTAGCAATCTCTTCTACTTGAGCTAAATTAACTTTACCGATTTTTAGACTATGCGGCGTAGCACTACCTTTACTCAACCCAGCAGCTTTCAATAATAATATTGAAGCCGGAGGAGTTTTTAGAATAAAGGAAAAGCTACGATCAGCATAAACACTAATAATAACGGGTATAGGCAATCCTTTTTCCATTTTCTGCGTTTGTGCATTAAACGCCTTACAAAACTCCATTATGTTTATGCCATGTTGTCCTAATGCCGGACCAACTGGTGGAGCCGGATTTGCTTCACCGGCTTTTACTTGCAACTTAATTAGTTTTGCTGCTTTTTTTACTGCCATATTACCTCCTGGGTCTTAGCGCTCATCGAGCTCCCCAAAAAAATATTAAGACTTTTGTACTTGTCCAAACTCTAATTCTACTGGCGTTGATCGTCCAAAAATTAATACTGAAACAACGAGCCTACTCTTTTCATAGTTAACTTCTTCAACCACACCATCGAAGTCTGAAAATGGACCGCTAATAATACGCACAACTTCACCAGGTGCAAATAAAATTTTTGGCCGCGGCTTCTCGACCCCTTCCTGTACTCGATGTAAAATATCATTAATTTCTTTATTATCAACAGGAACCGGCTTATCACTCGTCCCACCAATAAATCCCATAACCCATGGTGTGTTTCTAACCAAATGCCAAGTTTGGTCATTCATTTCCATTTGAACTAAAACATAACCAGGAAAAAATTTACGCGTACTTTTACATTTTTGTCCACCACGCATCTCCACAACTTCTTCAGTCGGAACAATAATTTCACCAAATTTATCTCCAACGTCGTGCAATTTGATTCTCTCGCTAATATTACGCACTACCGCCAATTCTTTACCAGAATAAGCATGGACGATATACCATTTGATGTTTGGTTTTGTCTCATCTAATTTTTGAGGTTCAGTATTCATAAAAAGGTTCTTAAGTTAATGTTCCCGTTAGCCAAGCAACAATCCGAAGTAAAACAGAATCAATACCCCAAAGAATTATTGATGCAACAAGCACCAGAGCTGCAACTACCATTGTGATTTTCGCAGTCTCCTCACGCGTTGGCCACACAACCTTGAGCAACTCTATTCGGGCATTCTTAGCAAAATCCCAAGTTCTTTTACCCTGCAACGTCGCAGCTGCCAACCCAATCAAAACGCAAATTAAAATAATCCAACCTGTAAAACGCAAAGCCCAAGCCAGTTCGCTAAAATAATAATTAGCAAAAGCACCTGCTGCAACTAACGCTAGTATCAGCGCCCACAAAAACTTATCTAGTTTGGGGCACGGAACATTATGAGTATTATTTATTATTTCCATTTTTTTATCTTTATCACCACATTGGCAGGCCAGGAGGGAATCGAACCCCCAACCTACGGTTTTGGAGACCGCCGCTCTGCCAATTGAGCTACTGACCTTTATTCAATAATCTTAGTTACAACCCCAGCGCCAACTGTTCGGCCGCCCTCTCTTATTGCAAATCTTACCCCGTCTTCCATAGCAACCGGTACTATTAAGGCTACTACTATCTTAATATTATCTCCGGGCATCACCATCTCAACACCAGATGGTAATTCCACTGCTCCAGTTACGTCAGTAGTTCTAAAATAAAACTGTGGACGATATCCTTTGAAAAACGCTGTGTGTCTTCCACCTTCTTCTTTCGAAAGTACATATACTTCAGCTTCAAACTTAGTATGTGGAGTTATCGTTCCTGGATGCGCTAATACCTGACCTCTTTCGACATCTTCTTTCTTAGTGCCACGCAATAACACTCCAACATTATCTCCAGCTTCTCCTTGGTCCAAAATCTTTCTAAACATCTCAACACCGGTACATATAGTCTTTTGTGTAGGACGAATCCCAACTATCTCTACTTCTTCTCCAGACTTAACTATACCTCTTTCAATTCTTCCAGTTACTACCGTGCCTCTTCCTGATATAGAAAATACATCTTCTATTGGCATCAAAAACGGTTTGTTTTTTGGACGCTCTGGTATTACAAAATACTCATCTATCGTTTGAGCCAATTTCAATATCGATGGCTCTCCCAATTCGCTTTTATCTCCTTCAAGCGCTTTTAAGGCAGAACCAACAACAATCGGCGTTATATCTCCTGGAAATTCATATTTATTCAATAAATCTCTAATCTCCATCTCAACCAGCTGCAATAACTCAGGATCGTCCACCATATCAGCTTTATTTAAATATACAATAATTTTTGGCACTCCAACCTGTCTGGCCAAAAGAATGTGCTCTCTGGTTTGTGGCATTGGACCATCAGCTGCACTTACAACCAAAACAGCTCCATCCATCTGTGCTGCTCCAGTAATCATGTTTTTTACATAATCAGCATGTCCTGGGCAATCTACGTGAGCAACATGGAATTTCGCTGTTTGATATTCAACATGCGAAGTTGCTATTGTTATGCCTCTTTCTTTTTCTTCTGGGGCATTGTCAATTTCGTCGAATTTCTTTACTTCACCACCAAATTTTGCAGCCAGTACCATCGTCATCGCTGCTGTTAGCGTTGTTTTACCATGATCTACATGCCCTATAGTACCGATATTTATATGCGGCTTGGTTCGATCAAATTTTTCTTTTTCTGCCATTGTTTGTACTCCTATTTTTATAACCTATTAAAATAAATAAAATTTTTCCTGGAGCCCACAATCGGAATCGAACCGATGACCTCTTCCTTACCAAGGAAGTGCTCTACCGACTAAGCTATGTGGGCGAATACTTTCTAAGCCTTCGAAACTGGAGCGGGCGATGGGAATCGAACCCACGCTATCAGCTTGGAAGGCTGAAGTTCTACCATTGAACTACGCCCGCATAAAAAACACCAAAAATCAATCTTTTGGAGGGGGTAGGATTTGAACCTACGAAGGCATAAGCCGGCAGATTTACAGTCTGATCCCTTTGGCCGCTCGGGAACCCCTCCCCTTTATAAAAAAATTTGAGCCGATCATTTTTGCTGATTAGCAACACTTTGTCAATTGAAATGAGAAATTTTTTAGTAGGATTTTTAAATCGCGTTTTTTATAATACCAATAAAGTCTTCTGCTTTTAGACTAGCACCGCCGACTAATGCTCCATCGATATTAGGCTCAGACAGCAATTCTTTGCTATTTGAAGGCTTGACGCTACCGCCATATAAAAGCCTTACTATATCGGCAATTGCCTGGCCAAACTTTTCAACGAGCATTTTACGAATCATAGCATGAACTTCTTCGGCTTGCCCTGGCGTTGCAGTTTTACCGGTACCAATTGCCCATACTGGTTCGTAAGCAATCACTACTTGCTTCATATCTTCTGTGGTTAAATCGGCAAGCCCACCAGAAAATTGGGTTCCAATAACAGCGTTTACTTTTCCTGCTTCACGCTCTGCCAGAGTCTCACCAACACAAAAAATTGGAATTAAACCAACTTTGAGCGCCGCTTTTACTTTTTTGTTTACGGTGCTGTCAGTTTCACCAAACAATTGACGTCTCTCTGAATGACCAATAATTACGTATTCAGCTCCAGCATCTTTGATCATTGGAGCAGAAATTGCTCCCGTAAAAGCCCCAGCATCCTCCCAAAATAAATCTTGAGCGCTAACACCAATAAAAGAATCTTTTAAAAATTCTGCTATCTTGTTAAGCGCAGTATATGGCGGCGCAACAACAACCTCAAGCTTGGCTGCATCAGCGTGTGATAAGCCATGATGCAGTGCTTTTGCAAGATCAAGCGCTTCACCAATAGCTTTATTCATTTTCCAATTGCCAGCAATAAGCGGTGTTCTCATAAACTTTATCCTCACTTTATAATACTTTGTTTATAGTACTTTTTTAATTTCTTCTAAAATTATTCTTTTAAGTTCTGACACATTTTTTTTCGGCCCAAGGCCAATATCAGAGCGCTTTTTCATAAGACTAGAAACATCTTCGTCCGCAAGTTTCATTGGCATCCCACGACCCTGCGCATAATAATCGATTTTAGCCAGATGTTCTACTAGCTCTAAACGCAAATAAGCTTGCTCTACGCTATCGCCAACTGCAAACACTCCATTTCCTGGCATAATAAAAACATCAACTTCAGCTAAAGCCTTTGCAATAATACCATCGTTTTCTTTTGCGCCAGGCATAGCAAATGCAACAACTGGAACAATATCACCAATTGAAACAATTGCTTCAGGAATTGCCGGTTTAATTGGTAAATTCAATAAACCACGCGCAGTAGCAAACGGTGGGTGCGCGTGAACAACCGCATTAACTTCGGGGCGCTCACGATAGGCAATTAAGTGTAGTTTAATTTCAGAAAAGGGCTTGCCGAAACCCGCTATTTTATTGCCATTTTTATCTAAAGTTATGACTAGATCAGCTGTTATATTACCCTTACTAACAGCAGTTGGTGTTGCCAGCAACACATCATCGAGTTTAACAGAAATATTGCCGTCGTGATTAGCGCCAAAACCTTTTTGATCTAGTTTTTGGCTGTATTTTACGATTTCATTTACTATGAATGAACGTCGATTGCCCATGCACTATACGCCTAATTGTTTATGGGTTTTATTTGCTCGCATCTCATTAAGCTTATCGATTATCTTGATAGCTGCTTCAGCTGCTGAATCAATTTCTGATTCTGGCCCGCTCATAACTAATCTACTTGTAGCTCCAAACGGCCTGATTGTTATTAGCTTTACATTTGCGGCCTTCAATGCTTCATTACAAGCAATAGCAGAATATGCTGCTGGAGTTGTCTCTATAAGCAAAACTGATTCGCCTGGTATTACTTTATTGTTCACTGCATCGATATTGAAATATTTTGCGTGATCTGGCTCAACGCTACGAATAATTTTGTTGGTAAGAACTTCAATTTTGGCGCGATTCTTTTCATCAAGGCCGGTGATACGCAAAATTTCTCGCCCAGCTTCGATTACTTCACCCTGATCAGAATGTTGTATAAATAACTGACCAAAATATCTTTCTGTTATTAACGCACCGAGCTGCACTTTAGTTCTCTTTAACGCTAAATCAACCATCGAATGAATTTCCATCGCTGGGGCTATTTCTATAATTAGCATTGCATCATTTTCAGAAGGAGCATAAACCATATGCTCTTCTGGAATAAAATGAGCAAGCTGGGGTTGCAAATTATCTATAAAGGTCAAGGTGCGTAATTCGAACATATGTTTATCCCATATTATATTATAATTAATAGTTACCAGCTTTTGCTTGCTTGCCAGTTACAATTGCCACACTTGCTGAGGCGCCAATTCTGTCTGCTCCAGCATTTACCATTTTTTCTGCGTCTTCTTTGGTACGAATTCCACCAGAAGCTTTAACGTGCATATTCTCACCGACAATCTTACGCATTAGTACAATATCTTCTACAGTTGCACCACCTGAACCAAACCCAGTTGAGGTTTTTACAAAAGCAGCGCCAGCGGTTTTCGACAATGTACATGCAATAACTTTTTCATCATGATCTAGGCTTGAGGTCTCAAGAATAACTTTAACTGCATGCGGCCTTGAAGCTTCAACTACTTGCCTAATATCTTCATAAACCGTTTTATAATCTTTAGATTTTATTGCCCCAATGTTAATAACCATATCGATCTCTTCGGCACCAGCATGTATTGCTTCTTTGGCTTCAAAAGCTTTGGCTTGCGATGTTGCTGCTCCTAATGGAAAACCAACAACTGCAATTGCTTTTACGCCACTGCCTTTTAGCAAACGTGCTACAAAGGGAATGTTGCTGGAATTAACACATACGGTTGCAAAGTGATAATCTTTTGCTTCGCTACAAACTTTAGCAAGCTCAACTTGAGTAGCATCTGGCTTGAGTAAAGTATGATCGATCATACTTGCAAGCTTAGTGTCTATTTGTGAAGTAATGCCAGCATTGGCGCCGACACGAGAAGCACCATAACTAACAATATTATCAACTGCTTCGGGTTTTTTTACAATACAAAGACCGCAATTAGTACAAGAGCCTGATGATCCAGTACAATCAAAGCTTTTGTGCTCAAAACTTGTTTGTGGCACATTCATAGCTTGCAGCCGCTCGGTAACACGTTTTGTGATTAACTCTACAAGCTCATCAATTTTGTCTGTCATATTTTATCCCTATACTATAATTTATTTTTCAGCATTTACTTTATCAACAATACCAACGATCACAGAGTGAAAAGGGTTATTTGCGCCCAAAAGCTGCTGCGCGGTATTTCCTTCGCGCTCAATTAATACTACATCTCCCAAAGCTGCCTGCACGGTATCACAAGCTAAAAACGAATCACCTTTGTCATCACCTTTTTCATCAATAGGCTGGGCAATAAGCAGTCTTTGACCGGTAAAACAAGGGTGTTTTACGGTCGCAACTACATTTCCTTTAATGCGCGCTAGTATCATAATAAATTAATTAGCCTCAAAAATTTTTTGTCTATCTTCTATACCCTTACTATAAGAGTTTACTTGATCGACTATCCCAGTAATAGCAGCATCTACCGGGACAAACGAATCAGGAAGCGCAAGCGCTGCCTCACGTGCAGTAACCCAATGCACCAAATCACCAGTGCCAGCTTGCACCGTATCTATAGCAGCGATTGGTGTGCCTGATGATTTTAACTCATCAGTCAGTGGCTGAATCATCATTATTTTCAATCCAACAAGCGCTGAATCTTTTGTTGTAGCAACTACTGTGCCAATTACTTTAGCTAATTGCATTTTTTATCTCTCTACCAATACATACTTTTTTCAATTAAATCAGCATGAGGCGCCGCAATAATTTCACACCCAGCTAACAATCCTTCTGCTTTAATATATTCTTTAGCTGCGTCAATTGAAGATTCGACATCAGCTAATTCTCCAGTAATAACAAAAAAGGCTTTACCACCCAAACCATTTGCTAATCTTATTTCAACTAATTTAATTGGAGAATTTTTAGCAGCAATGTCCGCTGCAGCAACACATGATGCCACAGAAAATGCTTCAATTATCCCAATAGCACCAAATTCTTCTATTTTTGCCGAACCAGAAATTGCAGGGATCACATCTTCATGTAAATATGGCAAAAACAGCTCGTTAATTACCATGTCACCGCCAGCAGATAATCCAGCTTTTATAGCCTCATCTACATCAGCAACTTCACCTGCGAATATTACTAAATATTTTCCTGGACAAACTGGATTCGTGTTTAAAATTCTAACTGGCGCTTTTTTTACAATAGCATCGGTAGCAAAAATTCCTTTTGCTATAGATTTAAACTCAATTAGTCCTAGTGCTGGTTCTTTCATATTTTTTATTCAGTTATTTCTAGCCACTCATTATTTATATCGGTAATTTTACCGTCAATTGAAGCATGATAAACCGTTCCCAATACATCATCCGGAGTGCTAGCGATAATATCACACATTTTTACTTTTTGTCCCACTTGAACTTTGGGTAATGCTGGCTGACCAATATGCTTGTTCAAAGAAATTCTTATTTTTTTAACTGGCTGCACACCTGCTATACACGGTAATTCAGCGTCATATTTCTTCAAATCTAATTTCTTAAGAAGCATTGGTATGGCAATTTTTCTATTTTCAAATTGTGAATTTGCTGTGATTTTGGTCCTGATGTGTGGGTTTTTTATACCTTTTCTAACCAACTCTTTGCGATAAGCACCGAGAATTTTACGTGGCGATAGCAGCATAAAATCACAAGCAATTAGCTCACACACTCCACATTGGCTACATAAAAACGCTGAAGAGATATGTTTTGCCGGTTCCGCTTGATTATAATCAATAGTTCGCATGGTCATATGCGGATAAAGCTCGTGTCCTATTAAATTGCGCGGACAAAGATCACTGCAACGAAAGCACTGACAACATGCGGCTTTAGAGCGCTTGATCATTTGCGATAGCGATCTCTGGGCCATTGATACAATAAAATGATCTTTGGGCAAAGCTAAAACACCGCTGGTAGTTTTGGCAATACCCATGCTCCAATCATCAACAATTTTGCCCATCATTGGACCACCGTCAATCAAAACGGCGTCTGTGTTTTTCAAGCCGCCAGCAATTCTTATTAGGTCTTCATAAGTCGTACCAATAGAAGCAATAATAATTTTCGGTTCATTAAATTCACCAACTAGACTTATAGCTCTTTCGGTAACTGGCTTGCCATTAACTGCCTGATATATTTGCATCAAAGTAATAACATTATTCACTACAACGCCAGTATCGATCGGGATTCCACCTTCAGGAATGACTTTACCAGTTACTTCGTATACTAATAAGAACTCATCACCGGCAGGATAATAATTTTCGAGTAAGTGCAATTTAATAGTATTGTCTTTGGGTAAAACTTTTTTAATGGCATTAATAGCATTGTGATAATGTGCTTTAAGCGCAATAACTGCATTTTTGGCACCGGTTGCTTGCATAGCAATTTGCATCCCTGCAATCAACCAATCTGGTTTTTGTTCCATCATCGAGCGATCACTTGATAATAGCGGCTCACACTCAGAACCATTGGCAATAATAGTATCGACTTTGGCTTGCAGCTTTACGTATGTCGGAAAACCGCCGCCACCGGCCCCAATAACACCGGCAGCTCTTACTTTTTGGATTATTTGATCGGGTGATATATTCATAATTTCAGATCACACTACTCTAAAATGCCCGCTCACCACACATCTACGGGTTTTAGTAAAATGCCTTGCTGTTGTCACTCCTTCACCTGTTGGAGCTGCTATGGTAAATGAAGCAGGGCCCTCACCATTTAAACCAAGACCAGCTAAAGTCGGCCCATTCTTTACAAAAATTGCTGTATTCATTTTCACTGCCATACGATGCAGATTATCAATATTGCGCGAATGAATTGATGCTGAGTGAAAACAACCTCCTTCAAGCTTATAAGCTATCTCAATAGCTTCATCAATGTCATTGGCACGAATGAATGGCAAAACTGGCATTAATAATTCTAATTTGGCAAAGGGGTGATTAGCATCAGTTTCAGCAATCGCTATTCTTTTTTCCAAGCCAATATCTATATCAATTTGTTTCAAAATTAATTGAATATCTCTACCAACCCATTTTTTATCAGGATGTCCGTCAGCACCAACAATAATTCTAACTAATTTACTTGTTTGGTAGCTACTTAATTCAAAAGCTCCATACTTGATCAGTGCCTTTTTAAATTCATCAGCACAAGATTTAGTAACAATAATATTTTTTTCAACCACACAGATAATATTGTTATCAGTGCTAGCGCTAGTAACAATGTCTTTGGCCGCCTTATCAAGATCGGCAGTCTCATCAACGACAGTCGGAGGATTTCCAGGCCCAGCAGCCACTACTCTTTTGCCAGATTTCATTGCGCTAGCTACAACAGCTGGCCCACCAGTAACCACCAATAAACCAACTTTAGGGTGAGTCATTAAAGTATTTGCAGATTCAATAGTTGGATTAGCTACAGTAGTTATTAAATTCGGTGGGCCGCCAGCAGAAATAATTGCTTTATTAATTAAATCTACGGTGAAACCCGAGGTTTTTTTTGCACCGGGATGCGTATTAAAAACTACTGCATTACCACCAGCAATCATACTAATCGTATTATTGATAATAGTTTCTGATGGATTAGTACTTGGCGTAATTGAACCGATAACTCCATAAGGAGCATGTTCAAGCAGAGTTAATCCATTATCTCCTGTATAAGCAACGGGCTCAAGATCTTCGATTCCTGGGGTTCTTTTGATAGCAAGCTCATTTTTGCAAACTTTGTCATCAAACCGACCCATTTTAGTTTCATCTAAGGCAAGACGAGCAAGTGTATTTATATTTTCTAAGCAGATTTCCCGAATAGCAGCAATAATTTTCTTGCGCCGCTCAACAGAAATTAATTTATATTCATAAAATGCTTTTTCTGCTGCAACTATAGCTTCTTCAATAGTTGCAAAGCTACCCAAAGCATCAAGCACACTAGCCTCAGGAGCTTTAGGCAAAGCAAGCTGTTCAACTACGCGATCAACAATAGAACTGATTTGCTTATCAGAAATCATAGATTAACTCTAAGCGCTACTTAACGTAGACGTGCTTTCCCGCTATCTCAAGCTCATCAACTATAGCCATAATTACAGTGTCTACTGGCTTATCTTTGGTGGTTTGTGTCTGACGCGCAGAACTTCCAGCAGCAACTAACACAACTTCGCCAACACCAGCACCAACTGAATCAACCGCAACTACTAATCCTCCGGTAAAAGAACCGTCGGCATTAATAAATTTGACGATCTGGAGTTTTAAGCCTTCGAGTTTCTCGTCTTTTTTGGTTGAAACTACCGTACCAACTATTTTACCAAGTTGCATAGGCCCACCCCTTATCACATGCTAATTTGTTATTTTATTTTTTTACTTTGTCTGCCTAGCGGTAAAACCATATCAATATTGTCATGTGGTCTTGGGATGACATGGACCGAAACTAATTCGCCTACTTTACTTGCAGCTCGGGCACCTGCTTCCGTAGCAGCTTTAACAGCAGCAACATCACCACGAACAATAGCAGTAACATAAGCTCCACCAACTTTTTCAAAACCAATTAGCTCGACCTTAGCAGCTTTAACCATTGCATCAGCCGCTTCAACCATGCCAATAAAACCTTTTGTTTCAATCATACCTAAAGCATCAGACATTTTAGATCTCCTCAAAATTTAAAATTAGGTTTACATCATATAAAATCTACACTAGAAAGCAAGACCTTCAATAAAAACTAAAAATAATTTGATTAAGTTATCTGTTGCTAATTTCGCACCACGCAAAGTTCCTTCGTGACTTAAAACTTCTTTGCTTAAACCAGCACCCATATTGGTAATAGCACAGACAGATGCAACTTTTAAGCCACAATGCCTAGCTACTATGGTTTCTGGTACGGTCGACATACCAACTGCATGTCCACCAAGCATTTTATACATTCTAATTTCCGCATGAGATTCGAAGGTCGGCCCAGAAGTAGCAACGTAAACACCAGAACTAAGTGAAATGTTTAGTTTTTTTGCAGTATCTAATAATTTTTGTCGCAGCTGGTCATCATAAGCATTATCCATAGAAACAAAACGATCACCATATTCATCATCGTTTGGTCCAGTCAGAGGATTTTGGAAGGTAAAATTAATATGATCCTCAATTATCATTAAGCTTCCAGGACCATGTTCAAGCCGCAAAGAGCCAACTGCATTAGTTGAGAGTAATATTTCACAGCCGATAGCTTTTAAAGTTCTAATAATGATTCTGATAGATTCTGTTGCACCCTCACCTTCATAATAGTGCGTACGCCCTTCCAAACAAACTACTGGAACTCCTTTTAACATACCTAGATGCATTCTTTTTGAATGACCCTCAAGACTGGTTACATAAAAACCAGGAAGGTCTTTATAATCAATAATAACTGCGTCTTTGATCTGATCAGATACTGCGCCTAGACCTGAACCAAGCATTACACCAATTTTTGGTTTAAATCCTGGGGCGCGTTTAGCAATAATTGCTGCACATTTTTTAATACTTGCATTAGTAGTTGGCATTTTTATTCTCCCATTTGTTATTTATGTTAGACTTTCTGGACCAAATGAATCTGGTAATAATTCTGCAATACTAGTTGTCTTTACAACTTTTTGGGTACGTGGATCGCAAAGATATATTGGAGCATCTGGTGCAGCAAACTCACGGATCACCTGACGGCAAACTCCACATGGAGTACATAATGCCTCACCAGAACCACCAACAACAGCGATGGCCTTAATGCGTTTTTTACCAGCAGAGATCATGGAAAAAATGGCGGAGCGTTCAGCGCAATTAGTTGGACCGTAAGCTGCATTTTCGACATTACACCCGACAAATAAAGTACCATCTTCAGCTTGTACACATGCACCGACGTGAAACTTAGAATATGGAGCATAAGCATTTTTCATAGCTTCACATGCTTTTTGCGCCATTAGATTAGCAGTATTAGACATAATATTTCCTCACTTTAAAGTTTTAGAAATTAGAGCTAAAATCGCGCGGCATTATAACAAACTTATTCGGGAAATGTTATGTGTGCCTTAAAAAAAATTCCGCCCAATTAAGGCTATGTCTTTACAACGTTTTTTCACAGCACTCGGACACTAATAAAATTTCATTTCTTCACTTTTGTTATTTTTCTGGCAATCTCAAAAAATGGCAGTTTTATCTTGAAGCTCGTTTCGTGTTGACTAACAGTTAAATCATTGTCTAACAAACTAGAAATTATCTCGGTACTATTTTCAAATATTTTTATTCTTTGTGCATCAGTTGTAGCCTTGGCAAACTGATATGTTGATTGGGTTAATTCTTTAAGCTGAGCAAATGCATCAATTATTGCAATTGTTGTCTCAATAGCTTGTGGGCTTTTAAGGATCGTAGCAAGCATGTATAAGCCGCGCTCGGTAAATGCAGTGGGCAATTTAACTTTACCACCACCCTTAGGTGAAGTCACAATTTGTGACTTCACTGATATCCATTCATCAGAGGTTAATTCAATCAAATAATCATTGGGAAATTTCGCAGGATTTCTGCTTACCGCTTGATTAATTTGCTTTGTTTCCACATCATGAAGTTCTGCAACTTCGCTATCCAAAATAACTTTTTGATTCCTGATTTCAATAATCTTGGATTGGACTTGGTCATATGTAATTAATTTCACGTTAACTCCTTACTGATGCTTTAAAATATATTATCTGATGGTTGGCTATTTTACATATAACAGAACTCTTTCAAACCCCGTGTTTTTCCGTGTTTTTCCCTAGTCAAAAAACAATATGTCCATTATGATAGTGCCTTTATGAAATCATTAAAAAAAATTAGAAAATGTCTGCAAGACTCGGCCTGCCCAATTAAAGCCCTGTCTTTACAACGTTTTTTTAAAAATGGCGGCAACGGTGATCGGTTTTTGGGTATACCAGTTCCAAAACAACGCCAGCTTGCAAAGATTTATCATGAACTATCTGACAATAACCTAAAAATTTTATTAGCTTCGACATTACACGAAGAAAGATTAACTGCTATTCTAATTTTGGTATTGCAATACAAAAAAGCCGATAATCTTAGACAAAAACAAATTTATAACTTTTATTTTGCAAATATTAATGGAATTAATAATTGGGATTTAGTTGATTTAAGTGCGCCATATATTGTGGGTTTATATTTACTAGATAAAGACAAGAAGTTTTTGCATAAATTAATTACCGCAAAAAACTTATGGGAACGTAGAATTGCGATCGTAGCGACCTGGCAATTTATCCGTAATAATAATTTTAAAGAAACACTGGCACTTGCAGAAAAAGTTTTATTGGATAAAGAAGATTTGATCCATAAAGCCACAGGCTGGATGCTACGAGAGATTGGCAAACGTGACTTTGCAACTTTAGATAATTTTTTACGTAAACACTATCAAAGTATGCCACGCACCATGCTTAGATACGCAATTGAAAGACATCCAGAAAAATTGCGCTTGGCTTATTTGCACGGCAAGGTATAGTTGCTCTTATGCCCTGGCAATCTCCACCAGCTTTTCCAGTTCTAGCAACTAATCAAGTTCACGTTTGGCGCGCATCGCTCAAACCTGACAAAAAAAAATTGGATGAACTATTAAATCTGCTCAGCGCCCAAGAGAAAATCAGAGGCGCTAAATTTATTGCAGAACATGCGAAAAATAACTTTATTGTCGCACGCGGAATCTTGCGCTGGTTGCTAGCAAAATATTTGCAGATCAAACCGCAAGATATAGTATTCAAGCAAAACCAATACGGAAAATTATATCTAGATTTTTCTACACTCCAATTTAATATTTCACATTCACACGATCTAGCATTGTTTGCTTTTACCCAAAATCATCCAATTGGGGTTGATATAGAGTTTATACGCGACAACTTTGGTTTTATCGATATTGCACAAAGATTTTTTTCTAAAAAAGAAGATGCGGATTTATTAACTTTGCCGCAAACAGAACAGCTACATGCTTTTTTTAATTGTTGGTCGCGCAAAGAAGCTTTTATCAAAGCAATTGGCAAGGGTATATTTTTTGCCCTAGATAAATTTTCAGTTGAGGTATCTAACAAGCGAGCAGGATGCTTGCAATTACAGGTTATTGATCCGGAGTATAATGCAAATGACTGGTCATTAGAGGCATTAGACCCTGTGGACGGTTATGTTGGCGCATTTGCAACTTCGTGCCAAAAATATGAAACTTGCTTTTATGACTTTTAGCTTCACATCCCAAATACATAGAGTATAATTGTGTCAAACTAAAGCCTCAAGGAGAGAGAAATATGTACCCACAACAATCAAAAAACATTCTTAATAAAAACCATAAAATAGATATAACAGACCCAAAGAAATTCCCCAAAAATCCAAAAGGATGTGAAAACCTTGACCATAAAGAAATTGATAGATTTCTAAACAATAAGGGAAAAGGGAACCCGCCGAGTTTTCTTACAGATCCAAATTCACCAATATACGAAGGAGGCAATTTTGTTACTAATTTTAATGATAACGACTGGAATGGAAAAACTTGCATTGGTGTTAAAGTTGGAAACTTGCTTACAATATATCGCTCAACCGGTCTAAACTCCTATGCAGATGTATTGTGCTATGAAATAGACAAAGAAACAAAAAAAGTAAAACAAGTAAGTACACCTGTTTTGGACAAATATCCTAATGTGCCACTTGACGCTTTTATGCCATGGAGCGCAAATGTGTTTGGGCAGGATGATGAAATGCGCATTTTAAAAGGTAAAAAAGTAATTAGCTCAGATGAAGCAGCACAACGCGATAAATAAAGGTAGTGTAACATCCTTTCTGTAAATTATTTTTGACGAGGCAGCATATTTGT
>JBAXAM010000002.1:0-97780 GCA_037142515.1 bacterium | reverse complement strand
AAATATGCTGCCTCGTCAAAAATAATTTACAGAAAGGATGTTACACTACCCTTAATCATTTAATTAACAATAAAATAAATTAACTATAAGGGGTAAAAATGAAAAATTTAACTAGTATTGAAATCAAGGCTGTATGTGGTGGTGTACAACAAGAAGATATAAGGTACTGTGAAGTTACAGCAAAAGCAGATCCTGGTGTTGTTCTTGCTAAGTTTAGTTATGTTGATGGAACAGCAGTTGCAGACGAAAAGAAATATCAGAATGCTTTAAGAAAGGGCATGCTAGATGGAAAGAGCGTAAAAGAGATTACTGATCCTAATGATCGTAAAAAAGTATACAAATTTGAATGCTATGTTCTTAGGAATGAGTAATCATTGAGCTTTATTTTTTTTGTGCTTATTCACCCAGGTCTGTAACTTGCGAGCATTGCAAGTTTTGGCCTGGGATGAATTTTTCTTATGGACATGGGAAATAAAAAACTGCAATAAAAAATAAAAGAAAAAAGATGGCTGTTATGTCTGATTGAATTTGTACGCTGGTTGAGGGAGTTATGTTCAAGAAACGAAAAATATTAATTGGCTTGTTTATAATACATTGTCTGCACTACAACTCCTCTTTTGCCAAAGACAAACAAGTTGGCCTTACAAAATCCAGCAGTCCTAATATTCCTAATATCGTTAATGTGTCTACCTATCGTCCTTACATTCAAATTGGTGGAGCTCAGTCTTTTGGTAGAATAAATTTTAGTTCGACAAAAATAGATTTTTTCCTTCCGGTTTGGCAAACACCTACAAAAATAGTTTTTGCTGATGCAAGAGCTTATTACCCTGGTTCAGGATATGAAGGTAATGTTCATTTCGGATATCGTCAGCTATTACCAGAAGAGCAAAAATTATATGGTATCTATAGTGCTTTTGATCGTAAAAAAGCCGCGTCTAGAGTTTATTTTAACCAAATTACTTTTGGAGTAGAGCACTGGAATCAAAGTTGGTTTATTGGGGGTAATTATTATCATCCTATTGGTGAAAATACTATTATTAATACGGAAGAGTCAAAATTATTAGTAGAACAAAAGGGTTTAGCTACAAATCTTTGGATTGTAAATACCGGGGGTAGAGAAAAGGCATTATCAGGAGCAGACGCTACAGTAGGAAAAGAACTTACGAAAGTGTTGACAGGTTATGTTTGTGGATATTATTTTTCGGCAGATGGTGTTAAACCTATTTATGGTCCAAGAGTGAGTTTAGCGTATTGGTCTGATAACGGTGGGCGTAGGGTTTTTGGTATATTTGACAAAGTCGGCTTGGAGGTTGGGGCGCAATATGATACTCCTAGAGGAGTGGCTTTTATTCTTGATATTAAAGCAAGAATAGGCCTTGTGTCTAAGTCATCGTCACTGGATGGGGTTGCCCGTCATATGATTGATCCAGTTCGTCGAGACACAGATGTAGTAATTGGTAGCAGTCGTGAAAAAGAGGTTGTTAGTAAAAAGCCGGCAACTATACTTGTAGATGGTAAACCGGTGGAATTAGCTGCTGGTGGATCGCCTAATATATTTTCTGTAGCTACTGCGGATGAATATATTAGTGTTCTTGGTAATTCAGGAGCGGATATCATTTTACTTACAAAAGCGATTAATCTTGATAACCTTTTTTCTGGAGTTGGTGAGAAAATTATTGCTGCAGGAAAGAAGTGGGTTACTTCAAGCATTAGTGTTCTTCTAGGTGGGGTTGAAACGCATGTCGGGTCTCTGACTAATTCCGATGGAAAGATAATAGATACGCAGCAAAGAGTTCAAGGGGATATTGTATATGATCCAAGGGTGTTAAAGCCAATTCCAAACGAAGGAACGAAACAGAATGATGTTCCTGTGGGCGATGGAAAAAGGGATGTTATTGTTAAGACAAAGCTCTCTGCTGATGAGACAATCAAAAAAGACATTTTTGTTGAAACAAAGGCAAATGAGGAAACGAAAAGGGATAGCGTCGCTAAAACAAAAGCTTCTGTATATGAGACAATAAAACCAGAAGCACGGTTCGCGGAGTCTTATATTAGAGATGGTGTTAAAGATGTTATAGTTAATGGCCGGCTTAAAGATGCACTGATAATGTTGGGAGATGAACTAACCTGGTCTTTTGCAGAAGAAGATATAGCTGAGAAAATATCATGGTATTTAGCAAACGGGTCGCGTTTTGATGCTCTGTCATCAGAGGAGCAGAAGAAGTTAGATACGGTTTTAGAGTCGCTTGGTGTTGCTAAGAATGCTTGTTCGGGAGTTTGGTGTAATAAGTACAACTATTTTTCGAGTTATAACGCTTATGACCATGAAAAGATAGCTGGTAGTCCTGTTGCTGAGACAAAGCTCTCTACAAGTGAGACGACAAAAAAAGACACTTTTGTTAAACTAAAGTTTTTCGCGTATGATATAACAAAAAAAGATTATGCTGCAGAAATAAAGCTTTCTTCGGATGCTGTTGTTGAATCAAAGTTTTTGGTAAATGAGACAACAAAGAAAGATGCTGCTGTTAAACTAAAGTTTTTGGTAGATGGGGTAACAAAAAAAGACGTTGTTGCCATAACAAAGCTTCTTGCGGATGATGGTAAGACAAAGCTTTTCCCAGATGAGGCAACAAAATGGGATGTTGTTGTTAAGACAAAACTTTCTTCGGATGCTGTTGTTAATATAAAGCTACCTGCAAATCAGACAACCAGGAAAGATATTGTTGTTGAAACGAAATCTTCTGTAGATGGGATATCAAAAAAAGATATAAATATTTCTACTAAGCAGGTAGATGATAATATAGAGATTAGAGGAAGCGTTAAAAATCTTATCGCTGCAGGTAATCTTAGAGGAGCATTGACAAGGTTGTTAGATGGTGATTTCAATGGTCGTGCAGAGGCAGCAGCAGCCAAGAGTATACTGGAGTATATAGAGACGAGACAGCCTCTTGAGAGTAAAATACAAGCGGGCACAATATCGAAAGATGAACAGAAAGAATTGGATGGAATTTTAGATTCGCTTGGTGTTGTTAAGAACGCTTGTTCAGGAGCCTTGTGTGATTTCAATCCCTTGGCGAGCTTTGATGCTTACAGCCATAAAACGATAGTTGGTAATCCTGTTGTTATGCCAAAGCTTTCATCGAATGATATAACAAAAAAAGACACTACTGTTAGTACAAAGCTGTCTCTAGATGAGGCAACAAAAAGGGATGCTGTTGTTGAGCCAAAGTTTTTAGCAGATGATGTGACAAAAAAAGATATTACTATTAGAGCAAAAACTTCTCCAGATGAGGCGACAAAAAGAGGTGTTGTTGTTGGACCAAGGATTTTGGCAAATGAGATAACAAAGAAAGATACCTTTGTTGCAACAAAACTTTTTTCAAATGACGACGTAGTGAAAAAAGATGCTACTGTTAGAGCAAAGCTATCTACAGATGAAGTAACAAAAAGAGATGTTCTTGTTAAAACAAAAATCTCTCCGGATGTTATTGTTAATAAAAAGATACCTGCAAATGATATAAGCAAGAGGGATGTTGTTGTTGGAACTAAATATCACATAAATGAGAAAAGGGATGCGGATGTTTCTGTTAAGCAAATACCTGAAACTATAGAGATTAGAAAAAGCATTAAAGATTTTATAGCTAACGGTCAGCTTAGTGAAGCATTGAATGAATTATCAAAAGATGGCTACAATGGTCGCGAAGAAGCATCAGCAGCCAGTAAAATACAAGAGTATTTGGATTTGGTTCTTGATAAAAGAAATTATGGTAATAAAGAAAAATTAGACAGCATTTTGAAGGAATTAAAGGTCAATTATAATATCAAAAATTGCACTATTTGCTGGAGTTATGATGCCTACGATTACAATAAAATAAAGTAATTTTATTATATTGTTTCACCGCGCAATGAATTAGTAAGTACCTCGGTAATTTTAACAGCAACAATATCTCCTAAGGAGTTTTTTGGTGCAGTAAAATTTACGATGCGGTTGCTTTCAGTGCGACCAGAAAATTGCTTTGGGTCTTTTTTGGAACGGCTGCTAATTAATACTTTTTGCGCTGTTCCAATCATTGCTTTGTTGTACCTGCGTGTTTGAGTTGCTAATTGATTTTGTAAGATTTCCAAGCGATGTTTTTTTTCAATAAGTGGTACATTGTCTTCTAATTTCTCTGCAATAGTGTTTGGTCTTGGGCTATAAATAAAGCTAAATGCCGCATCAAAGTTTATGCTGCGAGCTATTTCCATAGTTAGCGCAAAATCATCTTCGGTTTCTCCAGGAAACCCGACAATAAAATCAGTAGATAGGCTTATATTTGGCTGTGCTTGGCGCAGTTTGGTAATTATTTCCTGATAGTCTTCGCTGGTATAACTGCGACGCATTAATTTTAAAATACGGTTAGAGCCGCTTTGTATTGGCAAGTGCAAGTGTTTTGCTAGTTTTGGCTCTGTGGTAAATGCAGTAATTAAATCATCACCAAATTCTGCTGGATGTGAAGTCGTAAAGCGAATGCGTTTTACGTTATCAATTTTTGCTGCTTCATAAATCAAATCGGCAAGTGTAGGATAAGCATTGACGTTTTGGCCGAGTAAATGAATTTCTTTTGCGCCTTTATTAGTCAAGTTTTTAATTTCAGTAAGTACATCTTGCATTGGTCGGCTAATCTCACGTCCACGTGTGAATGGAACAATACAGTAGCTGCAGAATTTATTGCAGCCTTCCATAATCGACACATAGGCAGTTGGTCCGGTTAATTGTGGCTCTGGAAAGTAATCAAATTTTTCTATTTGTGCAGCGCTCGTGTCAATTATGTGTTTTTCTTTTTGCAATGCTTTTTTATACATTTCTGGCAAGCGATGTAGCGTTTGTGGGCCGAAAACAATATCAACGTATGGTGCGCGGCGAAAAATATTTTTTTGTTCCTGCATTGCTACGCAGCCACCGACGGCAAAAATAATATTTGGCTTTTTCTTTTTAAGCGGGCGTAGGCGCCCGAGTTCGGAAAATATTTTTTCTTCCGCTTTGGCGCGGATGGAACAGGTGTTTAAGATAATTAGATCGGCTTCGCTTGAATCTTTAGTTAGAGTAAAACCACAAACGGCTGCCAAAACATCAGCAATTTTGGCTGAATCATATTCATTCATTTGGCAGCCGTATGATTTTATCAAGAGCTTTTTTTGCATGAAGCTATTTCTTAATCAAGCCCCTTCTTTTTAAGCTTTGGCGTATGCTTTCTACTGCTAGTGTTTCCCAGTTGGCTTTAGCTGTGCCTTTTTTTGTATCAATAGATACTTTCTCGGATTCATATCGAACGGCGATAACTCCGCAAAGACAAGCTGCGTGTAAGCCCATAGCACTTGCCATAACGAATAGCGCAGAAGCTTCCATTTCAAAGTTCATTACGTTGAGTGCCCGCCATTCATCTATAGCGCCACGTTTGCTGCGCAATATATGACCGGTATAGCTGTCATAGCGTTCTTGAGCTTGCCAAAAGGTGTCGGTTGAAGCTGTAATGCCGGCATGATGAGGTATTTTGGCTTGTCTTGCGCCTTCAATGACATCAGTCGTAAACTCAAACGATGCAACTGCGGGATATTCTATTGGGGCGTAGTCTTTTGATGCGCCCTCAAGTCTAACGCCAGCAGTGCTAATTACGACATCACCTAATTTAATATATGGTTGGATCGCACCACAAGTTCCAATGCGTAAGTAATACTTCAAGCCAATTGGAGCTAGCTCTTCCATTGTTATACCAACATTGGGCGCGCCAAGGCCGGTTGAGCAAACTAATATCTTTTGTCCATGAAAATTAGCGAGGTAAGATACATGTTCGCGTGAGTCAGCTAGAAACTTAGCATTTGGATCGAAAGCTTTAGCAATTGATTCAGAGCGATGTGGATCGCCTGGTAATAATACGTATTGAGCGCCTTCAATCATGTTTCTTGATAAACCGATATGATATTGAACTTCATTGGGTTTTGCTTGTTTTGGCATGTTTCCCTCCAGATTTTTATTTTGAGTTTTGCAGCAGTATTTTGTTTTTAAAAACAGCCTGCGAATGATAAGGCCAAATAGCAGAGTAAGCAATCGCTTTATTTAGGTGATTAATCAATTGATTTAAAACATAATTTTTTATATTGAGCTTACGTTTGTTATTTTGTGCAAATAAGTATTTAAAGTTTTAAAAAATTCAGCTACATTGAACAGATATTTTAATCAGATATTCTAGCGAGAGGACTATGTTTAAAAAAATTCGTGGACTATTTTCAACCGATATGTCAATTGACTTGGGCACAGCAAATACCCTTGTTTATATGCGTGACAAAGGAATTGTACTAAATGAGCCTTCAGTTGTGGCGGTGCGTCATGAAGCTGCAGGGCAGAGCCATGTAGTCGCTGTTGGCTTGGAAGCAAAAAGAATGCTTGGTCGTACCCCTGGAAATATTTCAGCAATTCGCCCATTGAAAGACGGAGTAATTTCTGATTTTTATGTGGCCGAAAAAATGTTGCAATGCTTTATTCATAGAGTCCACGAGCCTAGATATTTTTTACGTCCTAGCCCGAGAGTTTTAGTTGGCGTTCCCTGCGGCTCAACCCAAGTAGAACGACGCGCGATTAAAGAATCGGCTTTGGGTGCTGGCGCGCGTAAAGTTTATTTAATTGAAGAGCCAATGGCTGCTGCAATTGGTGCTGGTTTGCCGGTTGACAAAGCTAGTGGAAGTATGGTGGTTGATGTTGGTGGTGGGACTTCGGAAGTGGCGATTATTTCTTTGAGTGGAATTGTATATTCGGAATCAGTGCGAATTGGTGGTGACCGTTTTGATGAAGCAATTATTGCCTATATCAGACGCAACTATGGAAGCGTGATTGGTGAGGGTACTGCAGAGCGTATTAAACAAGAAATTGGTACCGCTTTTCCCGGAAATATAGTGCGTGAGATGGAAGTGCGTGGTCGTAACATTGCTGAAGGAGTGCCTCGTAGTTTTACGCTAAACAGCAATGAAATTTTAGAAGCGCTACAAGAACCGCTAGCAGGTGTTGTCGGTGCTGTGCGTGCAGCGTTAGAGCAGGCTCCTCCAGAGCTTGCATCAGATATTGCTGAACGTGGAATAGTATTAACTGGTGGTGGTGCCTTACTTACCGACTTAGATCGCTTGTTGATGGAAGAAACTGGCTTGCCAGTCATTGTTGCAAACGACCCGCTAACCTGTGTAGCGCGCGGCGGTGGCAAAGCACTTGAAATGCTTGATGCTGGAGGTAACATGGATTTTTTGGGTTATGAATAAAAGGATTTTTGCTAAGAAGTCATTCCAGGGGGCTCGGGTTTTTATTTTGGTAGTGCTGTCTTTGGTTTTATTTTTTTGTGATCGTAATTTAACTTGTTTTACTGCATTGCATACCAATTTTTTACCATTTATGACTGCGCCATTTTCCCGCACGATTAATTGGCCTGTTGATTTAGTTCAGAGATTTTCAGGGAATTTAGCAAGCAGACAGCTTCTGCTTAAAGAGAATGCTGATTTACGCTTAGAATTATTATTAGCTAATGCTAAGTTGCAGCAGCTTGGCTTTTTGGAGCAAGAAAACTTTCAATTGCGTGCTTTGTTAAACACAAGCCGTAGGCTCAAAACTAAATTTTTGGTAGCACAACTGTCAGCATTTGCTGCTGGTGTTTTAGATCAACAAATTACTGTTGATAAGGGTAGCTTAGATGGTTTGTATGTTGGGCAGCCAGTGATAGATGCATATGGATTGTTTGGGCAAGTCGTTTCAGTTGGACCAAAAGTTAGTAAAATTCTCCACATAACAGATGCCAAGAGCGCAGTGCCCGTTATGATTGTTAGAAATGGGATCCAAGTAATAGCGGTTGGTACTGGACGCGGAGATGGTTTAGAGCTGATAAATGCTCCAGAAACAATTGATATAAAAGAAGGAGATTTTTTGGTTACCTCAGGAATGGGGCAGCGGTTTCCTGCTGGGTATGCAGTTGGTAGTGTAACAATGGCTAAACATGTTTTGGGTGAAAGATTTATAAAGATTTTGATTGCGCCAAGTGCTCGAGTAAACAGCAGCCAAAGTGTGCTTTTGCTTTATAAAAAATAGTATTTTTATGGCTCTTGCAAAAGAAATAAAAATTTGGTTCTTAATTTTATCCAGCTTCTTGGTGGCTTTGGTACTTATGCTTGTGCATTTGCCGAGTTGGTCTAAATGGATATATCCAGAGTGGTTAATAGTGGTGGTGTTATATTGGGCTTTTGCTATGCCATACCGCGTGAACATTGGCACTGCTTGGCTAGTCGGCTTTTTGCTTGATATCCTGTATAATGTTCCTGTTGGCGGGAATGCTCTAGCATTGGTATTGGCTGTTTATTTCATAGCAACGTTTAGCAGTAAAATTAATTTACTAGATTTTTGGAAAAAAGCTGCGGTAGTTTTTGGTTTAATTGTGTGGTGCCAGTTGTTGCCGCTGCTACTATCGGCTTGCTTGGGTAAGCATTTTAATTTTTGGCCAATTTTAAGTCGATCTATTATGAGTACTTTAGTGTGGCTGGTTGTAGTATTGTTGTTTAATTATAAGCGCAGATCGTATTTTGAAAGCTATTATTAATAAAGTTCTTTATGGCCTTAGTTTGGGCATCATCAGTATAATACTGGTGTTGGTGCTAGTCTTGGCTCTGCTGCATTTTGCTGATCACTATATTGAAACCCACCATCAAAAGCTTGAAAACTTCGCAAGTGTTTTGATTAAGCAGCCGGTTAGTGTGCGCAAGATTATTGCAAGAAATGAAGGTTTAGAGCCAGTCTTAAAGCTTTATGATGTTGCCGTTTTTAATGAAGCAAAAACCAAAGTATTACTGCAGGCGCAGGAGTTACATATAGGCATCGATTTAATCGGTAGCTTGTTTAAGTGGAATATAAAGCCGGGGCTCCTAGTGGTACAGGGTGCTAATTTTTCTATTTCCCAAGACAAAAATGGCGAGTTGCTTCTTTCTGGTATTAAAGGAACATTGGACGGTTCTGCTGGTAGTACTGAAATATTAAAATGGCTGTTTGAGCAGAGCAAAATTGACCTAAGCGATATTATATTAACCTGGTGTTTGGCGGATGGCGAGGTATTAAAATTTAGCGATTTGCAGCTAAAACTATATAACGGCGTGTTGCAACATGAATTAAAAATCAATGGCAGATTTGTGCAGAAGCATCTGCCGGCAAAGTTTGAAGCCGATCTAAAATTGCGTGGCGAGATTTTAAAGCAAGCAATATCTTCTTTGACTGGAGATATGATTATTGAAGATTGTTTGTTTAAGTTGCCAGATCAATTTTCTGATGGCGATTTTTTTGTTTTGCCAGTAGTGGGCGATGTTAATCTGTTACTTAGGCGTACTAAAATTATCTCAAAATTTTTTCGTGCACCATTAACAGTTGAAAATATAGAAGGCAAAATCACCTGGCAAAATACTAAGGATAATCTCGATGTGCGAATTGGTAAATTTAAATACCAGGACGCTTGGCTAGCGATGCGTGGAGATTTGCAATATGCGAAGCATATGGCGGAGCCTTTAGTTGATGTGCAACTTGAGTTTAGGCTGGCTAATCTTGTTCGAGCTAAATTATATTATCCAGTAACTGAATTGCCACCAGATGCCGCGATTTGGCTAGATAAAGCTTTTACTAGCAGTAAGCCAATGATGGGGAACGTGATACTAAAAGGTCCTCTTAATAAATTTCCGTTTGATCACAACGAGGGTCGGTTTTTAGTTAATGCTAATATACGCGATGTGCATTTGAATTATGATAGTGCTTGGCCTCCAATCGAACACCTGAATGGCAAGTTAATTTTTTCTAATCGTTCCATGGAAGTTTTTACGCAAGACGCAAAAATTATGCAATCACCTATTGCTTCAATAAAGGCGATTATACCTGATCTTGATGTTCCTACTTTAAGTATTGATGGCGTAATTAATTCGGATTCAAGTATTGGCTTAAAATTTATAAATTCAAGTCCGCTAAAAGAAACTATTGCAAGCAAGCTCAAGTCAATAAGTTTGGCCGGTCCGATGCGACTCGATCTAAAAATGATTGTTCCTTTGAGCTCGTTATTATCGCCGGAAGAGGCTAAAACTAAGGTTGACGGACGCATTGCTTTGCATGCCAATCATCTAAAGCCCTATGATTTAAACTTTGGTCTTAGCAATATTCAGGGTGAGCTACGTTTTACTGAAAATAATTTGGTTGCGGATAAACTCAGCGGGCAATTATTTAACCGGCCAGTGGAACTTGCAGTTAGTACATTAAGCGCTAAAGCTGACACCATTACTCGAGTAACCATGACTGGAGAAGCGACTGCTTCTGATATTGAAAAAGGCTTTTCGATTAAGCTCAATCCTTATGTGGCCGGCGATTTTAAGTATCGCGGTATGCTTGAGCTTCATGATCTATCGCAGAGCAATGTTTTTAGATTGAGCTCTGATTTGCATGGAATAGCCATCGATTTGCCAAAACCATTTGCTAAATCTGCAGAAAGTAAGAGTAAATTCGATTTGGATTATTATTTCGGGGGCAATAAGCCATCACGAATAGTTGTTAATTATAATGATCAAATTAATGCCGCATTAGACATAAAAAAAATCAATGTTAAACCATGGTTTGTGTTAATTGGTGAAATAAAATTTGGGGTTGCGCCTTCTGCTGTTTTCGCAACTTCAGGAATAGTGGTTTCCGGTTTTATAAAAAAACTAGATTGGGCTGTGTGGCGTGGTTATTTATCTAAGATGGAAAATAGTTTTACTGGAGCTGGTAGTGCTATTAAACAGATTGATCTTAAAGTTGATGAGTTATGTGCTTTGGGTAGGGTATTAAAAAAAGTAGTGCTGCAGGCAAAACCTAAAAACAATGGTTGGGAAATTATGCTTTCTATGCCGACCATTCAGGGAAGGATATTTTTTCCTTTGGCTTTTGGGGCGCAAATACAAGGAGTTTTTCAAAAACTTTATCTTGATTCTGATGAGGAGCAGCAGAATACTGCTGTGCTGAAACCACAAGATTTGGCCCCACTGCACTTTACTATTAATGATTTTCGTTGTGATAATAAAAAATTTAATAGATTGGAGTTTGTAACTCGGCCGCAGCAGCAGCCAGTAGGCTTGGAGATTAACAAAGTAATTATTACTGATTCAAAGTTTAGTTTAACTGCTAGCGGTAGTTGGGTTTCTGTTGAAGATAAGCAGCAAACAACCTTACGTGGTAAAATTAGTAGTGCCGATATAGGCGGTTTATTGCGACAATTAGAGTTAACGAATGACTTGGTTGGCGGTAGGGGCGAAGCTGATTTTGCTCTAAAATGGCCAAATGCGCCTTATAAACCAGAGCTAAAAGAAGTTGAGGGAACTTTTGTTGTTCGTGCCAGCAAAGGACAAATCATTAACTTTAGTGGAAAAACAGAAGCAAAATTGGGTCTCAGCCGTGTACTTAATTTATTTAGTTTACGGCACTTGTCCTTAGACTTAGGTGATTTGACAAAGAAGGGATTTGGTTTTGATAAGTTGGAAAGTGATTTAGAAATAGCTCATGGGAACGCACTTGCAAGTAAAATCAACCTTGATGGGCCAATAGCAGGAATTAGGGCCAAAGGTAGAATTGGTCTAGTGGCACAAGACTGTGATATTAATCTTAAAGTCACGCCGTATATTACTTCTAGTGTTCCGGTGGTTGTTACTATATTGTCTGTTAGTAATCCACTTGGTCCGCTGATTGGGTTGGCAAGTTGGGTTGTTGCCGATAAAATAATAGCTCCAGCGATAAAAAAAGTTACGACCTACACTTATCACATAACTGGCCCATGGGATAGTCCTAATATAAAGAAGATTTAGCTCAGTTTAAATTCTTCTTTTAGCTTTTTCCTAATGGCTAGGTTTTTTAGGCGTACATATTGTGGCAGACCATTTTTAAATGGTGGGTAATCTTCTCCAAGAATAAGCGGTTCCAAATATTTACGGCATTCTTTCGTAATATGAAAACCGTCAGGGGTAAGGAAATTTCGTGGCATTTTCTTTTCAATATTCGCCACTTTTTCCAGTTCTACACAACCAATCTCCCAGCGATAAGGTTTATCAGATTTTCGCACAATTGTTACCATCACATTATTTTTACCCGAGCGAGCAAATTCAACCGCAGCCTTGCCTAAGGCATAAGCCTGCTGTGCGTCTGTTTTAGAGGCGATATGGCGTGCTGCACGTTGCAGATAATCAACCACTGCCCAGTGATATTTATAGCCAAGATTGTGCTTAATTAATTTGGCAATTAGTGGTGCAGTACCACCAAGTTGCGTGTTACCGAACGCATCGCAGCATCCCGTTGTATGTAAAAACTTACCCTCGGTATTACGCAGCCCTTCAGAAACTACGATGGCGCAGTTCCCATATTTTTTGACACAAAAATCAACTTGTGCTAAGAATTTTTTTTCTTCAAAAGCTATTTCGGGCGCTAAAATAATGTGTGGCGCTTCAGAGGGTTTCTCACTGGCTAAACCAGCTGCAGCAGCAGTCCATCCTGCATGTCGACCCATTACTTCCATCACAAAAACTTTAGTTGAAGTTGCGGCCATTGACGCAAGATCATAGCCGGTTTCGCGAATTGATGTAGCGAGATATTTGGCAACTGAACCAAAGCCAGGGCAGGTGTCAGTAAAAGGCAGGTCGTTATCTATAGTTTTTGGTATACCAATGCAAACCAAGGGATAACCCATGATTTGGCTCATTTGTGAGACTTTATGTGCTGTATCTTGCGAGTCGCCACCACCATTGTAGAAAAAATAACCAATGTTATGGGCGGCAAAAACTTGAACTAAGCGTTCGTATTCAGTGCAGTCCTGTTTAAAGCAACGTAATTTATAGCGACAGGAGCCAAAAGCACCGCCGGGAGTGTGGCGCAGAGCTGCAATGTTTTTAGCGGTTTCTTTGCTTGTATCAATTAAGTCTTCGGTTAGAGCGCCGACAATGCCATTTCTACCGGCATAAACCTTGATACCGTATTTTTTTGCGGTTTCAATTATGCCACAGGCGGTTGAGTTAATGACTGCGGTAACACCGCCAGATTGCGCATAAAATACATTTTTTTTGGTAGTAGCCACGTCGTCCTCTCTAGCCACACGAGGTGTTTATGCCATCTTTTTTATTTTGGCGTTTAAACGGCTT
Organism: bacterium; assembly: GCA_037142515.1. Lineage (GTDB taxonomy): Bacteria > Pseudomonadota > Gammaproteobacteria > UBA9339 > UBA9339 > JBAXAM01. Next base: position 84,589 of record JBAXAM010000002.1, on the reverse strand, counting down.
TTATGGCGTGCAGCTTTGTTTTTATCGAGAATTTTTTTTGTGATCATCTTGTCGATTACAGGAATCGCTTCTTTCAGTGCTTTCATAGCATCTTCTTTTTTATTTGCTACGACTGCAGCATCAACTTTTTTGATGTAGGTGCGGTAGATAGATTTCATGCTAGCATTGTGCTTGCGACGAGTCTCACTTTGAACTGCTCGTTTTTTTGCGGATTTAGTATTGGCCACTTTCGATTCCTCTAAAAATATTACCCAAGTGCTAATATGCCTCGATCTTGATTGGCTGTCAATGGGGAAGGGCTATAGTTTATAACTTAAAAGCTTCATTAAGACAACTAGCGTACCTAAGCTGCCAACTATCATACTGCCAAGCTTTAGTATTATTCGTAACTCTAGTTCTTTTAAGTCCTTTTTGGTTGCTAGCTTATCTTCTATGGTTTCTGCCATCATTTCAGCTTGTACTTCCGCTTGTTTTTCTGGAACACCAGCGGCTTTTAGCCTATTTGCATATCGTAATGTATCAAAGCTTCGTTCGTTACTCATTTTTGTTGCCTCGTCAAAAGTAGTTATATGCATTTTTTCCTCATTATACATTATTTTAATATAATTGAATCTTGAAAATCTGTATTCTAACCCCTGATTGTGGTAAAAATAACCCCGTGTTTTTTAAATTAATAATAAAATGAAAAAAAATCTGCTTAAATCCACTTTTGCCTTTTCTTTAATGACAGTTATTTCGCGCATAACTGGAATGGTGCGTGAGATGGTTTTTGCTTATTATTTTGGTGCAGCAGCTGGGATGGACGCATTCAATGTCGCTTATCGTATTCCTAATTTTTTTCGAGGATTAGTCGGAGAAGGTGCGTTTTCTCAAAGCTTTGTTCCTGTGCTATCTGAATACCACCAGCAGCGTGGCGGGGCCGAAGTTAAAACTTTTTTAGAAGCGATGGCCGGGGTAATGCTGATTGTGCTGTTTATTTTTACAGTGATCGTGGTTTTAGTTACACCATGGCTAGTTTATGTTTTTGCTCCAGGCTTTATTCATGATCCGACGCGATTTGAGCTTACAGCTGTAATGCTGCGTATAACTTTTCCTTATATTTTATTTATCTCACTAACTGCGTATGTTAGCGGAATTCTGAATACTTATGGAAAATTTGGTGTTTCAGCATTTGCCCCAAATTTATTAAACTTAAGCCTAATTGGCGCAGCTGTTTTTTTAGCCCCATATTTTACTCAACCAGTGGTCGCTTTGGCTTGGGGAATTTTTATTGGTGGTATGGCGCAACTTTTATTTCAGCTACCATTTTTATATAAATTAAATCTGTTGCCAAGGCCGCGTATTGTGTGGCGTGATACCGGTGTAATGCGCGTATTGAAATTGATGGTGCCGGCGATATTCGGTGTTTCCGTGGCGCAAATAAGTTTTTTAGTTGATAATTGCTTGGCCTCATTTTTGCCTGTAGGTAGTATTGCGTGGCTTAATTATTCTAGTCGCTTAGCTTTGTTTCCTTTGGGAGTTTTTGGTGTAGCGATTGCTACTGTAGTGCTACCGTATTTATCACGTAAACATGCGGCGAAATCACAAGAAGAGTTCTCTGGGGCGCTTGACTGGGCGCTAAAGTTTGTATTAACCATTGCCCTGCCGGCAGTAATTGGTATTGTTATGCTTGCCGGACCAATAGTGATGACGCTGCTTCGGCTTAAGGGAGGTAGTTTTACCGATTTTGATGTGCTTATGGTGCGGCGTAGTTTACTTGGTTTTACAGTCGGTATTCCTGCTTTTATGTTAGTTAAAGTATTGGCTTCGGGTTTTTATTCGCGGCAAAATATTAAGACACCAGTAAAAGTCGCAGCTGTTTCTGTATTTGCTAATGTTGTACTTGCTGCTATTTTAGTTTTTCCGTTAAAACATGCTGGATTGGCATTGGCAACTTCGCTTACATCTTCACTCAATGCTGGATTATTATTTTGGATTATCAGACGCGATAAGCATTATCAGCCCGGCCAAGGATGGAAAATATTTTGGGTGCGGCTGCTAGTTGCTAGTGCTGTTTTAGCAATATTTCTTTGGTTTACTACTGCTGATTTAGCTGTGTGGTTTGGTTGGAGCTCATTAGCACGCGCGAGTCATTTGGCAATTTTATGTATTGGCGCCGTTTTAGCTTATTTGGGATGTTTGTGGGTAAGCGGCATGAGATGGCGAGATTTTATTTTATAAGACGGTCCTCGAAACCCAGGTGGCGCAACCAGTAAAAATCATTTGCATTGCTACTGCTGTAACTATCAGTCCAGTGATGCGAATTAGTGGTTCAGTGGCATTTAGTTTTTCAACTGCCCGGTTGATTTGAGAAGAGAGCAGCATACAGACCAAATTTACTAATACGGCAATAGTGACGCAAAGTATAGTTGCTATTGTGCCGTGCATAGAGGCAAAAGAAATAGCAGCGGTCATAGTTCCTGGGCCAGCGATTAGCGGGGCTGCAAGAGGCACTACTGATATATCATGTGATTTATGATTCTCTTTTTCTTCTTCAAAAAACCTTCCCTTTCTGACTGCGGTTAAGCCAATAATAAAAAGAATAATACCGCCGGCTACGCTTAATGAGTAAATTTCTACATGAAAAACTCTTACCATTAAAAAATCACCCACACTAGTTGATATGGCTAAAATTAAAAACGCCACAATGGTGGAGCGTACCGAAATAGAAATTAATTCTCGGCGTGAATATGCCGGGTGTTTTGAGGCAATAAATAGCACTTTGCTTATTGGATTGATTAGAGCCAAAAAATATAAAGAATTCTCGATGATCTGTGATGGATCCATGGAGTATATTCTCCTCGATCATATTTTTTTGTCAATATATCATGGGGTCAAAATTAAGAATGTTTTATCGATGGTTTAAATTAATGTATAATTCTCGAATATGGGTTTTTTGAGTTATTAGTTAAAATTTCAGGGAGATAACTATGTATAACTATGACAAGGCGAAGCAGCAAGATAACTTTGAGGTTAACAAGGTATTTTTTATTGCTGCGATTAAGGCATTAAAAAATAGTGCTATTACAGATGGTAAGATGATACAGGAGCAGAATAGAAGAGTTGGATATCATACTTGGCGGGCAAACGGACCTGACAGCAATAAGAAAGCGGATAACGACCTAGAACAATATTTATACAAGATTGGCATACGGACAACAAGAGAATATTTATCTGGACCAGAATTTTTTGCCAAAATAAAAGCCTGGTTTTTACAAACTCAAGATAGAGAACAAATATCCCTGTTTATTGGTTTTAACAATAGATTCGCTAAGCGATACAAAGTTAATCTTTTCGAAAAACTACTTGCCGATTATATAAGCAATCCAGCTTCTTATAGTGAGGAGCAAGAAAAAATGTTGATGGAGAATATGGTAAGCAATCAAAAGAAATACAAAATCGAACCGCTTATCTTAAAGGTTCAAGAGTGTAATAATAGTTTGTCCAAGTCGCCTTCTGATCCAGACGCGGTGACGTCATCGTATGATACTTTGTATAAGACACTGGATGAGTATGATGGTGTTGTTAATGATGAAGATATTTCTAAAGAGATAAAAACAGCTTCTCTTCTCAGATACATTGAATATGTTAATAAAGAGCTTGCTGATTCATTAGGACAAATAACTAATAAAAAGGATGCAAGTAATTTAAAAAGAATAGAGAAGTTAGAAGGTCTGATCAGGAAAGTTAATGTCATGATCTATAGATATGAAAATAATGACATTATAAAAAAACCAGCGAATAGATTCCCAGAGCTTAGCGAATTGCTCAATCCGACTCCGGGAAAATTTGGAAAAATTGCCCGTAATCAGCTACTTTCCGAAGGTCTAAAAAAGAGTGTTTGTAAAAAGGTTGATGAGAAACAGGTTCGTAAGTTGAATACGTCGGTTTTATCTAGGTGGTTTAATTTTCGGCCCTTTACCAAGCTTAATAAAAGCTTTAATAAAATAAGTGATGTGGACGCTAAATCACCAAAAAGCACAAAATTTTTATCTGGATTGCCGTCGCTTGATATGTTGGAAGGCATGCTAAAGCAGGCTATAGGAGATAGTGGATCAAGTAGAAAAATAGATTTTAATATATTGTCAGTTTTAGATAGTTCTGATAACAGTAAGCCATTTTTTGGAAAATCGGATGCTGAAAAAATAGAAGACGTTCGGTCTATTGCGGAATATCTTGAATACAAATATAAAGAAGAAGGGTACGACATACAGATATCATGTAAGGTTGCCACAATGCGCGATCATCAAATGAGAACTAGTGATGGAAATTTACTTTCTTTTAAACGGATGGATGACTATTTAAACCAGTTTCCACCACCGCGGGAAGGCGCCTATCAGTCTTCCGTTAAGCATTGCGAAGCTGGACAAGGGCGTAGTGTGACCGTGATGATATGTGACGATATTTTGCATACTGGTGAGTTGCCTAGTAAAATTTCTGATAATATAAAAAAAGAACGCCCAGGCGCGCGCGGGATAATGGAAGGGGATTTTCGACCAGATCAGCGATGCTTTATTTATAGCTACTTTTTTGATACTGCGGCTGAAGCATTGAAGGCTGATCGTGGTCAAACACCATCAGATAGGGGTGAAATTAAAAATACGGCATTAGTAGCAAAGTTAAAAGAGATGGCTCGAAATGAAAGTAAGCATCAAGAGCTCATCGCAGAAGTAAGACAGGCATTGGATATAGATTATTCTCGTAGATTAAACGATTCTAAACATGCAGATGTTGAGCAGTGGTCCAAACAGCTAACAGAGGCTTTTTTAAATTTTAGCAAAGAGCTTGAAAGCACTACGGGATTTGATCTTTATGATGCAATATGTAAAGATAGCGAGGAAAATAGTGATAAATATAATCCGCAACAAATAAAGAATTTGGAAAAAATAGAGAATTCGCAAGCTACTATTTCGCAACGAGAGTCTAATCTTAATAAATACAAAAAAGCTTCTTTTGAGCAAAAACAAAAAATATCAGTGGTAAAGAATTATGTCCTGGAAAGTGTTAAAGAGGCTAAGGAGGAGGACGAGTATGATAAGGATAGTAAAAATGGAACTGAAATAAAAAATATGTAATATGCTTTACTCTAATAACAACCTGCGACAAAATAGTGTCTATGCGACTCATTCGAGGTTTGTATAATTTAAAAACACATTTTGCCGGTGGTTGCGTAGCTACTATTGGCAATTACGATGGTGTACACCTTGGGCATCAGCAATTATTGATTCGTCTTAAAGAAAAATCCAAAGAACTAAAAATTCCGGCAATTGTTGTAATTTTTGAACCGCAGCCGGTGGAGTTTTTTACCGGTGATAAATCTCTACGTTTGACCAGTTTGCGAGAAAAAATACTCCTGTTTGCTCAATATGAGATCGATGCGGTTTTAGTCTTGGCTTTTAATGCGCATTTTGTTGGTATGACAGCCAAGTGTTTTGCTGAAAAAATTTTGGCTCAAGCAATGCATGTGCGTTACTTGGTAATTGGCGATGATTTTTCTTTTGGGCATAATCGTGAAGGGGATTTTGTGCTACTAAATCAATGCGCAGGATATTTAGGATTGGAAGTTGAAAGTGTGCCAGCATTTAATGTTGAAGGGGTGCGAGTTAGCAGTTCATTTATTCGCATTGCTTTATTACAGGGTAATTTAAGAGTTGTAACTAGGTTTTTGGGAAGACCGTATAGAGTTATGGGGCAAGTGATTCATGGTAGGCAGCTTGGTCGGGATTTGGGTTTTCCTACTGCCAATATCCATTTGGTGCGGCGTGAATTGCCACTTGAAGGTGTTTATGCAGTTAAAGTTTATGATAGTGGAAAAGAAATCTTGTTTGGTGTTGCTAATATTGGCTTTCGGCCGACAGTTTCAGGGAAGTGCAAATCATTTGAGGTTTATATTTTTAATTTTAATGCCAATATTTATGGCAAAAGAATTACCATAGAGTTTTGCGAAAAAATTCGAGATGAGCAGAAATTCGCATCGCTTAAAGAATTGAAATTACAAATTGAAAAAGATATAAAAACAGCATATTGTTACTTCTATGACAGACTACCAAGTTAATCTTCCAAAGACAGATTTTCCCATGAAAGCGGATTTACCAAAGCGCGAGCCGAAAATGCTTGAATTTTGGCGATCAATTGATTTGTACCAAAGCTTTGCCCAAGCAAAAAATGCATGCGGTAGATTTGTTTTGCATGATGGACCACCGTTTGCTAACGGCGACATTCATTTGGGCCACGCTTTTAATAAGATTCTTAAGGATATTATTAACAAAACTAAATTGCTTGATGGATACAGTGTGCCTTATGTTCCAGGTTGGGATTGTCATGGTTTGGCTATCGAATTAAATGTTGAAAAGAAGTTTGGCAGGGTTGGAGCTAAAATTTCAGTCGAGCAGTTTATTGCCGAGTGTCGCAAGTATGCTATGGGGCAGATACAAGCGCAAATGCTAGATTTTCAGCGTTTGGGTGTTATAGGTGATTGGGAGCATTCATATTATACAATGGATTTTAAGTATGAAGCTAATATCGTACGTGCGTTTTCTCAGATTATAAAAAATGATTATATTATTCGCGGCTATAAGCCAGTACACTGGTGCATTGCTTGTGGATCATCGCTAGCTGAAGCCGAAGTTGAGTATCAAGATAAGGTTTCTCCGGCAATTGATGTTAGATTTGCTGTTGTTGACTCAGCAAAATTTAAAGTCGAAAACTTAAGTATTCCAATTTGGACCACTACGCCTTGGACCTTGCCAGCTAATGAAGCTGTTTGTTTGCATCCAGAATTAAAATACGTACTAGTAAAATGTAATGACCATAATGAAAATTTTATAATTTTAGAAGATTTATTGAGCCAAGTAATGCAGCGTTATGGTATAGCTACTTATCAGGTTATTGCAACTTATTTGGGTAGTGACTTAGAAAGCACTTTACTTAAGCATCCATTTTTGGCTGATAAAACTGTGCCAGTGATTTTAGGCGAGCATGTTACGGTTGATGCTGGAACTGGAGCAGTTCATACGGCACCAGCACACGGTCAAGAAGACTATAGGATTGGTTTGTACTATAAATTACCTATAAAAAACCCAGTTGGGCCTGATGGCAAGTTTTTAAGTTCGACGCCATTTTTTGCTGGTGAAAATGTATTTGCTGCTAATGATCATGTTATTGCACTCCTGAAAGAAAACGGCTCTTTGATTCATGCCCAAACCTTGCAGCACAGCTATCCGCATTGTTGGCGTCATAAAACTCCTTTGATTTTTCGAGCGACGCAGCAGTGGTTTATTAGTATGGATAGCTTGCGCGAGCAAACCAATGGCGAAATCGAAAAAGTAAATTGGATTCCGCCGCAGGGTGAAGAGCGCATTAAAAGCATGGTAAATTTACGTCCGGATTGGTGCATTTCGCGTCAGCGCTTTTGGAATACGCCGCTTGCGTTATTTGTACATAAAGAAACTGGTGAGTTACATCCGCATATGCAGAAATTAACCAGTGAAATTATTGCTCCAGGTATTGAGAAAGAAGGTATTATTTATTGGCACAAGCTTGATGCCCAAAAATTTTTAGAAGAACACGTAGTAGGCATACCTGCTAGCGACTATGAAAAAGTGATAGATACTTTGGATGTTTGGTTCGATTCAGGGGTATCGCATTATTGTGTGCTTGGGCAGTCACAAGCTGATCTTTATGTTGAAGGTAGTGATCAGTATCGTGGTTGGTTTCAATCTTCTTTAATAACAGCAGTGGCTTTGTATGGGCATGCGCCGTATAAAAAGGTGGTAAGCCATGGTTTTACGGTTGATGCTAAAGGCCATAAGATGTCTAAGTCTCTTGGAAATGTGATTGCACCAAAGCAACTAATTAATAAATATGGCGCTGATGTATTGCGTTTATGGGTGGCAGCTACTGATTTGCACGGTGATCTTGCGGTTTCTGATGAAATTTTTGCACGTACTGCAGATGCTTATCGTATGCTACGTAATACTGCAAGATTTTTGCTTGGAAATTTGGTTGGTTTTGTTCAAGATAGAGATTTAGTACCGCCAGAGCAAATGCTAGCGCTTGATCGCTTTGCGGTTGCGCAAATTTTGGATTTAGAAAAAAGCTGCTTTAAATATTATAACGCATACCAGTTTCATTTAGCTTGCGCTAATTTGCAGGGAGTTTTATCTACGGAGATCAGCAGTTTTTATTTTAGCATTATTAAAGACCGTCTTTATACTATGATGCCGAATAGCTTAGGGCGACGCAGTGCCCAAACAGCGCTATTGCATATTTTAGAAATTTTAGTGCGCTTAATTGCCCCGATTTTGAGTTTTACTGCTGAGGAAATTTGGCAAGAAATGAAGAAGACGGAACAGTCAGTTTTTATGGCGCGTTGGTATAGAGCGGTTAATGCAGCTGATTTTGATTTATCTAAAGATCAAATTACTATAGATGATTGGCGTGTTATCCAAAATATTCGAGTAGCCGTTAACAAAGAGTTAGAAAGCTTGCGCGTTGCTGGTTCTATCGGTTCAAGTCTTGCTGCTACTGTGACGCTATGTTGCGACGCTAATATTTTGTCAGTGCTTGCAAAATTAAAAAATGATTTACGTTTTGTGTTGATTACTTCGACTGCGATAGTAAAAGATATTGCTGTTGCTCCAGCAAATAGTATTGCAACTGATCTACCAGGTTTAAAGCTTGTAGCTACGCCAACCGCACATAAAAAATGCTCTCGTTGTTGGCATTATTGTGAGGATGTTGGCAATAACAAAGACCATCCAGAGCTGTGCGGCCGATGCGTAGAAAACTTATTTGGTAGTGGTGAAGAGCGATATTTTGCCTAGGTTTTCTTAAGAGCCGTTATAGCAAGGCAATATTATGCTTTTTACATTCTTGTACAGTTTGATCTGGCCAAATGCTAGCTTGTACTTCACCTATATGTGCCTTATGTAAAAACTGCATGCAGATGCGTGATTGACCTATGCCCCCGCCAATAGTTAGGGGGAGCTCGTCATTTAAAAGTCGGTGATGAAAGTATAATTCTTTGCGTTTTTCGGTGTTGGTAAGCTTTAGTTGTGTTAATAGCGCAGTTTTATCTACGCGAATTCCCATAGAAGAAATTTCAAAGCTGTTTTCTAGGGTTGGATTCCAGAGAATAATATCTCCATTTAGTCCTTTGAAGCCATTTTCGGTTTCTGTGGTCCAGTCGTCGTAATCTGGTGCTCTGCTATCGTGCGGTTGGCCGTTTTTTAAGGCTCCGCCAATACCAATAATAAAAATAGCGCCATACTCTTTGGCCAGTTGATATTCGCGTTCGCGCGGCGTTAGTTCTGGATAGCGTTCTTCAGCTTCTTCGGCATGAATAAAAGTTATCTCTTCTGGTAAGCTCGGTTTAATATGATGATGGAGCTCGTGAATAAAAAACTCTAAGCGTTGTAGTATGCCATAAATTTTTTTCACAGTTTTTCGTAAGAATTTTAAATTGCGTTCAGAAGCCAGCACTACTCGTTCCCAATCCCACTGATCAACATAGAGTGAGTGAATATTATCTAGCGGAGATTCATCTGGTCTGATCGCATTCATATCAGCATAAAGGCCATAAGCATGTGGTATTTTGTAGTCGGCAAGTGCTAGGCGTTTCCACTTTGCTAATGATTGCACTACTTCAACCTCAAGATCAGCAATATCTTTTATTTTAAATGACACAGGCTTTTCAATGCCGTTTAAATCGTCGTTAATTCCCGTTCCTTTGGGAACGAAAAGTGGCGCTGTAACTCGATAGAGCTTTAGTTCAGTCGCTAATTGCTGTTGAAAGAATTCTTTGATTAACTGAATTGCTTTTTCAGTTTGATGGACATTGAGGGTCGAACTATAGCTCTTCATTTTTTATAGATTATCTATAGTTTTTGTGTATTGCAACAGTTTTATTACGCTCTTTCAGAGCTTAAAATATTTTGGGTATCTTGCCCAGGGTTCCCAACACTGCTTCGCAGTTCGGTCACCCTGGGCTATAGATATTACGTTTCCTTCGGAACGTTTTTGAGTTTACTGATTTGCTTTATTTTTCTAAGAATTTTTAACGTTATCAAGATATTGGTTTTATAATTTAGTATAATATTATAATAGTTTGGTACAATCTATTGACGAAGACTGATAAGAGACGTTCCGAAGGAAGCGTAATATCTATAGCCCAGGGTGACCGAACTGCGAAGCAGTGTTGGGAACCCTGGGCAAGATACCCAAAATATTTTAAGCTCTGAAAGAACGTAATAATAAGAATAAGGCTAAAAAACATATAATGTTATTAATCCGAAAAAATATTTTAAAGCCGGTAAAGCGAGCTATTATTTTAGGCGTTGCAGCCGCATTTTGTTATAGCGTGATGGTGTTATTAGTTAAACTAGCTTCTGGTCGCGCTGCTGAAAGTCTAATGGTTTTTGTTCGTTTTGCTGTCAGTTTATTTTGGATTATATTAGTGTTGGGTTATAAACGCTTACGGGGAGAGCATTTTTCTCTTAAGACCAAGCATCCTGGTTTACATCTGTTGCGAGCTTTTAGTGGCTTTGTTACGATATACGCCCTTTATATTGCCCTAAAATATGTGCCGCTGGTAGATGCTAATTTATTGGCTATGACCTATACTTTATTTATACCACTTTTAAGTTTTATATTTTTAGGTACGAAAACCAGTGCGAAAAATTATTTAGCTTTAGGAGTTGGTTTTATTGGGCTAATTTTTATACTTAAACCCTGTGGTGGTATTTTTAATCCTATGATGCTGGTTGCCTTAGCTGCAGGTCTTTTTTCTGCTGTTTCGTTTTTGGGTGTGCATGAGTTAGCTAAGGACGATGATCACTATACAATAATGCTTTATTTTTTTCCGTTAACTTTTGTTCTAAGCGGTATCTTTAGTATATTTAATTGGCGTACCCCGGATTCGATTACAATGCTAGTTTTAATTATGATTGGTGTTGTTGGTACTGCCTATCAAGAATTATTAACACGAGCTTTGTTACACGCATCTCCCAAAATTGTTGCGCCAATATTATATCTCAGCGTGGTGTTTAGTGGCTTTTTGGGTTGGTTGTTTTGGGGATATGTTCCAGATTTATTCTTTTTACTGGGTATGATTTTAGTGGTTTTAGGCTGTATTTTTTCTATTTTCTATGCACAGGAGCCACTGCCTCCAGAAGTTTAAAAAATAACTTGCTTTTACTACCCTTCAAGGGTACGCTAATGATATGATGTTCATTGAAACTAGTATTTTTGCCAAAAAACACGCTCAGTATTTATCGGATGATGATTACAGAGAGTTACAATATTTTTTGATAAATAAACCAGATACTGGTGTTTTGATTCGGGGAACTGGTGGACTGCGAAAAATTCGTTGGTTATCAAAAAACAAAGGGAAACTAGGAGGTGTAAGGATTATTTATTATTGGCAATTAGCTCGAAATCAAATTTATCTTATGACACTTTATTCTAAAAATGAACAAATAGATTTATCACCGAAAGAGAAAAAAAATCTTAAACAAATGTTAGAGAGGTGGGAACAATGACAAAAAAACACAAGCACAATTTATTTGCTGAGCTTACTCAGGGTATCGAGGAGTTAAATAGTTATAAAGATGGTAAAATAACTTTGCGTACATATATATACGAGCAAAAGGCGCGTCCTAGTGTAAGTGCAAAATTTGTTCGCGAAACAAGAAAAAAGTTGAATATGTCGCAGGCTGTTTTTGCTATCAAGTTGCGTGTATCACCAAGGACTTTGGAAAAATGGGAGCAAGGGAAAACTGTCCCTAATGATCAAGCAGCAGCGTTAATTTTAATGACAAGGAAGTATCCTGATACGTTGCAGCGCCTTGAAAAAATTTAACAAACCTTTGCGCATAGCTAATAAAACTTTTCCTGTGAATATTATTCAGGGACCGCTTGCGGGCTATAGTTGCTCAGCTTTTCGTTTGCTAACTTGGGAGCAGAGCAGGCCGGCTTTTACGTGCACCGAAATGATTTCGTGTAATGCTTTGGCGCATCAGCCTAAGCTTACATATCGGCGTTATATTGAAAAAGACCCAAATGAAGGTCCAGTTTGCTTTCAAATATTCGGTAGTGACCCGGAAAAAATAGGATATGCTGCCAAGGTAGTTACCGATTATGGAGCCGATTTAATTGATTTAAATTGTGGATGTCCTGTAAAAAAAGTGCGGCGTCAAGGGGCAGGCTCGAGCCTTTTAACTAATCCAACAACGCTTTATAAGCTGCTTAGTGCGATGAAGAAAAATACGCACTTGCCAATAGCAGCAAAAATTAGAGTCGAAGGTAATAGTCCTGATAAATTTCATGCAGAGATCGTCAAAGTAGTTAGCGATGCTGGTGTGGATTTTTTGGTAGTGCATGGCAGGCATTGGAATGAAACCTATAAAAACCCATGTCATTACGATCAGATTAAATTTTTTGTTGAGGCGTTAAATATCCCGGTGATTGGTAATGGTGATATTTTTTGTATAGATTCTCTACAAAAAATGTTTGCAACTGGATGTGCTGGAGTGATGGTTGCTCGTGCTGGAGTAGGACAACCGTGGTTAATTAAAAAACTAATTGCCCAAATGTGCCAGCAGGAATTTATCGACCCATCTATAATAGAAATCGGCGCTATTTTTATGCGTCATATCCAACTGCTAGAGAAGTTGTTAGGTAATGAAAAATTTGCGTTATTACATGCGCGTAAAATTACTGGTTTATATACCCAAGGATTGCACAATAAAAAAGAGTTTTGTTTCGCTGTAAATAATTGTAGTAGCTTGCAAGAACTGGAAAATATTTGTTTGCAATACTTTGTTTAGAGGATTGGCATTCCTTGAAATAGGCTTATTTTAAGGAATGCCAATCCTTTAAATTGACAGATTTTGTTTATTGTGATATTTTTCAACTATATGGATATTGTTAGATTTTACCATGATTTGGCCAAATACCTTGTTCCAAACAAGGTGCTTGTTATTTTTGGTCCGCGTCAGGCAGGAAAAACCACCTTGCTGAAAAAATTTTTAGAAAATTGTGGATTAAAATACAAACTCGACTCTGGTGATAATATTAAAACCCAGAACTTACTAAGTTCTCAGGATTTTGATTTATTGAAAGAATATGTTGCTGGCTATGATTTGTTAGCGATAGATGAAGCACAAAAAATTCCAAATATTGGTGTTAACTTAAAAATACTTGTTGACCAAGTTCCGAATATAAAAATTATTGCAACAGGATCATCTTCATTTGAGCTGGCAGGACAAATTGGTGAGCCTCTGACAGGTCGCAAAACAACTCTTACTTTGTATCCAATAGCTCAGTTGGAGCTGCTTAAGTTATATAATGATTATGAGTTGAAAGATAAAGTTTCCGAATGGCTAATTTTTGGCGGTTATCCTGAAGTAGTTGTCGCTGCGGATAAAAATAAAAAAATAAATCTACTCGAAGAAATAACTTATTCGTATTTGCTGAAGGATATTTTAGAATTAGATAGCTTTAAGGGCTCTAAAAAGCTTTTAGATTTGCTGCGTCTTCTAGCGTTTCAAATCGGTAACGAAGTTTCATTGAGTGAACTGGGAAGACAGCTTGGCCTAGATTATAAAACGGTTGAGCGCTATCTAGATATGTTAGAAAAGGCTTTTGTTGTATACAATTTGCGTGGTTTTAGTAGGAATTTACGCAACGAAGTAACAAAAAAAAGTAAATATTATTTTTATGATAATGGCATAAGAAATACACTTATTTCTAATTTTAATAGTATTGAAATTAGAAACGATATTGGAATGCTATGGGAAAATTTTATATTTATAGAAAGATGTAAGAAGCGTGCATATAGCGAAATTAGGGCTAATTCTTATTTTTGGCGTACTTGGGAACAACAGGAAATAGATTTAATTGAAGAGCGTGAAGGTAAATTGTTCGCTTATGAGTTTAAATGGAATGAAAGCAAAGTAGCTCCGCCGCGCAAATGGATAGAGACTTATAAAGATTCTGTTTTCTCAGTTGTTAACAGAAAAAATTATTTAGAATTTGTAACTTGATATTTGGCGGAGAGGGTGGGATTCGAACCCACGATACGCTTGCGCATATACATGATTTCCAGTCATGCTCCTTCGGCCACTCGGACACCTCTCCAGGTATTATGCTCCTGTGGCCACAATATCTACTCCAGTGTCAGCTATGTTTTTTACGACTACGTCACCGACATTAATTGGAGCTGTGATTTCAACGTTAGCAAGGATATCCATAATAGTAAAGATTTTTTCTTTAGGGATGGCGGCGGAGGTTTTTACCGGGATTACCGGATGGCGGCCACCTGTTATTTTTACAGTGCTGGTGACAATCCTTTTGGGCAGGGTGATTTCCTCGATCGCGTATTTTTTGCCACGCAAACACTTATTACCAGTGACAATAAACTCAGTGCCAGATTTGTCGATTTCCAGATCACAGCCCAGTGGGCAGCAAATACAAGTCATATTAATTAGTGTTTTCATATTTGTTCTATTTTTATTAGTATTTCTGCATTGGTATTATTAAACAAATCCTCTTTCTTGATAGTCAAAGACACCATTTCTGCCGGTAGAAATTTGTTTTCTTTCTTGTGTGCAATTAATTTATCGCCAATATAGGCATTAATTGCGCAGTTAGTATAAACTTTTTTTACGCGCATAAATAATTTGATATTATCAGTTATATTTTTAGCGTTGATTTTTTGAGGGACGACTGTGTTTATGCCGTCTCCAGGTATGGTTGTATGTGTAAAGTCAGGGTTTAAATTATTATGAATATATTGGGCTGCGCCAAAGCCAGCTAGATATCCTTCTTCGCTGACGAAATCTACTAGATCGTGAACATGCAAAACATTGCCACAGGAGAATATCCCTTCTTTGCTAGTTTGTCTTAGTTCGCCCACTATTGGTCCAGCAGTTTTTCGATCAATCATGATGCCACAAGCACGCGAAATCTCATTTTCTGGAATTAAGCCGACTGATAGTAATACAGTATCGCATGGAATAAATTGCTCAGTTGTTTTAATTGGGCATAAATTCATATCTACCTTGGTTATACTAACGCCTTCAACTCGCTCTTTACCATGAATTTTAGTAACGGTATGTGAAAGCATAAGTGGAATTGAAAAGTCGTTTAGGCATTGAACGATGTTTCTAGTTAATCCGTTGGAGTAGGGCATGATTTCAAGTACCGCTTCAACTTTGGCTCCTTCTAGTGTCATACGCCGAGCCATAATCAAGCCGATGTCGCCCGAACCTAAAATCACAACTTTTTTTCCAGGCATATATCCATCGATATTAATTAATCTTTGCGCAGTTCCAGCAGTATAGACTCCTGCGGGTCTTGCACCATGAATTCTAATTGCCCCGCGAGTTCTTTCTCGGCATCCCATAGCA
This sequence comes from bacterium, assembly GCA_037142515.1. Classification (GTDB taxonomy): domain Bacteria; phylum Pseudomonadota; class Gammaproteobacteria; order UBA9339; family UBA9339; genus JBAXAM01. The sequence continues at coordinate 69,140 of JBAXAM010000002.1, read as the reverse complement.
AGAATAATGGCTTTTGCTTTGATTTTCATGAGTCCTAGTTTGCCATTAATTGCATATACAGTTTTATTATCGTTATCGTGATCCAGTTTTAAAACCATGCTGTCAGTCATGATTTCAATATTGGTTTTTTGTAATTCTAAAGTGACTAGATTGCTGTATTCCGGGCCAGTTAATTCTTTTTTGAAATGATGTAAACCAAAGCCGTTATGAATGCATTGGTTTAAAATGCCGCCAAGTTCTAGATCACGTTCAATGATTAAAATATTTTTTACTTGATTTTTGTGTGCAGCCAAAGCTGCAGCCATGCCGGCCGGGCCACCGCCAATTACAACGATATCATAGCTTTTCATTTATTTAGTCCTACCAAATGCGAATAATGACTTACCGCCTTTTTTTGTTATTTCTTCTTTTGGAATTTGCAGCTCATTATGAATTATTTCCATAATTTTTGGGGTGCAAAATCCACCTTGGCATCTGCCCATGCCAGCGCGCGTACGGCGTTTGATGGCGTCTAATGAATTAATGGGAATATTTCTATGTAGGGCATCGCAGATTTCGCCTTCAGAAACAGTTTCACAGCGGCATACTACGCAGCCATATTTTGCGTCTTGCTTAATCAAGTTATTAAGAGCTTGCTGCTGCATGCTGGCAATTGCGTGATATGCTTTGCGATAAGGATTAAAGTTAGTTTTTGGGCTTAATTTTATTTGCTTGATTGTTGCTACGATTTCGCTAACGTAGGTTGCGATTGCTGGTGCTGCGGTTAATCCTGGTGATTCTATACCTGCCACATTAATAAATCCGCTTACTTTACTTTCTTCGATAATAAAGTCTTCGGTAGTTGCAGCGGCGCGATTACCAGCGAAAGCAGATATTACCTTTTGTAAATCAAAATTAGGAAAAGATTTTTTTGCGGCCTCAATAATTTCGCTAATATTTTTACTAGAAGTGTCAAGATAGTCTTTTTCTGGTGCTGGTGTTGCATCTGGACCAATTAGCAAATTACCATGGTAAGTTTTAGTTACTAGAATGCCCTTGCTAATTGCGGTTGGAACTTGAAAAATAACGCTGTTGATAAGGTCACCCTGATCTTTATCAAATAGCAAATACTGTCCTTGACGTGGTTTAATTGTAAACTCATCTAGGCCCACCATTTTAGCGATTTCATCGGTATATAAGCCGGCAGAATTAATTACTATTTTTGTCGTAAGTGTAGAATATCCATGGTTAGTGGTGATAATAAAATGATCGTGTGATTTTTGGATGGTAGTGACTTTGCTATTTAATTTTAACTCGACACCGTTTTGGATTGCATTCTCTGCCAAAGCAATTGCAAACTCATAAGGTGAAGTTATGCCTGCAGTAGGGCAGTATAGGGCGACATTAATATCTTTGTTGAGATTAGGTTCTTTGTCTCGAACAAAATCACCATCAACAATTTGCAAGTTGGGTACGCCATTTTTTTGACCGTAAACAAAAAGCTCATTTATTTTTAGAGCATCTTTTTCATCGAAGCCTATAACAAACGATCCGGTTTGGGCAAAGCCAAAATTAAGTTCAGCATTTAGCTGCTTGTACATGCTGTTGCCTTTAGAGCTAAATTTTGCTTTAACGCTTCCGGGCTTTTCTGCATAACCGCCGTGTACGATACCGCTATTGGCTTTGGTTACTTCAGCGCCAACATCTTCGTTTTTTTCGATTAGGCAAATTTTTAAATTATATCTTGCGAGTTCGCGTGCGATAGCACAGCCAACAACTCCCGCGCCGATGATGGTAATGTCATACATGGTTTTTTCCTGTATAGATTTAGGCGGAATAATAACATAATATTATAATTTTGGTATGCGATTGTAATGAGTGAGAATTGACATTCCCGGCAATTAGCCGTACAATTAGGGGAAATTAATTGAATTGGATACACTTTATGATACTAACGACGAAACCTGACACGTTAAAATTTAGTCGGCTCGAAGCTCGTGTTAGTTCAGAGCAAAAATATTTATTTCAAAGGGCTGCTGATTTATCAGGTCGTACTTTAACTGATTTTTTAATTGCAACCCTGCAAGATGTGTCTCTACGAATTATACAAGAACACGAAATGCTAAAATTGGTAGATAAAGACAGTCAAATGTTTATTCAATCTTTATTGCAGCCGCCAGAGCCAAATGATTTTTTGATTAGGACTGCGAAGCGGTATCAGAAAGAAGTAACTAGCAAGTGAATTTAATGTTGCCTATTTATAACATTGAAGTTTTAACTGCATGTCATAATCGTAGAGCTTTTTCTTGTGGTACTGATGCACTAGATCAATATTTTTATCATCAAGCTAATCAAGAGATTAAAAAACATATTACTGCTGTATTTGTTTTGGTAGAAAGCGAAAGTCAAAAAGTTATTGGTTATTATACATTATCTGCCTTAGCTATTAGTGCTGGTGAATTGCCAAAGCAAATAATTAAAAAATACCCTAAATATAATTTACTACCAGCTACCCTACTAGGAAGGCTTGCGGTGGATAAGCAATATCGAAGAAAAGGTTTTGGTGGTTTATTAATAATTGATGCTTTGCGTAGAAGCATAAGCTCAAGCAAAGAAGTAGCGTCTATGGCTATAATTGTAGATGCAAAAAATGAAACAGCAGCAACATTTTATGAGCGTTATGGATTTATCAGGTTTGTTTATCAAGAAAAAAAGCTATATTTGCCAATTGATGCGGCAGTAAAGCTTTTTGGAATTATATAACACCCCTATACTGGTTTTCTAGAAGCTTATAGCGCTCAACAATTTGCTTTACATAATTTCTTTTTTCATTATAAGTGCCGGGATAAAAGCTCCTTTTAAAGCCATAGACAACCATGTTTTCTAGTGTTTTTCCTGTTAAGTTAAAATGCTGCACTGCCAGCGTAATTTCTTTGGTAACGCTAGTTTTACTGACGGTTCTGTTATCAGTGCAAATTGTGGTACTCAAATGATTATCCAGCATTTTGGCAAAGGGATGATCTTCGATGCTTTTAAGAGTAGGGATTGTTTGAATATTACTAGTTAAGCAGACTTCAATTGTTGTACGTGTATTTGCAATATATTGTACCAGCTGTTTTATATATGCATTTTTGTTTTGGATTTTAGGATCAGAAATTTGATCCTCAGAAAATAAGTAAAAACCGTGGCCAATACGATTAGCGTAAAGCTCGGTAACTGCTTGATAGATGCTTTCTGCGCCATATGCTTCGCCAGCATGTACAGTTGCATACATGAAATTTTTGCGGGCAAAATGATAAGCTTTTTTGTGGTGGATCGGTGGGTTTCCGGCTTCGGCTCCGGCAATATCAAGAGCAACTATCGGGACATCATATTTATCCCTAATATGCACGCAAGCTTTAGCTAGTTCATATGAAGCCATAGTAAATATTGAGTCTAAATTTGAATGATGGTGTATTTCTAGGAACTTATTGTAAAATTTAGAATACCCGGTGCCAAAGAATCTCATGGCGCAAACTATTATGCCATAGTTGAATTCAGGCAGTTCCTTGGATTTAACTTCTGGCCTTTGGTTATACTGAGTTTTTGCTCTGTTCAATCCTTTATTTATGCTTAAAAGAACTTGGTCGATATCTTGATGTTCATTTATATGTAGTTGGGGAGCAAATCTTACTTCGACATAACACACGCCTTCGTTAATATTATCCATGGCAAATTCATAACTGATTTGTTCTAAATTCTCTGGCGTTTGCATGATTGGGAGAACATAGCCAAATCCTTGAAGATATTCTACAAGATTCGCATACTGGTCCTTAAAAACTAATTCATGGAGCCCTTCTACAGTAAATGAAGGCAATGCTAATTTATGTTGTTTACTTAATTCAATGAGTGTTTCGACACGAACCGAACCGTCAAGATGTACGTGTAGATCACTTTTAGGAATTTTTGATATGAACTCGGATAATTTATTTTTAAGTATTTTTGTCATGTAATTCGGTTGTTGCATAAAAAGTATTCTCCATCAATGTTGCTACTGTCATTGGTCCAACGCCACCAGGTACTGGTGTAATCCAACCCGCCTGTATTTTTGCCTGCTCAAAATCAACATCGCCAACTAATTTGCCATCTGAAAGCTTATTGATGCCGACATCAATTACAATTGCTCCTGGCTTGATCCAATCGCCCTTAACCATTTGAGGAACTCCCGTTGCAGCAACTACAATATCAGCTTGTTTTACTACTGAAGGTAGGTCGCGTGTAGTACTGCGACAAACAGTAACGGTGCAGCGTGCGTTAATTAATTCCATAGCCATTGGTTTGCCAACAATATTAGAAGCTCCAATGACTACGGCACTTTTACCCTTTAGATCGACGCCAGTAGACTCTAGCAGGGTCATAATACCTTTTGGTGTGCACGGACGTAATACTGGCTGACCAGTTGAAAGTTTACCCACATTATATGGGTGAAAACCGTCAACATCTTTGTCTGGGCGAATCTCTTCTAAAACCTTACTGCTATCAATATGCTTTGGCAATGGCAGTTGAATTAAGATGCCGTCTATAATTTTATCATTATTTAATGTATTGATTAGTTTTAAAAGCTCAAGCTCGGACACCGTTTCGGGTAAATTATAATCTTGTGAAATCATGTGTAATTCTTGACACATCTTACGTTTTTTCCCTACATAAATTTTTGACGCGGGGTTTGAGCCAACAATGACTACAGCAAGACCTGGTGCGCGCAGGCCTTTATCTAAGCGATCTTTAACTTGGTCAGCAATTTTTTGTTGCAATGCTTTCGATACTGCCAAGCCATCTATTATTTTTGCAGTCATATTTTTCCTCTTATTTTAGCAATAGTTGTTTTGTAGGTTTCTTTGGCATTAAAAATTGCTGAACCCATAACAAATATATCAGCACCAGCCGCAGCTACTTTTTTAATATTATCAAGATTTATGCCACCATCAACCTCGAGCAATGGTGGTGTGCTATTATTTGTGTTGGCTTTGTTTTCGATTAAATCTCGAACTTTGCGGATTTTAGGAAGGGCGCTAGCAATAAATTTTTGGCCGCCAAAACCAGGATTAACCGACATTAATAAAATCAGGCTTAATTTGCTCCACACATGTTCCAGATAATCAATTGGAGTTGCTGGATTAAGCGCAAGGCCAGCTTTGCAGCCACAGTCAATAATTAGTTGTAGGCTGCGGTCAATGTGTTCTGATGCTTCGGGATGAAAGGTAATATATGTTGCTCCAGCCTTGGCAAAATCAACAATTAAATTATCGATCGGTCTGGTCATTAAATGTACATCAATTGGTGCTTTAATCCCATAGTTACGGAGACATTCGCAGACGATTGGGCCGACGGTTAAGTTTGGTACATAGTGATTATCCATTACATCGAAATGGATAATATCGGCGCCAGCTTTTAAAACCGCGTCAACTTCCTCGCCCAGTCGAGCGAAATCAGCAGATAAAATAGATGGCGCAATAATGAGTTTCTGCATGGTGTTTTTTATTTTCTATTTTTTGGATTTTAAAAAACATGCGGATTCTATCATAGTGTATGCAAAGAAGTAATGGTTTTTTATGGTGAGATTGACTTGGGCGAATTAAGCGGTTACGATGTAAGCCGCTGTTTACAAGCATGCGCCCGTAGCTCAGTTGGATAGAGTATCTGGCTACGAACTAGAGGGTCGGCGGTTCGAATCCGTCCGGGCGCACCATCTTCGTGTATCTAAAGACCCTAAGGACTGATCTCCAATACTTGGGTTAGTTTTTCAAATTTGTTTTTTTATTGTTTGTTCAGTATCTATTACTTCAAGTTCAGATGCTTGATGTTTTTCAGGTTCTATTTTTTGTAAGTCCAGAGCTGGTTTGACCTCTGGTTTTGGGTGTAGAGCATTAGTTAGAGCTTCCTTTAAGCCAGGTAGTGCCGTATCATATTTTTTGGCTCCAATTTCTTCTAGTTTGGCTTTCAGATTTTTGAAATCGCTGTATGGTTCAGTGCCGCCCTCATTCTTTGGTGATATTGCCCAGTAGACTTCGTAAGCAATATCCTTAACAAGCGGATCTTTATAGTTTGCTCCTTTTAAAGCTTCTAGAATTGTAGATATTAGAAGAGCCTTATCTTTTGCATTTTGAACAGTGTCATTGGTAAAGCACTGTGTGAGTAATGCTACGCGATGCGGTCCATCTAACCCCATTAATTTGTCGCACTTTAATGTCGTTTCATAATTATCTCTGTTAGTTGCGTTCAATCCTATTGCCCATTTACTAGATCCTAAGTCTGAGGTAACAAGTTTTAGAATTGACTGCTTCTGTTCTTTATTTAATGAGGAGAGAACCTCTTCTAACTCTTTTGGTTGGAGCTTTCCTTCAGAAACGCCAATATCTTTATATTCTTTTATAAAAGCAGTAAAATCATTTTTTGCTGCAGACTGGAGTGCCAAATTCCTGTGGATAATAGAATCGATAAAGGTTCTAGTGTCTCCTATTGGTGATCTGGGATCGAACGTTGTTAGATCATAGTTTTCTTTTATTAGGTCGTCTTTTAATGCAGCTAAACTACCAGCAATTTCTTCTTTGCTGCCGGTACCCTTTATACAGGGGCCAAATCTAGTCACCAAATCCTCTTTTATTCCTGCTTGTATTATGTTATTTATGGAAGGATTTTTGTCTCCTAATGTTTTTAGCTGTTTAATACACTCTTTGAATTCCCAATTTTTAGTAAGAAGATTACTCTCGAGTTTTTGGTCTATTGAATCGTTTGGTCGCATAGTGAGCAGCTTGGAAGCAAAAGTCGCTATACCATGAGCATGAGGATTATTTACAAGCGAAGCTTCGAATATTTCGACTCTCTGTTTTTCATCGAGTATTTTTAAGTCATATGGTTTGTTAATGCCAGTTTGAATTATATCTTGCAATATTTTTATATTATCTTCTGCTATTTCTTTTAGACACGCTTGGCGTTCTGTGTCTGGAGCTATTTCTTCATATATTGCCAAAAATTTTTCCAGTTTTTTTCCTGGAGTGGTATAATCAGAAACGGCGTCATTTAGTTTGTTCCCATTGATAATGTGAGCAACATAATCCTTAACATCTTCATCAACTCCCTCTGGGAATTCTCTTCTTAAATCGTGAAGTTCGCCTAACTCCTCTTTCAAATCATCCAGTTGCTGCGGGTTTGGTTTTCCGAACGGGCTGCGTAAGAATGGGAATTTTGTCGCAAGCTCTGCTTGTAAGGCTGTTTGTAATAGCCAACCAAATTTTTCAGCTTCATTGTCATTCCCTTCCTTTTTGAGTTGTTTTCTTTGAGTATCTAGCTTCGTTTTTAAGTCGTTATAGGAATAGGTATTTTTTGCCATGGAATAATAAATGTAATGTTCAAGGGTGCCATTTTCCTTATATGTCGCGTTATCGAACTTAAAGCTGCTATCATCAGCAATCACTGCAGTAATCATGTTAGATACAAGAGCAGCTTTGTTCGCAGCATCTGTTTCATTTGGAAAACTGGTTTTGTTAGCAAAACACTTTTCTAAAAGAGCACTACGATGTTTTTTATCCAGTGATTGTAGTAAAACACACATGGTTTTATCAGTTGCATTATAGGCATCATTTTGTACTAGCGCCACAAGCTTATCCATATCTATTGCAGGTGCCGTTAAATGTGCTGGATCCATCCCCTTATAAAGCTCAAAAAACTTAGCCGCATTTGGTTTAGGACTTTCAAGTATATCTCGCAGCTGATTTCTTATGATAATGTTTTTGATGTAAGCGGCAGCATTTGGATCAATTTCTGAAACCTCAAAGCTCCTTAACGAGACGTTTTCACTGAAGGCTGTTTTTAATCGGATCATTTCTTGATCATCTGGTCTGCTAAAAGGCTCGCGTAGGCATGGTAACTGGCTTTCTATATCTGCTTTTATTGCAGCTTGCAATGGTCCTTCAACAGCCGGATTGGTTTTTCTTAGTTGTTCCATCTCTGAAGCATATTCCTTGAAAGATAGCTTTTTATAAGTTGTAATCGTACCAGGCCAACCAAAAATACCAGACGTGTATTTGTCGCTAACTGGTGGTTTTAAACTAATTAGCTCAGAAACCAATGTTGATATACCTCGAGCATTTGGGGTATCTTTTCCCAAACCTGCTATAAGTAACTCGGTTCTCTGTGCTTTCTCTAGTTTTTCAAGTTCCGAGAGACCCTCCCTTGTGCCGTTTGTAACTATCTCTAAAATAGCTTTTGCATTTCCACTGTTTATGGCGCTTACCTTTTGTATATAATCTTGGATTTGCTCAGAAGGAATACCTTTGCAAATTTGCATAAACGTTGCTAATTTATTAACAGCATCATGGTTAATAGCATGATTTAGGTTGTTTCTAATAAGAATACCTTCAACGTATTTTTTAACGTCTCCGCTCATATTGCTGGAGAAGCCGAAGTCACCCCTTATATCGTAATTTTCGTCTAGATTTTTTTGTAGTTTGACAAAATCTTCTGTGTTTTTCGATCTCAAACATTCAAACTGACTTGCTAGGTTTGCTTGTTCTGTTGTTTGTAATGAACGGTCCAGCAGGTCAAATAAAGCAGGATTGCTCTTTGCGCTTTTCCTCTCTTTTTCTAAAGCTTCTCTTGTTAGTGTTCCATTCTTTAAAATTGTTTTTAGAATACTTTCAGTTTTAGCTCTGAGCGGCTCATTATCCATAGGAAGTTTTTCTATAATACTTGCAACTAATTCCGCCCCTTCTAGAGTGGCGGGTGCCTTTTGATAAAGACTTTTAAGTAATTGCTCACGCTGCTCTAAGGGCAACTCTTTTAACATTAGAGGCTTTTCCATAAAAGCACTTCTAGTTTTATCTGTTATATTATTAGTTACTGCAAAAGTTAGGCATCGCGATGGATCGATTTTAAAAGTATCTATGAAGGAGCGCGCAACTAGTTCTTGATCTGGTTTTGGCGTAGCTAAAGATTGATTCAATTTTACAAAACATTTGTTTTGTTCTATTGCGTTAGTTACGTCTTTGGACAAGTCTTTGCGAATTGTTAATGGCAATGATGTTGTGTCAGTATTGTCCGCCACTTTTTTTATTGCAGCAGCAGCTATTTCCGGCTCGCTTTTAAAAAATCTATTTTCAGTGAATTTCTCGCCTTGCAAATAACCATTTATCAGCAACTGTCTGTCAATATTGTCTTGAGTCGTTTTAGCTGTTATGGGTTTCGTCTCTCCACCATCTACATATGTGGGGTCATACTGTACCTTTGTGAGCGTAAAATTTTTACTCAAAACTTCAGAAATAATGTTTACTCCCCTTGGTCCTATATTATTTCCTGTTAAATTAATTTCTCGCACTTGGAGTGCATTGGATGAAGGCTCGCTTAACGTATTAGCCAATTTATTTACATCTACAGCGGTGACGCTGCAGTTTTGTAGCGATAGTTTAATGTCTTTCCAGTTTGGTTGCAGGTCGGTACTACATTTTGATTTGATTAAATCAATCAAACCTTGATCTGCGCTTTCAAATAAAACTCCTTGAACTTTCGGATCTTTGCCTGTTTTTTCTATTAGCGCGCTTAACTCTTCAGCATCTTTACCCTTGAAAGTACTGCTTTTTCCTCTACCCCAGTGAACTGTTAAATCACCACCCTGGTTCCTCTGCATTACAATGGTGTCTGGTGGAATATCACCTGGAATTGGAACATCTGCATTTAACATTAAAACATGACTACATTGTTGCAATGCGGTTTTTTCAAGAGATTTACAGATGATACTTACTCCTAAAGCACCAATGTCCTTATTATCAAAATTTAACTCTACAGATTCTCCTTTTTTATTGCTTGGTCTATCTTCCAGGGTTTGCATTTCTTTTAAAACATTTTCTATTTCTGGTCCTTTTGTTTTTATTGCGTCTTTCAGTTCGGTTAGAGCTTTTTCTCCTTCCTGGGCTTTTTTGATTTGTTGCTCTGCTATTTTTATGTTCTCAGTTTGGCGCTCCATGTTAACTTTTGCCAAGCCAAGGCCTATTCCGATAACACCCAGAAATTTCAAAAAATTCGATGGTGATTTTGCTATAGAATACACTGCTTTTCCAGCAGCAGCGATTAGGATGCCGCCTAGAGTTGGAGCAACCATCGTTGTGACGGCAATCACTGCAACTGCTACAACAGCAACAGCTACAATTGCTGCGCCCCAAAGTAGCATTTTTTTGAAAAAGCCTTTTTTGGCCTCTTTTGCATCCGCAAGCTTTTTTTCGAATCTTTGTTTACTTGCTTGAGTAAGAATTAAAGCATTATCTATCCTTCGTTCCATTGTACCAAAATAACGGTTTACAGCGGTATTGCCTTCTTCTTTAGGGACTTGGGTAACGAAATTGGCGAAACCATCGATAAAAGGGTCATCGCTTAGATGTTTAATTTGACCTCCTGAAGGATCAACATCGGCGGATCTTAATTTTTTATCTCTAAGGGTTGCGATGTAGTTTGCAGGGTTGTCTATAATTCTCCATCCCGTATTCCAAGCTTCTTCAGTTGCAGCGCCAACTTTTTGATCAGGATTAAGTGAGGTAGAGTTTTGCCCAAGCGTTAATGGTACTTTTTTTAGAGTATCTAAAACTTGGTTACGTTTGGCTTGACCTACTTCTTTATTCGTTCCTTTCTCAACAATTTTAACTTTAAATCCTTTGCTTTCTAGCTTCTCCCAGTCACCAAAATCAATTTGTCCCATAAAAGTGCTGCCTTTAGGGACGTCAAGAGTAACTGTATATTGTTGCGGGTCTATCTGAACTCTCTGAGGCCTATTTTTTCTAAACTCAGCAAGCTGTTTTTCAGTGTCTTCTTTAGACGTGTTTTTTTGCGCGAGTTCTTCTAATAGTTTTTCTTCTGATTTTTCTTCTTCAGATATTTCCTTTTTTATGGCTTCTACTTCTTCTTTTATGTCATCATCTTTGATTATTTGTACATTATCAAATTGAAATCTAGCCTCGTCTTCATGGCCTTTTTCTGGGCTTATCCTTTTGACATTTATTTTTTGTGCGCGCAATCCGTTTCTTCTATCGGTCATGGGTTGAATGATGTCGTTATAACCTTCCTTCATCCAGTCGATAGCGCGGGCAGCAACCTTGCCGACTCCTGGTGTCCACAACGCCGCGTTTACAACTATTTCACCTATAGCCAAATAGTCCATAAAATTTTCTCCTATTGTACTTCAATAAAAAATACTAAATTTAAGCCTTCCCGCTACATCCTAAAACGTGAACCATCTTGTGACGCACAACTTGTTTGATTGCTTCTCGCGCTGGTGCTAAGTATTTGCGTGGATCAAAATTGGTTGGATCTTCGGCAAAGCTTTTGCGGATCATGGCAGTCATAGCAAGGCGTAAATCAGAATCAATATTGATTTTACATACGGCAAGTGAGGCAGCTTTTCTCAGGAGGTCTTCAGGAACTCCTTGTGCCCCAGGCATTTTGCCGCCAAATTTATTTATCATTTCGACATATTCTGGCATAACTGATGATGCGCCATGAAGAACAATCGGGAAGTTTGGTAATCTACGACTGACTTCATCTAAAATATCGAAGCGTAGTTTTGGTGTACCCTTGAATTTAAAGGCACCGTGACTGGTGCCAATGGCAATTGCCAGTGAGTCAACGCCTGTTTTTGTGACAAATTCCTCGACTTCGGATGGGTCGGTGTAAAGGGCGTCATCTGATGAGACTTTAACTTCGTCTTCAACACCAGCCAGCTTTCCAAGTTCAGCCTCAACAGTTACATTGCGAGGATGTGCATACTCGACAACTTTGCGGGCTAGCTCTATATTGTCCTCAAAAGGAAAATGTGAGCCATCAATCATAACGGAAGTAAAACCACCGTCGATACAAGACTTGCAAAGCTCGAATGAGTCACCGTGATCCAAATGGAGGCAAATTGGTAGATTAGTTTCAATTACCGCTGCTTCAACCAATTTCATTAGGTAGGTATGATTGGCATATTTTCTTGCGCCGGCAGAGACCTGCAAAATCAGTGGTGCTTTTTCTTCTTTGGCTGCTTCAGTTATGCCTTGAATGATTTCCATATTATTGACGTTAAACGCACCTATCGCATAACCGCCGGAATAAGCTTTTTTGAACATTTCTCTGGTAGAGACTAGAGGCATGTTAAACTCCTTGTAATGTTAGTATAAATATATTCTAACACATAGGATATAATCAAGTAAAAGCATTTGAAAAAAATTGTGTTATAATTTGGTGTGAATGCTTATAGGGAGGAAGTATGAAGTACAAAAATTTTAGTCGCGATATTTTGAAGTGTGATTTTGAAGAAGGGTGGAGTAAGTGGCCTTCTGATAGCAATAAGGGTGTGCCAATGCCTTCTGGACAAAAGCCCTGTTTGCCAGAAGCTAAACTAATTGACTTAGTTGCTCCGGAGCATTTTGATTTTGCTATTAAATTAGTAAATGCAATTAAAAATCGGCGTTCCCGGCGCAGATTTACGCAAGATTTTTTGACCCTGAAGGAGCTTTCGTTTTTATTGTGGTCTACGCAAGGCATAACCGATAAAGATATTTTTGCTCACCGTGCAGCTCCTTCTGCGAGCGCATGCCACCCCTTTGAAACTTATTTGGTAATTCGTCGAGTTAAAGACTTAAAGCCGGGGATTTATCGCTATATACCTCTTGATCACAAACTATGTTTGGTTTCTGACCAAAGTGGTATAGCAGATAAAATCTGTACCAGTTGTTTTGAAATTAACCAGCCACAAGTGCATGGTGCCGCAGTAGTATTCATTTGGACTGCCGTTCCTTATCGTAGCGAATGGCGCTGTGGTCCTTATGCCTATAAATTTATTGCGCTTGATGCTGGGCATGTTTGTCAAAATCTTTATTTGGCGGTTGAGGCGATTCATGCCGGAACTTGTGCAATTGCTGCGTATGAGCAAAATGCTGTTGATAAAATCATTGGGGTAAATGGTAAAGATGAGTTTGCTGTTTATTTGGCAACAGTTGGAAAAGTAGATTAGCGGGTCCTAAAACGAACGCTTCCATGCTCGATAAAACCCACCGAATGAGTCGGTGGCTATATCCCATGCTGGGTGATTGAAACCCAATTGAGTCTCGATAATGTCTTTATTTTGAGAAGTTTTATAGCTGATAGTTGCCGCAGTGATATTATTATCTTGATCAGTTGTAATTTCCAATGATCCAATGCCGCAATGCCAGCTATAGTTTTGTAGTTTGGTGCGAGTAGTGCGTCCGGGGCCAAGCTGGCGTTCTATTTCCTTAATAGTCCAGATCGAGGTCGCAGTTTTTAATTTTTCGTAAGCTTGTTCCATCTGCCTTGAAGTTATACTCCCATCATCATTACCTGTAAGCATTTTTTTTGTAAGATCACTATTGTTGGTACTAACAAGTAATATGCGATTTTTATAGGTCCAAGTATAGGTTGCTATTACATCAGTAGATTCTGGTTTGTTTTGACCAAGAGTGTTTTGTAGTTGTTCAAGACTAAACGGAGATTGCATATTGCTTTGTGCTAGCGCAAATTGTAGCGCGACGCTATTAAACTGCGGGCATAGTGCTAAAGTGATGCTAGATGGAATCAATAAAGCAACAGCTATAAGAAACTTATTTTTCACGGTGTTTTTGTAATTGCTCTTGATACATAGCATCAAAATTAATTGGTGCTAAATATAATGGCGGGAAGCTGCCGTGGCTGATCGTTGCAGATATAAGTTCGCGCGCATAAGGAAATAAAATATTAGGGCAGAAACTACCAAGCATTGGGTCAAGCTGCTCTTTGGTGAAGCCTTTTACGGTAAATAGGCCTGCTTGTTTCACTTCAACCAAAAACGCGGTTATATCTTTCAACTTAACCGTAACTGTAACTTGCAGCACCACCTCATAGACGTCATCAGTTATTTTTTTGGAGTCAGTCTGTAAATTAAAATCAACCTGTGGTGCCCATTCGGTTTGAAATATTTCCGGTGTGCTTGGTGCCTCGTATGAGAGGTCTTTGATATAGATACGTTGAATGCCAAATTCGTGTTGTGGTTCAGCCTGAGTGGCGTTTTCTTTGTGGTTTAGATGTTTTGTCATATGGTTGGTTCTCGTTTAGTTTTTTATTAAAGGTAGATTTGCATCTTTCCAGGACTGTAGACCTCCAGCCAGAATATATATCTTGGCAAACCCGTTTTTTTGCAGTTTAGCGCCTATTGATGCGGCGTTAGCATCAGTGTCATCTACTAGGATTAGAATATGGCTTTTATGGGATTCGATTTTTTTTATATGAGCATCAAAATCAGTACGTACTATGTTGATTGAGTCGAGGATATGACCGCTCGCAAACGCTTTTTGATTGCGCAAGTCAATAGTTACAGCATGCTCACGGTTGAGTAATAAAGTTGCGTCCTGTGCTGAGGTTCTTGGTATTCCGCCTATTTTGTTTTTGAATTCTTCAAAAACTAATAATGCCAATATTGTACCAGCTGCTGTACATAGCGGCCAATGGTTTTGTATAAATGATAGAAGCTGTTTCATATATTTTCTCTTTTTATCTGTTGGCGCATTATAGATTAAGCTGATCAAGAAATCTAATTATTGAGATTATTTATAATACCGCTACAATGGTTTATATCGGAGAATTACTCAGAGAAAAATATGACTACATTAGAACATCGTCCTATCATGCTTTTAATTCTTGATGGCTGGGGTTATACAGAAGAAACTAAGGGCAACGCTGTTATCGCAGCGAAAAAACCAAATTTTGATCAGTTGTGGCAAAAGCATCCACACGCGTTAATGTCGGCTTCCGGTCTAGATGTAGGTTTGCCGCGTGGCCAGATGGGCAATTCTGAGGTTGGTCATTTGCATATTGGTGCTGGGCGTTATGTACTGCAAGACCTAACCAAAATTGATTTGGCAATTGAATCTGGTGAGTTCTTTAAAAATCCAGTATTGAACAAAACAGTTGATGATACTATCGCTGCAGGCAGTGCTCTTCATGTTTTTGGTTTGCTTTCCAATGGCGGTGTACATAGTCGCAATACGCATATCGAAACCATGGTTGAATTGGCAGTTAAACGTGGACTGAAAAATATTTATGTACATGCTTTTCTTGATGGTCGCGATACACCTCCTCAATCTGCTCTAGGACCGATCCAATCGATGCTAAACAAGCTGCAAAGCCTCGGTTGTGGCAAGATAGCTTCAGTTGGTGGGCGCTATTATGGTATGGATCGTGATAAGCGTTGGGAACGTGTGCAGCTTGCTTATGATTTATTTACTTTGGGAAAAACTGATTATCATTACACCGATGCGGTGATTGCATTGAAATCTGCCTATGTGCGTGGAGAAAATGATGAATTCGTAAAACCAACCGCGATTCACCCTGAAAATGAGAAGCCAATTACCATAAAGGATGGCGATTCAATTATTTTTATGAATTTTCGCTCTGATCGTGGTCGCGAGTTGAGTTATGCTTTTACTGATCCACAATTCAGTGGTTTCGAGCGTGAGTTTACGCCCAAGCTTATTGATTATGTGACTTTGACTGAATATGCAGCTGACTTAAAAGCTCAAGTAGCCTACCCAACCGATGATTTGACCCATATTTTAGGCGAAACTGTAGCTGCAAATGGTTGTACTCAACTAAGAATTGCTGAAACCGAAAAGTATGCTCACGTTACTTACTTCGTTAATGGGGGTCGTGAACAGCCTTTCGATAAAGAAGACCGTATTTTGGTGCAATCACCAAAGGTTGCGACTTATGATTTAAAGCCGGAAATGAGTATATTTGAGGTTACAGAAAAATTACTTGAAGCAATTCGTTTGAAAAAGTATGACTTGATTATTTGTAATTATGCTAATCCTGATATGGTTGGACACACCGGTGTTTTTGATGCTGCGGTAAAGGCAATTGAAGCTGTTGATGTATGCCTCGGGCGTGTGGTTGATGCTCTTTTAGAAGTTGGCGGTGAAATAGTGATAATTGCTGATCATGGTAATGCTGAAAAAATGATTGATCTGGAAACAGGACAGCCATTTACAGCTCATACTACTAATTTAGTCCCATTTATTTATGTAGGGCGCCCAGCAGTTATTACTAAAGACACAGGTAAGTTGATTGATGTTGCTCCAACATTGTTATACCTAATGGGACTTGAAAAACCAAAGGAAATGATTGGGGAGCCGATGGTGAAGCTTGGTTCATAAGTGCGTTAAAATCTTTATAATTTTGTGCTTTGTTTGTATCTGCGCACCAGTCGGTGCCGCAAGCAATCGCGTTAAGCTTAAAAGCTTGCTCAACCAAATCACTAAAGTTAAAACAGATATTAATCAAAAAGAAAAGCAGCAGGTATCGGTTGAACAACAGCTGAAGAATCTTAAAGCAAAAATTATAGTTTTAGAGACAAATTATCGAATAACCTTAAAAAAACTCAAACAGCAGAAAAGGATTCTAACAAAATTAAATCATGATAAAACCAAACAACAACTGAAACTGCAAGATACACAGCAAAAATTTTCTGCTCAAATGGTTGCCGCTTATCAGATTGGACAATCTAATTATTTTAAAACCATTTTCAATAAAGAGGATCATATAACCTCAGATCTGCTTTTGGTATACCATCGATATATTTTTGTTGCACGGCTTAAGCAGCTGCGCAGCATTAAAAAAACTTTGGAACAGATTGCTCTGAATAAACAACAAATTGAAAAACAAACCAAAGTTTTAGAAAATCTTGAAAGTAAACAGGAGCAGCAAAAGCAAGAATTGGTTCAAGTCGAGCAGGAGCGTAATAAAATTCTTGGTTCATTGAAAAATAAAATTGCTACGCAAACTCAAAAGTTGGGTCAACTAATAAGTGCTAAGAGAGATTTAGAGAGACTAATTATGCGGCTGAGTCAGACTGATACACACAAAACAGTTGCTATATCGCCCAAGTTTATGGAGCAGCTGTGTAAGCACTTTGTCTGGCCAACCAAAGGAGCGATTACTATCCATTTTGGTAGCCCAATTGAGCAAAGTTCTTGGAGTTGGAGCGGTATTATTATCGCAGCCCCCGAAAACCAAGGAATTCAAGCAGTTTCATCGGGAAGAGTAGTATATGCTGATTGGTTTACTGGTTATGGTTTACTATTGATTATTGACCATGGAAGTGGTTATATGAGCCTTTATGGACATAATAGTAGTTTCCGCAAAAAACTAAGCGATTATGTTGAAGCTGGTGAGATAGTAGCTACAGTTGGCAGAAGTGGTTCTGAAGAGCCTGGGCTTTATTTTGCGATCCGCTATAATGGTAGGCCGGTTAATCCGGAGCGTTGGTGTAGATAAGTTTAAGGGTTTTTTATGCAGAGTTACGTAAAAATAATAGCTTTCAATATTATCTTGAGTTTGTTCGTTTGCAACGAAGCAGTAGCTTTTTGGGGAGAAAAAAATTCTCCTTCTCCTCCTCAAGATGAAGAAACAGTCTTGCCTGCAGAAGGTTTACAGCGTCTAGCCACAATTGTTACCAATATTAAGAGATATTATTACAGAAAGATCGATGTATCTATTTTACTTGATAGTGCTATTAAGGGAATGCTTGCTGGTTTAGATCCTCATTCGGAATACCTTGGTCCAGAAGCTCTTAAAGAGCTTGCCATGGAAACTTCTGGAAAATTTGGTGGTATTGGTATCATAATGACTCCTGATAAAGGTGTCATTAAAGTAATAGCTCCTGTTGATGACACTCCAGCGTATCGTGCTGGTATTAAAGCTGGTGATTATATAGTTCAGATTGATAGTAAATTAGTGCGCGATATGACACCTAGTGAATATTTTTCTATGATACGTGGTCCAAAAGGTAGCAAGCTAAGTTTGACTATTCTTCGCAAAAACGAAAGTAAACCACGAGTTATTACTTTGCGTCGTGAAATAATTAAGATTAGGTCTGTCAAGGATGTTTTGCTTGAACCGGGCTATGGCTATGTCCGATTAGCTATTTTTCAAGAATCTACGGAAAAAGACATGGTCAAGGCAGTTAAAAAGCTGCAGAGATCATCGAAGGGAAATTTGCAAGGTTTAATCTTAGATATGCGTAGTAATCCGGGCGGCTTACTTGATTCTGCAGTAGAAGTAGCAGACGACTTTCTGGACGCGACCAAGCTTAAAAACAATAAATTAATTGTTTATACTAAGGGTCAAGATGAAGAAAGTCAGATAACTGCTACAGCAACCGCGGGTGAGTTATTACCAAATGTTCCGTTGGTGATTTTGATCAATGAAGGTTCTGCGTCAGCTGCAGAAATTGTTGCAGGTGCTTTGCAAGACCACAAGCGTGCCATTATTGTCGGTACGCGTAGTTTTGGTAAAGGTTCAGTGCAAACCGTACTCCCCATTAACCGAGCAAGTGCAATTAAGTTGACTACGGCGCTGTATTACACACCGCTTGGGCGCTCAATTCAAGCCAAAGGTATTGAACCAGATATTGATGTAGAAGCTATACAAGTTTCGCATAACCAAGGAGCGCAATCCTTGCCAAGAATCGATGAGTCAGCATTGATTGATCATATTCAAAGCGAAGATGGTGATGATGATAGCGTAGATGAGAAACAAAGTTTGGCTGCGCAGCAGAAGCAGTCGCAATCAGAACTCGATTTGATGTATAAGGATTACCAGCTATATGAAGCTCTGCATACTTTGAAGACTTTGAATGTGATGAAAAATAAAAGCAGCCAGGGGTAATGATTACACTTCAGTCAGTTACGCTGCAGCGCGGAAATAAAATATTATTCGACCAAGCATCAGCTACGATTTTTGCTCATCAAAAAGTAGGATTGATTGGTGTAAACGGTTGCGGTAAATCTAGTTTATTCTCATTGTTGCTACAAAAAATGCTGCCAGATGGTGGTGATCTTTATATACAGTCTAATATTCGCATTGCCCATTTAGCTCAAGAAGTGCCAAATACGGAAATATCCGCCTTACAATATGTTATGAATGGTGACTCAGAATTGGCCGTATTGATGCAGCGATTAAAAAAAGCAGAAGAAGATCGCGATGATCATAGAGTAATAGAGTTGCATAATCGCCTATACGAAATTGGTGGTTATACTTTGGAATCTAGAGCAGCTAAATTGCTAGTTGGTTTGGGATTTAGATTAGATGAACAGCAAAAAGCGGTAAACGCTTTTTCTGGTGGTTGGCGGATGCGTTTAAATTTGGCACAAGTGTTAATGAGTCGCGCTGATTTTTTGTTGCTTGATGAGCCTACCAATTACTTAGACATGGACGCAATTATTTGGTTAGAACGGTGGTTACAAAATTATGATGGAACCTTGCTGCTCATTTCGCACGACCGAGATTTTTTAGATAATGTCGTGCAAAGAATTTTTTACGTTACTAATCACAAATTGGAAATGTATTCTGGAAATTATTCGAGTTTTGAAAAACAAAGAGCCGAGCAGCTGGCGCAAGAACGAAGTCTTTATAATAAACAGCAGGCACAAATAGAGCATCTGAATAAATACATAAATCGTTTTCGAGCTAAGGCTAGTAAAGCGCGTCAAGCACAAAGCCGCATAAAAATGCTAGAGCGGATGGAACAAGTTAGCATTACGCAAATAGATTCGCCTTTTTCTTTTAAGTTTGTTAAGCCAAAACCGTGTGGAGCGCCATTGGTGCATATAGATAACGCTGATATTTCTTATAGCGATCACAAAATTTTAAGCAAAATAAGTTTTAGTTTAAATCCGCAAGATGCAATCGGAGTTCTCGGTATCAATGGTGCGGGCAAGTCGACCTTTATGAAGTCACTTGCCGGTATATTGGGAGCCAGTGCTGGAACTATTTCTTTTAATAAGAATTTAAAGATAGGCTATTTTGCGCAACATCAAATCGATCAGCTTGATATGCAGGCTTCTCCTTTAGATCATATTTTAAAAATTGATCCAACTGTGCGTGAGCAACAAGTACGTACTTTTCTTGGTAGTTTTGGTTTTCAGGGGGATATGGCTTTTCATCCGATAACAGATTTTTCTGGTGGTGAAAAAGCGCGTTTGGTTTTGGCATTGTTAATTTGGCAAAAACCAAATTTACTTTTATTGGATGAGCCAACTAATCATTTGGATTTAGAAATGCGTGCGGCTTTAGCTTACGCGCTGCAAGATTATGCTGGTGCTTTAGTACTGGTTGCTCATGATCGTTATTTATTAAAAGCAACTGTGAATGAGTTTTACTTAGTCAATGACCAAAAAGTTGTAAAATTTAGTGGCGATTTAGATGATTATCAAAAGTGGTTATTAGATGCGAGAAAACAGCAGTTTTCCAACGGGGTTACAAAAGAAGTGGTTGTGCAGAAAGATAATACCAAGCGAATATCAGCGATTGAAAAAGAAATCAGCAAGCTCCAAGCAAGAAAAAGTGCTGCCAATGAAGAGAAAATAAAGAACTTAGAGGACGAGTGGTTTAGTTTGCAAGATATTGCTAAAAAGTCTTGACTATTCTGCAATGCCTTGCAAAATAGTCGTATGTTACGTTAGCAGCGGGTTCAGAAATGAAGTGCGAAATATTAGCATAAGGCGTGCAAGCTTGTTTTTACAAGAGTTAGCTTTATAATTTCCAAGGCATTACGCTATTCTAATTTGAACAGTTTTGCCAAGCGCTGTTGCAAACTTAAATAAAGTGGCGACGCGAATATTTTCAGATTTGTTTTCAATACGTGAGATAGCAGATTTTTGAGTGTGCATTTTGTTGGCTAGTTCTTCTTGCGTAAGTCCAGCTTTTTCGCGCAGTTCTCGTAACATAACACTGACTTTAAAGTCAGTGTAGTTCTCATCATAATTTTTAGCAAAAGCTTTATCAGAGGCTTTTCGTTTTTCTGCCAAAACAATTTCGCTAGGTGGTGTCTTTTGAGACTTTTTGCAAAAACCATTTGTTGCAATAAAATTGTTAGAGCTGGCTTGTATACGTATTTCCCAAATATTATCAGTGCCATTCAATTTTTTTAGGTATATTTCAGGAACTTTCTCTATTTCTTCTATTAACTGCATTACCCATGTGATTTTACGCGATTGTCCCGCTGACAGGTTATCTAAAAACTCTTCAACGGGACATTTGCTAGCAGGGTTTCTGAAAAAATTTATTGTTCTTACCTTTCAGTGTTAACCGTTTTGTGAACAAAGTCAAGTTGGTTTACATGGGTTTTTAGTCGATAAAACGCTTTTAATCAAGCCCGTAAAAAACGCGGGGGCGTGGAGTCTAAGGTTTATCCAGGTGCTACCAAGCCAAAATGCAAATACGCTTGTGTAGTCGCTATGCGGCCGCGGGGGGTGCGTAGAATATAGCCTTGTTGCAATAAATAAGGCTCAAGCACATCTTCAATAGTATCACGTTCTTCGCCCAGCGCTGCTGCTAAACTTTCAGCGCCAACTGGACCGCCGTTGAATTTTTCAATAATCATAAGCATGTATTTACGATCTAAGACGTCGAAGCCGCAAAGATCAACATCTAATAAATTTAGTGCTGCGCCTGCAACTTCTTTGGTGATATTACCGCTCGCTTTTACTTGAGCAAAATCACGTACGCGACGCAAAAGGCGATTAGAAATTCTTGGTGTGCCGCGTGAGCGACGTGCGATTTCTACAGCACCAGATGGATCAATGACAATATTTAAAATGCTTGCAGAGCGCATAACAATTTCCGCAAGGTCTTCAGTCTTATAAAACTCTAAGCGTTGTACAATACCAAAGCGATCGCGCAGCGGTGAAGTTAATAAACCAGCGCGTGTGGTAGCTCCTACTAAAGTAAAAGGTGGTAAATCTAATTTAATTGAGCGCGCTGATGGGCCTTCGCCGATAATAATATCAATTTGATAATCTTCCATTGCTGGATAAAGAATTTCTTCAACGGTGGCATTTAAGCGATGAATTTCGTCAATAAATAAGACATCATGTGGTTCAAGATTAGTTAAGATTGCAGCCAAATCGCCAGCGCGCTCAAGTACTGGCCCCGATGTTTGACGCATGTTTACTTTAAGCTCGTTAGCAATAATATGTGCTAATGTGGTTTTGCCCAGGCCTGGCGGGCCAAAAATTAATGAGTGATCTAAAGCTTCGCCGCGTTCGCGTGCTGCTTGAATAAATAAGCCCATTTGGTTGCTTACTGCTGGTTGACCAATATAATCAGCTAGAGTTTTGGGCCGAATAGCACGATCAACGGCTTCTTCTTCAGGTAGGATAGCTGCAGTTGTAATTAGTTTATTATTTATAGTCATAGTATTTTTTGTGTATTTTTTATTTATTCAATTTCTTTTAGAGCCAATCTTACTAATTCTTCACTCGGTAATGCTTTGTCTTCATGTTTCATTAGAGCTCGGCGAGCTTCATGTGGTTTGTAGCCTAAGGCAACTAGAGCGCTAATAGCATCGCTTACTGCAGTATTAGATTTAATATTTGTAAATGTGCTGTTAACTTTATCCTTCATTTCAACAATTAAGCGGCGTGCAGTTTTTGCGCCAACACCTGGAATGTGTTCGAGTGCATCAGGGTCATTGTTTAATACATGGCGCACAAAAACATCAGGTTCCATGGCAGAAAGAATTGCTAGTGCCATTTTTGGTCCGACCCCATTTACTTTAATCAAAGAACGAAACAAGGTGCGTTGCTCTTTATC
The DNA here is from genome assembly GCA_037142515.1 of bacterium. Lineage (GTDB taxonomy): Bacteria > Pseudomonadota > Gammaproteobacteria > UBA9339 > UBA9339 > JBAXAM01. The sequence goes on along the minus strand of JBAXAM010000002.1, from coordinate 46,517 downwards.
AATGAAGCCATATAAGAATTGGCCATCTTCGCGTACGACAAAATGAATGTGTAAGCTTAATTCCTGGTTAATCTGAGGTAGGCGATAGAAGCCATTTATTGGTATTTGTACTTCATAACCAACGCCATTGACTTCGATAGTTAAATTAGGTGCGTCTTTTTCGAGTAAAACCCCGCGTAAAAAACCTATCATAAATTAAACCCTCGGCGTGAGTTGGCATGACAAATTGCAATTGCGAGCGCGTCGGCTTCGTCTGCTTGCAATTCATTTTGGAGCTTTAGTAATAATTTTACCATATGTTGTACTTGAGATTTTTCTGCATTGCCATAACCAACAACCGCTTGCTTTACTTGCCGGGCTGAATATTCAGCAATACTGATACCGCTCTGTGCCACCGCGACAATTGCCACGCCTCGGGCTTGACCAAGTTTTAAAGCAGAATTAACGTTAACATGCACAAAAACTTGTTCAATTGCTGCTTCTTCTGGATGATGCAATGCAACTAATTCTGAAATCCCCGCAAAAATTTGTTTTAGTTGTTCGCCGAAAGTACTCTTAGCAATATGAATGCTGCCGCTAGCGATGTAACGCTGTTTATTAGAGGTAGCATCAATAACTCCAAAACCAGTAATACGTGAACCAGGGTCAATACCCAGAATTATCGGCATTAGAATACACGTTTTGTACATCGTCCAAATCTTCCAGTGCATCGATCAGGCCTACAACCGTCTCACTGGTCCCTTTATCCAGAGCAACTTGAATTGCTGCAATCATGGAAATTTCGGCTAAAGCTGGGGTAATCCCAGCTTTTTCTAGTGCGTTTTTTGTTTTAGTAAAATTTTCTGGAGTGGCAAAAACATCAATACTACCATCATCATTAGTGATAATGTCTTCAGCAGTATCTAATGTAATCGCCATTATTTTATCTTCATCGCTTTTGGGTGGAAGACAAATGAGACCCCTTTGTTTGAAGAGATAAGAAACGGAGCCGGTGGTGCCAAGGTTTCCGCCGTGTTTGGTAAACGCGTGCCTCACGTCTCCGGCAGTACGATTACGATTGTCAGTTAAGCAGTGTACTAAAACTGCAACGCCACCTGCTGCATACCCCTCATAAGAGATTTCTTCCATGTTAGTATCTTCGCTACTACCTGCACCGCGTTTGATTGCTCGATCAATCGTGTCACGAGTCATGTTTTGCGCCAGAGCTTTGTCTACGGCAAGTCGCAGTCGCGAGTTTGTATTAGTGTCTGTACCATGTCTTGCCGCAACTGTAATTTCACGGATTAATTTGGTGAATATTTTCCCCTTTGCTGCATCTTGTTTCTCTTTGTGGCGTTTAATATTTGCCCATTTGCTATGGCCTGACATATACCCTCAGTTCTCTCAATTGTTCTTCTGTAACACCAGACGGTGCTTGTGTTAAAGGACATGCGCCTGTTTGCGTTTTTGGAAAGGCAATGACGTCACGAATTGATTTCGCACCAGTCATGAGCATTATCAAGCGATCAATTCCTAAGGCGCAGCCACCTTCTGGCGGATAGCCGTACTTAAATGCTTCGATCAAATGGCCAAAGTTTTCTTCAGCCTTGCTCATTTCTAAAACTCTAAATATGGCCATTTGCATCGCGTGATTGCTAATTCTAATTGATCCGCCTCCTAGCTCAGTGCCATTAAGCACCAGATCATAAGCTCGTGCTGTCACTTTTCCTGGATCAGCAACAACTTCTTCTGGATCAGTATTAACTGGAGAAGTAAATGGATGATGCATAAAAGTCCAGCCGCTTTCTGTTTTCTCAAACATTGGCCAGTCAACAATCCAAAGTGGTTGCCAACCATGCGCTACTAAGCCATGGTCATGGCCTAATTTGACGCGCAGAGCACCGAGTGATTCGTTTACTGTTTTTGTATTATCAGCGGCAAAGAAAATAATGTCACCAGTTGTCGCTTGAGTGCGCTCTAAAATACTTGCCACAACTTCAGGCGCTAAAAGTTTTGAAGTGGGTATTCCTTGTGCTAGATCAGTAATTTTTATATGTACTAATCTTTTTAACCCATAGACAGCGACAAATTCTGCATAACCATCGAGCTGCCTGCGCGAAAGCTTAGTAGCGCCTCCTGGTAGTTTTAAAACCGCTGCGCGATCACAATTAGCTACTAGATCGGTAATATCAACTAGTTCTAATGGAATACGTAAATCTGGTTTGTCAACACCGTATTTTTCTAGGGCTTGCTTAAATGTTAATTTTGGGAATTGTTTAGGTAGTGCGACATTCAACAGCTGAGCAAATAGTTGACGCATTAATTCCTCGTGAATTTGCATGATTTGCTCTTCATCGGTAAATGACAGCTCAACGTCTAGTTGAGTAAATTCAAGCTGACGATCTGCGCGTAAATCTTCATCGCGGAAACACCTGGCAATTTGATAATAGCGATCTAGTCCTCCAGCCATTAATAATTGTTTAAAAATTTGTGGCGATTGTGGTAGGGCATAAAATTGGCCAGCAGCACTACGGCTCGGCACTAAGAAATCACGCGCGCCTTCGGGTGTGGTTTTGGTTAAAATCGGAGTTTCAACTTCAATAAAATTTAAGGCATCAAAATATTCGCGAATTTTCTTGATGACTTTAGCTCGAAAAATTAATTTATCGCCAATCTCACTGCGGCGCATATCCAAATAACGATATTTAAGACGCAGCTCTTCACTGACTTCTTGATAATTATCGATATTGAATGGGAGAGCTTCGGATCGAGCAAGGATTTCTAAGCTAGAAGCTACTACTTCAATTTCACCTGTTGGCATGTCGTAATTAACTAGGCCCTCTGGTCTGGCGCGTACCTTGCCATGTACGGATAAAACATATTCGTTGTGAATTTTGGCTGCGTTATTGAATAATTCTTGATTGTCGTCTTCGATCACAACTTGCACAATGCCTTCGCGATCACGCAAATTAATAAAAATCACTTTGCCATGATTGCGAATGCGGTTGACCCAGCCACAAAGTTTAATTTCATGGTTAATTATCTTTTTATCAACTAGGCCGCAGTAGTGTGTGCGCATAAGCCTATTTTATACACCAGTTTTTTCTAGCAAACAATTTCTTTTGTGATATTGTTGATTTTATGAATACTAGTAAATTAATTGGTAGTATTTTAATTATTATTGGTACCATGATTGGTGCCGGGATGCTTGCTTTGCCAATAGTTAGTGCTGAAGCTGGCTTTGCTACAGCGGCAATTATGCTAGTAGCCATGTGGGCGGTTATGACTATAACGGGGCTATTAACCCTAGAAGTGAATTTAGCCTTTGAAGAGTATGCTAATAGCTTGGGGACTATGGCTTTTAGGACTCTCGGTGTCTCTGGATTGGTAGTATCGTGGTTATGTACTCTTCTCTTGCTTTACGCATTGACCGCAGCTTATATATCTGGTGGTACCTCTTTGCTTGCAAATATAGCCGAGCTAATTTTGCACGTAAACCCCCCAAATTGGTTTAATGCATTGCTGTTTCTTGTGGTTATGGGTGGAATAGTTTTTTTGAGCACCAAAAGCGTAGACTATTGTAACCGCTTTCTTATGGGTTTTAAGGGGTTATCACTGGCAATAGCTTTCATATTATTATTTCCACAAGTAAATTTTGTAAACATGATGAGAGAATCATGCGGTATAAAATCTTTATTGCCAATGTTGCCTATTTTTCTGTGTTCCTTTGGTTTTCATCCAACAATTCCTAGTTTGAGTATTTATATTGGTCGTAAACCACGAGAATTGAAATTTGCAATTATTTATGGCTCGATAGCAGCATTGGTAATTTACTCACTATGGTTGTTCGTAACTATGGGTACTGTTCCATTGATGGGTGAGCACAGCTTTGCTTCAGCGGGGCAATCCGTTGGAGAATTAATAAAGACTATTTACGTAATTGCCAATAATAAATGGATTACCGTGGGGATTAATGTGTTTTCCAATGTCGCTATGACTACTTCATTTTTAGGGGTAACGCTAGGTTTATTTGACTTTTTGGCTGATGGTTTTAAGCGTTCAAATACACGTTTTGGCAGATTTCAGACATCGTTATTAACTTTTATTCCCCCGCTAATATTTGCTTTGTTTTTTCCAGATAGTTTTGTTTTAGCATTAAAATACGCAGCTTTTTTTGCTACAATATTAGTGGTCATTTTGCCTGCTTTAATGGCTTATAAATTGCGTAGCAATGCTGGGCTTTCTTCGCCTTATCGTGTTTTTGGCGGAAAATATTTACTATTTTTTATTATGGCAATTGGTGTGTTAATGTTGCTAGTTGAGATTTTTGCTTTGTTTGTGTGATGCACGCGTGTTTTCAAATAGTTGAGCTTGCAAAACACCCAAAGCAATGGGAGCGCTGTCTATCGCCAATAACTTCCATGGCGCTTTATCAATACCACGTCGAGTGATATACGATGCTACTAAATGGGTTTTAAAATTATTTTTTATTATAACAAATTAGAAACATCATTGTTTGCATCTTTAATTTTTCGACGAACCAATGCGGACGCATATACAGCATCTTTCAGCTTTTTACCAATTGAGTTTTGAATTTCAATTGGTGGAATCAATATTTTTATTTTTTTCAAATCTGATGATCTAATGCTTTGCAAAATTGAACCACTTGATATTCTTTCCAATTGCATTTGACCATATTCAGAGTTTAAAAACGAAACAATATAATAAGGATCAATTCCCTTTTTTATTTTTATATTTATTAAAAATCCAGAAGCTACGCCGCCAATTAAATCTGGTGGTATGTTTGCAGCTATACCAGATTTTCCTGCCCTATTCATAACAATATTATTTTCGTTTACGGTGTTTTTTATAACATCTCTATTTGTAACAAGAGATTTTTTTATATGTTTTAAATTTTCAAAATTAATACCCTCTTTTGTAATGCTTTTAACAAGAATGTATGGAATTCCCTCTTTTTCATTAACATATATCGATGAATCTTCAATATTCGCACCGTTATGGACAGACGCAATAATATCACCAAATTTTACAACGGGATATTTTGAGTTTTCAATTTTCTCAACATTGCTAACATATTTTTTTAAATATCTTTTTGCTACAAAACTTCTTTCCAAAAATGAATGTGGAATAAAAAAATTGTTTTCATTTGATTTCATGTTAAGAAAGAAATCGGCAACTTTGGATATGTCGTCTTTCGCAACAGGTCTTCCCTTTTTATCATGCCCACATTGCTCATTGATCGAAATAAAGAGATTTTTTTTATTATTTGTTTTTCCTTTTTGAATAAAAAGTACGCTTGTGTTAATACTCACGTTTGGGCTGAATGTTTCAAAAGGAAGCTCTACAATTGCAAATAAATTACCTTTATCTAAAATATATTGTCGTAAATATTCCTCTTGTTGATTTCCCAATATTCCACTTGGAAGAACCATTGCCATTTTTCCACCATCTTTTAGCAGGGCCAGGCATCTTTCAATAAAAAGAACTTGAGGTTCTTCCTGTTCTTTTAAATTGTTTGTTTTAAACCAATAATTTTTTTTTTCGTCAAATTTCCATTTATAACCTGATTCAAATTGTTTTATTTTATCCTCACCTATTACTGGTATTTTGCTTCCGAAAGGAGGATTTGTTAATAATATATCAAAAGTTCCAAGTTGAATTTTAAGCTGTATTTCAGTTTTCCATGTTTTAGGGTTTTCCAATGTATCTTCACAAAAAATCCCAGTTGTTCCATCTCCAATTAAATTCATGTAAGCTTTTGCGACTTTGCTCAAAAAATAATCTTTGTCTATTCCTCTGAAATTTGAGGTTGCTATTTCTATTTTTTTCTTTTCAATTTGAGACTCCCTCCATCCAAGTTTTTTATATTTTATTTCAGATTTATCCCAAACATATTTCAAAGCATCAATTAAAAATCCACCGCTTCCGCAAGCAGGATCAATTATTTTATCTGTTTCTTTGGGTTGAAGAATATCAACCATCATTTTGACAACATTTCTTGGTGTGAAAAATTGGCCCTGACCGCCTTTCAAGGCGTGACCAATAAAAGTTTCAAAAGCATCTGCAATAACATCTCTTTCGCTATTCATTAAAGAATAATTTTGTAACTCTCCAACGACATAAATTATTGAATTTCGATCTAAACTAATTTTATCGCTTTCATCTATTACCTCTGGCATATTTATTTTTACTTCTTTGAAAATATCTATTACTCTTTTTTCGACCACTTCAGGATTTTCATTTATTCCTGCTCTAAATTTTACAATTTCATTTGGGGCTGTAAATTTTTCATCATAAATTTTACAAAATATTAAGTTTATAAGCTGTTGCGCTAAAACTTCATCTCTTGTTGCTCCAATAGTGTTTGCAGCAAGATGATTTCGTATTGATTTAAACACTGACTTTAAGTTGTGGGTTGATTTCAAATCTTTTTGTTTAAATTTGCCGATATCTTCGATACGCTGACCAAATACGGGAATGTTGGGTATTTCTTCAAAAATTGCTTTGCCGTCTTTTTCAAATTTTCTTAAAAATAATCTTTCATCCCCATTGAACCAAACTCCTAAAGTCGCTTTCGATAAACGTAAATAATCCTCTAGCTGTCCCTTGCCATCTTTTCTATTTTTCTTTTTACATTCGATAATTATGTAAACATCATCATCTTTTTTTGTTTTGTTTTGAAAAACAGCAATATCAACAGGATATTCTTTTTTTGTATCTGATGGGCGAGCTTTAACTCTAAATTGTGGTCGCGTTTGAATCTGATTTTTTTTATATCCATAGTCTTCAATTAATTGTTTTGAGAAAACTTGGACAGCTTCGATTTCTTCTGGTGTTGCAATTATTTCGATACCAGATATGTAATCAATGATTTTTTCTGTTTGTTTTGCCATTCTATTCCTTCAATACTTTATAAATAAGATTTTTACCGTTATATTTTACGTTGGAAATGGCAAAATACCAAAGCTCTTTTTCTTCTTATTGTACGGGGCTTTTATCGTTCTTATCTTTGGTACTCTTATGTTTTTCGTCAGCTTTTGGTTTATCTCTTGGTTTACTACTGGTTGTTTCTTTTTTATCTTTAAAGTCAGTAACATACCAGCCAGTACCCTTTAGTTGAAAGCTAGTGTTGGATACTAATTTTTTCAATTGTTTTTTCCCGCATTCTGGGCATGTGCTAAGTAATTTGTCAGTTGTTTTTTGTAATTGTTCAAAGCTATGGCCACAATTTTGGCACTTATATTCATAAATTGGCATATTCCACCTGTATCTTTTTATAGTGATTATACCATAAATTCGCACTTTACAAGCAAGTCATAAAGCCATACTCTATAATATATGCGTACTTCAAAATTCTTACTTGCTACACTTAGAGAGACTCCAGCTGAGGCGGAAGTTAGCAGTCATAAGTTGATGCTGCGTGCTGGTATGATTAGAAAACTAGCCTCTGGTCTTTATACTTGGCTGCCCCTTGGTCTGCGCGTCCTAAAGAAAGTAGAAAAAATTATCCGTGAGGAAATGACACGCGTTGATGCGCTTGAAATTCTTATGCCTGCTATCCAGCCGGCAGAACTTTGGATTGAGTCTCAGCGTTGGGACGCTTATGGCGATCAGCTTTTAAAAATCAAAGATCGACATGAGCATGATTTTTGTTTTGGTCCGACGCATGAAGAGGTTGTTACTCATTTGGCGCGTAATGAGCTGCGCAGCTATAAGCAGTTGCCAATTATTCTCTATCAAATTCAAACGAAATTTCGCGATGAAATTCGTCCTCGTTTTGGCGTCATGCGTGGGCGTGAATTTATGATGAAAGATGCATACTCTTTTCATTTGGATGAAGAGTCACTCGGGAAAACCTATGATGCTATGTATGAAGCCTATGGACGTATTTTTTCTCGTTTGGGATTAAAATTCCGTGCCGTAGTTGCTGATACAGGAAACATTGGTGGTAGTGTGTCTCATGAATTTCACGTGCTTGCCCACTCAGGTGAAGATTTAATTGTGTATAGCGATGCGAGTGATTATGCAGTAAATATTGAAATGGCAGAGGCTACAGTTCAAGAAGGTGATCCAAGTCCAGATGGTAATGGCAAACTACAATTTGCGCGTGGTATTGAAGTAGGCCATATTTTTCAATTGGGCCAAAAGTATAGTCATACTATGCACGCCACCGTGTTAAATGAAATAGGGAAGGCTATAGAAACGTATATGGGATGCTACGGTATAGGAGTATCGCGCACGGTTGCGGCTGCAATTGAGCAAAATCACGATGAGCATGGTATAATTTGGCCTGATCCGATTGCTCCATTTCAAATTGCACTAATTCCAATGAGTTTGCATAAATCGTATCGTGTGCGTGAGGCCGCGGAAAAAATTTATAAGCAATTGATTGATGCTGGTTTTGATGTATTATTTGACGATCGCAAAGAACGTGCCGGTGTTTTGTTTGCTGATATGGATTTGATTGGTATACCGCATCGCATAATAATTAGCGAAAGTGGATTAGATAATAGTACAGTTGAATATAAAACACGGGTGGGAACTGCTGTAGAAAATATACCTGTCGATAGTATAGAGGCTTTTTTTAAAATTAAAATCAAAAATGATACCTAACGTTATTATAAAAAGCCTTGGTTTGTGTAATTACCAGCAAACTTGGCAAGAGATGCGGGATTTTACTTTAGGTCGCGGAAAGTCTACTCCTGATGAAATTTGGCTTTTGGAGCACCCTTCTGTTTTTACCCAAGGGGTGGCAGGCAAGCCTGAGCATGTTTTAAATCCAGGAAACATCCCAATAGTTCAAACTGATCGAGGTGGACAGGTTACTTATCATGGACCTGGGCAGTTGGTTGGTTATGTTTTGCTTGACTTGCGCCGGTTAAAAATCGGCGTGAAATCTTATGTAAGTTTAATCGAAAACTCTGTTGTGCAACTACTTGCTGATTATAATATAAAAGCTAATATAAAGCTTGGCGCTCCTGGGATTTATGTTGCTGACAAGAAAATTTGTTCTATTGGTCTAAAAGTTAGCCGTGGTTGCAGTTATCATGGTATTGCCCTAAACGTTAATAATGATTTAGAGCCATTTAGCCGGATTAATCCTTGTGGTTTTCAAAATCTACAAATGACAAAAATTAATGATTTTATTGTAGTTACACTTGAAGAAATAGGGCAAAATTTTTGTAAAAAACTTGTGGAAAACATACATGGGAAATAATCGTAAGCCACCTTGGATTCGTAGCCAGTGGCCATGCAGTCCAGAAATTGCTGCTGTAAAACAAACGTTGCGTCAGAACAAGTTAGCAACAGTATGTGAAGAAGCTGCATGTCCAAATTTGGGTGAGTGTTTTGGCTTGGGTACCGCAACTTTCATGATTATGGGAAATGCTTGTACCCGCAATTGTCGTTTTTGTAATGTAACTCCAGGTTTACCAGAGCCACTTGATCAAGATGAGCCAATGAAGCTCGCAGATGCTGCTTTGCGAATGAATTTAAAGTATGTTGTGATAACTTCGGTTACGCGTGATGATTTACCCGATGGCGGAGCTTCGCATTTTGCCGCTTGTATTAAAGCAGTGCGTATGCAAAACCCAAATATTAGTATCGAAATTCTTACACCAGACTTTCGTTATTGTATGGCTGATGCTTTGGCAATTTTAGGTTTGGCGCTACCTGATACTTTTAATCACAATATTGAAACCGTTCCGAGATTGTATGCAACTGTGCGTCCACAGGCTGATTATCAAGCTTCATTATCTCTATTGAAGAAACATAAAGAATATTTTTCGCAAGTGCCAACTAAATCCGGAATGATGCTGGGGCTGGGTGAGACGGCAGAAGAAGTTGAGCAAGTTTTAAATGATTTGCGTGTCCATAATGTAGATAAATTAACTTTGGGTCAGTATTTGCAGCCAACTAAAGAGCACCTACCAGTGGAGCGCTATATTGCGCCACAAGAATTTGCCGAATTTGCAAAATTGGCACGCACGCTTGGATTCAAGCATGTTGCCAGTGCCCCACTAGTAAGATCTTCTTATCATGCTGGCAGGCCTGATTGATTTGAGATTATAATGTAACGAGGAGAAGAAAATGAGCGTGATTTCCCAAGGTTTAACTTTTGATGATGTATTATTAATCCCGGCTTATTCCCAAGTTTTGCCCAAAGATGTTCAATTAAAAACTAATTTAACTGCGTCGATTGTGTTAAATATTCCTCTGATTTCTGCTGCGATGGATACGGTAACAGAAATGAATCTTGCAATAGCAATTGCACTTGAGGGGGGGCTTGGTATTTTGCATAAAAACATGAGCATCACTGATCAGGCCGCGCAGGTGCGAAAAGTAAAAAGATTTGAAAGTGGCATTGTACGCGCGCCAATCACTGTTACTCCAGAAACAACTATTCGCGATTTATTAGCTTTAAGTAAAACTCATAGTATCTCTGGGATGCCAGTAGTAGAAGGAAATAGATTATTGGGTATTATCACCAATCGTGATGTGCGCTTTGAAATTCATTTGGAGCAGCCGGTAAAAAAATTGATGACGCCTAAAGAAAGATTGATCACAGTTAAAGAAGGGACTCCACACAAAGAAATCATAAGATTAATGCATGAGCATCGATTGGAAAAGATTTTAATTGTCGATGACAATTTTCATTTACAAGGAATGGTTACTGTAAAAGATATTTTGCGCGCTAAAGAAAAGCCTCAGGCTTGTCGGGACGACAAAGGTAGGCTCAGAGTAGGCGCTGCTGTTGGTACCGCCCCAAATACTGATGAAAGAGTTGCTGCTTTAGTTGAAGCTGGAGTAGATGTTCTGGTTGTAGATACGGCACATGGCAACTCCCAAAAAGTTTTAGATTGCGTGCGCAGCATCAAGCAGAAGTTTGCAGCTCTCCAAATTATTGCGGGTAATGTAGCTACTGCGGATGGCGCCTTAGCATTGGTGGATGCAGGAGCTGATGCAGTAAAAGTTGGAATTGGCGCTGGTTCTATTTGCACTACGAGAATTATTGCTGGAGTTGGTGTGCCACAGATAACGGCTATTCAAAATGTAACCCAGGCTTTAAAAAACCGTAATATTCCTGTTATTGCTGATGGTGGTATTCGTTATTCTGGTGATATAAGCAAGGCGATAGCCGCAGGTGCTAGCTGCGCAGTAATTGGCAGTTTGTTTGCCGGTACTGAAGAGGCTCCAGGTGAATTAGAATTTTATCAGGGTCGACCATATAAAACTTATCGCGGTATGGGTTCAGTAGATGCAATGGCAAAGTCATCGCATGGTTCCGCTGATCGTTATTTTCAGGAAAGCACTACCAGTACTGAAAAACTTGTTCCAGAAGGTATTGAGGGGAGAGTTCCTTATAGAGGTAATTTAGCTGGGGTAATTTATCAGCTTGTTGGAGGATTGCGCGCTAGTATGGGTTACACTGGTTGTGTTGATATTAATACAATGCGTGAAAAAGCTGAGTTTATGGCTATTACTGCTGCAGGATTAAGAGAAAGTCATGTTCACGATGTTATTATTACTAAAGAGGCACCAAATTATTGGGTGGGATAAATGAGTTATAATATTCAGCAGCATAAAATATTAATTCTAGATTTTGGATCACAATATACTCAATTAATTGCTAGGCGAGTGCGTGAATTGGGAGTTTACTGCGCAGTTTATCCTTACGATGTTTTTGCCGGAGCAATAAAAGATTTTTCTCCACAAGGCATTATTTTATCTGGTGGTCCTAGCACGGTAATAGCAAAAAAATCACCGCGTGCGCCAAAAATTGTATTTGAGCTTGGTTGTCCGGTGCTTGGTATTTGTTATGGCATGCAGACTATGGCGGCTCAGCTTCAAGGTTGCGTGGTAAACTCTAAGCGGCATGAATATGGTCATGCTAATCTTAAAGTTGTAGATAATTCAGAATTGCTATTTGGTTTGCCGGGTGAAATTGATGTGTGGATGAGTCATGGTGATAAAGTAACAAAACTTCCAGATGGATTTCGAGCTATTGGTAGCACTAATAACACTTTATATGCAGCCATTGAAAATAAAAATAAAAATTTTTATGGTCTGCAATTTCATCCCGAGGTCACTCACACTAAGCATGGTAGTATTATTTTAAAAAGATTTGTCATTGGAGTTTGTGGCTGTAAAAAGCTCTGGACTACTAGCAACATTATTAATGAACTTGTTAGAAAAATTAAAGAAACTGTCGGTAATGACAAGGTATTGCTTGGTTTATCTGGTGGGGTCGATTCTGCGGTCACCGCTCTTTTGCTGCAGCTGGCTATAGGTGACAATCTTACCTGTGTTTTTGTAGATACTGGGATGCTTCGTCATCGTGAGGCTGAGCAAACAATAGCTTTATTTGCCAAACATTTTAAATTAAATTTAATACCTGTATATAAAGAAAAGCATTTCTTAAAAGCTTTAGCAGGGGTTAGTGATCCTGAGGCTAAGCGCAAAATTATTGGTCGAGAGTTTATTCAGGTGTTTACTGGTGTAATAAAAAACTTGAAAGGTGCGCATTGGCTTGCCCAGGGAACTATTTATTCCGACGTGATTGAGTCGGCGCAAATGAAATTCGGCAAAGCTGAAGTTATTAAGTCGCACCATAATGTTGGTGGTCTACCGAAGAAAATGCAGTTGCAATTAATTGAACCAATACGTGAATTATTTAAAGATGAAGTGCGTAGAGTTGGGTTAAAATTAGGCTTGAGTAAAGAAATTGTTAATCGTCATCCTTTTCCCGGGCCAGGTCTAGGTATTCGTATCTTAGGAGAAATATGTAGATCGCATTTAGATAAACTGCGTCAGGCTGATCATATTTTTTTAGAAGAACTGCATAAGGAAAATTTATATAACAAAGTCAGTCAAGCATTCGCAGTGTTTTTACCGATAAAATCTGTAGGAGTCATGGGTGATCAAAGAAAGTATGAATATGTAATTGCCCTGCGCGCAGTAACAAGCTGCGATTTTATGACAGCGTGCTTCGCGCAGTTGCCTGCAAAATTTTTGGGTAAGGTTTCGAATCGTATTGTCAACGAAGTTCCGGGTATTTCACGGGTGGTTTATGATATTACTGGTAAACCCCCAGCGACGATAGAGTGGGAGTGACTAGGTTTCCGATATTGATTGTGATGTTGTGAAAAAAGAATTACTATTTGAGTAATATCTACAAATTACATGGAGGTTGTTATGCAGAATAAAATTGAGTCAACATGGGAGAAAAATGCAAATATTAAAAATTTAGTTATAAGCGATGAAGAGTGGAGCGCAGCTGAACGAGAGATGTTACGTATGATAGAAAGCGGTGCTGAGTTACCATTTAAACTATCTAGGATAGACCTAAACGAAGCAAGTAGACTAAATGCGATGGACGAAGAATTTGAGCATAGTTTTTTGGTAGTTAAGGGTGAAAATGGAGAACCTAAAGTTGTAGCAATGGCAAGAGCAAAAATAGCAGCAGAGGGGGTTTTGGGGTACGGGACTAGTGGGGTTGGTAGGCTAATAACAGATAGAGAAGGGCATGTTTATGCTGTAAAAGTCATAGGAAAATCACTTTTTAAAAAAGACGATCAGAGTGGAGATACTGAGGAAGCACTGCTTAAGCGTAACGAGACTTTATCACAGTACGAAGATGATAAAGATAAAGTGGAACTCGAAATAATGGAAGATCTTGGACGATTATATGGAAACTTTTATAGAGGAATAGGTAATACACGTAACTGGATAGGCGGTGGCAGAGAAATTAATGCAAAACAATATGTTGTAACGGAGAAAATACCTGGGATAAATCTAGAACAATATTTTATGCAGATGACAAATACAAGGCCATCAAAAAAAGGTTTTGGCGATCTAATAAAACAGAAATTAAGTCCTGAGCAGAGATATGAAATAGCCATGGGGATTGCCGCAGCTCTAAAAGAGCTTCATGATAAAGGGATAGTTCATTGCGATCTTAAACCACAAAATATGATGATTGATTTTGAAAAGCATCCGTGTGTTATAAAAATTATTGATTTTGGCTCATCTGTTCGTTTGGGAGAAGGAGTAGATTCTGTTAAGGGAGAGATTGTTGGGACTGGAAAATACATAGCTCCAGAGGCACTAGAAAATGGGGGACTAAGGGAAGACGCAGATGTAAATCGGTCTGTTGATGTCTATTCTATGGGTAGGCTTTTTATGTTGGACCTTGGGTTTGCCGGAACACCTTTGGAAGACATAATGAATCAGATGAATAGCGTAAAACCAGAAGATCGCCCATCAGATGATGATGTTGTTAATGAAATTGAGTCAAAATGTGGTATTAAATACAACCATCCATTGCAACAACAAGAGAATAAAGATGAAATTAAAGAGGACGCGGTTAATTTAGACGCACAAGTATCAGATGCCACAAACGTAAAGGGTTTTAATTTTAATAATAACAGACGTGAGAATGTTGTAGATGTGCCATATGATGTAGAAGTTCCATTGGAACCAAATGCGCAAGTCTTTATGGGGCAGGGTAGTATAGTTGAGCCTAGAAATGATGATAATAAAACTAGAATTGTATCCGCACCTATTAATAAAGAGCCAAAAGCGCAAGAAGTCGAAAATTCATATATTAAAAATGTTTTACCAGAAATCCATAGGCAATTGTCTTTATATTTGGAAAAGCATAAACATTTTGGTAGTAGTGCTCTTCTAAAATCAGCCGAAAAATTACGGGATCACATAGATATGATGGCTCGTGGAATGAATGTAGATGTGTCCAGAGTAGACGAAAAGCAAAATGAGCAGTTCAGCAAGCAAGAGTTTAATAAACTCTTGTCTTTTTATGAGTTGTTTAGAAAAACACTTGAAGGAGGAGACGACGAAAAAAACTCTCAGTTGATTGAATTATATTTAAAATTATCACAAATAGACAAGATAGCAAGGAGCGGTGATCAGGATCTGCCGGAATCGTTACTTGAATTGGATAATTTAAAAAACTTAACGATACAGGATAAAGTGTCCTTAATGAGTATGTTTGGTAAAGATGCTGAGACAAATGTAGCTGTAGCAGGGTTAATCGATGAATGGGATGGGAAAACTATAGCAACCGAGTTTGCGAAGGTATGCAGGGACGAATGGAGGCCGAAAGACCAGATGAAGCTATCCTAACTTTTCTTGCCATTGCATAGCTTCTTGTATGAAAGAAGGATAGATGGAAAAAAGAGCTTCAAGATCATCGTGTTCTTTCTGGGTATCTCCTTGTGAAAGGTAGGCTCTGCTGCGAAACCAGTAAGCTTCAGGGAGTTGTTTTTCTTTGTCAATTTCAATAACGTAGGTGCAATCTCTAATCGCTTTATCAAAATCTCCTAGGTAATAATAAGACGATGCGCGTGACACAATGCTCATATACTGGTGTTTTTTCTGTTTCGCGTCTAATGTTGGTGATTTTTTGTTTAAATCAATAGAGATGCTTAGGTCGTCAATTGCTTTTTGGTATTCTCCTGTTGTAACGTAGGATGTTCCGCGCAGGCTATAGAAGTCTGAAAGCTCAGAGTCACTTAGGCTGGTCGTTGTTGCTATGCCATTCATATCTAGCCGGTCAGTGAGATATCTAATAGTTTTTTTTGCACATTCTACTTCATTGACATCTTTTTTAATATCTTTCACATCTTCATCGTAACATTCTGTGCGTACTTCAGCCAAATGGTTTTCAACCGATTGCAAGCGATCTTTAAGCGACTGTATACATCTAGCTTCAGTAGTAAGCCCCAAAAAAATAAAAAACATTATGATAATAATATTTTTCATATAGAATCCTTTTTTAATAGATCATCAAACACCACAGGAATTTCTCGAGCAAAACCTTTGAGACAATCTAGCATTAAAACTCGTATTTGTGGATGGGCTTTGGGAGAGCTGCGCAATTCGAAAATATGGCGCCACTCACGCAGATTAGCGGTTACGACGATTTCGGTTTTCAGTGCATGTGGCAGTATTTCACGTGCTTGTTCTGGTTTGTCACCGAGCTTCAGCGCTTCTAAATAAGACTTTTCTGCTTGTTGCATAGCTGCCAGCCAGTTTTTCTTTTGTGCTTTCGAATAACTTGGATCATTCCACCAAACTGGGTTTATAAACACAACTTCACCACTATAGCGTACATAGCGCGTGCTTTCTTGCGAATAGCTGGCTAAACGATGGCGTACTAGTTCGTGTGTTACGCCGCGATTAGTGATAAAACGCACAGAAGCACTGGCGTGTTCTATTACCGTTTCATGACCGAACTCTATAATTGTTTTTATAAATTTTTCAGCGGATCCTTTGGTAATTCGCTTTTCTGATTTATAACAAGTACGACCAGCGCGTTCAATTATTTCTAGCGGTAGAACTGGCTTTTGTAACCATTCCCAAGATTGATCAATAATTTTCATGTAAATTTCAACCCCTTAAAATCATGCTTTTGGCAGGGTAACACCCTTTTGTCCCTGATATTTACCTTTTCGATCTTTGTAAGATGTTTCGCAAGCTTCACTAGCTTCAAAAAAAATGAGTTGTGCTACGCCTTCATTAGCATAAATCTTTGCTGGCAAGTTAGTTGTGTTAGAGAATTCTAAAGTGATATGTCCTTCCCATTCTGGTTCCAGTGGTGTGACATTAACAATAATTCCGCAGCGCGCATAAGTTGATTTGCCAAGGCAAATTACCAATACGTTACGTGGGATACGAAAATATTCGACCGTGCGTGCTAGTACAAATGAATTTGGTGGAATAATACAAATATCAGTTTTGACATCAACGAAACTAGCTGGGTCAAAGTTTTTTGGGTCAACAGTGGCAGAATTTATATTGGTAAAAATTTTAAACTCATTTGCTGAGCGAACGTCATAACCATAACTGGATAATCCATAAGATATCACTTGTTTTTTTGTGTCTATTTTTACTTGCTTATCGACGAACGGCTCTATCATTTTATGATCGTGCGCCATTTTTCGAATCCAGCTATCTGATTTTAAGCTCATAATAAATTTCCAAATAAAATAATTATTACTCTAAACTATCATAGTTGATAAAGCACATGTTTTTTAATTACTTGAAATATCGTATCAATGTCTTTTTTCTTAATCATTGTATTATCTCTTTTTCTTTTTTCTCTCAATTGCCAGGTGACAGCGCATTAGCTCTCCTGGATTAGTTTGTGCTGCTAGAAGAGAAAGCTCTCCGCATAAGACCGTTGCGGCAACGATAGCGGCAAGACGCTCTGCGCTTTCACATGAGGCGCCTGAACAACCAAGAAGCTCTAAGTTCTGCTTTATAAAATCAAAGCTCTTACCGCTGCCAACCGTACCAACAATAATATTTGGTAAGGTGACAGTAAAGTATAAATCGTCGCTACGTACTTCAGCATAAGTAAAACCTTGCGAGCCTTCAACAATATTGGCAACATCTTGGCCTGTTGCTAAATAAATCGCAAGTAGCATATTAGCAAAGTGTGCATTAGCGGTTCGAACCGAACCTGCAATTATTGAGCCAATTAGGTTCTTTTTAATATTAAGATCGACTATTTGTTCTGGAGTAGCTCGTAGCTGTTCAATGCAAATTTGGCGTGGAATTAGACTTTCAGCAATAACGTACTTACCGCGTCCTAAAATGCCATTAACTGCAGAATTTTTTTTATCAGTGCAGTAATTGCCAGAAATTGATACGTATTTTAATTCCGGATGTTGATTAAGCAGCCATTCTTGCAGTAGCTGCGCCGCTTTAGTTGCCATATTGTGACCAGCAGCATTACCTGTTGTGAAAACAAATCTTAGGTAAATTAAATCAGCAACTATTTGTCCGTTCCAGTCTTTTAATCTCGTAAATCTACTGCTTTGAGTCGTAATTTTTTCAAGTTCTGCGCGCTTATCACTTAAGCTATTGACAACTTTCAGTGCGCTTGCTGCATCTGTTGCTTGTAATAAAATTGAGCGCGTCATGCAGTCGCTGACAATAACTGTTTTAATGCCGCCAGCTTTTTTGGTTACCCGCGCACCACGATTTACTGTTAACCACAGCGGCGTTTCAAAAGTTGCTAGTGGAACTTTTATCTCAGAAGCAAACTTAGAGTCAACAATCTTGATTGGACCGATAACTTTTGTGGGAATAATAGTTTGTGGGATCAGATGCATAGTTTATCTTACAACTTGGTAAAAAATTTCTCCCTTCTTTACCATACCAAGATCGTTTCGAGCTCGATTTTCAATTGCCGCACCACCTTTTTTTAAAGCAGTTATTTCGTTGGCCAAAAAAACATTGTGTTTCGTAATCTCATCGTTATTCGTCCGCAAAGCATTAATTGTATGTTTTGAATGAAAAACTTTTAAAAGGCCATCGTCTGCAAACCAAAGACGATATTGCAAAATAACAAGAACGATCGAAAGAATTACTAATGTAGTTTTCATTATAGTATTCAGCAGGTGCAGGTTTTATTTCTGCGCCTGCCTATTTTCTATTTAAAACTTCTTGGAAAGGCTTTTTTACCAATGTAAGAAGCCTTTGAACCTAACTCTTGTTCAATACGAATCAGTTGATTGTATTTTGATACACGATCGCTGCGGCAAAGTGATCCAGTTTTGATCTGGCCAGTTGAGGCAGCAACAACTAAATCAGCAATAATAGTATCTTCAGTTTCACCAGAGCGATGAGATATTACCGCAGTATAACCGGCATCTTTGGCCATCTTGATCGCTGCTAAAGTCTCAGTAATGGTGCCAATCTGATTAAGCTTAATCAAGATTGAGTTACAAACACCTGATTCAATTCCCTTTTTGAAAATTTTGGTATTGGTAACAAACAAATCATCACCAACGATTTGGATTTTTTTGCCCAATTTATCTGTCATCAACTTCCAGCCAGCCCAATCACCTTCGGCCAAGCCGTCTTCAATTGTGATTAATGCAGGGTATTTATCTACCCAGTTTGATAAATAATCAACAAACTCTGCTGAAGAGAGTTTTTTGTTTTCAGATTCCAAAGTGTAAACACCATTTTCATAAAGTTCAGAAGCAGCAACATCCAAACCCAAGCAAACATCGCTGCCTAATTTTAATCCGGCTTTTTCGATTGCCTGGCAAATTACTTCCAACGCTTCTTCGTTTGAGCGTAAGTTTGGAGCAAAACCACCTTCATCACCAACAGAAATGCTCAGGCCCTTGCTTTTTAAAACTTTACTTAAGTTATGGAAAACTTCAGCGCCGTAACGTACTGCTTCAGCCATGGTAGAAGCGCCAACAGGAAGAATCATAAATTCTTGTATGTCCATATTGTTATCGGCGTGAGCGCCACCGTTTAAGACATTCATCATTGGCACTGGCATTAAATACGAATCGCTATTACCTAAATAACGATAAAGAGGTAGACCGGCTTCTTTAGCTGCTGCACGTGCAATTGCCATTGATATGGCTAAAATTGCATTGGCGCCAAACTTGCTTTTATTCTCAGTGCCGTCTAGTTTAATCATTAAATTATCAAGCTCAACCTGCTTAGTCGGATCTGCGCCGAGTAAAGCTTCACGTAGTTCCTTGTTAACGTAACCCACGGCTTTTAAAACGCCTTTGCCTAGATAGCGTTTAGCATCGCTATCGCGCAGTTCTAAAGCTTCTCTTGAGCCTGTTGATGCACCAGATGGTACACAAGCACGACCGACCACGCCTGAAGAAAGAATTACATCAGCCTCAATGGTGGGGTTGCCGCGTGAATCCAAAATTTCGCGAGCTTTAATATCAGCTATTGTCGTTGCCATAATCATTATCTCCTGTTTATACTTAGTTAGAATTATTATAGAAATTTAATGCCATTATCAAACAATGTAAGGTAAAAAGCCATAAAATTTTATTTAATCTCCCCATCACATATTTCAACTATTCTTTTGGCATGTTTAGCCAGGCCAATGTCATGAGTGATAATAATTACTGTTTTGCCCTGGGTGTTAAATTGTTCGAATAAGTTTATAACTTCAGCGCCAGCTTTGCTATCTAGATTACCAGTTGGCTCGTCAGCAAGAATAATTTCCGGATCAGTTACTAAAGCACGGGCGATAGCTACGCGCTGTTGCTGGCCGCCGGATAATTCATTGGATCGATGTGCAAAATGACTGCTCAAGCCAAGCTGCTGCAAAATTTCTTTGGCTCGGCGCACGCGCTCATCGCTATTTATACCGCGATAAACTAGTGGTAGGGTAACGTTATCAACTACGCTTAATTGTGGCATTAAGTTAAACTTTTGAAAAACAAAGCCTATATTATAATTACGTACCCTGGCAAGTTCATCACCTGAAAGACCGCTAACTTCTTTGCCCGCTAATATATAACTGCCTATAGTTGGGGTAGAAAGACAGCCGATAATTTGCATTAGGGTTGATTTGCCGCTGCCACTTGGACCTAAGATAGCAATATATTCGCCGCGTCTAATTTCTAAGTTTATATTACGAAGCGCTTCAAAATTAATTTTGCCCGTATGATACGTTTTACCGATATTGCAAAGCTGAATTACTATTTCACTCATAAACCAATGCCTCAGCCGGATCAACTTTTGTTGCTTTTATTGCGGGCAATAATCCAGCAATAAAGCCTATTATTCCTAATACTGTGATTACAATCGCCAAAACAAAAAACGACAATACAGGTTCTGGTTTGCCTATATATTCTATTATTTTTCCTTGCATAGGAATCAAGCGGATTAAATAAACTGCTAATACCGTCATAATCATGCCAATTACGCCACCAATGACTGTTGCTGCTAATGATTCGGAAATATAATAGGCTAGAATATGTCTAGTAGTTGCGCCAAGCGCCATTTGAAGGCCAATTTTTCGTGTTGCTCGTGCGACTGTTGCATACATTACATTGGCAATGCCGATTCCTGCAATTAGCAAAGTTAAACCGCCAATAATACCGAGAAAAATCTGCATCCCAATAAAAAATTTATTGGTTTTTTCTTGATCTTTTTCTAAATCAGAAAAATTTACAATATTGGCATCATTGGGGTTGGCTCCATGATTTAGCGCTATTACTTTTTGAATGGTATTTTTGGTTTGCGCGAGCATTTTAATATCTTTATAAGAAATTTCGATAGCATCAACTTTCTGTGGATTGTTTAATAATTCATAAGTTGATGCAGGAATCCAGTTGAGCCAATCATCCGGGATTTCTGTAGCATGCATTTGTGGTTTTTTCTGCATGACACCAATAATCATGAATGGGCGATTATCAATATAAATTATTTCCCCCGTGGGATTTTCTCCGGGAGCAAATAATTTATCAGCTATCTTGGTTCCAATTACCACTACACTATTTTTTTGTTTGAGATCAAAAGCGGAGATAAAGCGTTGTCCTAGCCTAACTTGCGCATGGTGAATAGTTGCGTATTCTGGGGTTACAGCATAAAACTCTGAATAATAAATAATGCGATCATGATAACGTAGTTGGGGCGTGAATTTATACTGCGGTGTTACGCTAGCTACATTAGGCAGGGTAGCAATAATATCAATATCACGTTTGGTAAGTTTTAATTCTTCATTAGAGCTCGTGCCAGGTGTAATGGTCAGCAAGTTCTCACCAGCATTTGCCATCGTCCGCGCAAAATTTAGCCGCAAACCTTCGCCAATTGCCAGCGTAATAGCAATACTAAAAGTTCCCCAAGCAATAGCAAAAATCGTCAAAATAATACGAGTTTTTTTATGGAATAAATCTTGGGTAATTTCGCGCAGGGGTATCATGACATTAATGCCTCAATTGGATCCATCCTAGCCGCCCTACGTGCCGGGAAAAAACCTACTATAAGTCCAACCAATCCTAAAATAAAAATAGTTATACCAACTGTTATCCATGATAATACTGGCGTACCAAGCCAATGAGGCAAAGTTATGTGTTGCAGGGTTATAATTGTAACAAGAGCTATACATATCCCCAAACATCCGCCAATGCCAATAATGATTAAAGCCTCAAATAATAATTGTAATAATATTTGCCTATCAGTTGCGCCAATAGCCTTACGTAAGCCAATTTCGTACGTTCTTTCGGTAACGATCAAAAACATAATATTAGCCACGCCGATACTTCCCACAGCTAAAATCATTGCGCCACAAGCGCCTAAAAACAATTGAACACCTATAAAAAACCAGCGTATAAATTGAGACATTTTATATGAACTCCATAGACCCAGGGCTCCTTTATCATTTTTATCGAAATGACATTTCCGCGCGAAATAACTGCGCAACAGATGCTCAAACTGCACTGGATCTGTATCGGGTTTTGGTAATACCCAAAAGAAGCTGACATAAGTGTCACCATATAGCGTCGTATAAGATTGATTTGAGATAATTACTCTGTCACCAGTGTCTCCATTATTTTCAGCTAATACACCAATTACTGTAAAGGGAATATTGTTAATTAAAAATCTCAAACCAAGAGCATCGCTGCGACCAAACAGCATTGTTTTTGTTTTTTCGCTAATAACGGCAACGCGCGATTGTTGTTCTACATCAATTTTGTTAATAAACCGACTGCCTGTAGCCAGCTTTATTTTACGTACGCGTGCATAATCTGGAGCTACTCCAATTACGCCGTTAGTATATGCTTTACCCGCGTAGCTTAAAATGGCTGAGTTACGTGTCTGCGGAGAAACCGCTTCGATATTTGGAGCAACCTTTGGTAAGGCTAAAACATCAGCAACACTCATTTGGTTCTCTCTTCCCTTGGGATAGCCAGCATATGACTTCTCGCTTCTACCAAGCCAAACTACAAAAGAACCATCGGCAACATCCATGTTACGCTGGCTTGCTTCGTGAAAACCAGTACCAAGCGCCAGTAGAACAACAACAGCAATGGTACCAAAAGCAATACAGAAAACAGCAAGGCCAGAACGTAGCTTGTGAAGCCATATGTTGTAGAAGATTTGCATTTAATCCTGTGTTGTTACCGTTGCATCTGGCTGATCTATTACTTTATCGCCGAGCTTCAAACCACTTTTGATTTCTACATTAATATTATCGCTCACGCCCAATTCAACCGGTTGTTCTTTTGGTTTTTTATCTTTTTTATTAGTTGGTAGCAAGACATGGGGTTTGGTGTCTTTATACTGTATTACGCGTAGCGGCAATACCAACACATCACCAACTTTTTTAATTGCAACAGTTGCAGTAGCAGAATAGCCGGAGCGCAATACTAAATCTTTTGGAAGTTGCAACTCAGTAATTTCAACCTTAAAACCAACGTTGAATGGTGAGTTTGTAGTATTTGATGACGTAAGTCCTAAGCTTGAGTTTTCTTTATCGGATTGTAATGCGATATTGCTAATTTTGCCCATAATTTCTTGGTCAGGTAATGAACCAATTTTAATTTTAGCAGTCATGCCGGTCTTTACTTTTGCCGCATCGCGCTCATCAACTGAACCCTCAAACATTAGATCATGCATGTTTGCAATTATAAATAGCGCTGTTGCCTCTTGCGAAGAAGTTAATGAAATTACCGAATCACCAACATCAACGCTGCGATATAAAATATTTCCATCGATTGGACTAATAACAACACTTGCAATTTGCTTTCCACCAACAAGCATTTCACCGCGTTCTAACAAGTCTAATTTTTGTCCAGCCAATATCCTATTGTTTTTTGCCAAAGTATATTCATTTTGAGCGGAGGTATAATCAACATTATTGGCAGAAATGATCAAGTTTTCTAATAAGTGCTTTTGGCGCTTGAGTACAGCCACAGCCTCTTTTTCTTGTGATATGGCATTGGCTAACTCTTGGTATGCTATAGCATATACTTCCGGAGAAGGCGCTGGTTTGATTTTAATAAGAGGTGTGTTTTTTGTCACATAGTCACCTTCGTTGTGATAAGTCGCTTCAACTATGCCATCAACTTGCGATTTAACTGTGATAAAGTGGTGCGCTTTAATGTAACCAACTGCTTCAGCTTGCTCAACAATAGAATTTTTTGTAACAGCAACTATTGGTGTAGTAACAGCCGGTTTTTTAAAATGCAGAAAAATAAAAAGTAGCATTAAACTAACGCCAAGCCCAATGCCAATCGACCATTTAAATCGTTTTTTTTGTGAGAGATTTACCATTGAAGGGATCGTCCGCCCATTAGGTGTAAGTGCAAGTGATAAACAACTTGTCCACCATCTTTGTTACAGTTGATTGAAATGCGATAACCGCTTTGCGCAATTTCAAGTTCTGTTGCTAATTTTTTCGCGACTAAAATCATGCGACCAACTAAACTTTCATCTTCTGGTGATAAATCATTTATGGTTGCAATATGTTTGCGTGGGATAATTAGTTTATGTTGCGGTGCTTTTGGATATATATCATCAAATGCTATGATTTCTTTATCTTGATAGATAATTTTTGCTGGCAATGTGCCGGCGACAATTTTGCAGAAAATGCAATCCATAATTCAGCTCCTAGTTTTTATGCAGATAATATAGTATTTATGATTGTATTTCACGTTTTTCAGGTTTAGTATAATCAAAATACCGTAGAAAATAAGGTGATTGAGTATGAAATCTAAAATGATCGCTGCCTATATTGATCGACTGCCGCCATGTAATAATGCCTGTCCGGCCGGGGAAAATATTCAAAAATGGTTAAATTTAGCCGAGCAAGAGAAGTTTCGTGAAGCTTGGGAGACTATTGTGCAAAACAATCCGTTTCCGGCAATTCATGGGCGGGTTTGCTATCATTACTGTGAAACAAAATGTAATAGAATTCAATATGATGAGTCTGTTGGTATTCATTGTGTTGAGCGATTCTTAGGTGATATGGCTCTCGCTGAAAGTTGGGCTGTGCAAGCAGGGGCCGCTACTGGTAAAAAAGTTTTAATTGTAGGGGCTGGACCTGCAGGATTATCAGCTGCTTATCATTTGCGCTTATCTGGTCATGAAATTACAATTTACGAAGCTCTGCCGCAAGCTGGTGGAACAATGCTTGTCGGTATTCCCGCCTATCGTCTACCTAGAGAAATTTTAGCTGGTGAAATAAACCGTATTTTAAACATGGGTATAAAAATTGAATATAATCAAAGGGTTGAAGATGTGGTTTTGGAAAAAGAGCGCGGTGGTTTTGATGTGGTATTTTTGGCAATTGGCGCTCACTTAGGGAAAAATCTTGTTTTCCCAGTTGAAAATCCATGTCCGATGATTGATGCTGTCGATTATTTACGAGAGACAACTTTTGGTAGACCGCCCCATCTTGGTCCGCATTTGGCGATTTATGGTGGTGGTAATACAGCAATTGACGTTGCGCGTAGTGCTAAACGGTTGGGTGTGTCTGATATATCTATTATTTATCATCGTACACGCGAAAAAATGTCAGCATTTCCACAAGAGGTTCAGGAAGCTTTGGAGGAAGGTGTTAAGTTTATTTTTTTACGTACCATTGTTGGCCTTACTAAAAATACTTTGTCTTTAAGCGTTAATGAACTAGATGATAGGGGTAGGGCGCAACATTCTGGTAAGATAGAAAACATTGAGATTGATGCTCTGATTTTTGCGCTGAATCAAACTCCTGATTCCGAATTTTTGCGCAAAGTCCCAGGATTAGAGATTCAAACCAATGGAGTTGTTACGGTTGATGAGGATTATATGACTGGATACAGCGGTATTTTTGCTGGCGGTGATATGATTCCATATGATCGCAGTGTTACGGTGGCAGTTGGTCAAGGGAAGCATGCGGCGTATCATATTAATGCTTATTTAAAAGGTACGAACTTTAATTTTCCAGCGCGGCATGAAGCAGCGCTTTTTGATCAATTACACATCAATGCTAATGAAGCAAAATCGATCAAAACTAAAGAGCAAATACGAGAAGCTGGCATTAGGTCTAAATCTTTTATTGAAGCAATACAGAGCTGCAATAAGAGGGAGGCTTTGTATGAAACCAAACGCTGTTTTTCGTGTGGCAATTGTTTTGAATGTGATGCTTGTTACAATGCCTGTCCAGTTAAAGCAATTACCAAATTGGGTCCTGGAAAACGTTACAATATTGATATTGAAAAATGTATTGGTTGTGGCAAGTGCTTTAAGGCTTGTCCCTGTGGAGCGATCATAATGTTGAATAGGAGCAATTGAAATGAGTGCAAATTTAAAAATGATGGATGGTAATGAAGCAGTAGCACACATTGCCTATCGCGTAACTGAAATTAGTGTAATTTATCCGATTACGCCATCAACTACGATGGGTGAATTTGCTGATCAGTGGGCGGCAGATGGACTAAAAAATATTTGGGGCAGCGTACCTCAAGTTATCGAAATGCAGAGTGAAGGTGGTGCGGCTGGTGCGTTGCATGGGACACTTCAGACAGGGGCTTTAGCTACGACTTATACGGCATCTCAAGGGTTGCTCTTGATGTTGCCTAATATGTACAAAATTGCTGGAGAACTAACCGCAACTGTAATTCATGTGGCATCGCGTTCGTTGGCCGCACAAGCATTATCAATTTTTGGTGATCATAGCGATGTTATGAGTGCACGCGATACTGGTTTTGCGATGCTAGCATCCGGTAGTGTCCAAGAAGCTCATGATTTTGCTTTAATTGCGCATGCAACAACTTTAGAAGCTCGCATACCGTTCTTGCACTTTTTTGAAGGGTTTAGGATTAGTCATGAAATAAATAAGATTGAAAAAATATCGGATGAGCAAATTCGTGAGATGATTAGTGAAGATTTAGTGCTTGAGCATCGCAAGCGGGCGCTTAATCCTGAGCATCCATGTATGCGTGGTAGTGCGCAAAATCCTGATGTCTATTTTCAGGGACGCGAAACTGTAAACCCATTTTATGCAAAAATTCCTGCGTTAGTGGAAAAGTATATGAATAAGTTTGCTAAGCTTACCGGCAGACAATATCGTTTGATGCAGTACTATGGTGATCCTGCTGCTGAAAAAGTAATAGTTATTATTGGCTCTGGTGCCAAAGTGGCTATCAATGCTATTAATTTTTTAGTTGCTCAAGGTGAAAAAGTTGGAGTAGTACAAGTTTATTTATATCGTCCATTTTCCGTTGATCACCTGATACAAGCTCTGCCAGTGAGTACTAAATCAATTGCTGTATTAGATCGTACAAAAGAGCCTGGTTCGGCAGGCGAGCCTTTGTACCAAGATGTATTAACGGCGGTGAGCGAAGCTTTTAATCTCGGTAATCTGCCTTTTAAAAATGGCTACCCAAAAATTATTGGTGGCCGTTATGGTTTATCTTCAAAAGAGTTTACGCCAGCCATGGTCCGTGCAGTATTTGATGAATTAAAAAAAGACGCGCCGAAAAATCATTTTACTGTTGGCATTAATGACGATGTAACTAATACTAGCTTAGTATACGATCAGAGTTTTGGATCCGTCGACAGTAAGCACAAATGCTCTATTTTTTATGGACTTGGTTCCGATGGTACAGTTGGGGCTAATAAAAATACAATAAAAATTATTGGTGGAGAAACCAACCTATATGTGCAGGGTTATTTTGTTTATGATTCGAAAAAATCTGGATCAAAAACCGTTTCGCATTTGCGGTTTTCTCCTGAGCCAATAAGCGCGCCATATTTAATTGTTGCTGCTGATTTCATTGGTTGCCATCAGTTTGGTTTTGTTAATTCGAATACTATTTTAGATAATGCGGTTGTTGGCGGTACTTTCCTGTTAAACAGTCCGTTTGGTCCAAATGAAGTGTGGGATCATCTGCCACGAATTATTTCCGAAAAGATTTTAGCTAAAAAACTAAAATTTTATATTATCGACGCTGATAAAGTTGCCGCTGCCACTGGTATGGGCAGCAGAACCAATACTATTATGCAAACATGCTTCTTTGCTATTTCTGGTATTTTATCGCGTGAAGACGCTATTGTTAAAATTAAAGAGTCTATTGCTAAAACTTATAAGCGCAAGGGTGAAGAAGTAATTAAGCAAAATTTTGCTGCTGTTGATCAAACTTTGGCTAATTTATTTGAAGTTAAGATTCCTGATAAAGTTTCATCGCAGAGCTATGAGCTTGCACCTATTGTTAGTGCTAAAGCTCCTGAATTTGTGCAGAAGTTTACTGCAGTACTCATGGCTGAGCAAGGTGATAGCCTACCCGTAAGTGCAATACCAAATGATGGTACCTATCCTACCGGTACGACAAAGTGGGAAAAGCGCAATGTTTCACAGATAGTTGCCGAGTGGCATGAAGATTTATGTGTGCAATGCGGACAATGTAGTCTTATTTGTCCACATGGTGTGATTCGAACAAAGCATTGTGCTCCAGAAAAGCTAGCTAGCGCACCTGAGTCTTTTAAAACAGTAAAATGCTTAGCTAAAGATTTTTCTAGTGATCAATTTAGATTACAGATTTATGCCGAAGATTGTACTGGGTGTGGTTTATGTCACGAAGTATGTCCAGCTGTTAATAAAGAAAATCGTAGTGTCAGAGCTATGATGCTTTCGCCTAAGGCGCCACGCTTAGAGGCAGAGCGTAAGAATGTTGAATTTTTTGAGACCTTGCCATATAACGACCGATGCGAAATTGATAGCTCCAATGTGCGAGGAGTGCAATATTTTCAGCCATATTTTGAATTTTCTGGAGCCTGTGCTGGTTGTGGTGAGACGCCGTATGTAAAATTAGTTAGTCAGTTGTTTGGTGATCGAATGCTTGTTGCCAACGCTACTGGTTGTACTTCAATTTATGGCGGTAATTTACCAACAACCCCTTGGACTTTTGACAGCGCTGGTCGTGGACCAGCGTGGTCGAATTCGTTATTTGAAGATAATGCTGAATTTGGGTTTGGCTTTCGTTTGTCTGAAGACAAGCAGCAAGAGTTGGCAATAGAAATGCTAAAGTTCTTTACCGATAAAATCGGTTCTGATTTAGTTAATAATTTAATAAAAGGTATTAATGAAAGTGATGAAAAAAGTATTTTTTTGCAGCGGCAGCGAATTGCTGAATTAAAAGAAAAATTAGAAAAAATTCAAGATACTCGTGCTAAGCATTTATACATGCTGGTAGAGCATTTTATTAAAAAAAGCATATGGTTAATGGGTGGTGATGGCTGGGCATATGATATTGGCTATGGTGGATTAGATCATGTGCTTGCTAGCGATCGCAATGTTAATATTCTGGTTTTAGATACTGAAGTATATTCTAATACTGGCGGTCAAGCGTCGAAATCAACACCACGTGGTGCTGTAGCTAAATTTGCTACTGCCGGTAAAGCTTTGGCACGCAAAGATTTAGGGATGATAGCTATGACTTATGGTAGTGCTTATGTGGCGCAAATATCACTTGGCGCCAATCCAACTCAAGCAGTACGTGCGATTATCGAAGCTGAAAAATATCCAGGACCTTCACTTATTATTGCATATAGTCATTGTATTGCTCATGGTTATAATTTACGCAATGGCGTTGAGCAGCAAAAACTAGCAGTTAATAGTGGGTTTTGGCCGCTATATCGTTATCATCCAGATCGCATTAAACAAAACTTAAATCCGCTGCAACTAGACTCCAAAGAGCCGACAGTTTCTGTGCGTGATTATATTTATAATGAAGCGCGCTTTAAAGTGCTTGTGTCCCAGCAGCCTGAGCGAGCAGAAGAACTGCTGAAGAAACTACAGGAAGACGTAGCTCGTCGCTGGAAAATATATGTTGATATGGCTGCGGTTAAATAATTAATGATTTTCATAAAAATAATGTATAATCATAATGTACAGAGAATAACAAGGGTGATTTATGACACATGCAGCGACAGCGACATTTGATATCTTCCAATTTGCTAAGAATTTGCAAAAAGCTGGAGTTAATGAAAGTCAAGTAGAGGCTCAAGTTGAATTCGCTAAGGCTCAAGTTGAATTCGTTAAAGAGCAAACTGATGCGATTAACGATTTGATTTATGGCAATCTTGCAACTAAGCAAGATATAAAAGAGCTGGATTTAAAAATAGAGCTAGTTAGAAAAGATATTGTAAATATGGGGTATAGGACCGTTATTGCAACTGGCGGAATGATTTCGGTTGGTGTTGCAATACTTGGTTTTCTAATTAAATTACATTAATTACGGCATATTATCAACAACGCGCTTTTCTGCTGGCATTAAATGATGGCGTTCGAGGCCAAATAATATTGCTAAAGCACCGGCAACATAAATTGAAGAGTAAGTGCCGATAACAATACCAATCATCATAGCCAGAGAAAATCCGTGTAATACTTGTCCGCCGAAAATATAAAGGGCTAGTATTACTGAAAATGTTAAACCAGATATCATGATAGTTCGTGATAGGGTTTGGTTGATTGATAAGTTTAAAATTTCAGTGGCGCCAGCTTTGCGAACTTTGCGAAAGTTTTCTCGTACTCGGTCATAAACAACAATAGTATCGTTTAAGGAGTAACCAATAACTGTTAGTACAGCAGCAAGTGCAATTAAATCAAATTCAATACCGAAAAAAGAAAATATTCCCATAATCAACATGGGGTCATGAACCAAAGAAATAGCCGCACTAATAGCGAATTTATATTCAAAGCGCATTGCTATATAGATCATGGTGCCAAGCAAAGCTACAATAACTGCAAGAATGCCATTAGTTAATAGTTCCTTGCCTACTTGCGCGCCAATGTCGTCTACGCGTTGTAATTTTGCACCGGTAAGCGCATTCAGTACTTTATTGGTTAGTTGTTTTTGATCTAAGCCCTTTTTTGATTTTAATTTAATCATAACATCTTTGGAGCTGCCATAAGCTTGGGCAACAGCATCTTCTAATCCGGCATCAGCCAGTTGCTTACGAATTAGATTAAAGTCAGCAGGATCTTGGTAGCTAACTCCGACCTGTACTCCTCCCGTGAAATCCATTCCTAAAACCAAGCCGTTAAAAAATATCGAACCAACTGAAAAAGCCAGTAATAGCAACGAAAACAAAAAGGCTCGATTACGCTGAGCCATAAAGTCTATTGTTGTTTTGTGACTAAAAAATTCCATACATTACTCCTATATACCAATCGATAACTTTCTAGTATGTCGCCCGAAGCCATAAACCAAATTAACGATAGCGCGGGTGAAGACAATAGCAGTCAACATAGATGTCATTAGACCAATTGTTAGTACCACTGCAAAGCTTTTTACTGCGCCTGTACCCAAAGAAAATAACACCATTGCCACTATTAAAGTTGCAACATTAGCATCAACGATCGTAGTAAATGCTCGCTCATAGCCGGCATGAATGCTAGCTTGTGGACTAATACCATTGCGTAATTCTTCACGAATACGCTCATAGATTAAAACATTAGAATCAACTGCCATACCTACTGTAAGTACCATACCTGCTATACCAGGTAGAGTTAAAGTTGCACCTAAAATTGATAAAATAGCTACTACAAACACTAGGTTTAATAATAACGCCATGTTAGCAACTAAACCAAAAAAGCGATAATAAAGCATCATAAATAGCAGAACAAAAACATAGCCAACAATAATAGAAAGTATACCTTTGTTAATGTTAGCTTTACCCATGCTTGGGCCAACCGTAACTTCTTCTATAATACTAGGATTTGCAACTAACGCACCGGAGCGTAATAATAAAGCCAAATTCTGCGCATATTTTTCACCATGTAGACCCGTAATTTCAAAATTATTACCGAGAGCCGATTGAATAGTGGCGACACTAATTACCTTTTCTGTTTGGCGATTGACTGTGACAGTTTTACCATCGATTATTTGTTGTGTGGGTTTGGACTCAATATAAACTATCGCCATTGGTTTGCCTATGTTTTCCGCCGTAGCTCGGTGGAACATGCTTTCACCACCACCACCAAGATGTACCGAAACTGCCGGTCTGCCATCCTGTGAAAAAGTAGCAGTAGCGTAAGTAATAGCTTCACCCTGGAGTATAACCTGAT
Organism: bacterium; assembly: GCA_037142515.1. GTDB lineage: Bacteria > Pseudomonadota > Gammaproteobacteria > UBA9339 > UBA9339 > JBAXAM01. Next base: position 14,659 of record JBAXAM010000002.1, on the reverse strand, counting down.
CTTTTAAGAGCACGGGTCGGTCGTTTTCATCTTTATATAACTTTGAGCCAAGTGGTACATCACCGGCTATTGCGGCTTCAGCGTCATGTTCGCTATCAACCATGTGGAATCTTAATGTTGCAATTTTTCCAATAATGTCTTTTGCGCGCGCCGTGTCTTGAATTCCAGGCAAGTCAACGCTAATACGATTTTTGCCTTGTCTTTGTACAATTGCTTCGCTAACGCCAAGCTCATTGACGCGTTTGTTCAAAGTATTCATTGTTTGCTCAATAACATCATCAGCTACTTTGAATACAGCTTGTTCTGACATCAAAACTTTCAATTGAGTAGTATTATTCTCGGTGATTTTGGTTAGTATGCAATCTTGCAGGCGGCGAGATAATTCAGTATAACCTTTGTCCAAATTTTTACTGTCGCGGAAGGTGATTAACATACCGTGGGGTTGAATACGACTGATTGTTAGATAACGTATATTGGCTTCACGTAAATCGGTTACAACCGAACGCAGGGCCCCATCTTCACGCTTTTTTATCATGTCGTTCAAATCAACTTCAAGTAAAAAATGTACACCACCACATAAATCTAAGCCCAATTTCATTGGGTTTGCGCCCAAAGCTTGTAGCCATTTAGGAGTGCGTGATGCCAGGTTTAAAGCAACGATATAATCTTCACCAAGAGCAGTTTTGATGATGTCACGCGCTTTTATTTGAGTGTCAGTATCGGCAAAACGGACTAGTAATTTATCGTCCTGCTGCTGTGCAGATATATCTTTTATATGTGCAGCAGCTAAGATTTTTTTTGTTTGAGCTAAAGTATCGTCAGTAATTAATGCAGCTTCAGTACCGGAAATTTGCACCGCCTGATCTACACCAAATAAGTTTGGCATTGCATAAACAATAGCGATTACTAATGCGCTGATTAGCAGAATGTTTTGCCACAAAGGATAACGATTTTGCATTGTTTGACCCTTTTTCTAAATTATTGCGCGGACTTTATGGTTCCTCGTGGCACTACATTTGCAATTGAACTTTTTCGTATAGTAATGTTAGTGTTTTCAGCAATATTAAGCGTTATAAAATCATCGGCCATTTTCTCAATTTTTCCCAAAATACCGCCAATAGTCATGACTTCATCACCTTTTTGCAAACTATCCATCAGCTTTTTTTGATCTTTTGCGCGTTTGGATTGGGGGCGAATTACCAAAAAATACATAAATAAAATCAAAATAGCAATCATAGGTAGCATCGATAATATGCCTTGGGCAGTGCTGGGTGTGGCTGCCGTACCGATTGCTATAGCGTCTTCAATAAAAAAATTCATATTTGCTCTCTCCTGTAAGATCGATAAAAGTTTTGCACAAACGAAGCTAATTTACCCTGTTCTAGCGTTTGGCGCAAATTTGTCATCAAGTTTTGATAAAAATGAAGGTTATGCACGGTGTTTAAGCGTGCTCCTAAGATTTCGTGACACTTATCCAAATGGTGTAGATAAGAACGAGAATAATTTTTACAGGTGTAACAATCGCAATTTGCGTCTAGCGGCGCCAGATCATTTTTATGCGCGCTATTGCGGATTCGCACCACTCCTTGAGAGGTAAACAAGTGTCCGTTGCGCGCATTACGTGTTGGCATAACACAATCAAACATGTCAACCCCGCGACATACTCCTTCAATTAAGTCTTCTGGTGTGCCAACACCCATTAAATATCGGGGTTTGTTTTCTGGTATTTGCGGGGCAAGGTGTTCTAAGATTTTAAGCATTTCAGATTTTGGTTCGCCAACCGCTAAACCACCAATGGCATAACCATCAAATTCAATTGAGAGTAATGCTTCCAAAGATTGATCGCGCAAATCAGGAAAAACACTGCCTTGAATGATGCCAAATAGTGCATTTTTGCTATCGCTATGTGCAAGTTTACTTCTTTTTGCCCAACCCATAGATAGTTCCATTGAGGCGCGTGCCAGGTCATAGCAGCAGGGAAACGGAGTGCACTCGTCAAATGCCATAACAATATCTGAATTTAAGTCGCGCTGTACTTGCATCGATTTTTCTGGGCTTAAAAACACATCAGCGCCATCAATAGGTGATTTGAACCAGACACCTTCTTCAGTTATTTTACGTAGAGCTCCCAAACTAAAAACTTGAAAACCGCCAGAATCCGTTAAAATCGGTCCAGGCCAATGCATGAATTGATGTAGCCCTCCGTGCGCTTGAATAATTTCAACTCCTGGTCTAAGCATTAAATGAAAAGTATTGCCTAAGATAATTTCTGAGCCGGTGGCTTTAACTTCTTCCGGTGTCATAGCTTTAACCGATCCATATGTTCCTACGGGCATAAAGGCGGGGGTGTTGACTACAAAGCCGCTTGGGAAGGTTATTTGCCCACGACGGGCTTGATTTTCTTTGGCAATTAATTCAAATTTCATAAAAGCGTCGCATTAATTTTTAACAAGCGCATATTTTGATCAACATTGTGCACCCGCAAGTATTCAACTTTTTGAGTGGTTAAAAATCCAGAGACGGCAGCAGTTTCAATATCGCGCTCGGCAAATGGTTTATTAGTAAATTGATTAAGAAAAGATTTGCGGGAGTGCCCAACTAAAAGTGGCACGCCTAGTTGGTGAAATTGAGAAATATTTTTAATGAGGGAAAAAGATTGTTCTGCGTTTTTACCAAAACCAATGCCAACATCAAAAATTAGTCTCTCTTTGTCAATTCCAAGTTTTATTAAATTTTCAAGTTGTTGCATGCCCCATTGATAAACGATATGCACAGAATCAGCATTTGGCGGCAGTACTACTGCTGGGTTTGCAGGTATGCCTAAATTATGCATAAAAATAATTTTAGCTTTACTTGCTTTAACAATTTCGAGCATTTTGGGGTCAGTCATGCCTGTCACATCATTAAAAAAATCAATTTTGTATGCTAGCAATTTTTCAGCTGTTTCGGGTTTGCGTGTATCAATGCTAAGTTTTGGCATAGAGTTTTTGTGTAGCCAAAGGGACTGCCAAGCATCTAAAATTGGCTGTAGGCGTTGCCACTCTTCTTCGGGTGTTAGAGTGATTGCTCCAACGGGTCTTGTTGATTCGGCGCCAATATCAATAATATCTGCTCCGGCATCGAACAAATTTTCCGCTTGTATAAGCGCCGCATCGAGATCAATAAATTTACCACCATCTGAAAATGAGTCAGTTGTGATATTTAAAACTCCCATCATTATCGGTGTATCAACGCGATGTGCAATTTGTTTAGTATGAAGCGGTGCTCGGCCGTCAAAGCACGAACCAAATTTTTGAATTAATTCTTTTGCGCTTTTACCAGTTTCACTTTTGTTTGGCTCGCAATATTTCCAATCAGGTGCAACGTCTGCGAGTGGCCACAGTGCGAATGGGCGTTCTAGCAACCCTTTGTGCGGGATATTTATTTTGTCTGTGTGATGGCATTCTTCATGCCAAGTAAGAATATCAATATCGATAATTCGCGGTGACCAGTGGAGGTGCTCTAATCTTCCCATTTTTTCTTCAATAGTCTTAATTTTTGCAAGTAACTGTTCTGGATTGAGTTTAGTGGATATGCTCAGTGCTAAATTCAGATATGGATTATCCCAATTTTGCGGAGCATTATCTGGTAGCAGCGCATCTGATTCGTAGATTGGGGAAACTTGATGTACTGTTAATTTATCGATAGCTTTAAGACGTATTACAGCCTCCCGCAGGTTTGCCAAACGGTCACCAAGGTTACAACCAATGCCTAAAATTATCATAGTGAGGCGCATTTTAGCGTATGACTAAAATCGCTTCAACTCTTTTAGAAACTCGCATACAATAGCGCTACCTTAATGAGTGTCATAATTAGAGAGAGGATTTTTATATGGATGATATTTTGGAATCTACGACAGTTTTAGAGCAGACCCCTGGCCAAATTCTTAAAGCAGCTAGAGAGGCTAAACAGATTGGTATAGGTGAGGTTACACAAAGATTATTACTGAGCAAAAGCATTGTTGCCGCGATCGAAGAAGATGATTACAGTAGAATTCCAGCACCAGTTTATGCTGAAGGTTATCTCAAAGCATATGCTCAATTTTTACAAATTCCAGTGGATACTGTACTTGTCGGTTTTCGTCGTTTAAATGTTTATTCTAAATCTGAAGCTGTGATTGAAACAAAAGCGCAGGTGCAAGATCAAGCTTGTAGGTGTAGGTGTCGAGAACTCTCAAATTTATTAAAAGGGAAGTGTAGAGGTTATGTGATTTTAGGTGCTGTTGTTGTTTTAGTTTTAATCGTGTCAGCTGTTTTTATTAGCAAACAATTTTCTGGTAGGAGCGCAGAAGTTATCCATGTGCCAAAAAGCGATGGTGGGGATAATGTTGTTTCAGATGATCAAATACCAATAAATGTAACTACCGCCGCAGAAGTCACTACGGTGCCAAATATTTCGCCAAACGGTAAAGAAGGTAATGATAGCGTTATTTCAGATAATCAAATGCCAATAATTACAACTACTGCTCCTGAAGCAGAAATGGCTCCTAAAAAGAAACACAGTTCCAAGAAAATAAATAAATCAGAAGCGCAAGATGTTCCTCTAATGCTTGATGCGAATTCAACAGCAGGTAAATCTGGCGATAATAAGGAACCAAACTTGATTTTAACCAAACCACAAAGTTTGAGCGGGCAAATAAGGTGACAAAAAGTATTCAAGCAGTTCGTGGTATGAATGATATTTTGCCCGATGCGAGCTCTCGTTGGGCGGTGGTTGAGAGTCTATTGCGCAATATTGTTGATCAATATGGTTACAAAGAGGTTCGGTTGCCATTGTTAGAACCCATGGAATTATTTAAACGTACAATTGGTGAGGCGACTGATGTTGTAGAAAAGGAAATGTATACTTTTTCCGATCGCAATGGCGATAGCTTAACTCTTAGACCTGAAGGTACTGCTGGCTGTGTCCGGGCTGGTATTGAGCATGGTTTGTTTTATAATCAGGTGCAACGTTTGTTTTATTTTGGTCCAATGTTTAGATATGAGCGTCCACAAAAAGGGCGATACCGTCAATTTTGCCAGTTTGGGGTTGAAGCTTATGGCTTGATTGGTCCTGATGTTGATGCCGAAATGATGCTTTTGGCTGCTCGTTTTTGGCAGGAATTAAAAATTGCGCCCAAGCTTGAACTGCAAATTAATACTCTAGGTAGTGTTGCAACCAGAACACGCTATCGTGAGCTACTGGTCGAGTATTTTAATAATAACTATGCGGCATTAGATGAGGATAGCCAGAGGCGCTTGCTAGTTAATCCACTGCGTATTTTAGATAGCAAAAATATCGCATTGCGAGAGTTGATCAAAAATGCACCAAAAATTATTGATTGCCTTGATCTTGAATCACAAACCCATTTTGATGGCTTGCGCAAAATTTTGGATAGGGCGCAGTTGTCATATGTGGTTAATCCTTGTTTAGTTAGAGGTTTAGATTATTATTGCCAAATAGTATTTGAGTGGGTAACGCAAGAGCTAGGAGCGCAAGGTGCTGTTTGTGCTGGCGGACATTATGACGGGTTAGTAGCGCAAATGGGTGGTAAAGCCACTCCAGCAATTGGTTTTGCCATTGGTTTTGAGCGCTTAATTGCACTAACGCTGAATAGTTTAACTGTACCGGATTTGCGTACTGTTTACTTGGTGTTGTTAGGTGATAAGGTAATCGCAGAGGGAATGTTACTTGCAGAAAAAATTCGTGCTAACGGAGAGATGCGCGTAGTAGTTAATTGTGGTGGTGGTAATTTAAGTGCGCAATTAAAACGCGCTGATAAAAGTGCGGCGGAACTAGCTTTGATTTTGGGAGAAGAAGAACTTGTCAGTGGAGAAGTGATTGTTAAACATCTTCGTACTGACAAACCGCAACAAAAGATTAAAATAGAGAAAATTGAAGAGGATTTTTATGCCAACATCAGATAAAGAACAAATACAAATGGTTAAAGATTGGTGGAAACAATACGGTACTACCATGTTAGTTGCAGTTTTAGCTTTTGCAATTACTAATTTTGGCTGGCGCCATTGGCAGCAGTATGAACACCATCGAATAGAGCGTGCTTCAACTAGCTATATGCAAATGTTGATGGCATTTGATCAACAAAAAAACGATGAAGCAAGGTTGTACGCTAAACGTTTGGTACAAGATAGCTCAAAGTCTACGTATGCAAGTTTAGCTGCGCTTATGCAGGCTAAACTTGCTGTGCAAGCTGGTGATTTAAAGTTAGCTCAAGAACAGTTGCAATTTGTCATAAACAAGTCGTCTAATAGTACTATGCGTCAGATTGCTCGAATTCGCTCTGCACGTATATTTTTGGCGACTAAACAGCCGCAAGAAACGCTTGACTTATTGGTTACAGTAAATGATGAGGCATATAAAGCTGAGATTGGCGAAGTTTCTGGAGATGCCTTATTAGCGCTCGGTAGGCTTGCTGAGGCAAAACAGGCTTATCAAAAAGCAAAAGATATGATAGCTAAAGACGCTAAATCGCCATTGTTGCAACTTAAGATGCAGCAGTTTTAAATTTGGAGTAGATATGAGTTTAATCGGTCATATTGAAGAAAATTTTTATTGCAGTATTGAGCTAAAAAAAATCGCTATGGAAGTTTTGTCTCCGTCGATTTTAGCTGCTAGCAAAATATTAGTGCAATGTATCAAGGGTGATCACAAAGTTTTAAGTTGCGGTAATGGTGGTTCTGCTTGTGATGCTCAGCATTTTACTGCTGAACTGGTTAACCGCTTTATGATTGAACGCGATAACTTGTCTGCTATTTCTCTAACTGCTGATATGGCAGTTTTGACGGCAATAGCCAATGATTACGCGTATCAAGAAGTGTTTGCTAAACAAGTTAAAGCTCTTGGTAGAGAAGGCGATGTATTACTTGCGATTTCTACTAGCGGAAAGTCACAAAATGTTATACGTGCTATCCAAGAGGCACGGGCTCGTAAAATGCGGATTATTGCTTTGACTGGTGGTGATAGTGGCGTCGTAGAAAAATTTTTAAGTAAAGCAGATATCAATATATGTGTGCCATCTAGTGTGACGCCGCGTATTCAGGAGGTTCATATTTTGATAATTCATTGCCTTTGTGATTTGATTGATAGACAATTGTTTGGTAAAGCTTCGGAGTTAGATAAAGTATGAAAAAATTTTTAGCAATTTTTTTGGTTGTTTTATTGTTACCTGGGTGCTTGCCAGCCGCTTTGTTTGCTGGCGCTGGCGCCGCTGCTGCTAGTGGTGCAATTATTTACGATCAACGTAGCACCAAGGGTATAATTGAAGATCGTGATGTTACCTTCCAAACACAAAACAGGCTTGATGATGAGAAGGAACTGCATACAAAGGCGCATATATCAATTGCAACCTTTAATCGTATTGCCTTACTGGTTGGGCAAGCTCCTGATAATGAGTTGCGCAATCGTGCTGAATCAATAGCAAAATCAAATTCAAATATTAAGCTGCTTTATAACGAAGTTACTGTTGAGCAACCAATTTCAAATAGTGCGCGCGCTAACGATTTATGGATAACTACTAAAGTTAAAGCTACGCTACTTACGGCTAAAGATTTAAATTCTGCTAGTTTAAAAATTATTACGGAAAATGGCGTTGTTTATTTAATGGGGCTCACAACACGTGCTCAGGCGCAGATTGCAACTGATAAAACACGTACAGTTGCTGGTGTACAGAAGATAGTAAAATTATTTGAATATATTAATTAAGATTAGGTATGGGATACATGCAGCTAACATTAATTCAAACAATTTCGATATGGGTTTTGCCGATTTTGTTTGCGGTAACAGTTCATGAGGCAGCACATGGTTATGCGGCTTATTTACTTGGAGATAAGACAGCAAGTGTTTTGGGTAGACTTACGCTTAATCCCGTAAGGCATATTGATGTTTTTGGTACTATTATCGTACCTATTACTTTGTTACTTCTTAATATCGGCGTTATTCTTGGATGGGCCAAACCAGTGCCTATCAACACCCATAATTTTAATAACCCTAGGCGGGATATGGCATTGGTAGCCTTAGCTGGTCCATCTTCCAATTTTATTATGGCTATTGTGTGGGCAGTTATTACCAAAGGTAGCGTTATATTATTGGTGTATAATTTTCCAGGAGCAATGGCTGTTCAATTGATGGGCGAAGCAGGGATTAGTATTAATTTAATGTTAATGATTTTAAACTTATTGCCAATACCGCCGCTTGACGGCAGCCATATTGTTTCTGGCTTATTGCCAAAAGTAGTTGCTGCTCATTATGAGCGGATTGCTCCCTATGGGTTTTTTATTTTGTTGGCTCTGCTGTACTTCGGTGTCATAGACTTTATTGCAGTTCCCGCAATTCAATTCTTGCATGGCCTGATTAGCGTTGTATTCGGCTTATCTTGAGTTAAAAAAATCCCGCGGAGAAAATTTTCTCCGCGGGAGTACGGGGGCATCTATTCTGATTTTTTAATTTCTTCAATAGATTCAACATGAAGATTTGGGGCCTTGTGGTGAAATAACGCCTTAATGTTAGCAATGTTAATGCGGTCTTTGTGAAGGCATGCAAAATATCCCAGAACAAAAAAACCAGCATCAAAAACAGTCTCTCTAGCATAAGACCAGAAGCTTCGGCCTGATTCATCTCCGTCTTTTCCACCAGAAATTGCTGAAATCTCTTTTTGATTTAATTCAATAATATTCTTCATAACAAGTAATCTCCTTTTGTTTTTATTATTAAATACAAGCTACTATAGACTAATTAAGAAGCAGTAGAAAATCAAGGTATTCTAAAAGTTTTTTTTAATCTATTCTTCTTCGTCATTCTTGCCGCTAGTTATCAGCGTTAGTTTCGGTTTGCTTTTTTGCAACATGGTTGTGTCTTCTTCCTCGAATTCTTCTGGTGGAAATTCCATGCCTTGGTCATTTTCTTGTGCATAAATAAGCATGATGGCTGAGATTGGAATATATATATTGTGGCTAACACCACCAAAGCGAGCTTTAAATTCTAAAGAATCGTTGCTAATAATTAAGTTGCTAGTTGCTGCTTCAGATATATCAAGAACAATGTGTCCATCTTGAATGTATGTCTTGGGTACTATTGTGCCAGGAGTGTTAGTATCAGCAGCAATATGAGGTGTTAAATTATTATCAACTATCCATTCGTATATGGCGCGGATTAAATATGGTTTGGAAGATGTCATAAGACTACTAGCGTAACTCACGTTCTAAGTCAGACAAGCTTGCTTTAAAGGAGTCGCGAGAAAAAACTCGCTTCTTATAGTCAAAGATTGACTGAGCTTGGTTTGGTAGTTCAATGTCTAAATTCAACAGACGCCAAAGCATTGGAGCAAGGCAACAATCAGCTAAAGAAAAATCTTCACTTAAAAAGTATGGCATTTCTCCAAATACCGGAGCTAGAGCTATCAATTGACTGCGAAGAGTTTTGCGTGCCTCGTCGGCTTCATTTTTCTTGCCTGATTGAATTATTCCAAGAAGCGTTAGCCAGTCTTGTTCGATGCGATAAATCATCTGACGACATTTCGCGCGTGCGATTGGGTAAACTGGCAAGAGGGGAGGATGTGGAAAACGTTCATCCAAATATTCGGTTATTACGCCAGCCTCGTATAATACCAATTCGCGGTCTACCAAAGTTGGTAATGAATTGTATGGATTAAGGGTTAGTAAATCTTCTGGCGGATTATTGACGTCAACATAATTAATATCAACGGAAATATTTTTTTCAGCCAACACTATCCTAACTCGATGGCTTGGAATGTCGAGCGTGCCGGAATAAAGAGTCATAATTGAGCGTTTGAGTACCATCTAACTTATTACTCCTATTTATTTTAATTACTACTTTTACAAAACTGGCTGGGGGACTAGGATTTGAACCTAGATTAACGGAGTCAGAGTCCGCGATCTTGCCGTTAGACGATCCCCCAATAAGAGCAAGAGAGCAGATAAAGTAAAGCAGCCTAACGTTTCGAAAATTGGGTGCCTCTACGGGCTTTATGGCGACCAACTTTTTTACGTTCGACTATACGAGCATCGCGTGTCAACAAACCTGCTGCACGTAATATTTTGTGCAGCGAAGTTGATTCTGCAGCAGCTTTTGAAGAAGTTTGTTCGTCATATGCTGCAAGCGCGCGCGCAATCCCAAGTCGAATTGCACCTGCTTGACCGCTACCCCCGCCTCCTTTAACAGTTGTTCGCACATCAAATTTATCAAGCATATTGGTAACCACCAAAGGTTGGCGTACCACCATGCGTGAAGTTTCGCGGCCGAAATATTCTTCAAGTGTCAGATGGTTTACTATAATTTTGCCATTTCCACGACGTAAAAAAACTCTTGCGATTGAAGTCTTTCTTCGACCAGTGCCATAATAATGGGTTTTTGTTGTCATTAGATATATGCCTCAAACTAAACTGTTAATGGGGTTAATTTTTGTGCTTGGTGTGGATGTTCGTTTCCAGTGTAAATTTTAAGCTTTCTTAACATCTCACGCCCAAGCGGACCTTTCGGTAGCATGCCTTTAACAGCAGCTTCCAGTACACGCCTCGGTGCTTTGATTAATAATTTTTCCAACGAAAATTCTTTTATGCCACCCTGATAACCAGTGTGATGATAATATTTTTTATCTTTAAGTTTGTTACCAGTAGTGCGGATTTTTTCGGCATTTATGACAACAACATAATCACCCGTATCAAGATTGGGAGTATATTCTGGATTATTTTTTCCATTTAAGCATTTTGCAATAATGGTTGCCAAGCGCCCCAAGGTTTTATTTTGAGCGTCAACCAAATACCACTTTCTCTTAATAGAACTCGCTTTTTGACTAAAAGTTCCCATTGAGCCTCTCACCTATTCGTTATTAAATGACGCGTGATTCTACAGCATGGGTTATGCAAAAGCAATGCGAATTGATAAAATTTGATTTTTTAGGGACAAGAAAAATTTCCCTTTTATATAAAAAACTAGTATATTCTGCTTGCTTTGTGGGATGTGTGTCACCACAGATATTGTTATTCACTTAAATTAAAGGGGAAAGTTATGCCAAAAAAGACTGCAAAAAAAGGCAAAAAAGTAGCAACTAAAAAAGTTGTAAAAAAAGTTATTAAGAAAGCTACGGGTGTGAGTGTACGACCAATTGAGGTTAAGTCACCTTTCGGTAAATCGCAAATTGCCACAACTATTGCAAGCATGGTTTGCTTAAGTAAAAAAGATGCAGCTATGGTAATTGATGCTCTATTTGAAATTATAGCTTCGCATCTAAGAAAACGTGGTCCGGGTGAGTTTACTTTACCAGGAGTTGCTAAATTCCGTGTCATAAATAAACCAGCGACCAAGTCCCGTCAAGGAATTAATCCTTTTACTGGTCAGCCGATGGTATTTGCAGCAAAACCTGCGCGTAATGTGGTCAAAGTTAGACCATTGAAAAAGCTAAAGGATATTGCAAAATAGCTTTATCGGAATATATTTATTTTGTATGCTATAATAGTGCCTTGGGGGCGATCGGCTTCGACGTGGATTGCGAAGCCCGAGGTGCATGTCGAGGACGTAATCTTACTCGTAAAAAAGGCGATTACAAACAAATAAACGTCAAAAACAGACGCAATAAGACTGTCATTAGCAAAGCTGCTAATGATCGCTTATACGTTTTAGCTGCTTAAAAAACTAGCTAAACCTGTTCACAAGATGTGCTTATGCGTTTTGCTGAACAGTCATTTTCATAAGATCGCAGGGCGGTTTGTCTGAGACCTACCTGTTAAACTAATCGGAATAGCTGGTTGTTTTTCCTGTTCGTCGGGGGCAACTAGCGAAGCTTAAAAGACCGAACTAAACATGTAGTGCCAAAGGTAGAGAGTTTGCGGACGCGGGTTCAATTCCCGCCGCCTCCACCAAGATAGTTATACTGCTAAAAATAAAAGAGGATTATATATAACACGTTGCTACTGCAGACCAAAAGAACCGGCCCGTAGCGTAAGCAAGTATAATGTTAATCAAGTCTGCATAAATTTTTTGCTCGAATACCGGTTTTTTTGGGTCAGATTCTTGTAAAGCAATGTAATTAAAAACATCGTATGACATATCAAGAACATATGGCATTCCCAGAAATAAGCTGCCAAAGATCACATGTGTGTCATCTGAAAACTTGGTCCAAGCTGCTGTCGCTTTTTTTGGATCAGACTCGCGCGCCCAAGAAATAAAGTCAAACGGTGTTTTTAATGTTAAAGCAAGTAGTTCTGCGCTAATCTCCAACCAGATAATATGGTGAACATATTTCTTATCTATGTGTAATTTCAGATAACCAGTGGTTCCATACCATGCGGCATTGCCAACAATCGTTCCTGTATTTTCCCACGACCACGTTCTGTTAGTCATGTGGTTTTCATAGAGTATGCTTATAGGTTTTGCTATCACAGCAGGAAATATAAAGCCAGCCCCCCACCATAGTTTGTCATTTTTTATAAATTTTTCTATTTGTGGTAACCCTACATATGTCGAAAGCGGGCCTATCCATTTTCCTCTTATGTATTTGCTACCACCAAAATTATTTATCGCAATAGTTGCTTCCTTAGTTTTAGCGAAGGTTCCTATTGATTCCCAGCTAAATGCATCATACAAACAACCGATTTGGTCTTTTGCTGTATAACAGCTTGCTAAGAAAGCTGGTATTGCTCTTAAGTTTTTGGCGTTAACACTAATAGTCAGAAAGTAAAGGAAAGTACCCTTGTCGAGGTCGTACTTATTTGTTATTATCCCTTTTGGATAGTAGTCAAGGCCCCAGGAGGCAAAGTCAGTAATAGCTCTAACGACGACGATACGAGGGTCTTCATTTATAATTGATGTGCTGTTTGTTGGTTTAGAAAAAGTTTCGTTGTTCGTGTTACCTAGAGATGGGGGTGGTGTGGGTTCGTCATTCGATTTAGTAGTAATATTTAGATTGTTTACGGATTCGTTTTTTTGAGTATGCAAATTATTATCGTCTTTTATAGTATTGTACGTATTATCAGCAGCGCTATCATCTGGATTGCTTTTGTGGCCGCCGGGTGGTACTGATGGCAAATTTGGTAGTGTGTTTTGATCGTTGGTTGATGGCGTGCTAGTGCTTTGCCGATTGAATAGTTTATCAAATATAGAATAAATATCCTGCAAGTTTAATTTAAACTGGTTCGCAATCTCACATACTAGAGTACGATAGTAATTGTAAATAGAATTATCATCAATTGTGTCTTTGCTGAGATAGCTGATTAGTTTATTAATTATCGCGGATAGTTCTGGTAGAGTTGTTTTTTCAGTTATTCCGAAATTACTTATAAAGTCTGAAGATGTTATTGGTGTTTTCGCTATGCTTACATATAAGGGATGTGGTATTTCTGTGTTTTGATATACAATACCTGGGTCTCGCCTCACTAGTTCTACCATATGCCTGGCGAATCCTTGAATATTGCTATTGCGTTTGGTGTTAGTTAGGCCAATTTTAAATTTAATCCCGATGTAAGCGCTAGTGTGTCTTGGTTTGTCGTGTTGCGCGCCTGCTTCTATACTTACCCCGTCCAATATCCCTAATAGACGTCCGGTAGGTTTCATATAATCATAAGTAAGCCTAGCTCTGGGGCCAGCAACTGTTTTTACGTTTTGTGCAGCAAAATAATAACCTCCTACATAGCCTGTTAAACTATCTGTAATCGCATAGCCTAATTCTAAGTCTGCTCCTGGAATAGCTTTCTCAACGTTCTGACTAATAATTATTTGGGTTCTCGACCCTGTTGTTGGGTCCGGGAAATATAGAGGCATCTTTTCAATTTTTACTTGCAAAGTCGATAGTGGTTTTTGTGTTGCTCCGATTGGCTTATAGATATTTCCCCCGATAAAAAACTTACTTTGCCAATATTCAAAGCCGAGGGTTAATTGATTAAAGAAGTTTCTTTCTGTCGTTCTTTTTCGATCAAATGCTCCATAAATACCAAACATTTGTTCGGTATCGGAATATAGTTTCCTATAACCAAGGTGGGCATTGCCTTCAAAAGAACTGCCGCTGCGATCAAAGAGTCTCAGGTCAGTAAATAGCAACTGATCATCTTTTTGAAGCATTGGAATAAAGAGATCATAAATGCCGGCTACAGTTGAGTTTTGATTAAAATACTTAGCTCCACCTATTTCAAAATACGGTTGGTATTTATTTTCTGAAGAAAAGAGGTTATCCTGAGCGGCTAATAAAACAGAAGGGAAATATAGAGAAAACAAAATAGCGATGGCAAATGAATTGCCACTTTTTTTCGGAAACAACAACTTTCTCAAATCAGTTTCAGATATTGCTTGCATGGAATATCGCTTACCAGTTATTTTTATGCTCCAACCCTACTTCTAGTTGCTCCGTACCGTGCAGCTTGGCTGCTTTGAAAACACTCATATTCTATTCCTCAGTTATTAAGGAAATATTAAGCATGTCTGTTTTTGGTGGTTTTTTTTGTAAATATGCAAAAATTAGTATTTAGAGGTCTTCGGGAGCATAATGTGGTAAGTACTTTCGCTGTTTTTTAGTACTGATCGTACTGCATAAATATTTGTAGTGGCATCTTTCCAATCATGATCGGTAGTGTAACATCCTTTCTGTAAATTATTTTTGACGAGGCAGCATATTTGT
>JBAXAM010000001.1:0-173677 GCA_037142515.1 bacterium | reverse complement strand
TTAAAAGGGCTAGAAGTTTAAACATATTTACAGAAAAAAAGTTGCTTTATCAAATTATCCAGTAGCGCTGTTTGTGCGTGAACATACTAAGCCTGACGACTTTATTCTAGTCCACGGCGATGATTGGTCGCCAACTATTGGGTTTTATAGTGAAAGGAAGTCTCTTACTCAGCGCTTTGCCAATGGTAATGTTTTCCTTCGCGTATTACAAAATATCGATAAATATAGCGGTGGATTACGTTTGGGAGCAATAGTGGTATGTGAAGCAAATCAGCATCTTCCTGTTGATCAAGAAACCGGAAGATTGTTAAGAGGATTAACAGAAAAATATCGCAAAGCCAGGTTGGCAAATTGTATAGTGCTTTATTTGCCATCGGACTAATGTGCTATTTATTTGTATTTGAAATATAAAGATCAGTGACAGTGCCTAAAAAAACTTCTGCTGTCATCATTATGGTTTCGGATAAAGTTGGGTGGGGATGAATAACATGGGCAAGTGTTTCTGCGTCTGCACCGGCTTCAATTGCTAATGTTATTTCTGAAATTAATTCACCTGCATTGGGACCAACAATACCTCCGCCTAGGAGTTTTTTCGAGATTGGATCAAAAAGTAATTTTGTCAAACCTTCTTGTCTGCCTAAACTCAAAGAGCGACCGCTTGCGAGCCATGGGAAAACAGCTTTGGTGTAGGCAATTCCCTGAGTCTTGGCTTCATTTTCACTTAAGCCTACTGTTGCAACTTCTGGGTCAGTATAGGCGACGCTGGGGATATATTTGCTGCGAGGATGAGTATTTAGCCCAGCAATAATTTCAGCGGCCATCCTTCCTTCAGGAACTGCTTTGTGTGCTAGCATTGGATTGCCAACAACATCACCAATCGCAAAAATATGAGAAATATTGGTACGCATTTGTTCATCAACCGAGATAAAGCCCTTGGTATCAACGTTGACCCCTGCTTTTTCGGCATCAATTAGCTTGCCATTTGGTGTACGTCCAACAGCTACCAAAACACGATCAAAGCGTTGTGGCTCAACTGGTGCTTTTTCACCTTCAAAAGTTACCCAAATACCATCAGGTTTCGCTTCCACCTTGGATACCTTGGTTGATAATAGAATTTGCGTTATTTTTTTTGAATTATATTGCTGCAGTGGTTTAACAATATCGGCATCAACGCCTGGAATTAATTGTGGCATCAATTCAACTACGGTTATTTTACTGCCCAAAGAACTATAAACCGTTGCCATTTCCAAACCAATGATACCGCCACCAATAACCAGCATTTCTTTTGGAATTTCTGCTAAATTGAGAGCATCAGTCGAGTCCATAATGCGTGGGTCTTTTGGGATAAAAGGTAATTTAACAGGCGCGGAACCAACAGCAATAATTGCATTTTCGAAGGAAACCAGAACAAGTTCTTCAGCAGTAGCAACCTCAATTTGATTGGCAGAAATAAATTTACCAGCTCCTGTCAGGACGGCAATTTTTCGCTGCCTAGCCAATCCTTTTAAGCCAGTAGTTAAACGCTTAACAATGCCCTCTTTCCAGCTGCGCAGTTTATCAATATCGATTTGTGGATCACCAAAAGCAATGCCGTGTGCGCAAAATTGCTTAGTTTCGTCTAAGACACGGGCAGCGTGTAACAGAGCTTTAGATGGAATACAACCGACATTAAGACAAACGCCGCCAAGACTTTCATGGCGTTCGATTAAAATAACTTGCTTGCCTAAATCTGCTGCTCGAAACGCGGCAGAATACCCGCCTGGTCCGCTGCCTAGTACCACGACTTGAGTTTTTAGTTCGCGCATGTACGCCTTTTTATTATATCAAAATTCCCAGTAAAACCAGCGTCAAAGCTATCAACCAAATAATCAAGGTGCGATTAATTAAATCTAGTGCGTCATAGTTTTCTTTTGGCGTGGCTTTAGAGGCATTGGTATCTACGTTTAAAGTTGCGAGACCAGCATCAACCGCAAATTTTCTTATTCCGGCTAAACCAGACCATAAGTTTTTATGGCAATAGCCAAAACCTTTATTAAAATTTCCAACCAAAGAATAACTAAGTCCCACTAAGCGCGATGGAACCCAGTCTAGCACATCTTGAATCTTAGATGCTTGTCTTGCCAGCTCGGCATAACTAGAATCGACTTTAGCAGCATTTTTGCTCAGCAATACTATGAGAAAGTAAAAAGACACGCCGTAAATCCCGGCAACGATAAACCAAAACAATCCAGTAAAAAGTTGCTCAAAAGAGTTTAATAAAATAGCTTTAGTGACCGCGCGATTTAACTCTGCGGTTGTGTTAGAAGAAACATCGCCAATAAGGCCAGAAACAGAGTTTGCTGAGGCTTGAATATCACCCTTTTCTAAGTTACTAAAATAGCCAGTCAGCCTATTCTTAAGATCGCGAGCATCAACACAGAAAAAAAGCACAGCTGTCGCTAAAATCAAATTAAATAAACCAAATAGCCGCCACGTAAAAAGAACATGCAGTAATACCAAAAGCAATAGAACTGGCATTATTATCAGCGATATAGCTACCCACTCATTCAATTTGGATATCCATGGGTGCAGGTTTTTTAAGTAGAGCTCAAACCACGATACTTGAAACCAACCGCCGATGTTGGCAAAGCGCTGCAGTGTCAGGCAAAACAAAATAGCAATTAATATCATAAAATTAATCTCCCATATAAAATCATGACAACTCTATAGCTAACTTTATACTAATTGGGGGATTATTACAATTAGGGCTACTTGGATTTTTCATTTTCCTTTACACATTCATATGCTGGGTTTATGCGCTTAAAAGCTTCGGTCGCGTTTTTTTTAAGTGTGGATAGTAGAACTTTATCAGGGTGGGCTGTTTGTGTCAGAAGTCTGTAAATAGCTGTGATTTCTTTGAGAGTATACTCTTGTTTATCGTACATACCTAAAATTCCACGACAATCGTGTTCGTCTTTGCTGTTGATGGTGTCAAGTAACTGTTCCTGAAGTTTATCCTTATCATCGCCAGTTGATTTTTTTATCGCTTTAATTAGTTCATTACGTTTGGGGTTTTCGTTATCAAGTGATGAGTCGTTGTTAGGGGATGATTTACAGAATGTACACGGCTGCGAGCTCTGTTTATTTTGCTGTGAGCTGTCGCTATCTTCGTCTGCTTTTGACTTTAGGTTCACAAACAGTGTATAGCCTTTAGGTTTTTCATCAGCAGCTTTATCAGTTTGGTAAGTAATATTAATGGTTGTGTATAACTTCGCAGCTTGGTTATTTGTGGTTGTTGCTTGTATAGAGAACGCTACGCCCCCATCGTAAGAACTACTTTCTATAGTCCGTGGGAGGTTACCTTCAACTACTATCTTCGCGTTTAGTCCGTTATCTGTGTATGTTGCTTCGTCCTTCGGAAAAGTAATTTTTTTTATTTTTATAGGAGGGCTAATAAGGTTTATTACCCGCATGCGCTGCTTTCTACTATTTATTTCTATTGTTTCGGTGGTCTTATAAAAATGTGAATAATCTTCTTTACAAATTTCGGGATCAACATCGGAGTACCGGCTATAAGAGTTGTTATAACCATAGCTGCTATGACCGTAGTCATAACTATTATACGGTGACCACCAGCTGTATCCGGACGATCCGCCGCTACCGCAACCAAACTGGGCGGCTGCTATTATTATGTAAATCAGTACGCGACAAAAATTTTTCATAATTTACTCATCTTTCTCATTTATTATATCTTCTATTATATCTTCCAAATATTAAGGGATTCTTAAATCAGCTTATGATTTTATTGCGGAAAAAATGCGTTGTTGTATATCCTCGATTTTACCAATGCCGTTAACGCTTATATAGTTTGATGTTTTTAGTTCCTTATAATAATTTATCAATGGTTCGGTTTTTTCGTGATAAACTCGCAGGCGTTCACGCACAACCTCTTCTTTATCGTCGTTTCGTTGAATTAGTTCTTCGCTAATATCTTCTGGTGGATTATATTTCAAATGATAAACTTTACCTGATGCTGGATGTACGCGACGCCCGCTTAAGCGAGTGATAATTTCTTCGTCAGGGACAAAAATTTCAATAATGTAATCGATCGCAATCCCAGCATTATGCAGTGCTTCTGCTTGAGCAATGGTTCGTGGAAAACCGTCTAGTAAATAGCCATGTTTACAATCGCTCTGTGCAATGCGTTCTTTGACCAAGTCAATTATAATATTATCAGAAACCAAATCTCCCTTTTCCATGATTTGCTTTACTTGCCACCCAAGCTTGGTTTGCATTTTTACGGCCGTGCGCAACATATCTCCTGTAGAGATTAAGGGGATGTTGTAATGGGTGGCTAAATATTGTGCTTGTGTACCTTTTCCGGCACCAGGGGAGCCTAATAATATTGCACGCACTTGTCAACCTCTTGTTTTTTATAGTTTAATTGAAGTAAATGATAGCGCTATTAAGATTAATCCAATAAAAAACACCGTAATTACCATGGATAAAGGAGTTTCCAGTGGGTTTTTACGATGCTTAGAATATAGCTGTATACTAAAAAGCAGTAATGCAATGCCACCCAAAATAGCAAGGGTTTTAATCAACTGAGCTAGTCCAGAAAGACTATCCACTGCCTTAACAATGTTGGGAGCGGGGACAGCAGGTTTAGTTCCAGCGGTTCCCATCAGTAAACGTTTAGCAACTTCATCTTTCGCAGATGTATTAGCCGCGTAAGCAGCTAAGTTACAAAAAGCCAAGCCGATAAATAAAAAGATTCTATTAATTGCCATATAAAACTTCATGTTAGCTCCTGTTGTGTTCTTTTTAATTTGATGCCGTTCCATATGATAAATCACGCATCAGAAATTACAAGGGATTGTTTTTCCGTCGTGGGTTTTTGGTGAAACTCGGGTTCTACCTGATGGGCTTAAAATAACAGCTAATGCGTTTTTAGAAGAGTTTTTAGGGCAGTAATAGAAGCTTCTGTTTTGTCCGCCAGCAAATCCATCTGGCGAAAATGTTATGATAGCATCGCGATTCCAGATTAGTGTGTCTCCAGTAAAAACTGGAGGTAAAACTCGTAGGACATTGGGTGTGCCCACTCGCCACTGGTTATCTTTGCCGCAATAAAACGTTACTGGTTTTCCAAGACTAATTGCAGTAGAACGTGCAAATTGCAGCGCCATTACTAGTTCACTGGTATAAGCTTGAGCGTGATTTTTACTAAGCATCCCTTGCCAAGAAGGTTGAATTATTAGCAATACGATTGCGACAATAACAATTGCTAATAATAATTCAATTAGAGAAAAGGCTTTCATTGAGTACAATTATTGATTATAAAAGCCATCATTAAAATACCGTGTTTTTAGCGGTAACGGTCTTTCTGGGGTGCTGCAACATGTTCATTGGGGTTCTAATAATATTGAAAGCGGTGCTTGGGTTAATAATGGTGATGGTTGGGAAGAGGCTTCTGCAAAACATATTCCTCCTGTAGAGATCGCAAATAATCATGGGAATAATAATTCGCGCGGCATTGATAATAGCGCTTCTTTTATAGATATTACTGGCAGCGGACTTTATGATATGGTGCAGAATGTTTATTGGGGTGCCGGCAGTTCTAAAAAAGGAGCCTGGATTAATACAGGTGATGGTTGGATAGAAGCTCCCGTAAGTTACATTCCTCCTGTAGAGCTTGTAGATCATAGCAGTCCGCGTGGGTCTGATAATGGTGTGGTTTTCATCGATCTCACTGGTAGCGGACTCCCTGATATTATTCAACATGTACAGTGGAGTCTTACTAGGGATTTTCAAAAAGGCGCATGGTTTAACAAAGCAAAAAAACTTCCCGACTATTTAATTTCTGTTACTGACGGTTTTGGTACAAAGCTTTTTATTGATTATGAGTCTTTAAGCAGTACTAAAGTAAAAGTTTATACCAAAGAGCACGATGCAAAATATCCAAACATGGATTGGCAAGGACCAATGTATGTTGTACACGAAACCTCTAGCGAAACAGCGAGCAATGAAGCTGGAAATAAAAACAATCAGCACATAACTAATTATTATTACATTGGTGCAAAATTTAATCACTTGGGTATGGGCTTTTTAGGCTTTCATAGAGTTACCAGTGTTGATAAAAGCACTGGTATTAATACAACAACTACTTATAGCCAAGATATTAATTTACACAATAAAGGAATGCCGGTTGCAACCGAAACCAGGCTTGCAGATGGAACTCTGCTTTCAAGCTCTGAAGATTCTTATGAGCTAAAAACATTTGGCGATGGCAGTGTTAATACAACTTATTATTTTCCTTATGTTAAACAAAGCAGCAAAAAATCATATGATCTCAAAGGCAATTTGCTTAGTACCACAACCATAGAAAACATTTTTGATGACTATGCTAATTCGCTAAAAATAGTATCGAGCATCCACGAAGCTACGACCAATGAGATTTATACAATTACTACTGAAAATACTTATCATAACGATCCAAGTAAATGGCATATTGGTGAGTTAATAGCTGCCAAAGTAACCAAATCCGCAACTCATAGAGACTCACAGACAAGAACCAGTAGCTTTGTTTATGATCCGGAAACTTCTTTGCTAATGCAAACTACAGCTGGTTCTGGCGATTCTAAGTTGGCTCTTATAACCAAGTATGAGCGCGATGACTTTGGGAATATTATAAAAACCATGGTTTGGGGGCGAGATCAAGATGTTGGAATAAGATCAGCTCAAGTAAAATATGATCAATATGGCTGCTTTGTTGTACAAACTATTAATTCATTAGATCAATCAACCTACCAAACAGTTGATCCGCGTTTTGGTGTAGTAACAGAGTCTGTTGATTTAAACGGTGTAAAAACTACTTATCAATACGACGACTTTGCACGGCAAGTAGGACAAATAAGTCCTGATGGTACCAAAACAACTATAAATTATAGTTGTTTTGATCCCACGTCCGTACCCACAGGAGAAATCAGCAGCGCACTAAAAAACTGCTCTTACATTATAACCAGCCACACTGACAACAGCACTACACAAAATGAATACTTCGATGTCTTAGGCCGAAAAATTGCCAGTACCACGCAAAATATAGACGGCAAAATTATATGGCAGCTAACTTATTATGACGAGCTGGGCAGAGTATCACAAACAAGCCAACCATTTTTTGAGGGAGATCACATATACCAAAACAAAATTCAATACGATATTTTAGGCAAAGTAATTCAAAGTGTTTTACCTGATGGTAGCTCATCACAATTAATCTACGATAGATTTACTACAACTACTGTTAATCAATTAAAACAAAAGCAAGTAAAACAAGTTAATGCTATTGGCGAGATGATAAAAGCCACAGACAACAAGGGTTCAGTTACCACTTACAAGTACGGTGCTTATGGCAACATGATATCAATGATTGATAGTGCTGAGAACGAATCAAAAATTGAATACGATCACCTGGGCAGGAAAATCGCAATCAATGATCCAGACAAAGGTTATTGGACTTATGAATACGATGTTTTGGGTAATCTTATCAGTCAAACTGATGCCCTAAAACAAACAACAACGTTCAAATACGACGATCTAAATCGCATGATTAGCCGCACTGATCATGCGGGTACTAGTACTTGGGAATACGATACCACACCAAACGGCATTGGCAAACTGGCCAAAGTTAATAGTGTAAACTTAGCAGGTAAAAGCTTGAGAGAAAAACTTGAACTACCCAAAAAAGCTATAGATGACGGTCTTGAAACTTATACTCGCAGCTACAGCTATGATTCTTTGGGTCGTACAACACAAGTTAAAACAGCTATTAAAGATGAAACTTATATCAGCAGTTCTAGTTATGATCAAAATAGCCGTGTTGCAGTCGAAACTTATCCAAATGGCTTACAAGTAAGAAATCATTACAACAAGCTTGGTTATCTCATAAAAATTAGCGATGAGCAAACCGGCAAAGTTTATTGGAGCTTGAATGCCAAAGATGCAGCAGGCCATGTGATTTCCGAAAGTCGCAGCAATGGTTTGATTACTAATTATACCTACGATCCAAAAACTCAATTTTTAACTGAGATCGAAACAGTTTTAAGTATGTCTCTTTTAGCCCAGCAAAAGCTATTTCCAGAATGTACTGGAGTTACGGCAACCCATCAGTGTTTTGATAAAGAAAAAATACAGAAAGATGCTTATGACTACGACACATTAGGTAATGTTAAATCGCACCACGACTACGTTAATGGTGGTTATGAACAGTATGAATACGATGAACTTAATCGTCTTGCTAAAGCCAAGATCGCAGGAAGCTCAGAACAGTCGTTTAGCTACGATGCCTTAGGCAATATTACTTACAAATCAGATGTTGGCACATATAAATATGGAGAAAATGGCGCAGGCCCTCATGCAGTAACAAGTATTAATGGCAAAATGCCAGGAGCTTTCAAATACGACGCTAACGGTGATCAAATTGAAGGAATATTGAATGGAGAAAAACGCAATATTACTTATACCAGTTATAGTAAGCCGCTAACCATAACAGCGCCCAAAGCAGCTGTGAGCTTTTCCTACAACGCCGATAGACAAAAGTTTGCTCGAGTCGATTATATGAATCAAACTGCAGGCGATTGCAGATTTGATTGGTGGAATAAGTGTGTCAAATACAAGGTTGCCACAACCTATTATTTAGGAAATTACGAATTAGTAACAATTGATAACGGTAAGTCAATTATTACGCAGCAAAAAGCCTATATTGGACCAAGTGCTATTTATATAGAAACCCAAGATAGCGGCGATAGTAAAAATAATAAAACTGAAATTTATGAAGCGCTACATGATAATCTAGGTTCTGTTACTGATATTACTGACGAAAACAGTAGTGTTAAACAACACTTTGCGTATCTGCCATTTGGTGAGCAAAAACAAACCAAGGGAGATAAGCCGTATCATCCGGTTACCTACAAAGGCTTTACTGGACACGATCAGATAGACATCGAAGGCATAAATTTAATTCACATGGATGGCAGAATCTATGATCCAGTAATAGGCAGATTTCTAAGCGCCGACCCTTTTATCCAAGAACCAGGTAATAGCCAAAGCTTAAACCGGTATAGCTATTGTATTAATAATCCGCTAGCATTTACGGATCCGACTGGATTTGGGTTTTGGGGCAGTTTAGGTCGATCGATTGTGGGCGCAGTTAAGTCGGTAGTTAATAGCACAGTTGGGCGAATAGCTGTGGGCGTAGTAGTTGCAGTAGTTATCGGAATAACTATTTGTCTTTGTCCACCAGTTGGATTAAGTTTAGGTGGTATAGCACTAGCAGCGGCTATAGGTGGAGCAACTACAGCAGGGCTTGGGCTTGCAGCAGGAGTTGGGTGGAAACAAGCTTTTTTTGAAGGAGCAGCGACTTTTGCTATTTCAGCTGGTGTTTTATACGCTGGGGCATCCTGTGCTGGAAAACTCATTACCAGTGGTGGAACAGCGATTTCTGCTAGTGCTAGTGGTAGTGGCACAGGTGTGGCTTTTGCAAGCTTGGGTATTGGCATACCATTAAAATTTCCTGGAGATGGAATTCGTGCGCCACAAGGAGATGGTTTTCCAGATCAAACGTTTCATAGAAATTCGAATAATGCAGATTCATCTGGAGATAATAACCACTTTCAAAATGAGAAGCCACGCAAAGAGTCTGATAGATCAGATGGTAGTTATGGTAATGGGGCGGGAACGGAAGCGTATTGGGAGCTTTTTGATACAGCAGGAAAAGTTGCCCAAGATGTTGCTGCAGGTAGTATTTTGGGTGGTTCTGCAGGTGCTATTATTGGAGGAGAAATAGGTTTTGCGGGTGGTACCCTTGTATTACCAGGTGTTGGTACATTTTCAGGATATGCTGCTGGGGCGACTTTTGGATTGGTTGCTGGAGGAGCGGTTGGTGCAGGTGCTGCTCTTGCGCGTGATTTGAGCGTGATGTTTAACACACCATCACGAGCTAAGGCGAAACATGTTAAAGAGCAAGGTCCTAGAGAGATTAAACGTATTGATGAACCACCTCGTGGCCAACCAAGCGGTCAATGGCATGCACATGGTAAAAATGGCGGAGCTGTAAATCAAGACGGGTCGATTAGCCATGGTAAAGACCCAGGTTTTTCAGGAAAAACTTTGGATTGGCTACGTGATCATGGATGGAAAATTTAATGAGAACTGATATGGATGATAAAAAAATTACAGATTATTTAGATAAAAATTTTGATAGGTTAATAAAAAGGAGTAACGAACTAACCCCTGAGGATTTTTTTAGAACAAAGTGGGAAGATTGTGAAGAGGTTCCTATTTATAACACTTATGCTGATATTTCTTTCCTGAAACGATTTTCACAGGAAGAAAAAGATTTGTATTTGCTTAAATATTCACTGAAGCATTTGAACAGCTTAGTAAGTTATTTTTGTAAAAACAACAATGCGGAAGAAATAAAAAACACCTTAGTAATGTTAACAATTTCTCGTTGGGTTCTTTATCCAGAAGAACAGTTATGTTTTGGTTTTTTTATTACATATAAGTACCATAAAACATTTTGGGCTTCTAAACCATATGTTAAGCCATACACCAAGCAGTCTTTTTATATCATAGAGTTGATGAAAAAATTGAATCTTGCTGATGACTATTTTGTGTACGACGACCATCCTCCGGTTAATCCAGAATTACAAAGGGTAGATATAGGCTTAAAAAAACATCCAAATCATAATTTAATTACTTTAGATCATTTTGTAGCTTAACACGCAGGGCGGTGCGGGGTCAGATATTGAATTATATTAACAAGGTTGCACTTATGAGTTGAATTCAAGTGGTATAGCAGGTTATTTCTCAGATAGTAAATTTTTAATCAGTGAGATCATCAGGTCCTTACTTTTTGGTTCGCTTTCTGCGATTAGTAATGCTAGAGCCACAAGTGCATTATCATTAATAAGCATTTCGCCATTGGTTTTGTATAGGTGGTTATTTTTATTGAGATAGTGAATAAAAAGTAGTGATGCAATGCGCTTATTACCATCGGAAAACGGATGGTCTTTGATGATGAAGTAAAGTAAGTGGGCTGCTTTTTCTTCAAGCGTTGGATAAAGTTCTTGATCGCCAAAGCTTTGCTCAAGATTGCCCAAGACAGCATCTAAACCATGTTCGCGCTCATTGCCAAAAATATCACTGGCTTCATTTTTATCCATTAGTACTTTTTTGAGTTTTATTATAGCACTTAAAGCATACTCGTAAGTAAGACTAAACCTTGGTACTTGTCCTGTTGTTTGTGGTAAACTATCTTCATCATAAGTTTTTAATAGCAACCATGATTTGGCATATTTAGTAATAACTTCTAGTAATCCCTGTGCTTCTTCGCTGGTTAATTGGCGCCTATCACTTGCTTGTTTGATAAATTGCAAAGCAGATTCTAATTCTTTAACACCGGTTTTAGCTAAGCGCTTTTGATTTAAAGTATAACCTTTAAGTAAATGTTCTTTGAGGGTGCGTGTTGCCCAGATACGAAATTGTGTGCCGCGTAACGACTTAACCCTATAACCGACAGAAATAATTATGTCTAAATTGTAATAATTTGTGGGTTTAGTAGAAAATTCGGAAATTCCGAATTTTCTCATAGTTTCATACAAAACAAGCTCTTTTTCATCATAAATATTTTGAATGTGCTCATTTATCGTTGATTTCGACTTATCAAAAAGCTCTGCCATCTGATTTTGCGTAAGCCATACGGTATCGCCATCTAGTAGTACGTCAACGGTATATTGTCCTGATTCTGTTTTGTAAATTAAAATCTTATTATTTGTTATTTTTTCATTCATATAATTCTCACTAAAATTTGAGTTTAGAAAATTAGTATTTTATACTTATTTATAGAAGCAATCACCCCGTGTTTTTTAATCAAAGATGCCAAGTCCGGACAAAAGACAGTAGAAATAAAATAACATACGAGTTACGCTACAAAAGTGGAGTAGCGATTAATCAAATTGCGAAAGCGCTTTTTTTTTGCATCCATCTACAATTAGTAAAATAATTAGCGGTCATAGAAATTCACGATTCAAGATGTGACCCCTGTTGGTATTTTAAAAACGGAGGTTAAGAATCCATGGTAGAGTTTTGTAAATTTTGGTGTCGCGCTGCTTTTTTGATTGTGACAATAATGTTTCCCAGCTCTTTGTTAGCCAAACCTCTTGATTTAGTTGGAAGTTTAGAATTAGATAATGGTTCTTATGCTGGAATGACGGTAGTAAATAATTTTGCGTATGTGGTTGGTGTTTCTTTCATTATGCTTTGTAGTGACCCAAGCGCCAGTGGGTTTTGTCTTATAGGGAAAATGTTGCCTGTAGAACGGTTGCGAATAATTGACGTAACAAATTTGAAGGCTCCTGTTTTGATTGGCAACTTAGAATTAGACAGCAAAACTTGTTCAGAAGCGACAGTGGCAGGAGATTATGCGTATGTTATGTGTGATGGTAGTTTAAAAGTGATTGATATATCAAAGCCAGAGGCTCCATCATTGGTTGGTATTTCAGGGGAGTGTGACCTGTATATAATGTCAGAATTGGATAAGAAAAGTTTTAACGATCTATTAAAAAGCAGCCCAAATGCCTCATATGTTGTTGTTGACGACGAGATTTATGCTATAGAAAATGAAACTCTAAAGCGTATTGGAAGCGGTGATTGGCTTAAAGATATCTGATCAACAGCTTGATGGTATTGGCGAAGTAAAAGCTGAGGCATCAGGAAAATACGCGTATGTTATACGCGACGATAATTTGAAAGTGGTTAATATATCAAAACCTGAATATCCCACCTTGGTTGGTAGTTTAAAGATAGGTGGTGGAGCAGTTGGTAGCGTAGTAAAGGCCGGGAATTATGCGTACATTGCAACAAGCGGTGGTTTGAAAATAGTTGACGTGTCATCAAAGCCTGAAGCGCCCTTTTTAGTTGGTAACTTTAATGCAGATAGTTTGATTTGCGGAGTGGCAGTGGTGGGGAAATATGCTTATTTAAACAGCGGTTGCGCATTAAAGAGAATTCACATAGAAAATCAAGCGGCCCCTGTTTTTGTTGAAAACTTAAAGTGGAAAGAAACAGAGGCGGGGTGCTGTAACAAGCCCCTAGATGCGACAGTAATAGGGGGTTGCGTATACGTATATTTAATTGACCGTGATGAATTAAAGATATTTAAAATATTAGAAAAATTGTTAGAATCAATAGCAGTGAATTTAGACAAGCTGGGCACAGCAGAAGATAACCAGCTACAGTTTACAGCTACGGGTATCTATGATGATAATTCGAGACAAGACATAACGGACTCAGTTGTTTGGTCTTCTAGTAATACTGCTGTAGCTACGATTGATAATTCCGCTTGTTTAAGCGTCCAAATATGGAAACCAGAAGAGAGTGTTGGTCTGTTTGTTGTAAAGATGGTGGTGGTGATGGTAAGTTCCGTGCCGCGAGGTTTGGTAAATACGATGCCCTGTGTTGACTATATGTGCAAACTCCCGCCCCATTATCACATCTGTCTCATCATGTTTTAAATTTATAATCAAATTGAATTTCAAATTTTGTGCTAATAATCTATAATGCTTATGATTATGATTATACGAAAATAGGGGTGTTATGTTTAGTAATCTTTCAGAGCATCTTACTGGTATTGTCAAAAGCTTAATGGGCCAGGGGCGCTTAACCAAAGAAAATATTCAAGAGTCTCTTAGTACAATACGCACAGCGCTTTTGGAGGCTGATGTTGCTTTGCCGGTAATTAAAACTTTTCTTGATGGAGTTCAAGCAAAGGCAATTGGTCAAGAAGTTCTACAGAGTATAAGACCAGGCGAAGCGTTTATTAAGGTTGTGTATGATGAGTTGGTTAAAATTTTGGGAGAAGGCAGTGCTGCTCTTAATTTACACACGCGACCTCCTGTAGTGATTATGCTAGTAGGTCTTCAAGGGTGCGGTAAAACTACTACTGTTGCAAAATTGGCCAATTGGCTAAAAACAACCCAGAAAAAATCCGCACTCTTGACTAGTCTCGATGTTTATAGGCCAGCTGCAATTGAGCAGTTGCAAGTTTTGGCCCAACAAGTTGGTGCTAGCTATTTTCCAAGTAGCGTTCATGACGATCCAGTAGAAATTGCCAAAGCTGCTATAGCTCAGGCGAAAAATCAGTTTCGAGACAGCGTAATTATAGACACTGCTGGTCGTCTCCATATCGATCAAAAAATGATGGAAGAAATAAAGCGTATTCATCATGAAATTCAGCCAACAGAAACTCTATTTGTTGTTGATAGTATGATGGGACAGGATGCTGTTAATGCTGCCAAAGTTTTTATGGAAACAGTACCTTTGACCGGTATTATTCTTACCAAAACTGATGGTGATGCGCGTGGTGGAGCAGCATTGGCGATACATGTGGTAACTGGGCAGCCGATTAAATTTATCGGTAGCGGTGAA
Source organism: bacterium (assembly GCA_037142515.1). Taxonomy (GTDB): domain Bacteria; phylum Pseudomonadota; class Gammaproteobacteria; order UBA9339; family UBA9339; genus JBAXAM01. The sequence continues at coordinate 159,217 of JBAXAM010000001.1, read as the reverse complement.
AAAATCGATGCTTTTGAGCCTTTTCATCCAGATAGAATCGCCTCGCGAATTTTGGGTATGGGCGATGTTTTGACTTTGGTCGAAGACGCTCATCGCAGGGTTGATCATGAAAAAGCCAAAAAATTGGCAAAAAAATTTCAGAAAGGAAAAGCATTCGATTTCGAAGACTTTCTTACCCAGCTACAGCAAATGCGCAATATGGGCGGCGCTAGTGCTATCTTAAGTAAATTGCCGGGTTTGGGAGCCGTTGCACAAGCAAAAACAGCGGTTAACGATCAAACATTCGTAAAAATGGAAGCAATTATCAACTCTATGACTTTGCGCGAGCGCCATTTTCCCGCGTTTATCAAAGGATCAAACAAACAAAGAATTGCCCGTGGATCAGGTACCCAAGTACAAGATGTAAGTCGTCTGATCAAGCAGTTTGAGCAAATGCAAAAAATGATGCAGCGCCTCAAGGGCGCAAAAATGATGAATATGATGAAACAAATGCAAGGAGCCTTACCGTCTTGAAAAAGAAATTAATAATAGTATTAATGTTGATTATTGTTGTTGATGCTTCGCTTGCTCTGTCTGCTGGTGAAAAATCAACAACCAGGCTGAGCTCTAACTCTGCTATTTGTAAGCGCCAAAACAGCGAAAACATTTGCATGTATTTTGGTAATGCTAAGTTTAACCAAGGTGTAACTAACCTGCGCGCAGGGCAAATTACTATCCATAGAATACCTAGCGGTAGAATTAATAAAATAGTTGCTTCTGGCGAACACTCTCATTACAGTACAGTCATGGGTAATGACAAAAAACCAGTTGATGCTGACGCCGATTTGATTACGATTTATCCAGATAAAAGCTTAATGGTTTTGGAAGGTAATGGGCAAGTTGTTGCGGGGCAGGACAAATATAGTGGACCACATATTGAATATTCTTTTAAATAAATATGGGTATATTAAAAACTGAACACTTAAAAAAAATTTACAAAGGTCGAATTGTCGTCAAGGATGTTTCTTTTTCTATAAAAAGCTCTGAGATTATTGGTTTGCTTGGTCCAAACGGAGCGGGCAAAACCACAAGTTTTTACATGACTCTTGGTTTAATTGGTTTGAATGGCGGTAAAATATTTTTAGATGACAAAGATATTACTAATCTCTCTATGCATGAACGTGCTCGTTTAGGTATTGGTTACCTACCACAAGAGCCTTCTGTTTTTCGTAAACTCAGTGTTTCCGATAATATTATGGCGATTCTAGAGTTACGCCAAGAACTAACCCCGGAACAACGTCAAACAATTTGTGAAAACTTACTTGATGAATTTCATATAAGTCAACTTCGAGATAATGTTGGTATTAGTCTCTCTGGTGGTGAGCGTCGTCGGGTTGAAATTGCAAGGGCATTGGCTTTAGAGCCAAAATTCATTCTTTTAGACGAACCATTTGCTGGTATTGATCCAATTTCAGTAATTGATATTAAGCGAATTATTTATCAGCTTCATGAGCGCAAAATCGGCGTCCTAATAACTGATCACAATGTGCGCGAAACCCTGGATATTTGTCATCGTGCCTATATAGTTAATAATGGTGAGATTATTTCCCAAGGAACACCAAAAGAAATACTGCAAGACAAGAATGTACGAAAAGTATATTTGGGGGAGGGTTTTAATTTGTAGAGTATAGTGTAAACTTAACAATTAAAGGAGGATACAAAATGCTGCCTATTCAATTTTCTGGACACGGCGTTGGGATCACACGGACACTACACGATTTCGCCACGAAAAAATTCGAGCGCTTACAAAAACACTCTGATCATATTACCAGTATCCACGTTTTTTTTAATATTAATAAGCTACTGCAAGTTGCCGAAGCAACCGTCCATATTCCAGGCTTTGAAGTTTATGCTAGCGCAGAGTCAGAAGATATGTATAAAACCATTGACCTTTTAATTGACAAATTGATACGTCAAATAGATAAGCACAAGGGCAAATGAGACGCTGGGAGGGGGCGTGGTATGAAAATCAGCATTCGCTTTAGCATCTTAAGTATCTTGTTAGCCTTGTTAATTGGAGTCTCATTGTTTATCGTTGGTATTGATTACTTTACTTTGCACGATATATTAATTACAACAACTGAAGATACTATTGAGAATGCTAGTGGCAAAGTTGGTGAACAGATATCAGGGTATTTACAACCGCTCGGTCGCTTCTCGTCCGTGGGAGCCAAATTAATTTCCAAGAATATTATTACCCCGGAGCCCTCCGTTGATTTCATGAGATTTCTTTACGCTATCATTTCTGGTGATGAGGCAATCGTTTCTGCTTTTTGGGCAGATACTAAGGGTAATCTTTATGAGCTAGAGAAATCAGCGAATACTTATCAGGCGGTGGGGAATGCGGAAACGAAGCTAGTAAATACTAATATCATAATTGATGGTGAAAACACTAAAAGCGTAGAGAATATATATGATTCGGATATGAATTTTATCGGCTCCAAAGAAGCTCCCGGAGCCAGTTTTGATCCCAGGCCCAGGCCCTGGTATCAGCAAGCAAAATTTAAAAAGCGTCCCGTTTGGTCGGTCTATCCGCTTATATATTTGAGTATGAAAAAAAGCGAGCTGGGAATTAACGCGGCTTACCCAGTTTATGATAAGTCGTCACAGTTGCGAGGTATCTTTGGTGTGGAGATGCCTTTAGGTGCAATATCTACATTTGTAGAGAATATAAAAGTCACTAAAAACAGTATTGTTTTTATTTGTGATGATCAAGAGCATTTAATAACGGCTTACAGAGCTAATGTCAATTTGCTTAAAGGCTATAAAATGCCGAAGTTGGATGATCTAGGGCTTGCATGGGCAAAGCAGTCTTTTTCTCTCTATCGTAAAACACATAAGTCGGTTTTTATCTATAGTTATGATAACAAAAAATATATTGCTGCTTATGAAAAAATGCCATCTATTAAAACTAGTGCTGAATGGAATATTGCTATCGTAACACCATACCAAGATATTGTTGCCCCATTACAACGGAATATCTTCTTCTCTTTTATTTTTATTTTTATCGCAGTAGTGCTTGGTATCATATTCTCTATTATCTTTTCTTCTCGCATTAGTAGGCCTATTGTTAAGCTTGCAAAAGACGCAGAACTAATTTGTCAACTAAGGCTTATGGAAGTAAAGCAATTATATTCGCGAATTAAAGAAATCTGCTATATGGCAGATAGTTTCATGAAAATGAAAAGCGCGCTTAGTTCTTTTCAGCGGTATATGCCAACCACCTTAGTCAAAAATTTAATTTCAAGCGGTAAGGTCGCCGAAGTGGGTGGTGAAACTAAGGAAATGACCCTGTTATTTTCTGATATTGAAGATTTTACTCCAACCTCTGAAAGCATGTCGCCACAAAAAGTAATGCAATACTTGTCAGAGTATTTTCAAGCTATAACAAAAATTATTATAAACACAAGAGGTACTGTAGATAAATATATAGGTGATGGGGCTATGGCTTTTTGGGGAGCTCCAATTGATGATGCAGAGCACGCATTACATGCTTGCCAAGCGGCAGTGCGTATCCAAGCTGCTTGTGCACAATTGAATAATAGGTCGCGTATTGGGATTAATACGGGGCAAGTTATCGTTGGTAATGTTGGTTCTGATGATAGATTGAGTTATACCGCTTTAGGTGATGATGTTAATTTAGCCAGTCGTTTAGAAAATTTAAATAAGGAATATAAAACGTACACTTTAGTGAGTGAAAATACTTATAGGGTTGTGAAAGATTATTTTAAATTTAGATTAATTGATAAAGTTGCCGTAAAAGGAAAAAAACAGGGTTCTTGTGTTTATGAGTTGCTTGGTGAAAAGACGGATATCCCAGATATGCAATTAGAGCGATATAATCAGTCTTTCCGAGAAGCTTTTACCTTATATGAGCGCGGTGAGTGGGAAAAAGCGCTGCAGCTTTTTTCTGAGTTGGCAGCCGAAAATAAGCAAGATTATGTATTGCAAATGTTTGTTGAGCGTTGTCAAGTTTTTTGCAAAAAACCTCCGGAGAATTGGACCGGAATATGGATAATGGATCATAAATAGTAGCGTTACAGGGGAGTAATTGTATGCATAGTTCAGGGAAAAAACAAGAACCACCCAAAGGTTTGTCGCAACGTAAAATAGGGTATCTGGAAGGCAAAATTAAGGCGACTCCAGGTATCAATACCGTCCCAAATATCCCAAAAGCTTTTTGGGATAAAGCGCCAGAATTTGTGGAGCTTGTTGAAGGTCTGAGCGACCTTAGCAAATATCCAAGTATATATGGATGCGGTAAAGATATTTTATTATCGTTTGTGACAGAGGTCGAACAAAACGGAAAACCAGATGATAAAGTGCTGGATATGGTTCAAAGGGCAAGTAATCTTTTTTTAAAAGAAAAAGAATTAGACGGGCTAAAAAAACAGTTAGAAGGTATTGGTGGGCCATTAATTTTGTCGAAAACTGATGGTATTATGGTCGGTATACCAAAGCGTATTGGTGACTTAAAGTTAAAGGTTAGGCAGGTAGAGAAAAGAACAAATGAAATTGATGCTGCAGTTGCAGAAGCTCAGAAAGAACTGTCTCTAAGTAGGCTATCTGCAAATTCTCCTCTTAAAAAACTATATGAAGCCGCCAAAAGTTCTCGTAAAAAATTAATCGAAATTAATAAAATTAAAGGTAGTATTGACAATGGTTTTTTTGAAAAAACACGAGAATTTTTATATGAGCAAATAGCTTTAGCCGAAGATAAGCAGAATCCCGCTGCAATTGCGAATTATCTCAAGTTGTTACAATCTATTGAAAAATTGGCGGATAGTTTACAGGAATTTGATCCTGAAAAATACGATAATCTAGAGGTGAAAAGCTATTGTTCTTCTGAGAAAACCCCTTCAGATATTGTCTCAAAAATTTTTACAAAAGCAAAAGGTATTTTAGATGGATCAATTACTAGCATAGATAAGGTTTTAGAAGAGATTGGTGTTGAGACAGATAAAGTTAGTGTTTTCATGCAGCAAATAAAAGAGACGCAAGCAAGTCTAGTGTGCTTGCAACTGGGCATTGAAAAAATACCAGAACCAGAAAAAGCACTATTTCAAAAAAAGTTTGAGGAGCAAAGGTTAATTATTGAGAAATTAAAATCTGATGATTCTGATCTACAGCAAAAAAACAAAGAAATACAGGAAGTATTGAAGCGATTAGAAACTGCGGGTGAGTTGACTGTCAAGTTGTTAGGCTCTGAGAGTTCAGAGACTCCTAACATCGTGGAGCCTGATGAAGAGTCTGTTGAACTTTTAAAAGACTTGTACAATATTTTAGAGAAGCCTGATGCTAGTGTAGATGCCTCATTGCTAAAGATTACCGAGAAGATAAATATCATCGTAGCAGAAAGGATCGAAGCAGAACGCCAGCGAAAAGAAGAAGAAATGCTTGACAGAACTAAGAAAGCTTTACGTGCAATTGATCTGGTTGAGGCAAAATTTCTAGAAGCAAGTAAAGAATTAGATGAGGTCTTGTTAATAACTGTATCAGAAGAAAAACTGGATAAAGCAGAATTAGAGAGAGAAAAGTTGGTAGATATATTAAAGGAAATAACAGATATTATATCAGATAGCGCGAGTGTTTTAGAACAAGATGAAGATAACCAGGTGGCGGATACAGATGAGTTGCAAAAAGCAAGGCAGCGGATAAAAGAGCTTGAGGAGAAGGCTCAAAAGTTAGTTGAAAAGATAGATAAATTAGAAGTTGGAGCTAAGGATCGTGAGCGAAGAGAGCGAGAGGCTCCAAAGAAGGCCCAGGCTTATGCCAAATTAGCGTGTGCAATAAATGCTGTAAATAAAGCTCTCCGCGACAAATATTATGTAGGAGCTAAAAGGTTTGAGAAATATTACCAGACAGAAATAATAAAAAAGCGGTTAAAAATAGCAAAAGTTGAGGAAGGTGAGAATAAAGATGTATGGTCAATATTTAATGCTTTGCTGCAGAGAGAAAACATCAGGCAATTAAGTTTTGACGATAAGGGCAGGGCTGAGATAGCTGTAGAGGTTTACAGTAATGTTTTTAAAGTCACTATTCAAAAAGCTACCGATTCTACAGGAGCAACAATTCAAGGTGCATATGATGTGCAGCTGCAGAAGTATTTTCAAGATGCAACGGACGTAGTAAAACTTGGCCCGGAATTTTTTAAAACGCCTATTAGAATAAACAAACGAGGAAATTTATTAGTAGCTACTGACAAAGAAACAAACACAAAAATTGTTAGAGATCAGTATATAGACTACGACCACCAAGTAACCGCAATGCTGAAGACTCAGGGGTTAGAGATGGATGAGACTGGTGAAATACATCCAATTGCAAATATCTCTCCTCCTCCCCCCCCTCCTCCTTATCATCCGCAGCTTATAGTAGCTGGTACAGGTTCCGGTAAGAGCGGCATCATCGCGACAACAGCAATGGTGCGCGGCAGGGGTATTTTTGCAACACAATCAGAGCTGGTTGGTGGTATGGTTAGAGATGTAAACGATTTTGTTAAAAAAGAAGATGGTAGTCCGATCGCTGTAGGGCTCCCATCGGAAGATCCAGACAACCCAGGCCAGCCTCTATCTGAAGAATATGTTGCCAAGTTTTTGGATGATCATCCATATGTTGCAATGAGTCATGATCAGTTGATACTTTATTCTGGCATACTAAAAGATCAAAATATATTTATAGACGAAGTGCATTCTGTGGTTCCAAAGAGTTATGAAAGGGACTACGAAGAAAAGATGGCCGTGTTGAATTCCATCGTATCAAATAACAGGGTAATTGGAACTACAGCTACACCGACAAATCAAGTGATTGATTTACTAGGAACTCCGAACCCATTTCCCCCTCCATCCAAAAAACCCATATACGAGCTTACGTTAGAGGAAGCTCAAAAAGTGCTTAAAACTGTGCGAGAAATAAAAGTCTATCCTGAAGAATTACCAATTGAAGAAGATCAATTGGCCAACGAAGCTGTTAAAAAGTTATTAACACGTCATGCTGAGTTAACAAAAGAAATGAGAGGATATGATTATAAAGATAAAGCAAAAAATACTAGATTAAGCTCATGTACCCAAGGTCTTGTGTTTACAGATGATGCACAAACGGCTAGAGAAATACACAATTTATTATCCGGCTTGAAAGATAATAATAAATTGTGCGGCACGCTTAATTCCGAGGCTTCACGTCAGAGAAGTGCAGAGGAAGCTGATGTTTATAAAGAAATGACAGAAACGCAGCGCAAGATTATCGAAAGCAATATAAAAATCGATATCATAGTTAATTTGGGGGTTTCTACTAAAACCAGGAAAGACCTGCAAAAATTAGTGCGTAATGGTTATTTTGATGAGCTAGGTACAATATACAAAGATTCAGTGCATACATATCAACTTATGCAGCGTAAGAAAGAAGGGCTTATAAAATCAGATCAGAACCAAATGGAAAGTTTTTGCTCTACTTTCGACGCTACGGTTAAAGGCTTAACCAACAATATGTCTAGGTTAAGACTGGATCCGGATTTTAATGCTTTATATAACGCATATCTGCGGGCAGTTAGAGCGGAATACAATGGTGATGAACCTCTTGATAGCATGAAAAGAAATCAGGCTATCCGTGATTTTAGAGAAGCAGTTAACAATAATGATTTTAAAGGGTTGGCAAAGCTATGCAAAAAAACAACAGAGCTTAAGTTTTATGAGCGTAATAAACTTGAAAAAGTTAATAAAAATAAAGGGGTTAATAAATGCGAAGAAGAAGTAAAATCTTTATTTCAGAAGCTGCTTCCTTCTGCGTCTGCTCTTAATACGCTAATGCAGGATCCAAATCTTATAAAGGAAGCTGAAGCGCGAACTCTTTCTTCGTTGCAAGATAATGACGGTTATAAGAAGGTGCTTGAAATATATAAGGCAGCGCTGAAAAAAAACCATAGAAATGATGAAGAGGGATCGAAAAAGGAAGTTGTTCTTAAAGAAGCAGAGGAAAAGTTTAAAGAATTATTGGGGAAAATCCCGAAGGATACCAAAGATTTTGCTGCGCTAAAGCAAATGTACAATGAGGAAGTGAGAAAAAGTTATACAACAGATTGGAAATATAATAGGGAAATAGGAAATGCTCCTGCACTAGGAAATTATTACAGTGGATTAGAAGCTTATTCTAAGGCAAATACGGAAGAACAGGATGCGATAGTAGATAAGCTAATGGAGGAAAGCAGCATATCGGCATTACTGCTCGAGGAGCCAAAAGATGAGGAGGCTATAAAAAGGGTCAAAGCCCTGCAGGCAAAAGGATTAATAATGCATGTTGTTAGTACTGGCCCTATGGGTACTGGACACAGTGATCCAAATCTACTTAGTACAGTAGTAGTACAAAAGCATTCTATTGCAGATATTTCCCCAGACAAAAATCCGGTTATCAAAGCTGTTCAAGAGGATGGGCGACCAATTCGTGACGATGACGGTATTGCTTTTGGATCGGACGTTACAAATAAGAATATACCTGTGGACGGGCGCAATTTAACGTTTGTGCAAGTCTATAGCAAAGAAGCTACTAAATATTATCTAGAAAAGACGCAGGCGTTTGAAGACTATTGGGCGCCAACCATGGAAAAGACAAAAAAGTTTTCCATAGCGTTAGAAAATCTAAAAGACACAATAAAGAAACTGCCAATAGATAAAGATAAAGCACAAGAGGTATTAGGGTTTGTCAATAGGTTTGATATTGATGTTAAAGTTAATGTAAGAGCAATTGATAAAAAGATACAAGCGCTTAATGAAAAAGCTAGAGATGCTATGTGCTCGGTTGAAGAGTTAAATAAGTCGATAGCAGAGATAACTGTAGATATAGAAGCGATAGATATAGGTATTTTGATAGATGGCTTAAAAGCGCGTCAAGGAGAGCCGTTGCCAAATGAAACCCTGAGAATTTTGGCAGACGTATCAAGTGAGGTAACAAAGCTGCAAGATGGACAGGCAAAAAAATTAAAAAGCCTGCATGTGATTCCTATTATTCGAGCTTCTAATGTTGCGGCAGATGAACTAGAAGAAAGAATTAAACAAACCGAAGACAAGATTCAAGAAAATACTGACGCTAATTTAAAAGCAACGGAATTAAGGGGGTCGCTAGAAGAGCTTGCACCTGAGAAAGAAAATATTATGAATGAGTTGGAAGAGGAGAGGGAAAAGCTAGAAAATATTAAGCAAGAAAAGTATTGGGAAGGTTTAGACGGAGAGATAAAAAGTGAATTAGAGAAAGCATTGCTTCGAATAAACTCATTGCTAGATACAAAAGTAAAAAGCTTGTCAGTAGGATTAGATAAAATAGAAGACTTGGCTAAAGCCAGAGAACTAGCAAATAAAGAAGTAGAGGCTCAAGTAGCAGTAGCCGAGGAAGAAATAAAGAAACTAGTGATAGATACGGAAAAAGTAATTGTAGATATTGACGCAGTATTGGACGATCCAGATAAGAATGCTAAAGATACAAGAGGTTTTGTTGAAACCACGAAAATAACTGTAACAACGATATCAAGTAAGTTAGATACGCAACACGGGGTGTTAAAGCAAATAAAAATTGAAGAGAATTTAGAAGAAGATTTGCAAGAACAGATACGTACAGTTCAAGAACAAACAGCAGTGTTAGTAGAAGAAAAGAAAAAAGCATTAACGCAAGGATTGGATGGCTTGGAAGTTAAGGCGAATGAGATAGAACAAAAAGATAAGCAGGTAGCAGATTTAATAAAAGCAAATAACGAAATAGTCGATCCGATTGATAAGGAGATAAACGCCTTAAATACAGAAGTTGCTGATATTAAAAAAGCTATTGAAAAAAATAAAGAGGTAAGCGCGGAAGCTCTAGATAAAATGGTGGGCAAGATTGAAGAGCTTGTTGCTAGGGTTAAGCCAGTATTAGAGAAGAGGCATGAGCTACTAGATACAGTTGTTATAACGCCGAGTTTAGCTTTGGATGTGCAGGAGGATTTAAAGAAAGCTAAAGTGCTTGTAGTGAAGCTTCAAACAAATCATTTGAAGCATTTAGATGCTGATTTTAAAGCATTAGAAACCGCATCCAAAAATAGGCATGCAGAAGAAGCAGAGGCTGATAAGAGTGTTGCGCAGATTGAGCTGGTTAGCAAAAATGTTCAAGAAAAAATAGTTGCAATCGAAAATGCTTTGAAAGACCCCAATAGAAAAGCCGCAGGGTTAAGTGTTGCGGTGGCGGAAACAAGAGAGTTTGTAGCAAAATCTTTTAGAGATTTACATGGTCCATCGGAACATAGTAAGCGTGTTGATCTTCCAGCATATATTAAAAAGAGGATAGATAATGCTTTAGATGACGTGCATTCATGGCTTGGAGGAAAGTTGCCGGTTAGGTTAAGAGCATTGGAAGAAGAAGCTAAAAAGTTACAAGCAGTAGAAACGATACAGAATTTTGCTAGAGAATCTAATGTGCGAAAACTTCTTGCTGCTGTTACAAAATTGATTGACTCCGGAAAGGAAAATATTGATACGGTGATAACTGAGACTGCGGATATTTTTAGAGACAAAGATTCGGATCCATCTGCACTAAATGCCCTGGCAGAGAAGGTAAAAAGCGATCGGGCCACTGCTGCTGGTAATGTACAAGCACAGAATGAATCGTTGGAAAAGCTTTTAGTTAAAGCCAAGGAAGATCAAGAGCACAATCAAAAGTTTGATCCGCGATTACAGGCGCAAATAAACGCATCTTTGAATAAAATAGGAGACCTGCAGGTTTCTTTGTTGAAAATAAAGACTCAGCAAGAAAATCTGGTAGCTTTAGTTGAAGAGCGGAAAGTGGCAGAAGGTAAAATTGACCAGAATAATATTGTAATTACTTCCATCATAGAAAGTATTAGAAAAAAGATTTTGGATAGTAGTGGTAAGAAACTTGAGGTGATGAGCGTAGTTGAGTTAAAAGATTTATTTGATGACGTAAATAAACATATAGCAAAAACCACTTTAGATTTAAATGAGGCCGCAGATAGTGGTAAGAGCGACGTTACATACCTACAAAAACGATCAAATACAGCTATAAGTTCTGCTCAGCTACTGGAGAAAGATTTAGCGGCTGCGCGGCAAAATATAGAAAATTTAATTGGTGTGCGAGCTAAAAAAGATGAAGAAGCCGCAAGTAAAATACAGACTGTTAATGATCAAGTTAGTGGAGTTGAGGGAAGCATTAAAGATGTTATAGGTGGAACTGTTTTTGATGAAAAAACAAAAGTACAAGACCTGATAGGTTTAGTAGAAAATATACAGTTGGAAGAGAAAAATGCCGGCATTAGTTTAACAGCACAAGGCGAATCACTAGGAGCGATTGATAAGGTTGGTCTTAAGGAAGAGGTTGCAAGTGAACTAGAAAAAGCTGTAGCGCGAGTGGGTGCGGTTAAAAAAGAGAATTTAGTAGTATTGGCAAATAAGCGTGAAGAGTTAAGTGCATTAGCGCAAGTACGAGATTCAGAAGATAAAAAGATATTAGACTCGATAAAGAATTTTGGTCCGTTGGTCGAGGGTTTTAAAAGCGATCTTGGTACGCAAGTAACGAAAGTTCAAGACACCCTAAAACTTCCAAGTAAGTTAGAAGACTTAAAAACTTTAGAGGGTAGTATAAAAACTTTTACGGAAGGAAAAATTGTTACATTAAAACAGCAGCAAAAAAGCTTAGAAGATAGCGCACCAAAAAGCATTAGTGTCAATGCAAAAAGTGCTTTAGATAATGCAGTAGTAAGTGCATCGAGTGCTGTAGAGGAGCAGCAGAATCTAATAAATGCAGAGCTTACAAACTTAACGCAAGCAATTCAGGGGCGATCAAAAGAAGACGACAGAATATTAAAAACGATAGAGAACTTTTCTGTTGTAGCTAATCAACTTGATGAAAGAATTAAAAAAGTCAGTGTGCAAGTTAGTAGTGATTCAGCGAGTATGATAGCTAAAAGCTTAGATGGCCTGATACAAGAAATAAATAATTGTGCGGTAGAAAAAGAAAATTTACTAAAACAAAGGCAAGAGCAAGGGTTGGAGTTATTTAGTAAAGAGCCACTGCCGCCAATCACTTTAGATAAATTGAAGGGAGTTTTAGATCGTGTGTCGAAGATTGAAACAGATGCGCAATTAATGGTAGCTGGTATAACGAAGTTAGAAGAATTAAAGAAACAGCGATTGTTGGAAAAAGAAAGTGCGGAGAAAATATTAAACAATAATAAATTAGAAATTGAAAAGATTAATCAGGAGCTACAAACAAACAAAGATAATATTTCAGCTGCAAAAGTAAATATAGAGCTGAAAGCAGATGAGTTGAGTGGTCTAGCAAATACAAGCCAAGATTTTATAACAAAAGCTGATAATATTTTATCGCAGCAGCAAAAATCGCTGGAAGCAGCAAAGAAAGCAATTCTTCCTGGAGATATACAAGAACAGTTAGGTAATGCTTTGAAATTTGTTGGTGATACTACTGTAGCTTTAGGAGAAATAAAAACAGCGCCGGAAGAGTTAGAAGAGCTGGCTGAAGCACGACGATTCGAGGATGAAAAAGTAGCGCAGTTGGCGCAAGGTTTTGTTAAAAAAATAGAACAGATTAAGACGGATATTTTAGAGCTTACAAACCGGGCTATTAACCAGACAACCATGTCTGCTGAAGCTATAGATACATTGATTGGAGATATAGGGAAATTAAAGCGTGCTGCTGAAGCAACCTTGCAAGAGCATAAGCAAGCCATAGATATAGTGCCGCGTAATCCATTGCCATTAAGTATTCAGCAACAATTAGACAGTGTTTTAATTCAGGCTCAGTCGGTGGACTTAAATGGACTGATAGATGTTAGTGGAAAGTTAGAGTCTGCTCTTAAGGAACGAAAAGCAAAAGACGATGAAATAGCGGGAGAAGTAGTTAGAAGTCTTACAGTGATCGAGCAGGCTAAAACTAGTGTTCTGCAAAAAAACACTGAAATTGAAGAAGCTTTACTAGACCCAAAGAAGCAAGCGAAGGATTTGGAAACTTTAGTAAAAAACACAAAAATACTTGAGGTGGATGTTAGAGGGGTTTTAGAGGCACAGCAAAAGTCATTACAGGTTTTTAAAGAGACGCAAGGTCTTAATGCCGACGTGCAGCGGAATGTAATAAGCACTTTAGGAAAAGCGTCGACAGTTTTAAATAGCGATTTGGCAAAGCTTACAACTGCGCACACGCAAAATTTAGAGCCGTTTGCTAAAACGCAGCGAGAGAATAACGAAAAAATAAGTAAATTAGCAATTGAATTTGATGGAGCAGTTAGCAAGGTTGAAGAGGGTGTTGGGGCAATTATTAAAAAGACTGAGCATGCTGAAAACCTAACAGAGATAGTGTTAAGAGAGAAAATACAAGATATAGAAAAATACAAAACGGAAGATGTTAAAAAATCTTCAGAAGATTTAGAAACGAAGCTGAATAATCTGCAAAAGCTTAATGATGGCAAATATATTGATACAGAAGTGTCAGATAAAGTAGCCGATGCTGCCCTGCATTACCAGCAGATGGGCAGTGTTTTAGCAAGGTTAGAAACAGAACAAGCGAGATTAGAAGAAATAGCCAAAGTACAGCACAAAAAAGATGATGAAATAACACAGTCGGCACAAAATTCTGAAAACGCTGTTGCTATTATTGAAAATAGCATTCAAGAAATTAGCAAGGAGTTTTTAAACATTGAAAAGGCGCCGTTGGACAAGTTAAACGTTTTATTAGAAAAAACAAAACTTGCTGAGGAAGCAGCTATAAAAGGCTTAGATGTGCAGAAAATAGCTCAGGATAGTCTTGAACTGGAAAAGATGAGTCTAAGCCTTAGTGATGAAGCGAAGCGGAAAATAACTGCGGTTTCAAAGCAGCAGTTAAATGTTAAGGAACAGTTAGTAATTTTAAAGCAGCAGCATGAACATTTGGACAAATTAATTGCAGATCGGGGGCGCGGATTAAACTTAACAACAAATTTAACTTTAACGTTAGAAAAGCTGCAAGAAGCACAAAAAGATATTCCGCTAGTTGCAGAAAAACTAAAAAGTTCTACGGGAGAGCTGATTGAAAGATGTAGGCAGGTCCTTGACAAGTTACAGAAATTGGAACCGGTTTTTGATTTAAGCGATAAAACTATTGTTGAGGCTGGGCAAGCGATCAGCGATTTGCAGAGAATCAAGAATCTTGCTGTAGATGAAAAACTAAGCGAGCTGGAAGCTGGATTGCCGAAAGTTACAGAAAGAGCAAATTTGCGTGAGCTGATGGGAAATACTTTAGGGTCTGTAAGGTTCTCGTTGCAGCGACTGGATCTCGGGAAAAATTTTGGGGCTAAATTAAATGGAGTACAAGCGATACTTGAAAATATCGAAAACCAAGAGAAGCTAGGTGGGAAAGAAATATTAACTGCCAGATTGAAAGCCGCACAAGAAGCAATTGATGGTTTATCTAACGTCAAGATTATAAAAGGACTGACAAAGTCAGCCAGCGCTTCTCTGAAAAACAGCAAAGATATTAAAGAAATGGGCGAGTTAGCAGATAAGTTGCAGAGTGTTGCCTCGTTTAAAGGCATAATTTTGGAGCTAGATACGCTGAAGCGAGATGTTGAGCAACTACCTGAAGCGCCAATGCCAGATAGTCTGAGATCTTTTGCTGAAAAAAGCCTAAAAGACATAGAAGACATGCTTGCAAAACTTAAGGTTAATAACCATGATTTTTATACGAGTTTAAAAAACATACGTAATGGCTTAGTAGCTGTTGGAGCGCTAGAAAGACTATGGCCAACCGCGACGAAACTAGCAGAATATATAAACACCCTGGAAACAACGGATATTCCAGGGGTTGAAAAAACATCAGTATTGGGACGGTCCATAGATGGATTGGTTACACAATACAAAAGCAATCTTGCTAACTTAAAAACTTTAGATATCGATCACCTTGTTCTAGGTAATGACCGTGTAGCAGAAGCAGAACAAGCAATAGCCAAATTGAGTCGTGTTATAGAACAAGCGAGCAAGTATAGTGAATTACGAAGCGCGCTGAAAGATAACATACCAGAAAGCTTGATACAACATGTAGAAAGTAGATTAGAGGAGTTGCATGTTTTATTACAAGCTCTGGATATCAGTGATCTTGGTTTTGATCGCCAGCTAGGAATAATAACTAATGGATTAAAAGAAGTAGCAGATAAAGTTCCGCATTTAGAAAAAATTAAACAATTATCAGAAGAAGATGAGAAAATTAAGCAAGGTTTTGCTACTGAGATTGGGAAAATAGAGCAGTCTTTGCAAACTGTAACAGAGCAGCAAGCAATATTAGAAAAAGCGAAAGAATTGGGAATAAAGTTAAAAGAATATATAACTGGATTGGGTGAGAATATAAAGTTACTAGGAGAAGAGCTTAATTCTTTTACAGGTAACGATGGGCTTGATCTTGTGGCAAAAGAGTATATAGGAGGTTTATTAAAGCAAAGAACAGAACAACAAGCAGAACAACAAAAACGTTTAGAGGTATTACAAGATAAAATAAAGCATTTAGAAAATATCCCAGGTTTAGTGGTAACCGAGTTTTCATCAAGTGAGCTTAATGAAGATGTTAAAGCTATCGAGCAGAGTTTACAGGAAAAGAAGCCTGAGGAAGCACGAACACAGTTAGAAAGCTTGCAGGAAAAAATAGAAGGCTCTAAGGAAAAAGTAGCTACAAATAAAAACGCGTTAAAAGCAGAGCTTAATAATTTCCAAGATGACACAGAGCCCAACCCAAGTATACGCAAATATGTAGATAGTCTTTTGGAGCAAAGGAACAAGGCTGATGATTATCTAAAATCTATAGAGAAACAGCGAGTAGATTTAATGGTTAGATTAGAGCTTCAAGTACAAGTATCAAGCTCAATAGAAAACACTAATAATGCGGTTAAACAAATTGAAATTGAAGTTGCAAAAAACAGTCAGCAAATTACTAATGTTCTAAACGCTAAAATCACACCAGCAAAAGATTTAGACAGTTTGGCGGAAAAAATAACAGAATTCAAAAACCAGGCTGATGCTTCTTTGCAGCAGTACCCGGAAAAACTACAAAAACTTGATGCGCCAGAAGAGCTAAAAGATGATTTAGAAAAAGCTGTGCTGCAAGTGAAAGATGTTCAAATCAAATCAACGGAGTTAGCAGAGCAGCTGACACAGTTAAGGGAAGCGGCTTTAACAATACACAACGAAGATACCAGAATATCAGGGTTGATAGGTGGATATGTTGATGCAATTAAACAAATTGAAAGTGATGTTCAAGGGACCCAAAAAGTTATAAGCAATGTTAAGGTCGATGTTGCTACGCAAGCAAGGGTGTTAAGTGATTTATTAGTAAAAACCATAGAGCCAACTGTAACAAAAGCGATAGAGGATTTACTAAAACAATATAATTTATTGAATGATATCCAAGTGTCACAGAACACTGATCCAGCAGCAAAAACCAGCAAAGAGAATGCGTTGCAGCTTGTGTCGAGTGTCCGAACCACGGTTTTAGAAGACCTGATAGCTGTGCAGAAAAGAATAACAGAATTAGCTCAAGCGCGAGCGAAAGAAGACGGGGAAATAGAAGAGGCAATAAAGAGCTGTAATCAGCAGATTGCGGTTGCTAATAAAACTGTAGGTGAGCTGCTTAGTCAAGCTAAGTCAATGCGAGAAAATCCAGCCAAATCGAAAGAGCAATTAGAGCTCTTGGTAAATACTACAAAGAGCGGTGTAGAAAAAAGTATTCAAGTGTTGAAAGACCAACAAGCGGCGCTACAGACGCTTTTAAAAGAAGCTCCAAAAAGCCTCAATTCAGATGTGCGTACACAGTTAGACGCTGCCATAATAAATGCAAGTAAAACTATAGCAGAGCAAACAAAAGCTTTAGAAGCGGAGTTGGTGGGAATAGACCTTGCAATCCAAAGTCGGAAAAATAAAGATGATAGTATAGGAGAATTGGTAGCGGTTCTTAAAGATGGTATAACTGATGTTAATCAAAAAATTGAAGCAGTTAAGATCAATCAGCCTGCTACTGCAGAAGACGCGCAGAAATTAGAAGTAGAGATACAAAATATTAAAAATGTGATTGATGGCTTACAGAAGCAACAAGAAATACTGAAAAAAGAGGAAGGTAATGTAGCTTTGCCTGAAGCTCTGCAAACACTCTTAAAGAACGCGCTAGCAGGAGCGAAAGAGATACAAGATACCAAGTTGCCAGAAATGGAAGAGCGGTTGCAAGATTTGAAAAATGTTTTACCAAAGATGCATGAAATTGAAAGTTATAGAAAGCGAATTAAAGAGCGCGTTGAAAAACTTGAAAGCGCTAAGGGGAGTAAAAAAACCATATTGGTGAAAGACTTGGAATCTTTGCTGTCAGAAAGTTTAGCGCTTGAACAAACAATTGAAATGTATTTGCAACAAAATCCGCTGACTAGTAAACATATTCAACAATCGTTAAATGAAGTTGTAAGTGGTGTGAAAGAGGATTTAGAAAAGCTAAAAGGAAAATCGCAAGAATTAAATCTGTTAAACATAGAACGGCAAGAAGAAGACAAAAATATAATAATCTTAATAAGCAAGATAAAAGAAGCAATTGATGGCAAGCCTGATATTAAAGAAGAGCAAAATCTTTCGGCGCAAGAACTAGAGGATTTAGCAAAGGGAATAAGTAGTAGTATAGATAGTGTTACTAAGTTGATAAAGGATCGAAAA
The DNA here is from genome assembly GCA_037142515.1 of bacterium. Lineage (GTDB taxonomy): Bacteria > Pseudomonadota > Gammaproteobacteria > UBA9339 > UBA9339 > JBAXAM01. The sequence continues at coordinate 141,479 of JBAXAM010000001.1, read as the reverse complement.
GTATTGGAAGCTAATAGAAGTATAGAGGCTCGCGCCACAAATATGGCAGATAGTGTAAGTAATGCTGAAGTATTTGAACAGGAAGCTTTGCGTAAAATGCAAGATGATAAAGTTAGGTTGTTAGAGCTAGCGGGAAATAGACGCGCTGCGGACAATATTGTAACTGGGTTGATAGAGAATAATCTTAATGCAATTAAACAGTTTGTTGAAGATACTATTGAGCAAAAGAAACAAGAGATTGAAAAAGCTTTGGTGCCTAATATCAAGATGGCAAAAGATTTAAATAGATTAGTGGATAGTATAGTAACACTAAAAACCAGTGTTATAGAATTTTTTGGCAACAAAGTAACAGTGTTGAGCAATTTATTAGTGTCGAGCCTTGATAATACAGTAAAATTGAGTTTAGGGGGTGCGAAAAAACAGATTGAGAATATGCAGAAAGAACAGCTAGAAGTATTAGATAAAGGAGTAAGAAATTTGCAAGAATTAGCTAAAACACAAAAACAAGAAGATGATTCTATATTGCATGTAATAGAAGAAAGTAACATAGTGGTTGATCAGATTTGGAATGAGGTGGAGATTTTAGAAGGAAAAATCGCTGAGTTAAGTAAAGATGCAAGTGCAGAAGTTTTAAACGCTATGTCACTCGAGGTTAAAGCATGTGCTGACAAGATTGCTCCACAGTTATTAGAGCAAAAAGAGATACTAAATAAGTATATACCAACAGATGTAGATGAGTCATATGGTAAAAAGTTGAGTACAAGCGACTTAAGAAGACCAAGTTTAGCGCAAGATGTGCAAGATAAGTTAATAACAGCTAGAAACCGTGTATGGCTTCTTCAAAAAAATCATTTGGAGCATTTAGATAAGTACTTTAAGGAATTAGTAGACTTAGCTGAAGTGCGACGTAATGCAGAAGAAGAACAAAGTGACGTATTGAAGAAATTAGAGGAGGCAATAGGAGAAATTAAAAATACTGAAGGGGATATTGAAAAAGCTCGGAATGAGATTGAGGCTGGTAGAAAAGCATTAGGAGTCACAGTCGAGGAGTCTTCAGGTAAAGATATGAAAGATGAATTAACTGGTTCGATAGAGGCTATAAAAACAGTTGAGGTGAGTGTTGCTAAAGCTTTAGAGCATCAAAAAGAGTTATTAACTGGGATTTCAAAAGTTGCGCAGCAATTACAGCTGCCGAAAGATGATGCAATTCATGCGCAATTAGAAGACGCTTCCAGCAGAGTGAATTCAGTGGAAAAGTCTTTACCATTGATAACAGCAGATCGAGAGCTGTTAGAGGCGGCATCACAACGTAAAGAAGCTGTGAAAATATTGAATAGCGTAGATAGAAAGCTATACGATTTGCAAAAAAACCTTAAGGCGTATAATGAGCGTAAATTAGGATTTTTTGAGGGCTTCTTTAAAAAGTACTGTACTTCGATTTATAATTTTTTTCATAAGGATGAAGTTGAGATTCAAAAGATTCAAAATAGTAGTCAGGAGCTTGATAAGCAATTAAATAGTGCAGGCGAAAGTGTGGGAGCGGTAGATGTAAAAGCTGCAAAGGATATAGCTGCAAAAGGTCAAGGAATAGATCAAAATGTGAGTAATATAGAAAAAAGGTTAGAGGGTTTAGATGCATTTAAAAAATGGAAAAAAGATAAGCCGATAAAAACAGATACCGATGTTGATCCTGGTTATACGCCACGATTTAAGTTTTAATTATTATAGTTGATGGTAGAAAAAAGTATCGATTTCTATTATCAATGATCTTATAATGCGATCATCTTAAAATTTTGATGAGATGAGACTATTATAATGATCAAAAAAATAAAAAATTCTTTTTGTGTACTTGATGGCAATGAAGCGACTTCTTATGTTGCTTATCGTACGAATGAAATCTGCATTATTTATCCCATTACTCCGGCCTCACCTATGGGAGAATTTCCTGATCAGTGGTCGGCTGAGGGAATTAAAAATGTTTGGGGTACTGTCCCTCAAGTAGTAACTATGCAAAGCGAAGGTGGTGCTGCTGGAGCGATTCATGGTGCAGCTCAAACAGGAGCATTAGCAACGACGTTTACTGCTTCGCAAGGGTTATTATTAATGATTCCTAATTTGTATCGTGTTGCTGGAGAATTACTACCAGCCGTTTTTCATGTTGCTGCTCGTACTGTAGCAGCGCAAGGGATGTCAATTTATGGTGACCACTCAGATATTTATGCAACCCGTGCTACCGGCCTTGCTATGCTTTGTTCGTCAAGTGTACAAGAAGCACATGATATGGCTCTAATTGCTCAAGCTACAACGCTTGAGGCACGTATTCCGTTTTTGCATTTTTTCGATGGCTTTCGTACTAGTCATGAAGTAGCAAAGGTTGAAATTTTATCTGATCAACAAATTCGTACGATGATTCCAGATGATTTAGTTATTGCTAACCGTAATCGGCGTTTAACACCTGAAAATCCAACAGTTCGGGGAGTTGTTGCTGATTCTGATGTTTATTTCCAAGGGCGCGAAGCCGTAAATTCTTTTTATGCTGCACTGCCAAATATTCTAGAAAAAAATTTGCGACAGCTTAAAGAGGTTACTGGTCGAGAGTATAAATTAATAGAATACTATGGCGATCCAGAGGCCGAGCGTGTGATTGTCATTATGGGTTCTGGTGCAGAAACCGTGCAAGAAACTGTAGATTATCTTTGTGGGCAAGGCGCAAAGGTTGGTCTGCTAAAAGTACGGCTGTTCCGTCCATTTCCCAAGGCTCAATTTTTACATGCGTTACCTAGAACTTGTGTGGCCATTGCAGTTTTAGATCGTACCAAAGAAGCTGGGTCTGTTGGTGAGCCATTATATGAAGAGGTTGTTACAGCTTTGGTTGATAGTAATATTAACTTGCAAAATAAAAAAATTATTGGTGGGCGTTACGGTCTTGCTTCCAAAGAATTTACGCCGGCAATGGTTAAAGGTATTTTTGATGAACTTCAAAAGACTGACCCGAAAAATAGTTTTACTATCGGAATTAATGATGACGTCACTAATACTAGTTTGGAATATGATGCTAGCTTTGATATTGAACCAGATGAGGTGATTCGCGCGGTTTTTTACGGTCTTGGTGCTGATGGTACGGTTAGTGCTAATAAAAACTCTATAAAAATTATTGGCGAAGAAACTGATTTATATGTACAAGGTTATTTTGTTTATGACGCAAAAAAAACCGGATCACAAACAGTTTCGCATTTGCGTTTTGGTCCAAATAAAATTCATTCTACTTATTTAATTAGTCGCGCTAATTTTATTGGTTGTCACCAGTTTAGATTTGCCGAGCGAATGGCAATTTTGGAAAGAGCTACGCCAAATGCCATTTTTCTCTTAAACAGTCCTTTTGCTGCGGATGAGGTCTGGGATAAACTGCCGAGTTCATTGCAACAAGCTATTATAAGCAAAAATATTAATTTTTATGTGATTGATGCTTATAAAGTTGCGCGCGATTTAGGAATGAGAAGTCATATTAATACTATTATGCAAACTTGTTTTTTTGCTTTAAGCGGTGTGCTTTCGCGTGAAGTCGCAATTGCAAAAATTAAAAAAGCTATCAAAAAAACCTATGCCACCAAGGGCGAAGCTGTTCTTAAGAAAAACTACGAGGCAGTTGATAATACTTTAGCAAATCTTTATGCGGTTAAATACCCGAATAAAGTTACAAGTAGTTTTGATTTGCCCCCTGTTGTGAGCGAACATGCTCCGAAATTCATACAAGAAGTAATTGGCGAAATGATGGCGGGTCGTGGTAATGAATTGCCAGTAAGTGTTTTTCCATGTGATGGTACTTATCCCAGCAATTCAACTTGCTGGGAGAAGCGCAATATTTCGCATGAAATCCCAATATGGTTGTCAGAAAACTGTGCGCAGTGTGGTTTATGTCGTATTGTTTGTCCGCATAGCGCTATTCGTGCCAAGCGATATCCAAAAAGTGCGCTCCAAAATACTCCGACGACTTTTCAGGCGACTAAATTACTTGGTTCGGATGCGGCCGGCGATTGTTTTACGCTGCAAGTATATGCGGAAGACTGTACTGGCTGTGGTGCTTGTATTTCCGTTTGTCCTGTAAACAAAGGCAAAGCTGACAAAAAGGCATTAATTATGCGGCCGAAAACAGCTGTGCTTGAAAATGAGCGTAATAATATTAAATTTTTCGAGCATTTGCCAACCGATCCAAATAAAGTCGACAAAATAAGTGTGCGTGGTATTCAGTATGTAACGCCGATGTTTGAGTTTTGTGCAGCCTGCGCTGGTTGTGGTGAAGCTCCTTATCTAAAATTATTAACGCAATTGTTTGGTGATCGCTTAATTATGGCCGATGCTTGTGGTTGTACGCTTGCATATAGCGGCTATTTACCAACGTCTCCTTGGACTGTAAATCATGAGGGACGAGGCCCAGCATTTGGTGCTTCATTGTTTGAAGATAATGCTGAGTTCGGGTTTGGATTTTTATTAACAGCAGATAAGCACCGTGAACAAGCGCAAGAGTTAATAGCAGAGCTTTCGGATCGGATTAATGCTCCACAGTTAATTAATGCTATTGTTAATGCCTCGCAAAAAACTGACAATGAAATTGCCCAGCTCAGATATGATATTGCTAAATTAAAAAATTATTTAATGGCAATTGATAGTCCGCGTTCTAGACAATTATTATCACTGGTCGATCAGTTGGTTAGACAAAGTATTTGGGCAATCGGCGGAGATGGTTGGGCTTATGATATTGGCTATGGTGGTTTAGACCATGTACTTGCAAGCGGTAGAAATATAAAGGTGCTCGTACTTGATACAGAGGTATATTCTAATACTGGGGGGCAAGCCTCAAAAGCCACGCCACGTGGGGCAGTGGGTAAATTTGCAGCTGGTGGCAAACCAACAGCAAAAAAAGATTTGGGGTTAATGTTTATGACTTATGGTAATATTTATGTTGCTAGTGTTTCAATTGGAGCTAATCCTGCACAGGCTATCAGAGCTTTTCAGGAGGCAGAAAGCTACGACGGGCCAGCAATTGTAATTGCTTATAGTCATTGTCTTGCTCATGGAATTGATATGCAACACGGAATGCAGCAACAAAAGCTTGCGGTGCAATGCGGTTATTGGCCGCTATATCGCTATAATCCAGATCGAGCCAAAGAGGGAGTGAACCCATTGCAATTAGACTCTGGTAGAACTAATGTTGTTTTTAGCGAGTATATTAAAAATGAAAATCGCTATCAGATTTTGATGCGAACTAAGCCAGAAGCTGCAAAGCATCTAATACAGTTGGCAGAAGAAGATATTAGCAGAAGGTGGAAGATTTACGAAGCATTACAAAAAATTTGAGGGTAATTTATGACTGAACATTCAAAATTAGATTCGCTGTTTCAGAAGGCAAAAAATTTAAATCCAATTATGGCTGCAGTAATTTGTCCCGAATCTGTTGTGGCGCTTGAGGGGGCTATTCTTGCTGCAGAACAAAAAAGCATTATTCCCATTTTGATTGGTGAGGGGACTAAGATTAAAAAAATTGCACAAGAAGTAGGCAAGGATATTTCTGGTTATCAATTAATAGATGTGCCCGAAGAAGAAGCTGCTAATCAAGCGATCAAATTAGTGCAAAGTGGGATAGCTCAATTAATCATAAAAGGTAGCTTACACTCGGATGAGTTTATGCGTTTGATCGTTCGCCGCGAAGGGGGTATGCGTACCGATCGTCGTATGTCTCATTGCTTGGTGTGTGATGTTCCTGCCTATAAAAAATTATTTATTCTAACTGATGCGGCGCTTAATACCTTTCCTACTTTTGACGAAAAAAAAGATATTATCCAAAATGCAATTAATTTGGTAATCAAACTTGGTATTGTCAAACCAAAAGTTGCGCTTCTTTCTGCTGTTGAAAATATTAATCCTCGTATTCCGGCAACAGCTGAATGGACAGAGCTAACTAAGCTGGCTGCCGAAGGTGCAATAACTGGCGGTATTGTTGAGGGTCCGCTTTCGTTTGATTTGGCTATTTCTGAGGAATCGGTCAAAACCAAAAATCTTAAATCTCAAGTTGGTGGTGACGCCGATGTTTTGGTAGTGCTAAATATTGAAGTCGGTAATGTTTTAATGAAAGCGCTGGACTATTTTGCGAATGCTTTAACTCTTGGTGTTGTTTTAGGAGCAAAGGTTCCGATAGTTCTAACCAGTCGTTCGGCTAGCGCTGTTTCGCGCGCGGGATCGTGTATGCTCGCAAAATTTATCCAAAACAACTAAAACTGTGCAAGCAATTCTTACTTTAAATTCTGGTTCTTCATCTATTAAGTTTGCTGTTTTTACGCATAAAGATAACAAGCTGATTAAGATTTATGGCGGGCTTAAAGAATTGCAGATTTCAAAATATACTGATGCGCATGAAATTGCCATTAATACAATTTTGGAGGAGTTGCAAAAAATTGGAGTCAAACTAGTTGCTGTTGGTCACAGAGTAATCCATGGTGCGATGAAATATCGTAGTGCAACTATTGTTAACGATGAAATTATAAGCTTTCTTGAGAGTCTTAGTTCACTTGCGCCGTTGCATCAGCCATATAATCTCAGGGGCATTGAAATTTTGCGTGCTAAGTACCCCGATATTTTACAAGTTGCGTGTTTTGATACAGCTTTTCATGCTACCTGCAATGAACTGACACAATTATTTGCTATTCCCAAATGGCTTACCGAAGAAGGAGTGCGTCGTTATGGCTTTCATGGTCTTTCTTATGAGTATGTTGTTTTTCAGTTTGATAAATATTTGCCGCAAGAAAAAGCAGATGGCAAAATTATTATTATGCACTTGGGTCAAGGCACAAGTATGTGTGGTGTAGTAAATCGTAAAAGTTTTGCCGTATCTGTCGGTTTTTCTGCGCTTGATGGTTTGCCTATGGGGACGCGTAGCGGTAGTTTTGATCCTGGCGCTATACTTTATTTAATGCAGGCTTATAAAATGGATCACAAGAGTTTAGAAAGATTGCTTTATAAAGAGTCTGGGTTGCTAGGAGTTTCTGGTGTTAGTTCTGATATGCGTGTGCTTTTAAATTCAGATAGTCCGGATGCCAAACTTGCAATTGATTTATTCGCCTATCGTGTTAGCGGCTGGATCGGAATGCTTGCTGCAGAGATGCAAGGGTTAGATGGTTTAGTTTTTACCGCTGGTATTGGTGAAAATGCTCCAGCGGTTCGTGAAAAAATTTGTGAGAGAGCCACTTGGCTTGGTGCAAAAATAGATCAAAGAGGAAATTTAAAAAACGCTGCTTGCATTAGTTGTTCTGATAGTAAGCTCTCTATTCATGTTATTCCTACCGACGAAGAGCTGATGATTGCAACTTCTGTAATAAATGCTGTCATAGTTGTTAGTGGGAAATTACCTCAATAATCTCGTGAATTAATTTAGTACCATCTAGTACCGCGAATTTTTTTATTGCTTTGATCATTGCGTTATGATTTTTTTCTATCATTGCTATTTTTTCTAATAAAATTTCCGGGGTTAGTTGTTCTTGTAATATTACTTCGCTGCAGCCACGTTCGGCGCTATATTTGGCGTTTAAAATTTGATCGCCGCGACTAGCGGCTTTTGCCAGTGGAATTAAAATATTTGGTTTGTGCAGAGCCAGTAATTCGTAAAGGCTATTGGCCCCAGAGCGTGAAATTACTAAGTCAGCTGCCGCTAAAACATGAGGAAATTCTTCGTATAAATAAGCAAATTGTTTATAACCTTCATGGTTACAGTCGGTATCAATTTTGTTCTCGCCACAAACATGAATGATTTGAAAGCGCTCAAGAATATTTGGTAATAGTTGTCGTATAATCTTGTTAATTTGATCTGCGCCAAGGCTGCCACCAAAAACTAAAATTATTTTTTTGCTTGGTGTAAAACCGCATATTTCTCGTCCGCGCTCAGCGCTGCCTTGAAAAAATTCTTTGCGAATTGGGATGCCAGTTATTACGGCTTTTTTCTTATTTTTAATTTGCTTAATAGTTTCAGGAAAAGTAACGCAGATATTTTTTGCAAAAGGCAAGCATAGTTTATTAGTAAGGCCGATAGTTAGGTCAGCTTCATGAATAACTGCAGGAATGCGATTAAGCCAGGCGGCAACAACTATAGGGAAGGCAACAAATCCGCCTTTGGAAAATACGATAGCTGGTTTTAATCTACGCAGCAAAATAAACGCTTGAATAATCCCTAATGTAATTTTGAATGGATCAAGAAAATTTTGCCAGCTAAAATAGCGACGCAATTTACCTGTTGCAATAGCATGATATGGTATATTTGTTTTTGCAACCAATTCTTTTTCGATACCAACTTGTGAGCCAATATAGTTTATCTCCCAGTTTTCTTGCTGAAATTTTTTTATTAATGCTAAGTTTGGGGTAACATGACCAGCCGATCCTCCGCCGGTAAAAACAATGCTTCTTGTTTTATCTGAGCTAGTCATATGTAACCGCATCGCTAAAATCAATATTTGTCAACCAAGTAACAACATCGCGTATTTCTAGTTCATTTGGGTATGTTTTATCTCTCTTAATTTCTTTCACCAGTTGTAATTTTTTTATTTTTGGGAAATATTTTTCAAAATAGGAAAAATGCTTGCTGGGTTCATTATCAGCCCACTTAACTTCTATCAAACAATAAGGATTGCCATTAATGACAACTAAAAAATCTATTTCTCTGCCATCCTTTGTTCGCAAAAAATGTAATTTAGTGGTTTTACTTGCGCCTAGCATATCCTCCAATCTATGCAGTTCCTTTAACACGGAACAAGCAACGATATTTTCTAGTTTCAGTCCATCCTCTTTTGTAGCTTGAGCGCAGTCATAAAAATAATACTTGGGTTCTTTAAGTAATGATCTTGCAATTTTTTTATGATATGGCGTTACTTTGAAAATGACGTAAAGATTTTCCAGTAGCTGTAGCCATTGTTTTATGGTTTTGGCATCTTTCTCTAAAACCCTTGCAAGGTTAGAATATGACACGGTTGAGCCAATATTTGTTTGCAATAATTCAATTAGCGTTTCAATTGCTTGAATATCTTGGACGGCTTGTATATCAAGCAAATCTTGTCTGATAATGATATCTGAGTGGCTTCGTTTCCAGCGATGATAAAAAATTTTAGAGCCGTCGATAAAAGGTTCGGGAAAGCCACTACATTCCCAGAGCCTTTTAAAAGCTTCTTCTTTGGTATATAAATTGCGTACTTCTTTTAGATCAAACGGATGGAGGCGGTATTGAAAATATCTTCCGGCAAGTGAGTCGCCTACTTTTTTATAGGTTTCTAGTTTAGAACTTCCGGTTACTAATAGCCTGGGTCTTATTCCTTCAGTGTCGTAAATTCCTTTTAACCAGCGTTTCCACTGATTCATTTTGTGCAGCTCATCAAATATTATAATATCTTTGCTGCGATCCCAACTATAGTTTTTTAATATCGCTCTATTACTGGCTTGGTCATAATTGAAATAGTCATAGTTAAATCCAAGTGATTTCGTCAAAGTGGTTTTGCCAACTTGACGTGGACCGCTAATAAAAACGATTTTTTTATCCAAATCTTTTTTGATGTGTGATGTTAAGGTGCGTTCCATAGTATGACTATTCTGGACTCAATTCCCGAAAAGTCAAGACCAAACGGGAATTGAGTCCCGTTTGGTCGGGGTAAAATATTTAATGAATATGCTCCAAAATCCCCTCTAATTCATCTAAGCTGCTATATTGAATAATTATTTTGCCTCTGCCGTTTTTAGCGTGTTGGATGCTAACTGGTGCTGCAAGCTTATCAGCAATCTGCTTTTGTAAATTGATCGTATTTGGATCAACTGATCTTTTGGTTGTAATTCGCGGCTTTTGTAATTGGCGTACTAGACTCTCGGCAGCACGAGTTGATAATCCTCTTGCTACTATTATTTTAGCAGCAGCAAGTTGCTTCGTTATATCCAAAGTTAACAAGGCACGTGCATGACCCATTTCAAGTTCTCCCAGCTGAATCATGTTTTTAATTTCTTCAGGTAGTTCTAATAGACGTAATAAATTAGTTACTGTGGTGCGCGATTTGCCGACGATTGATGCTGCACTTTCGTGCGTTATGCTAAATTCTTCAATTAATCTTTGCAAGCTCATTGCTGTATCAATTGCGCTTAGATCTTCGCGTTGAATATTTTCGATCAATGATAATGCTATTGCTTGTTTGTCAGAAATATCGCGAATAACTACCGGAATTTCGTGAAGATTAGCTAGTTGTGCTGCTCGCCAGCGCCGTTCGCCAGCAATAATCTCGTATTTTCCAGGAGTAAGTGCTCGTACAATAACCGGTTGAATAATACCTTGTTTGCGAATTGAGTCAGCAAGTTCAGCTAAGGCCTCTGGGTTTACACTACGTCTGGGTTGATATTTACCAGGTTGCAATACATCAACTGGTAAATGCCGTAGGCGTTGCTCATCGACACTGACAGTTTTAATGTCACTGAGTAACGCAGTTAATCCCAAACCTAAGCCGCGTTTTTTGTTCATTTGCAAATTTCTCCAGCTAATGCCAAATATGCTATTGCGCCTTGTGAATTGCCATCATAAAGCAAGGCAGGTAATCCATGACTTGGAGCTTCTGCTAAACGCACGTTTCTTGGAATTATTGTATTGTAAACCTTACCTGGAAAGTGCTGCATTAGTTGTCCAGAAACATCAGTGGTCAAGCGATTACGGCCATCATACATGGTGCGCAATATTCCTTCAATTTGTAACTCAGTGTTGACGGTGTGTTGCAATTGCTCAATAGTTCCAAGCAATGCTGCTAATCCTTCTAAAGCATAATATTCACACTGCATTGGAATGATTACTGATTTTGCGGCTACCAGCGCATTTACGGTTAAAATATTCAATGCTGGTGGACAATCTATAAAAATAAAGTCGTAATTTTCATGGATTGGCTCGAGAGCGCGTTTAAGAAAATATTCGCGTTCATCCAGCCTCAGTAACTTAACTTCTGCTGTAGTAAGTTGTGAATTTGCCGGTAATAAATCATAACCAGCCTGGGTTTTTTGAATAACATCTATAGCTGGAGCAATACTCAATAAAACATCAGTAACTGAAAATTCAACTTTTTCTTTGTTTACGCCGCTACCCGTGGTGGCATTACCCTGGGGATCAAAATCTATTAATAACACTTTTCTTTTGGTTGCTCCCAAAGAGGCGGCTAAATTTACGGTAGTCGTGGTTTTGCCAACCCCGCCTTTTTGATTAGTAATAGCTATTATTTTTATTGTCACGGTTCGTCCTTATAACAGATTTTAACCAGGTGTCGCTCCTCATCCAAGTATGGCACCAAGATGCGATGTATTGCCGCTTGCTGAGTAATTTTCTCAAGCTCTTTTGTCGGGTACTTTCCTTTCATAACTAAAATCTGGCCATTAGTAGCGCGCAAATGTTTAGTGCTATTAATAATAGCATCTAGTGTAGTAGTGGCTCTGGTTATAATCGTAGCAAACCCTGGAGCAAAAATAAAATCTTCGATGCGTTTAGTTACAATAGTTACATTTTTAATATTAAGCGAAAGCACTACGTGATTCAAAAAAACAGTTTTTTTATTGCAGCTATCAAGCAAAGTAAAGTTATATTTTGGTAGCGCTAGTGCCAATGGAATTCCTGGCAGCCCTGCTCCAGTGCCAAAGTCTAAGATATTTGGTCCTATGATAAAGGGTGAAGTGGCCAAACTATCGAGAATATGCCGAATTAAAATAGATTTTGGATCGCGTATGGCTGTTAAATTATGTATTTTGTTCCACTTATACAGTAACATTATATATTTAATGATTTTTTCCTGTGTTGTTTGTGCGAGCTTTAAATTAAGCGCACAAAGACCGGATTGCAGAATAGGTGCTAAATTTTTGTGTTGATCGGTTTTCACCCTAAAGTAGCATCCCTAAATTTTGTCCCATCTTTATTGGGTTATCTTTTTGCGCCGTTTGATTCCATTGCATTGCTTTTTCTGGAAATAATAGAATTACAGTTGAGCCAAGTTTAAATCTGGCTATTTCTGACCCGCGCTCAAAAATGATTTCCCGTTTGGTATAATCCCAATCCATAGTACTTTTTTGCTTGTTTGGCATTACTACTCCTGCCCACGAAGTCTCAATGCTGCCAACGATCATGGCTCCCACTAAAACCATGGCCATCGTACCAAATACCGTATCAAATGTAGCAATTACCCTCTCGTTTCTAGCAAAGACACCTGGAATACGATCAACTGTCTTTGGGTTTACGGAGAAAAGTTTACCTGGTATATAATGCATCGAATGTAACTTACCACTAACTGGCATATGAATGCGATGGTAATTTGATGGCGCTAGGTATAAAACTGCGAAATTGGCATTGTGAAACTGCTTTGTCGCTTCACTATTGGCAAATAATTGTTCAAGAGTAAAGCTTTTACCTTTAGCTCCAATTAGTAGGTTGGTGCTAATTTGTCCGATTTGTCCAATTTTTCCATCTACCGGTGAAATAACGGATTTTTGGTCGTTGGTAGTTGGTCTGGCGCCCGGTTTCAGAGCGCGGACAAAGAAGTCATTGAAAGTTGGATAATTAATAGGATTTGGCTCAAGCATATCCGCCATATCAATACGGTAAAGCTTACAGTATTGTTTGATAATAAAATTTTTAATTAAAGGTATACGACAATTAGCTATATTTGCAACAAGTCGTGATAAAATGTGCTGTGGTAGCAAATATTGTGATAGTAAGTTTAAGCTCATTTTTATATTTTACACAGGTCGAGGAATTAATGAAAATATATTTGGTTGGCGGTGCGGTTCGTGACCAATTATTAGGCCTACCCGTTAAAGAACGGGATTGGGTTGTGGTTGGCGCTACCCCACAGGAAATGCTAAGTCTAGGATTTAAGAAGGTTGGTCGCGATTTTCCTGTATTTTTGCATCCTAAAACTCACGAAGAGTATGCTTTGGCGCGTACAGAGCGTAAAACTGGTAGAGGCTACACTGATTTTATTTGCTATTCTGACCCCAGTGTTACTTTGGAGGACGATCTTAAGCGTCGTGACCTTACGATTAATGCTATTGCGCAATCTCCAGATGGGAAAATTATCGATCCCTACAATGGTTGTAGAGATTTAAAAAAGCATATTTTGCGTCATGTTTCGCCAGCGTTTGCTGAAGACTCCGTGCGTATTTTGCGGGTAGCGCGCTTTGCTGCGCGCTTTAATGATTTTAAGGTGCATAGTCAGACCAATAAATTAATGCAGGCTATGTTGGTAAATGGTGAAGTTGATGCTTTGGTTCCAGAACGAGTATGGCAGGAATTGCAGCGAGCCCTCAGCGAGAATTATCCGGAAAGATTTTTTACGGTACTCAAAAATACTCTCGTTTTACAAAAATTATTTCCAGAGATATCTGCGCACTTTATTTCTGTTAAGAGAGCTTTAATTTGTGCTGTGAAATTAAGCGAAGATGTTGTAGTGCGCTTCGCCGCGATAACGTACTGCTTAAGCAGTGAAGAAGTAAAATATCTTTGCAAAAAATATAAATTGCCTGGTTCTTATAAAGAATTATCGTTATTAGTAAATAAGCTAAAAAATAATTTGGGAAAATTATCTAGTATCACTTTGCTTGAGCATGCAGACGCCTACAGGAGGCCTGAGCGTTTTGGGCAATTTTTATTGGTTTGTGAGGCGGGTAACAAAAAAATAGCAAAAATTTCTAAAGTATTGAGTCTTGCGTATCAGGCAACAAAAAAGATTGGGTTAACACAAGAAGTCATTGCTAAAACAGATAAGAAAGATTTGCGTCAGGTTTTGCATGATAAAAGGGAAAAACAGCTTATGATTAAATCAATTTCATAAATTTGGCATAATTTATGAAATTGATTGTAAAAATTATTGCAAATTATCGCATTATTTTGATATAATGCACTGATGATATATCAGCGAACTATCCAGGCAGTTATTGAAAAAGCTTTTTTTCAGAACAAGATCATTATTCTTTATGGTGCGCGTCAAGTAGGTAAAACTACTTTGGTCAAAAATATTATGGCTAAATACAGTGACGCGCGCTATATAGATTGCGACCTGCTAGAAAATCGCCAGGCATTACAAGTAGAAAACAAGGCGCAGCTGGAAAGCTTTTTGGGTAATTACAAGGTGGTGGTTATCGATGAAGCTCAACGTGTCCAAAATATCGGTCTCAATTTAAAAATTATTCACAATTATTTACCCAAAGTACAGATTATTGCTACAGGCTCTAGTAGCTTTGATTTGGCCAATCAGATTAATGAGCCTCTTACTGGCAGGGCATTTGATTATTTTTTATTACCATTATCACTTGAAGAGTTACAAACACGTTACGATGTTTTAGAGCTATCTGCAAAATTAGAGAATTTTTTGCGGTTTGGTTTATATCCAGAAATTGTTGATCAACCAATGGAGACAGCTCAAAGGTTATTAGACACAATCAGTAGCAATTATCTTTATAAAGATATATTAGAATTTGAATCCCTTAAAAGGCCACAGCAGCTACTTAATATTTTGCAGTTGCTTGCTTTGCAAGTTGGTAATGAAGTTTCTTATCATGAAATTGCGAAACAAGTTGGTTTAAGTTCGGCTACCGTACAAAAATATATCGATTTGCTTGAAAAGACTTTTGTGATTTTTAAGTTACGTGCTTTTAGTCGGAATTTGAGGAAAGAAATCAGCAAAAGTGTCAAAGTTTATTTTTGGGATTTAGGTATTCGTAACAGTCTTATTAAGAATTATAACCAATTACAACTACGAAGCGATGTTGGCGCATTATGGGAGAATTTTTGTTTGGTAGAACGTCTAAAGTTTAATCACAACCACCAACGTTCTGTTAATTGCTATTTTTGGCGTACCTATGAGCAACAAGAGATTGATTATATAGAGGAGTCAGGTGGCCAACTACGCGCATTTGAGTTTAAATGGACTCGGCAAAAAATGAAGCCCAAAAAACAATTTCTAGCCGCGTATAGTAATGCCAGTTTCAAAGTTATCAACAAAGAAAACTTTATAGACATCCTGCAAGAATAAATCTCTTACAACAAAAAACCAAGCCCGAGGGTATTACTGGGCTTGGTAAAATTTATTTTTTGCAAGAGTCATGATCGTGGTTACAGCAACAATTACAGTGACCGCTGATTAGATATTTGATTAATGCTCCAACGCCTAAAACCGGTATCATTACATCAAAAAATCTGCTTACAAAAATAATATAAGTTAATCCCTGTTGGTGCCAGATGCTGACTACAATAGCTAGCGCTAAGGCAACTACGATAACTATAGCTGCAACAATCTTTTTACATTTTTTGTGCATAATCTGTTCTCCATGTATTTTATTTCTCTATTTGCCAATTCTGTATGCTATAATGCCAATATAATCACGTAATTGTCAAGGCTTTGCTTGTGAGACATATTTATAACTTATTTTTATATTTGATTTTACCATTTTTGCCGCTAAGACTTTTGTGGAAATCAAGAAAAAATATTGCCTATAGCCAGCATATTGCTCAACGATTTGCGTGTTTTGATTTCCCCGCCCTTAAAGACAGTATATGGGTGCATGCGGTTTCAGTCGGCGAGTCAATTTCTGCTGTACCGTTAATTCAAGAGCTAATACGTGATTATCCTAAAACAATTATTGTTGTAACTACAATGACTCCAACTGGAGCGGAGCGTATCCAAAAGATTTTTAATGGGCAAGTACTGCAGCTATATGTACCTTACGATTACCCTTTTGCTATTAAGCGTTTTTTGCGCCATATCAATCCAAGAATTTTAATTTTAATGGAAACAGAATTATGGCCCAATATTTTGTATTATTCTGCAGAGAGCAAAATTCCAATTGTTCTTGCTAATGCGCGTTTGTCCGAAAAATCATTTGTTAACTATAAAAAGATTCGCTTTTTCGTGCGGTCAATGTTGGGATGCATTACTGTTGTGGCCGCGCAAAGCAAGCTTGATGCCGAGCGGTTTTTGGCGCTTGGACTTGACCAGAAAAAAATATTAGTAACCGGCAATATTAAATTTGATGTTAAGGTGCCAGACGAGCTTTTTGAGCATGCTAAACAATTACGCTTGGCTTTTGGAAAAAATAGGCCTATTTGGATAGCAGCAAGTACCCATAAAGGAGAAGAAGAAAAAATCTTAGCTGCGGCAAAAATAGTTTGTGAGGCAATACCCGAAAGCTTGTTAATTTTAGTGCCGCGTCACCCTCAGCGCTTTGACGAGGTTTTTGATCTATGTTTGGAGCGAGAATTTGAGGCGATTCGTTATAGTAAAAATCAAAATTGTTTAGCATCAACCAATGTTGTTTTAGGTGATGTAATGGGCCAATTGTTATTATTTTATGCGGCCAGTAATATTGCCTTTGTTGGTGGCAGTCTTGTTTCATGGGGTGGGCATAATTTGCTGGAACCTGCGGTGCTCGCAAAGCCAATTATATCCGGTCAACACTTAAGTAACTTTCTTGAAATTAGTCAGTTGCTTATTGACTTTGAGGCGTTAATAACAGTTGTTAATGAAGCTGAGTTGGCTCGAAACTTGATTCTGTTATTTCAAAACAAAACTTTACAAGAAAAACTAGGGTGTTTGGCGCTCGACGTAGTTGAAAAACATCGCGGTGCAACCAAAAAGACTTTAGCTCATATCAAAGGCTTTTTATGAACATTGCAAAAATTGATGCAGAATTATTGCTTGCATTTGCTTTAAATAAACCGCGAAGTTTTTTATACGCGTATCCTGAATACGAACTTACAAAAGAACAAGAGAAAACTTTCGATGCTTTACTAGGTCGTCGCGCAAGTGGCGAACCAATTGCCTATATTTTGGGTAAAAAAGAGTTTTGGTCGCTTGAATTAACAGTAAACCAAAGCGTTTTAATTCCAAGGCCAGAAACTGAACTTTTGGTCGAGGTCGCTTTGAATAAATTAGGCCGTGAAGTAGCTATTGTAGCTGATATGGGTACAGGTTCTGGCGCAATTGCGCTTGCGTTAGCTGCTGAACGGTCCAAGTGGAATATTTTTGCAACAGATATCAGCACAGATGCTTTAAATCTAGCGCGTTATAATGCTGGGCGATTGCAATTAAATAATATTAATTTTTGCTGTGGTGATTGGTGTAGTGCTTTACCTAATAAAAAATTTGATTTAATTGTTAGCAATCCTCCATACATCGCCCAAAACGATCCACACTTACAACAAGGGGATGTTAGGTTTGAGCCAAAAATTGCGCTTAAAGCGGGTAATGGCTTGGTAGCGCTCAAAAAAATTATTATTCAAGCAAAAGAATACCTAGCAATAGGTGGCCTACTAATGCTTGAGCATGGATACAATCAAAGCAGGCAGGTACAAGAGTTGTTATGCCAAAATAAATACCATGCTATAACGCCGTACAAAGATCTTGCGGGGATTTATCGCATCGTTGTAGCAGAAAAAACTTGATCATAAAATGAAAATAGTCATAGCAAGCAATAACGAGCACAAAACACAAGAAATAGCCTCTTTGCTCCAGTCTAAAAATATTACTGTGGTCTCACAAGCGCAATTACTAGTCCCGGAAGCTGAAGAAACGGGCCTAACTTTTGTGGAGAATGCGATTTTAAAAGCAAGAAACGCCTGTGAACATACAGATATGCCGGCAATTGCCGATGATTCTGGGCTCGAAGTCGATGCGCTGGCAAAAAGGCCAGGTATTTATTCATCTCGCTATGCTGGTCCACAAGCATTACTGCAGGAATTGCGCGACGTGCCAAAAGCTAGGCGTACTGCGCGTTTTCAGTGCATAATGGTGTTTTTAAAGTCAGCTATCGATCCCACGCCTATTATTTGTCAGGGAACTTGGGAGGGGAAAATTGCTTTTGCACCGGCAGGTACGAATGGTTTTGGCTATGATCCTGTTTTTTGGGTGCCAACACATCGGTGTACTGCTGCGCAATTGGGTCCAGAATTAAAAAACAAGATCAGCCATCGTGCGATAGCATTGCAAAAAATAATGCATTGCTTTCAATCTGTTTGACTTGGGATTAGAATAGATGAAAATTGGCAGGGAGCTTCTTTATGAAAAAAATATTGGTTGTGGTGGCGATTTTAATTTTTATTGTTGGTTGTCACAAAGCGCCAAATCATATGGCGCGGCAAGTGATAATGCCATTTAAATCAATCGAGGTAAGCGGTAACACTGCTGTCGAATTAGTTAATGGTCCATACTCTGCCAATAATAATAATCGTATTACCGTTACCGACCAAGTTCTGCATGTTGCTGCGCCTTCATCTACGAATAACTCTATCGTTAAAGTATTTGCTCCTGGGCTAAAAAGCATAACTGTTATTGGCAGTGCTACAGTAAATGCTAAAGACTTCAAAACCACTGGTTTAACTGTTACAGCCAAAGGTAGCGGAACTGTCAATTTAGAGGGCCATTATGTTATCGATAAAATTTATCAAAGTGGTAATGGTCGGATAAATATTGGTTGGATCGATAGCGATAATTTATTTGTTGATAGTAGATCTGGTGGTCCAGTTTGCCTATCAGGTACAGTAAATAGTATGGTTGCTAAACTAACTAACAATGCATATTTTGACGCGCGTTATTTGCGCGTGCAAAGAGCATCAGTATTTACAACGGATAAAGCACATGCAGATATCGTAGTGCTTGATACTCTTGGAGCCTTCGCTATTGATAATAGCAATATTTTTTATTACAAAAGGCCGCATAATTTAACTATCGTAACCAATAATTCTGGTAACGTGCTACAGCCAGATTGGATACGTTAAATATTTTGAATATGAAAATGACTGAAAAAGACGTAGAAATAAGCAATAGAGCTGTATTGCATGATGGTTTTTGCCATATTGAACGTTATGAAATGAGGCATAAGCTTTTTAAGGGTGGGTGGACACCAACTTATATTAGAGAACTGATGATTAAACCCCGTGTTGCTGCGGCACTACCTTATGATCCTGGGCGTAATAAAGTGGTATTAATTGAGCAGTTCAGAGTCGGTGCTTTAGGGAAAAATACAACTCCATGGTTGATTGAAATTGTTGCTGGAATTATGGACCAGGTGCACGAAGAAAGCTACGAAGAATTGATTCGGCGCGAAATGCGTGAAGAGGCTTGTCTTGATATTGAGGTGCTTTTACCAGTTTGTGATTATCTAGTTACTCCTGGTTGTTCAACTGAAAAGGTAAAATTATTTTGCGCCAAAATTGATTCCACCAAAGCGCCAAAATTCTGCGGTCTTTTATCGGAATACGAAGACATTAAAGTTCATGTGGTCGAGGCCCAAGAAGCTTTTGCTGCAGTGCGTTCTGGCCAAATTAATAACGCCGCGGCAATTATTGCTCTTCAATGGTTGGAGTTGAATTTAGAAAGTGTAAATAAAAAATGGAAATGATTTATATTTTATTTGATAGTGTTATAATGTTTACAGTCTATTTTAAAAAAATATGGAGATTGCCCGTATGGAAAACGATTACAAAGAGCCGCAACAAGAAAATCAAAATTTAGAAGAAAATCTACAAAAAGCAGAAGAAAAACTAGAAGATATTCTAGAGCCTGAAGATTTGAATCCAGAAGCTGACGTAAATGTGGGCGCGGATGAATTGGAGGTGAAAGAAGATAAGCAGCAGCCAGAAAAAAATCCAGAGCAATCGCCACAACAAACCCAAGTGCAAAAACAACAAGAGTTGAGCGAGGAAATAAAGAAGAAGTTCCTTGTGTATGCCGAAGTATGTTATGGATTAGAGGCTACAGATCAGGCCCTTCGCGGCGAATGTATCGATAGCCGTTTATTTGAACAGCAGAAGGATAAAGTAGAGCAGCTTGAACAGCAGAAAGGTAAGTCGGAAGAGAAAGGGGGTAAACATACAAGCTATGGCAAAACGATAAAAGTAATTAAGTTTGATGAGGAAAAAGAAAAGGTTGAGGATGTATGGGATTTGTTCAAAAAGTTGATATCGAAGCAGATATCTTCGGGAAATGTATTTGGATCAATAAGTCCCGGTGTCCCCGCAACAGTGGCTGTAAACATTCGGGGTAAAATATTTAGAGCTACTTTTTCAGGTGTCAAAAATCCGGATAGCAAGAATGCTTGTTTTAACAATGTGTTTGATGTGCAGTTACAAGAATATTATGTTGACAAAGAGGGTAAGAAACAAGAGTTAAAAGTTGGACCTCCTCTTCTTAGCGATGTTAGAGTGAGGTCTAATTCTAGTACTGGCGAAGTGGTGGCTTTTAAGCGAGGGACAAATATACAGCTTTCAAGCGGTCGGTACAGAGACCGTATCTACCAGGCAAGTGCACTTTTATCAATTATTGGTAAAGAGATTAATAATGGTAAAATAGTTGATAAAATTGACCCTAAAACGAATGAACCAGTTAAAGTAAAATACCCTCAGCTTATAATAGCAGGGACGGGGACTGGTAAAACCGGTATTCTCGCTACCGCAGCAGCCGCGTATGGTAGTGGCGTTTTTGTCACAAAAGACAAAAAGCTAGTGCAGGAGATGGTCAAGGATATAAATAGCTTTGTCAAAACCGATGGAGTGGTAGCTACAGCTCTACCCGATGATTTTAATGGGGATATTAATGAATACTTGAAAGAACATCCATATACCGTAATGACCCATAGTCAGTTACTAAAATATGCTGATAGCATGAAGCAAAAAAAAGTATTCATAGATGAGGTGCATGCCCTATGCCCGAAATCCTATAATAAAGACTTCAAGAAGATAGAAGCCACATTACAAACCCTTATGAAGGACAATGATGTTTTGGGAGCTACGGGTACACCAACAAACGAAGTAAAGCAAGTGTTTGGTGGAGAGGATGCGGTTATATGCAACATCCCATTACATGATATCCAATACAAAGAGCACATGGTGCGTCAAGTACAGTCTAGTGATGTAGAAGCGAAATTCGAAGAGAGTAAAGAATTTTATGAAAATAGCGTTATTGAATTTTTAGCAGCCAATTCTCCAAACAGTATCCAGCACACTATTGATAAAGCCTCGCAACAGCAAGGTCTTTCGTTTTGGGATGATCCAGAGAAAGCTAGAAAATTTTATGAAGTACTGAATAATTTAGGTAAGAATCCGCAGCTGCAGGAGCGGATTAATGCAGCAGCTTTAGCTAATGAGGAAAAGTTAATCAAAGAAATGAACGAAGGCAAAGAGCCTCCAGAGTTCCAAGAATTACCAGCTGGATATAAGCGCGACGTCTATGGAGAAATGGAAGGGTCGCAAGCTAAAAAGATTAAATATACCGTAATGACTAGTATCATTCTCAAGCTTGGCTGGGTTAAAAAACAGGAAAAAGATCTGCAAGAACTATTACTCCTAGGGAAAACTGAAGATATAGAGAAGTACTATGAAAATTCAATAGCTCAGCAAGATAAGTTTATAAATAGGCATGATGGTAGAATGAAGTGGTTAAAAAATGACCTTTTTGTCGGTGGTTTTAATGAGATAAGTAACGCTGTTAAGAAGGGGATGCTGCCAACAAACTATGATGTTTTGATGGAAGACAAAGAGCTAAAAAATATAATTGATAGTGAGTATAAGAAACAAGCAAGAAAACTAGTTGATGGGGAGAGGAAAGGGGATTCATACAGCACAAGCCTGATGAAAGATTTTAAAGAGGCAATGAGTTCCAGTCCCGTCGATGCTGATAAGTTGCGTACCGGATATAGAAAGGTGCTTAGTTCTAGAAATACAGACGAACTTAATAATTTTAAGAAATTACTAAGCGACAAAAACTTTGATACGGCTCTTGAAGAGTACAGCAGGGTAATTAATCTTTTAAAAATACCAGTAGAAGAAAAAGAAAAAAAAATCAAAGAAGCCGCAAGCGTAATAGAAACAATAAAAAATCCTAAACCCAAGTCTAAGCCGGAAGAAGTACAAAAACAAAAGGGCAAAGGGCCTAAGAAGCCGGAAGTTGTTGAAGAAGATATCTCCAAGAAATTGGCAAGTATGTACAGGGAAAATAATATCAAACTGGCCGATGAAACGACAGCGGATATTACGGGTAAGCTATTAGCTAGAGTAAACAACATAAAAAATGACCCACAGACGTACAAAAAGCTTAAAGACGACCTTATTTTAAAAAAGTTATACAAGTATAATACTGAGGATAATAGAACTTCATATAAGGCTTTATATGATTCTTATATGGGGGTGGTAAAAAAGAATTACAGTGATGAAAAGGAAATTGCAAAGAGAGAGAAGGAATTTACAGATATAGCGTTGAGCGTAGCTGAAGGTAATGGGAAAGATGTTGGAAATAGGCTGAAAAAGCTAGAAGAAGATTTTATCGTAGAGCATGAAAAAAGATATCACCCAGATTGGGGGTCGTATGGAACGCATGAAGCTGCAAGAGGAGATGAAAGAGTAGATTTGTATTATGCCACGCTAGAAAAACATTTTAAAGTTTCCACACAAATAAGACAGCTGCAGCAGGAGCATGACGATCGTAAGAGAACTAAAACAACCAAAAGGGAAGTGGAAATAGAAAATAAGATTAAAAGGCTAGAGGACGAAAGAGATGCTTTAATAAAAGTGTTAGAGGAAAAAAGGTCTGTAGCGATACTATTATTAACCGATCCAGACGAAGAAAAAAATAGTAAAAACACAGCTAGAGCTTCAGCTGCTCTTGAGCTTTGTTTTGCAGATTTTGTTATTAGCAATGGTAACTTAGGGACTGGATACAGCAACAATAAATTATTGCGCTTGTCAACAAATGTATCAAAATCTCTCAAGGATTTTAATGAAGAAAGTAAGAACGACATAATTACGGTGCTTAAACAACAGTTTGGAAGAAATTTGCGCGGTAAAGGGGACAAAGGAGAGTTAGCTATTACGACAGTTATGGTGAATAGTCTTATACCAGAGAATGAGCGTCCTTTTACAGCGAAAGATCTCAGTGGTCCCGACGCAGATAATATATTTTGCACATTGATGGCTAAGTTTGATGGGTTTCAAATAGAAAAGAGGAAGCAAGCAAAAGAGATTAATGATCGCTCATTAAAAGAATTACAAAACGCAGTAAGTGATCTACCAGAAAACATGCTTGCTCTAAAAAAATCTGTGAATTCTTTGGTTTCAAAAATCAGTGAAGATATATCAGATGATAATATATCACAGAGGACTCCGCATGAGGTTGAGTCATATGTGCAGGTGATAAAGGGCAATCTTGATCGACTTCCTGAAATAAAAAAACTTTACGATGAGTTAGATGCTTTGCGGAAATTAGAAATACCGCAAGGGGATTTGGGTACAAGAGTAAGTAAAAAAGTAAATGAAATAGAAAAATTACTTGGTGAATTAAGGGTTGGTGACGTCAAATCTTTAGATGAAGACATAGAAAAAGCAAAAAAGAAAATAGCAGCTGTTTTAGTTTTGCGTGAATCTAAAGCAGCAGAGAAACTTGGTGAAAAGCTAAAGGGGCTAGAGGAAGTTATAAAACAGTTACCAGACGGCTTGGCAGCACTGAGAGCATCTGCTGAAAAGTTGTTTAAAGAAACTAACGATAAGCTAGACGGTGATGATTATATAGCAAATTACGCTGATGTTGATGAAGTAAGCAGAGCCGTTGAAAATTTAGAAAAACTACAAAAATTATCAGAAGATAAATTCTCCGAGCCTCTGGACAAGTATTTGGCTGCTGTTAAAGAACCCATTGCATTTTTGCAGGAAAAGGGCTTGTCTTTTGTTGAGCATCCAGAAAAAGCTTTAGAGCAACTGGAAGAATTGGGTAAAAATATAGCGAGCTTTAAAGACGCATTGGCTAGTAATATAGAAGGGCTAAAAGATGAGTCAGCACATTTCAAAGATGCAAAAGGTGAAATGGATATGGCTGCACACGCATATCTAACAACATTAGCACAAGAGAGAAAGTATCAGCTGGTTAGGTATGCAGAGAAGTTGGAGAAAGCGCTAGAACTTAAGATTTGGCCTCTTATATTGGCTAAAAGCATACTTGATAAGTTACAGGAATCAAAAGAAGGCATAGATAATGTGTTGCCAGAGGATTTTGGATTAAGAAGTTTTGCAAACGAACGTTTGGATGCGTTACGTAAATCATTAGAAGAGGTGTTGTCAAGGCCTGTATACAAAGAGTTAGATGTAAGTGGCGCTTCAATAGCTATAAATTCGGAATTAGAAAGGGTGCGCGTGCTAGAAAAATTGGGGCCCATAGCTAAGCAACTTATTGACCAAATAAAATTATTAGAATCGAAAACTGCTGCAGAACCAATATTAGCAGGTTCAATTGAAAAATTGGTTGAAGGATGGAAAGCCGTATTGCAGAAGCTAAAAGATCCTGTTTTGAGTGTAAACTTGATTGAGCTTACCCAGGCAATTGACGGTGCAACCAAGGCAACAGAAGGATTGGATAAGGTTGCGAAGCTGGATGTGGATAGGCGTGTAGAGAAAATAGAGAAGGAGTTAGAATTACTGGAAATTAAAGATGAAAAACAGAAAGAAGTGCAAAAATCAACAGTAGCAATGCTGAAAAAATTAAAAGAAGATTTTGGAGGATTAACTTTTGGTAGTGGGACGACGCAGGATTTTGCCGGGTTTGATGCTAAGTGTGATGCAATAGAAACTGGATTAGTGGAGGCTGAGAAATTAGTAATCTCAATCAAAGAGGGAATTTCAGAAGCGTTGGCTAAAAATCAACGAGAGACAGAGGCGGCAACGGTAATTCAACACGCATTTAGAGAACGACAAATAACAAAAGCTTTTGCTGGCTTTAGTGTAGGGAAAATTAAAGAAGCTAGAGAGAGTGTTGCAACAGAAAGAGATAATATACGACAGGCGTTGTTAGATCAAGAATCGAAAGCAGAGGCATTAAAAGGCAAGTTAAGCAAAATAAAGAGTAAGCAAGCAATTGCCTTTGATGTTTTACAAAAACAAAAAACCGTATTAGAAGATGTTTTAAAGAAAGAACATAGTTCTGATCCGGCTATACTAGAGCGATTAGAAGAAGTTCTAGGTGAGGTTATTGGTACGTTACAAACAAAGCAGGAGGCAGAAAAAGAGCAGGAAAAATTAGCAGATATGATTGCGGGCCGAGAGGAGTTAGAAAGATTAGAGCAAGAACGGAAAAATGAGGCAGATAATAAAAAAGCGGCAGATATTGAGAAGTTGCAGCGTGATATTGATAGGTTATTGTATGACTCGAAAGATGTGCCGCGAGACGAGGGTTTACGTGATAGCGTTGAAAAAACCTTGGTTAGCGCCAGTGAGTTGTTTATAAAGCTTAAAGTAAGTGACCTTACGGGTGATGAATGGGATAAAGAAGTAAAACAGATAAATGACAAAATTGGTCTGGCCAAAGCAATAGAAGAATCAAAAAACGGACATGCTTTAGCTCAAACAATAACAGAATTACGGAAGTTTATAAAACCTAATTCGATCGAGTTACTGCTTCTTAATGGTTGGAGTAATAAGCTTAAAAATCTAACAGCAAATGGGTTGACAAGTGCTATATCAACAGAAACTGTTGAAGAGGCAAAAACAGCCTTGAGTAAAATAAAAAACCAATACGGCATACATGAGCGTGTAAAAGAAAGTGAAGTTATTGAAGACGCTATAGGCAAAGCCAAGGCTAAAATTAGTAGCATTCAAGCAATTCCACCAGATAATCAACTGGCTATATCTGTAGGGTTAAGTGAACTATTCGAATTGGTGGGCTCTATAGGC
This sequence comes from bacterium, assembly GCA_037142515.1. GTDB lineage: Bacteria > Pseudomonadota > Gammaproteobacteria > UBA9339 > UBA9339 > JBAXAM01. The sequence continues at coordinate 115,738 of JBAXAM010000001.1, read as the reverse complement.
ACGCAAGTTAAAGAAGGAGTGAGTCAACTTAAGAAAGAGTTGAACGAGCGTAGAGAGTCATTAATTTCTTTTGAAACAATGCTAAGCAGTACTTTATCCGATGATGAGCTAATTGGTAATGCTATAGGCCTCGGGCTGCTAGCTAATGAAGACGTTGAAAAAATTGGTGATTGGAATGGGGATATTCCTTCTGCTCAAGGGGGAGCGATTGAACCGAAGTTTTTAGAGCCACTAAAAGGTTTATTAAAAACTAGAATTCATTCTGCTTTGGATGATACGAATAAAAAAATAGAAAAAGTGGCAGAAATGTCTCAAGGCGTTAATGATTTGAAGGAAGCTATAGCTGATATAAAAACAGCCACTAAAGAAGAGATGGCTGAGAGGTTAAATGCAATGTCTAGGTCTCTAGATAGAATGAAAAATGAAAATAAAAGTTGGCGTGAATCAGTGGCTTTTAAGTTGGTTAACTATATTCCTTATTTTGGTGCCACAATAAGTAATTGGTGGTATGGTAAGACAGGGGAAACAGTTGCAAAAGAGTATGAGGATATACAAAGAAGGGAGGCGGTAGTAAAGATGCAATCTGCTGTTGATTTAGGTAAAGTAGAACGCCAGCTAAGTGCACAAAAACAAAAGTTAATAGATGTTCTTGACACGAGTAAGCCGGATGAGCGAATACCTAGCGATCTAAAGTTGACAGAAAGCGGGAATGCTATTACGCAAAAATTAAAACAAGCAGACCTTCTTAACCCTAGCAACAAAAATAAGCTAAGTGAACAAATACTAGGTGATCAAAAGCCAGTAGATATTACTGAAGATAAAAAAGAGGAAGATGTTGTAGCGGATGGGCAAGAGCGTAGTTATCTTAAGGGAAAAGTGTCTTAGTTATGCCTTAAGTCCGGTTCTAGAAGTATCTGAATCTGGTTGGTTTAGTTTAGCTTCTTCCTTGGCTTTTAGTTCCCGGGTGGCTTGCTCTATTATATTCGTCGCCATCTCAAGAGCGTCTCCTGGGTCTTTGGATTTGACGCGTATGATTATTATCGGAGGAACTTCGTTTTGTTTGAACTCTACACCTACCAACCCATTTGAGTTATCTGGCGGCTTCTTAATAAGGCTCTTTAATGCTTCAACCAGCTCTTCAAGGGTTGCTTCCTTTGGCATATCATCGAGATCTTTGTGTTTCTCCCATTTCGACGCACTGTCGTTTCTTTTTTCTAGTGACCATTTACCCGCCGCATCTTTCTTGATGGCTAGTTCGAAAATTGGATTTGGTTTTGCTTTTGCCGATAATTTTAGTTCTGTTGTCTCTTCCTGATTGTCTTTGTTTTCTTGAGTAGATTTTTTCTGTTTATTGTCTCTTGCTTGTGCTTCATCTAATTCTTTATTTTTATTTTGTTTTTCTTGCTCTTCATCTAGTTTTTTCTGTTTATCTGCAATTCTTTGTTCTTCTGCCTGACTTCTTAAATCGTTTGTAGCATCCTTTATATTCTGCAAGATTTTTTCTGCCTTATCTACAGCACTTAAAGCACTATCTATATTTGGAGCATTTTCCTCCTCTTCGAAATATTGTTTTTCTGTCTCCAGCGCATATCGTTGTTCTGACAAAGTTGATTCTGCTCGTTGTATAAGCCCGTCCATTTTTGTAGCTAGTTTTTCTAACGCATCAGCATCTGGTTCATTGTTTTCCTGCATTTCGTTTTGAGCATATTGCAGCTCTTCTATCAACTGCTCAACAATTAGCAGGCTTTCTTCCGCGACTTTTTTTGTGCCTTCTTTCTTTCGTGTGAGGGATAAGTTTTTCAGTTGCTCTATCAAATTTATTAATTCATTGTTACTATTTTTAGCGTTATTTGCTTTTTCTATGGTTTGGTCCAGAAAACTTTTTGCCTCTATGTTGGTTTCTAGTATATCAAGCTGCCCCAGCTCTTTTAGGTGCTTCTTTAAAGCCATATCCATTTTGTTTCTAAACTCTTCTGACGCTATTGCTAATTCGTCTGGTTCATAAGCTGGTATGAGGTTACTAGATTCTAGAATATCGGTAATTAGTTTTATTTTATCTATGATCTCCTTCTCAATCTTTTCTATATCGTCCCAGTGCTGCTCTTTTATTATATTTTTTAATTCATTGTCCTCTTGTTCTATATTCTTTGCTTTGTTTTCTAAGCTATCTAATCCTTGATTCAGCTTTTCCCCCATTTCGTTTATCAGAGCTTTTGTTTTGGTTCGAGCTGTAAGTATATGCTGTTGTAAGTCTTTTTTTAGGCTATCTTTAATCTCTATTTGTTCTAATGCCAGTTTCTGTATATTTAAATCATTTAATATACTTGCCACAGTTTCTTTTTTAATTTCGGCAAAGTTTCTTATGTCTGCTGCCGTCTTGTTTTTAGCAATCAATACTTCATTGATTTCCGCTTCTGTTCTTGCCGCATTTATTATTAGCCTGTTTACGTCTTCTTCAATTGCTGTCACATGATTTTCTATTTTTTGATCTTCTAATTCTCTAAGTTCAGCTAAAGTTTCTATTCTATTCAGTCCTTCCCCTAATATAGGCACTCCGGTGTTTTGCAGCAATTGTATCTCGTTTAATGCCGCATTAAGTTTAATTTTTATATCATCTGTAAAACCAGGTTCGCTATTAATGTTGTTTAGTTCTTGCTTCGTTTCTTCTGATTTCAGTATAATGTTATCTTTCTCAATCGTAAAATTTTCCAGCGCTTCTCTTAGTTTTGTTGCTTTTAAATCATCCGAAGAGGACAATAAGTTTTTAATGTCAACCCCAAGTTGGGTAGCCTTTTTTTGTATTTCTTCCGCAGCACTAATTGCTGTATTGGCTCTGTCTGTTAGGTCAGTTATTTGCTTGTTTTCTTTTTGCTGTTTTTCAAATGCATTGTTTAGGTTTTCCCATGCAGTATCCAAAGCTTTTTGTTGCGTTTCTATAGCTATATTCATCTTCTGTTTAATATTAGTTAAGGCTTTTTTCGCTTCGTCACTGGTGCTTTCTAGAACTGTCTTTTCCATGTGTTCTAGCTGCTTTTTTAAATCAGATATTTCTTTTTCCACAAAACTTTTGACGCTGTTCACTAAGGTTGCTATTTCTTTCGCAGATTGTTTTTTATGTTGTAATGTATCTATTTGCTGACCGGTTTTTATATTGAAACTGTCGATGGTTATATCAAAGCCGTTTATCGAAAGCATTATTTGTTTGTCGTTGAGGTCTTGTTTGTGTGCAAATTCCTCCAGCTTTTTGCGCTTGTCTTCCAGTTCTTTTAAGTTTTCTCGAATTACGCTCGCTCGATCTATGGTTTCGTTTAACTTCTTTGTTGTTTCTGAATCAAGACCTGTTTTGTCAATATTTTGCAGTAATCTTTCCTGATTTGTTAAATCAACCCCAGCTTTATTCTCAGTTGGTTGTATTGTATCTGCCACCAGAGTGTTCAAGTCTCGTGCTTTTATGGGCTTAGTAATATTAGCTTTATCTACGGCTCCCAGAATACTGTTTTCAATATTAGCAAGTTCATTATCGATAGTTATTGTTGTCTTTGCTGTTTCTTCGTCTTTTTTGTTTCGTGCTAGATGTGCATTATTTAATTGTATGAGCTGCGTTTTTAAGTTTGCTTGAGACTCTGTTGTTTGTGTTAAAGCAGAATCTAATCTTTCTTTAATAGAAGGGAGGAGGTTTTTACGATTACTATGTTCTTGTGGTGTTTTTAATCTTTCGGTAATATTTTCTTCAAACGCTACTGTTGTTTTTATGCCCTTGTCTAACTCTTCTGCTGTTATTTTTTGATAAAACAATTCCTGATTTTCAGCAATTTTATTTTCTATGTCTTTCTTAATTATTATAATTGTCTTTTCAGTTTCATCCGCTTCTTTTTCCGCTTTTTCTCGTTCTTCTGCTAGTACTTCTAATTTTTTCTTTCCATTTTCTAATGATGACAAGTTTGTTTGCAGGATTCCTACTTCCGATATGGTTGTGTTTAAGTTGCCTAGTGTTGTTGGGTCAAAGTTTTGCAACCCCTTTGCAGTTTCTAATAGGTGCTCCAACAATTCTTTCTGTATTTGCAAACCTTCACTAGCCATTATTTTGGTTTGATTTATTTCTTCTGCCGCGTTTTTTAGCTCCGCTGCTGTTAAGTTAGTGTTGTCTGAATCCTTGCTGATCTTAGATTCGGCATTTTGGATAATTAACTTGATTTCTTCAATTTTTATTAAGCTTTGAGCAAACGCTTCTTCTATTGCCAATTTGTCAGTTGCGTTTTTGGCGATTATTTTCGCTTCTTCTGTTGAGCGTTGCATGATTAGCTTGTTTAGCTCTTCCAGTTTAGTAAACCAAGTCTCTTTAAGGGGGCGTACTGATTCTAAAGCGTCCTCCAATTGCTTTTTAATATCATCTGGAAGGTCGGTGCGTTGACTATGGCTTTGTACTTGTTGTATGGAATTTATAATGCTTGGTTCGGATGCTTTTTCTGCCAGGATGGATAACTCTTCAGCTTTTTTGGTTTCGTCTTCTAATGCCAATTGGATTTGATCTATTTTTTCTTGAATCAATGGCTTGGCTAGTGCAATTTTATTAAGGCTTTCATCAGCTTCTTTTTCTGCCGCGCTCCTTTCTTTGATTGAGATATCTAATGTTTTTAGGCCGGTCTCTATGTGAGAGAAATGATTGGTTTGAATATCTTTTATATTCTGTATAGCTTTTTCTAAACTCTTTTGTACATCTTTATCTAAACTTGTTTTTGCATTTTTAAGAGTTTTCTCCAGTATGTCTAGTTGTGTCTTCAATAAAGTAGTATTGTCGGTAATAAGCGTTCCAGCTTCGTTGAATAAAAGAGTTAATGTTTCTGAGCTCTTGTTTGTATCGTTCTTAATGTTTTCGATTTTGCTTTCTAGATATTTTGCTTTAGTTCCAACTGGGTCAATCTTTGTATTGTTGTCTTCTACTAATGCTTTTATCCGCTCATCCTCTAAACCTTGTGCTGCTGATAACGCTCTTAATTTTTTTACCCAATCGTCCAGTATTAATTGTTGTTCTCCCTGTGTATCCTTGGTGAATTGTATCGCAGTGCTTATCTTCTTGTTTACTTCTTCACTAAAGTTGTTTGGTGTTGACAAAGCAGTTAATTCTTGTAGTTGTTTCACAAAAAAATTCGTAGTCTCTGTTTTTAGTACGGTTGTCTCGTCCGCTAATGGATTTAATTCTACTACTTTTTTAATCCCGGGTTCTAATGAGCGCGCAATCTCTTCATTTTTTGATTTAATAGTGGTTTCAATAAATTGTTTGATCGTGTTGAGATGTTGCTCTATATCTAGTTCTACCTTTTTATCTTCGTCCAGTCTGCTTCGCTTTAAGTTCGTTAATTTTTCTCTCTCGGTTTGTAAGTATTGCAAAGCTGTTTCTTCATTCTTTTTAATTTCTATTATAATCTCCTGAGTGTTTGGATCGCGTGCTTCTGTATTTCTATGGCTTTCCAGTTCTTGTCGCGTTCTCTTTAAGTCAGTAAGGTTTTTTTCACTAAGCTGTATATCATTTATTAACTTTTCTAAATTTTCCGCTGTTGAGTCTGGTGCTTTTTTAATATAGGGCTTGATTTTTGTCTCAATCTTTTCGAATTCCAGTTTTGTGTCATCTGCTAATTTTCCTATTTTACGGTCTTCTTCCTTGCGCGCGTTATCTAAGCGCTCTAGCTCGTTCAGTGCGATTGTTAATTTGTTTAACTCAAGACTCAAGGCGGTAGAGGCTGTAGCTATTGAGCTTCGAACGTTATCATTTTCGCTAACTGATCGACTTGTGCTTTTTAAGAATCCTTCAACTTGGTTTTTGAGCTCTAGATTTGTTTTATATAAAAGCTGCAACACATCCACTGCTATGGCTGTGTTCTTTTGACTGGCTTCTGTAACTTTTGTAGTTTCAGCTTGAACTAGCTTTGTATGTTCTTCTATTGTGCGCATGTCTGGCAAGACTTTTTCTAAATCTTCTCGCCGTCTTTGCATTTTCTGTGACTCTGTTTTTTGTATGTTTTCTGTATCTATTAGCGCCTTGTTAAGCCGTTTTTGCATATCTTCAGGTAGGGCTTTGATATTTTCTTCTTGCAACACCTTTTGTGTCTCTTGCAAAGCGCCTATTTCGCTTTCAATTATTTGTATATCTGCTTTTAGGTCCTGTAGGTTTTTTTCTGTTGCTGTTTGCTTAGTATCAAGTGCTGTAATTTTTTGCGTAATCGAAATTATCTTGCTCTCTAAATCTATTAGAGATATCTCTATTTTTGCATCTTTTTCTTTCCGCTCTTTAAGTACAGTGTTTAATTTATTCAACTCAGCTCTTAGTGCTTTTTGCTGCTCATCTATGCTCTTTAGTATGTCTTGTTCGGCATTCTTTAGGGCTAATTGCACTTCGTCGCTAGCGCTTGGTGGAGTATTTTCTTTTATGTTTTTTAGCTGTTTTTGTAAAGCGTCTATCTTTTCCTTTGCAAATTTTTCGGCATCAGTCAATATGGTTTTTAATTCTTTCTCTGACTTGCTTGGATCTTGTTGGCTGGTCCTAATTATTTCTATCTGCGCATTAATATCTTTTTCAAAATCTTTGATATTTGTATTAAAGCTTTTTATCAAAAGCATCGTATTTTGATCTTTAAGGTCTCGTTCTTGTTCGAGTTTTTCCAGATATTTACGTTTGTTTGTTAAATCTAAATTTATTTTTTGAGTTGTATCAATCAGTGTTAGAGCTTTTCCCAATTCTGTTTCTGTGTCTTGACTAAGGCCGGTTTTGTCAATATTAGCTAATAAGCTGCTCTGTGTATCTAGAACAGTGCTAGCCTCTTTCTCAACCAATAGCGTTTCTTCTGTTAATTTTTTCAAATCTAGCGCTTTTGTGTCATCGCTAGACGTGGCTTTAGCTAAAGCAACTTCAATCTTGCTCTTGATTCCAGCAACCTTAGTGTTAGCGTCCTGTATTATAGCAGTTGCTTGATTGTCTTTTTTTGTTTGCTGATCAAACAGTTGTTTTATATTGTTTTGTTCGTCTTCTAGATTTTTTAATTGTTGTTGAGCGAGAGACAACACTTTATTTAATCTCTCTTCTAGGTATGGTAACGTACTCTTACCAATAGTCGCTGCTTCTATTAAATCTTTTTTGGTTTGTTCTACAAAAGCGTTTATATCTATTATTAAATTATCTAACTCTTTTGCGGTTATCTTTGTGGTTGGTTTCTCTTTAATTGTTGAAACTTTGGATTTTACTTTATCAAAAATCGCACCAATCGCTCGCTCGCTTGTTTCGACGTTGCTTTCTGCTACTCTCCTAGAGGCGATCATGCTCTCTAGTTCGTTTTGCTCTTTTTTTATTTCATTAGTTGTTCCTAATGTTGTGTTGACTTTATCTAAGTTGTTCTTTAGTAGACCCTGTAAAGCTTGGTCGCTTTCTTGTGCTATGTCTGCTTCTAATAGAGAATGTTGGCTTTGTAAAGTATTAATGGCGATTGATTGTTTACTTTTTGCCTCTTCTAATTGAGCCTCTAATACGTTTGCTATTGATGTTATGTTTGATAAAGCGTTTTTTATATCAGTTCTACAAGTGGCAATGCTTTTATTGGCTTCATCAATTTCTTGTGTACTAGCACGAGCTTTTTCTACTGTTTTTCTTGTGTTAATCCCTTTAAGCATCCCCCTAAATGCACTTTGGATTGTTACAGCTGCTTTTATATTTTGTTGATTTTCAACTTTTTCCAATGAGGTGCGCAATTCATTAAACTTCGTTTGAGCAGGAAGTAAAGCCTTCGCTAACTGTGTGCGTAAATCTTCTGGTACGCCAATGTCTAGGCTCTGACGTTGCAGCGGTTCTAGATTTTCAATAGTGATAGTTATAAATTCTCGTGTACTAACTAATATATTTTTTAGTTCTTTTATTTCTTTTTCGGGCTTTGCATTTAAAGCCTCTTGCACCACGGTGAGTTGCTTTTGGATATTTTCGTCGATCAACGTGATCTTTCTAATGCTTTCGGTAGCATTTTTTTCTGCTGTATCCCTATTATCTATTGATGTTTTTAATGTTTCTAGTCCAGACTTTAGGTGGTCAAAGTGATTCCCTTGTATTCTAGTTACGAGCTCTATAGCCGCCTCTAAACCCTTTCGTGCATCTTCAGCCAATCCTGTCTTTGCGTTTATAAGGGCAGCTGTTAGCGTTTTCAGTTGTGGTTCTAGTAAATCAGTATTGCTATCAAAAAAACTTTTAGCTTTGGTTTGCAAATCAATCAAGTGTTTTGTGTCTTTGCTTGTGTCGTTTATGATGTTTTTGATTTCGTTATTTATAGCGTCTGCATTTTTTTCGATCGGTTCAAATTTGTCGTTATTTGCTTTTATTAAATCCCTTATCTTTTGATCTTCTGATTCTTGCTCATTGGTTAATTTTTTTAATTCTGTTGCCTTAGTATCAATGGTCTTCAGTAGTGAACTCTGTTTCGCTTTAGTATTAGTTATCTCAGTATTTATCTTAGTTTTTATCTCTTCACTACGACCATGGGATGTCAATAAATTGTTTAAGTTTTGCAGTTGTGTCTCAAAAGCTTTTATGGTGTTAGATTTTAGCTCTGCTATTTCTTTTGCCAGCGTATTTAGCTCGGTTACTTTTTTAGTTCCTAGTTCTGGTAGTATAGTGTTATCGATCTTTGATTTAGTCGCAGTTTCAATTAGCTCAATTGCATTAAGATGTTTTTTTATTTCTTCTGTTACGTGGTACTGGTCCTCGATGCGCTGGTTAAATGATTTTAATTTTTCGAGAAAAAGTTCAACTTCTGTGACTGGAATTATCGCAAAACTAATAAGCGTGTCGGTAACTTCTTTTAGCAATTCCTTGTGTGTGTTTTTATCGCCTTCTTCTAATAATTTCGGTTCTAAATTTTTTAAATTTAATAATTCAGCCTCTAGTCCATCCAGGTTTTTTAAATAATACGCATCAAGACCTGCTAATTTTTTTTTGTAAAGATTTGTAGCTTCTTCCCCAAAGCTCTCTTTGCTTGTTAAAATTCGCTCTTCTTCAGGCAAATTTTGGTTTATGACGCTTGCTACAAAAGAGATTCCTTCCTCGCTGCGAATTGCTCTGCCATATTGTTGAATACACTTGATTATTAGGTTTATGTCTGGTGGAGAATTGTGGGTGGATTTATTTTGTACAAGTACTGTATTTTGTAAATTAGGGTTGCTATATCCTGTGCCTAATAATCCATCGCTTATGACGAACATCCTTAGCCCTTTTGCCAGCAAGGCTTTTACTTTTTGTTCTCTAGCGTCATTTGTTTTTGCTGCCGCTTCTGCTTTTTCTTTTGCTTTTTCAGGGGAGTCATCTTTCGTGATTTTTGGATTTTCTAATAGCAGTAACTCTGATGCGCTATTTTCACTTTGTAACTTAGCAACTATTGCTTTTTGGTTCTTTCCTACGGAATTTTCTCGGATATCATTGATGTTTTTTTGTTCATTGTTTATGATTTGTTGATATAGTTGAATGTCTTCGGGCGGTAAGGTTACGGAGTGTGTAGTTAATATTTCTTTTGCTTTTCGTATTTTTTCTTCTGACTCGCGTATTTGTGTTTGAATTTTTTCATTTTCTATTAGCTCTAATTCTTTATTATAATATTCCACTACAGTATTGTAGTAATCAGCTAATACAGGAGCTTCCTCTTTTTCATTTTCATAGTTAAAGTCTGCTAGTGGTATCTCTTTCCCTGTTTTAATCAATTCTGTACATTTTTCGTCGTTTTTTAATAAGACGTCGATTTGTTCTACATCTGGAGCCAGATCGCTTTTTAACTTCTTATATTCTTCCCGTTTTTTTTCAAACTTCGTGCATTTTTCTGAGTGTTGTTTTTCGTACTCATCTACTAGTTTTTGATCTGGAGGGATCTTTGTTTTTTCTTTTTCTAATTTTTCTTCTGTTTTTTTTATTTCTTCTAATATCTCGGTAATTTTCTTAAGTTTTATATATTGTGTTTCGTTATTTGTTAGCTCAGTAATTTTTTTTATATCCAGACCTTGTTTTTTTCTTAGTTCCTCCAGTTCTTGGTTATATTCTTTTGTTTTTTCTTGGTATATCTCAGATTTTTTTATCTGGTTGTTGTAGTTGTTTATTATTTGTTCATTAGGAGGGGGTGAATCTACAGCTTTTTTCGCTTCTTTTATTTCCGCCAAAATTGCAGTAATTTTTATATTTTTTTCACTTGAGCTTGTTTCTTTTTCTTCAAGAATTGCTTTTACTTTTTCCTTATGTTCTTCAGATATTTCTGCTTCTAAGTTATTTTTTTTATCGAGCGTTTGTTTTTTAAGAAGCTCTAGTTTGTTTTCTGTGTTTGTACTGGCTTCTTCAAGTTTTTTGAGTTCTTTATTATGTTCTTCAAGCTTTTTTGTGTATTCTAGTATTTTTGAGTCTATTTCTTTTTTTGGAAGTATTGCTTCAGATAAGTTTGCTATTTTTTCTTTTGAATCTACGCTATTTTCTTGTGTAATTTCCTTTATTAATTCGTTGAATTTGTTTTCACTTTCCTTGTGTTCTTTTTTAAGCAGATCAATGCTACCGCTAATTTTTTTTAAGTTTTCATTATATTGCTCAAGTTCTTTGTCATATTCATGTTTACGGAGCTTGCAGTTTTCGGGATAATCCCGCATCGCTATCGCCGAACTAATTATTTTGCCCACAAATTTCTTTTTAGCTGGAGTCCCTCCGATTATGACATTTGTCGGAAGGCTGAGAGGTTTGATAAGTCTTACTATGTTGGTTTGCAAATAGTCTAGGTTTTTTATATCGCATAGTTTTTCCATGCCATAGCTTAGTAGTAAAGACTCAACAAATTTTTCATGATCTTTTATTGAATCTTCATATGTCGTCTTTTCTTCTTCTTCTTTCTTTATATATTCGGCAACCCTCCCATCAATCTTTTCTTTATATTCTTGTTCTTTATTTTCAGCTACTTTGAGTTTTTCTTCATGTTTTTGTTTTTCGCTTGCGTGTATTTGATCTATGCCCTCTCCCAATGCTTTGCTGTTATCTTTTAGAAATGTTTTATCTGGTTTTTCCGAAAGTTTTTTGATTAACTCTAGTTTTGCAATTGCTTCTGAAGTTTCTTGTTGTGTTTTTTTCAGTCCCGTGATTTTTTCTTTAGTGATGTTTAGGTCTTTTTCGCACTCTGTTTCTTTTGTTAGGTTTTGATTTATCAGCCCTATCGTTTTTTCATCTTGTATTAATCCCTTTAGTTTTTCTTGATTTTTTTCATGCTGTATAACATCTTTTTCATAGTTTTCTTTTATGCTTAACTTTGGCATTTCTTGCGGATTTTTTAAGTGTTTTTCTAAGGCTTGGGCGGCTTTTTTTATTTCTGTTGCTAGTAGCCCATCACTATACTTTTTTCTTTCATCTGTAGTTAATTTGCTAAACTCCCCCTTCTTTGTCAGATCGTAAAACTCTTTTCTAGCTTCCCCTTCTACTTTTATATAGTAGTAGTACATTTTATTTATGCGGGCATCGTTGTTTTTCTGTACTTTGTCGTTTTTGTCCATCTCGCTGAATGTGTTTAATAATTCCGCTTTTGCCTTTTCTGTTTCTATGCTCTTGCTATTTGCTTTTCTGGCTTTTACATAGTTAGACAGGGCGAGACGCACCTTGTTGTCGTCTTTTGAAAACGTTATTCCCAAGCTGGTCTGAGCGCTCAGGTTTCTCTTAGTAATCTGCTTTTCTATTTTTTTATCAATTTCACTTTGTAAGTTTTTTTCATAAAAGTACTTAAAGCCAGGATCTTTCATCAGTATTTGAGAAAGCTTCCAGTTATTTTTCTTTTCTTTGTATTTACTTAAAGAGCTTATATATTCTGCATCTAAGTCTTCGTATTTTTTATTGCGTGCCAGTTTTTCTAGTTCTTCTCTAGGTAGCAGTGAAGTGTTTAAGTTAACAATAATGTCGATTTTTATATTGTAGTCGATAATTTTTTTCTGAGCTTCTACAATGTCTTTTTGTATGTCGTTTTTATTTATATTTGTTATGTCTTCAATGAATTGGTTTTTTTTGGTTTGGTCTTGCTCGCTTTCGATTAATAAAAGCTTTTTACCAGTTTCTTCTAATGTATTGTTAGTAAGGTTTGCTATTTCCGCAATTACAGCTTCTTTTCGTCGATTTAGCCGCTCTATATCTGTGTTTAGTTTATTTACTTTGGTTTTATCTCTTCTGTCATCTGGGTTTAGTGCGATTAGATTTTTGTTTGATTCTTTTATTAGTTTCTCGGTATTTTTTTTAATGTCGATTTCAATTTTGCTAATTGCTTCAATGTTTTCTTTGATGGCCTTCTTCTTGCTATCTAATGCCTTAGGGTTGCTGCTGAGTTGCGATAAGCCGCTTTCTGATAGGTATTTTTCATATATTTCTTTGCCAATGGTTGGGTCGTCAGTGAAAACTAATCCTTGGACTTGGAAACCTAATCTATAGTTTTTTTCTAACTCGCTATTTGAGTACCCTTTCATCTCCAGATTCATTTTGGTTTCTCTCAGTAGCAATTCTTCAGCTGCAATCTTGCTAAGATATTTGCTATCTGCCAGATTGTCTTCAGTATCTACTGGGCGCACCATTTTTTCTTCGTGTTGGGTTTTGTATAGTGAAAAGTCCTCTATTGATACGGCATATTTTTCTAATTCGTTTGTAGGCGTTGCGGTTGTACAGAGCGTTGTGTTGTTTTCTGCTATCTTATCCAGCGCTTCGCTTACATTTTTTTTTCTTTTTGCTTCAAAACTTCTTGGAATCAGGGTATGTGCTTCGTCTATAAATACGTGGCGGTTTTCTATTACATTGGCATATTTAATAAGTTGTTCATGAGTCATTACAACGTATTTGTGCTTCTTCAAAAAGCTTTTAACATCATCGATGTTATCTACTATGCTTTTTGGAAGTTTTACAGCAAGAGGGTTTTTGCTTTTGTCTATATCCTTGATAAAATCATTTGCATCGTCGCACATCTGGTCTACTAAAGCATCTGATGGTACTGCGAAAATTCCATCTCCGTGCATGAGGGCTGTTGTAACAATAACTCCAGTTTTGCCTACTCCGGTTCCAGCTGTTATAAGTTGAGGAGTATGCTCAGGCGTTGTTTTTTCGATTTTTTTGATCTGGCCGTCTTTCACTTCCAAACCAACTGTTTTTAGCATCAAGTCTGCTTGATAGTCACGGTCTATAAACTGGTCTTTAATGATCTCAACACCTGTTTCAGGGCTATATGCTGATATCAAACCATCTTTCATTTTTACTTTGACAGGTTGATCTACACCCAATTCAATTATGGGAAAACTGGCTTTAGGAAGGTTTGGACGAACCCATTTTTTTTGAACGTCATCCCAATCACTTTTCCACCAATATTGCGATAATCCTATAATTTTAAATTCTTCCGGTATATTGGTACCGGGTATAACTTTGCTATTTGGATCTTTTTTTATTGTAACTTCTAAAAATCTGCCCTGAACCTCGACAGATATTGTGGCAATGCCGTCTTTAAAGTCTAATTCTTTTTTCAGGGCAAGAGTTTTCTCAAGAATGTTGAATATGGACCATATATCATCAATTTCATTGGCATCGTTGTTTTGGATTTTTTTTAGTTTTTCTAACGCAATGTCGTCTGCTTCGCTTAGAAACTCGTAATATTTGTCGCGGTTAAGAGTATTGTGCTCTCTTTTTTTAAAAAGAGCGTTTGCAGAATTTATGGCACGAATTTGTTTTGCGTAAGCAATAGCCTTTTTTTGTTCTTCACTAAAGGATGATTTCTCTTCTTTGGATGCTTTTATTTTTTTTTGTAATTTTCGAGTGTCTGGAATCATGTTAATAATCTTCCGTGATATGTCAATTTATCCCTCCTTTAGCATTTAGTATTTTACCGTATCTTACTTACGGTTGCCATACAAAGTTCATATCTTTAGCTGCCTTTACGTCATCAAGACGCTTAACTGGCATTGTGTATGGAGCGTTCTTGACTAGGTCAGGGTTAGCTTTTGCTTCGGCTAAAATTTTTGCCATTACTTCAGCAAACGCGTCCATTTCTTGCTTGCTTTCGGTCTCTGTTGGCTCGATTAATAAACACTCAGGAACTAGCATAGGGAAATAGGTGGTTGGCGCGTGAAAACCATAATCAAGTAAGCGTTTACCAAAGTCTTTGGCAGAAACACCAAAGTTTTTGTTTTCCTCTTTAAGGGTTACAATAAATTCATGTGAAGCACGACGCTCGGGGTAGGGTACAGTGAACCCAGATTTTTGCAAAATCTTCATTAAGTAGTTGGCGTTCAAGGTTGCGTACTCGCCGACACGCACAAGTCCAGCAGCCCCAAGCAATCTAATGTAAATATAAGCACGTAGCATAATTCCTGCGTTGCCGGCAAACGCTGAAAGTCTACCAATAGTTTGCGGGTTATCTTTTTCCGTAAGCCAAGTATACTTGTCGTTGTTTTTAGCGATAATAGGTATTGGTAAGAATGGCAATAAAGTATTGTTTACGGCAACTGGCCCAGAGCCAGGTCCACCGCCACCGTGTGGTGTGCCAAAGGTTTTGTGCAGGTTCATATGCATTACATCAAAACCCATATCTCCTGGACGAGCCTTACCCAAAATTGCATTGAGATTAGCGCCGTCATAATAGAGCAGGCCGCCAGCATCATGCACAATTTTGGCAATATCTTTAATTTTTCTTTCAAATACCCCAAGGGTTGATGGATTTGTTAGCATAATTCCAGCAGTTTGTGGCCCAACAGCTTTTTTTAAAGCTTCGAGGTCGACATCGCCGTCTGGTAGAGTTGGAATTTGGTGTACAATATAATCGCACATTGCGGCTGAAGCTGGATTAGTGCCATGAGCTGCATCGGGAATAATAATTTCCGTCCGAGCTGCGTCGCCGCGTGTTTTGTGATACGCATAAATCATTTCAACACCAGCAAATTCACCATTTGCTCCTGCGCTTGGTGTGAGTGACACTCCCTGAAAGCCTGTTATTTCTTTTAGGTATTCTTGTAATTCGTACATACATTGCATAAAGCCTTGGCTCGATTCTTCTAGCGCGTAAGGATGACGCTTCGCGAAACCTGGTACGCTAGCCAAATTTTGTAGAATATGTGGATTGTATTTCATTGTGCAAGAACCAAGCGGATAGAAATGCGTGTCGACTGAAAAGTTTTTCTGCGACAAGCGAGTATAATGTCGAACCACTTCTAGCTCAGAAACTTCTGGTAAAAGCGGAGGTTTTTCGCGCAAAAACTTCGTTGCAATATTTGTTTTTGCTGGTTGCGTTGGTGCTAGCGAGACAGCTCTGCGGCCTTTATAGGATTTTTCAAAAATTAATTTTGTCATAGTATTTTCTCCAGTTGGCGCGCATAGATTTCAATATCTTCTGGTGATTTAGTTTCAGTAGTACAAACTAGTAAGCTATTGCCAAGCGTTGGATACTCAAAAGTGAGGTCAAAACCACCTTGAATTCCATTGTTTGCCAAGTTATGTAAAATTTCTGATACGGGCTTATGAAACCGTACTACAAATTCATGAAAAAAGGGTCGATTAAACACTGCCTCAACACCTTTTATTTTAAGCAGTTTTTCGTATAACAGATTAGCGTTAGTGTTGCTGGTTGCCGCAATATTTCGCATGCCTTCTGCGCCGAGTAAGCTCATATAAATTGTTGCACCAGTTGCGAGTAATGCTTGGTTAGAGCAGATGTTCGAAGTTGCTTTAGCACGACGAATGTGTTGCTCCCGCGCTTGCAGTGTTAGAACAAATCCAGTTTTTCCATCTGTGTCTATTGTACGGCCAACAATTCTTCCAGGTAGCTGACGTACATGCTCTTTTTTGGTGCAAAGAAAACCAAAGTATGGACCGCCGCAGGAAAGTGGCGCGCCAAGAGGTTGACCTTCTCCAGAAACAATATCCGCGCCTTTTTCGCCCCAATTTCCAGGAGCTTTTAGCAAAGCCATTGCCATTGGATTAACATTGGCAATAACTAATATTCCATTTTGGTGTGCCCAATTTGTTAGTTCGTCAACGTCTTCTAGTGTGCCAAAAAAATTTGGTTGAGAAATTACTAAAGCAGCAACATCCTTACCTGCGTATGACTTAAGTGTATCCAAAGCTATGTGGCCAGCATGAGTATCATAAGGAATTTTTACTAATTCAAGATTATGTGTTTTGGTAATGGTCTTTATTGTTTTGCGATAGGTAGGATGAAGTGCGTGCGGTAATAAAATAGTTTTTGCGTTAGCGTTTTTATGCAAGCGTATAGCCATTAAAATACTTTCAGCCAAAGCAGAGGCGCCGTCATACATAGAGGCATTAGAAACATCCATCTGCATCAAATGGCACATCATGCTTTGATATTCGTAAATAACCTGCAAAGTACCCTGACTGGCTTCGGCTTGGTAAGGTGTATAAGCAGTCAAAAACTCACCGCGACTAATAATATCTGTTACTACTGCGGGGATATGGTGCTCATATGCTCCAGCGCCAATAAAGTTTAAGTCCACGTGATCTTTGGCGGCGCGTTCATTTATTAGCCGGGCTACTTCAAATTCAGTCATGCCTTCTGGAATGTTTTTTAATCCAGAAATTCGTAAGTCTTTGGGTATTTCTGAAAACAAAGCATCGATAGAGTCGATGCTTATTTGGGCAAGCATTTCTTTCTTATCTTGCTCGGTATGGGGAATATATGGCATTTTGACACCTATATAATAATTTTATGTATAATACTTTAGTGAGAAGTCTCTGCTAAATATACTTCATATGCTTTAGTATCCATCAGAGTGGTTAGTTCGTTTGGATTGGATAGACGTATTTTAAATAGCCAGCCTTCTTTTTCCGGGTCTTTATTTATAATATCTGGAGCGGCAAGCGTAGCGTCGTTTACCGCGATTACTTCGCCACTAAGCGGGGCATAGACATCAGATGCTGATTTTACTGATTCAACAACCGCACATTCTTTACCCGCTGCAATCATTTCTCCTGCATCTGGCAATTCTACAAATACCATATCACCTAGTGCGTGTTGTGCGTGATCAGTAATGCCAATAGTAACCGTATCGCCTTCAACGCTAACCCATTCGTGAGTTTTAGTAAATTTCATATCAGCCATAACATTCTCCTCTTTTAATTAAATAAAACTAAAAATTCTTTTTCCCCAAGCGCACGAACGGTGGTTTAATCACCCGCGCAGCCAGTTGTTTGTCACGTATTACAATAAAACAGCGCTCGCCAGTATCTATCGGTACCCGCGCCAAAGCAATGCCTGTATTTAATACTGGTGAAAAACCACCGCTTGTAGTTTCGCCTTCGCCAAGATTTGGAACAATGACTTTTTGATGGCTTCGTGGGACGCCTTTTTCTTCAAGTACGAGGCCAACTAGTTTGCGTTTTATCCCAGCTCGGCGCTTGTCCTCAAGAGCTTTGCGACCAATAAAATTGCGATCGGTTGGTTCAAAAGCAACCGTCCATGCCAAGTTAGATTCTAGTGGTGTTACTTTTTCATCCATCTCAGAGCCGTAAAGACTCATTCCGGCTTCTAAACGCAAGCTGTCGCGAGCCACTAGGCCGCTAGGTTTGATCCCAATAGCCACTAACTTATCCCAAAACGCTAGGGCTTCATTTTGTGGGATCATGATTTCATATCCATCTTCGCCGGTGTAACCAGTGCGTGCGATCCACCAGCCATTAATTTCGACACCATAAAATACTTTTAGGTTTTCAGTGGCTTTAATTTGATCTTGGGTAAATATTGCTTTTATTTTCTCTCGAGCATTG
Organism: bacterium; assembly: GCA_037142515.1. Lineage (GTDB taxonomy): Bacteria > Pseudomonadota > Gammaproteobacteria > UBA9339 > UBA9339 > JBAXAM01. The sequence goes on along the minus strand of JBAXAM010000001.1, from coordinate 97,956 downwards.
GGTCCTTGTACCGCTAACATCGCAAAATCAGTGTGCTCGGTTAACTTTACGTCAAACTTAGTTACTTGCTTATGAAACCAAGCAACATCTTTGTCGTGAGTAGCGGCGTTAACAACGACGCGATAATCTTGCTGGGTTTTGCGATAACAGATCAAATCGTCAACTACTCCGCCTGTTTCGGTTAGCATACAGCTATAGAGCGCAGCGCCAGGAGCTTTGAGCTTATCAATATCATTGGCGAATAAATAGCGTAAAAACTCACGGGCGCCTTTGCCATCAACGTCAATGATATTCATATGTGCTACGTCAAAGATGCCAACATCGCGACGAACCATGTTGTGTTCTTCGATTTGTGAGCCGTAGTAGAGCGGCATTTCCCAACCGGCAAAATCCACCATTTTAGCGCCCAAAGCATGGTGTTTTGCATTAAACACCGTTTTCTTTATAGCCATAAATTTTTTCTCCAGATTAAAACAACCCTGTAACTTTACCGCTATTAACATCAACATCAATACGACGATATGCTGGATCAGCCGAAGTTCCAGGCATTAGCTTTATATCGCCTGCTACTGGGCATACAAATCCAGCGCCTTTATAAATCAAAAAATCTCTTATGAACAAACGCCAGCCTTTTGGTACGCCTTTTTTATTTGGATCTTCGGTTAAGCTCAAATGGGTTTTGACCATACAAGTGCCTAGTTTGCTGGTTTCAGGATCAGCCTCAATCGCCTTTAATTTTTTGCGCGCATCTTCTGCATAATCAACGCCATCAGCACCATAAACTTTTTTCGCAATTAATTCTATGCGCTGACTCAGTGGCATTTCTAAATCATAAAGCAGTTGAAATTTATTTTCTTGGTTGCATGCATCAATTACTGCATCCGCCAAATCTAAAGCTCCTTCACCGCCCTTTTCCCAATGCTGTGACCAGGCGAATCTTGCTCCGGCCGCCTCAACAAGTTTTTTAACTGCAGCGACTTCATTTTTAGTGTCATCTTTGAATGCATTCAAACACACCACTGGATTAATTCCAGCAAGTTTTACAATACCAATGTGGTGTATTAGGTTTTCGCAACCCTTTTCGACCCAACCAACATTTTCAGCTTTGTATTCTTCAGGAACTGGATGCCCTGGAACTGGGATTGGTGCACCGCCATGACATTTCAAAGCGCGAATCGTAGCGACAATTACTACTGCGTTTGGTTTGATTCCAGAATAACGGCATTTTAAATTCCAAAACTTTTCAAAGCCAATATCTGCACCAAAGCCAGATTCAGTGATTAAGTAATCACCAAGTTTTGCTGCTACTTTGTCTGCGATAATCGAAGATTGACCGATAGCAATGTTGGCAAACGGACCGGCATGTACAAAAACTGGTTGGCCTTCAACTGTTTGTAGTAGATTTGGATTTAAGGCTTCTAGCATCCAAGCGGTCATTGCACCATCAACCTCAAGGTCAGCGGTAGTAATGGGTTTTCCTTTTTTATCATAAGCTACAACGATTTTTGCCATTCTCGCGCGGAAATCTTTAAGGTCAGAAGTCAGTGCTAAAATCGCCATGATTTCCGAAGATACAGCAATGGCAAAACCAGATTCCATCGTAAATCCTTCCATTTTGCCGCCAATACCAATAATCATTTTGCGCAAAGCTTGGGCGCAGAAATCCATGATCCAGCTAAATTGGATATTGTGTGGGTCAATGTTTAACCTGCGTAAATTTCTCTTGGCTAGTTCTGCGTCGTCGTAATTAAATTCGTGCTGCATTCTGGAGGTTAAAGCCACCATTGCTAAATTATGCGCATTCATTATTGCATTAATGTCACCGGTCAAGCCCAAAGAAAATTGTGCAAATGGAATAACTTGTGATAGTCCGCCGCCAGCAGCAGACCCTTTAATATTCATTGTTGGGCCGCCGGATGGTTGGCGTAGGGTAGCAATAGGTCTTTTTCCGCGTTTGCCCAACCCTTGGACTAAACCAATGCTTGTGGTTGATTTTCCTTCACCCAATGGCGTTGGGTTGATAGCGGTAACATCAATATATTTCGCATCAGGTTTGTTCGCTAATCTATTTAGGATTTTTTGATAATCTACTTTTGCAACGTAGTTTCCGTGTGGTAATAATTCTTCACGCAAAATTCCAAGCTCGTCAGCCAAAGTATAGATTGATTTCATTTGGGACTCAGCTGCTTGGGCGATTTCCCAATCGGCATGAGATTTCGGATCTGGTAGTGTAGCCATAATTATCTCCCCTTTATATTATAGGCAAAAAACTATGTGCATTGTAGAAGTTTTATACATAAACTCAAATGAAAATTAAATATTTTTTTATAAAATTGCAATAAAAAATATCAACAGTATAATCAATTGATTATGAAACAATCCAAAATTACTTTTTTGACGAGCTTAGGTACGGGATTAGAGCACTATGATTTTGTTATCTATAGCCTGCTTGCCAGTTTCATCAGTCAACAATTTTTTCCAGGTTCTAATCATGTTGCTGCTTTGTTTGCTACTTTTGGATTGTTTGCTGTTGGTAATATTGTTCGTCCTCTTGGGGGTATTGTATTTGGTATCCTTGGAGATCGCTTCGGTAGAAAAAATATTTTTGCCAATACATTATTGTGGATGGCGTTTGCTACAGTCTTAATGGGTTTAATTCCAAATTTTGCTGCTATAGGATTAGTCGCCACTGCTCTTTTTAGCTTATGCCGAATTTTACAGGGAGTTACTTTTGGTGCAGAATTTCCGGGGGCTGTAACTTTTCTTTCGGAACATGTTCAGGAAAAGTGTCGTGGCCTTCACTTTGGATTTATGGTTTCAGCTGTCGGGCTCGGGGTATCTTTTGGTTCTTTTATTATTTGGACTCTTACAAAAATTTTAACTCATGAGCAAATGCTTTCTTGGGGATTTAGATTGCCGTTTTTACTCGGTGGTGTTGTTGCGGTGGTTGGCTTTTTTATTCGTAAGCATTTACCAGAGACACCAGCATTTTTAGCTCAAAAAAAACCAACTTTAAGAGCAATGATGCTTTTGGGTAGGGATCATGTCGGGCAAGTTTTTCACGCCATTGGGCTTGCAATATTTCCTACTTGTCTCCTCACTTATTTCTTGGCTTTGCCAGTTTACTTAAATGATATTTATCATTACGCAATTTCTGATATTTATTTGGCTATGACTTTTGGTTATTTATGGTCAGCAATTTTATTTCCGATTTTCGGTTGGTTTTCCGACTATATTGGCAGAAAAGTTTTGTTTTTTGTCACCGTATTAATATTTATTCTTTTTGGTTTTTCGCTTTTTTCATTATTACAGTTAGAAACACGTTGGGCGCTTTTTTGTTTCATTATTCTTGGTAAAACTATTAGCGCTGCAATGGCTGCTAGTTATTTTTCTCTGCTTTCACAGGCTTTTCCAGTTGCGATTCGTTATACAGGAACAGCTCTTAGTCACAATATCAGTTATTCTATAGCAACACTAATTCCATTGGTTGCTAATTATGTTTATGAAGTGCTCAAGAAACCTAATTATATGGCGGTATTGTTTATAACGCTTGCTGCTATTACCGCGATAAGTATAGTGACGTTTAAAAATAAGCAAGTAAATTAAAGCCATTGCAATTTTATGAGCTATCTATATATTGTTCTCAAATCGGACTTGATCCATAAATGACAGGTACCAAGCATGAAACAATCAAGAATTACTTTTCTTACGAGCTTAGGTGCGGGGCTTGAATATTACGACTTCGTTATTTATAGCCTACTCGCCAGTTTTGTTAGCCAGCAGTTTTTCCCGAGCTCTAATCATGTTGCTGCTTTGTTTGCCACTTGGGGCGTATTTGCTATTGGTAATATTGTTCGTCCTCTTGGCGGCATTGTTTTTGGCATATTTGGCGATCGCTTTGGTAGAAAAAATGTTTTTTCCAACACCTTATTGTGGATGGCATTTGCTACGTTTTTAATGGGCTTGATCCCAAGTTTTGCTGCTATAGGATTGATAGCAACTATTGTTTTTAGTCTGTGTAGAATTCTGCAAGGGATTACTTATGGTGCAGAATTGCCAGGAGCTATGACTTTTCTTTCGGAACATATTAATGTAAAGCATCATGGCCTCCATTTTGGATTTATGAGTTCGGCTGTAGGGCTTGGAGTAAGTTTTGGCTCTTTTGTTGTTTGGGTTCTCACAAAAACTTTAACCAGTACTCAAATGCTTGCTTGGGGCTTTAGATTGCCATTTTTGCTCGGAGGCGTTTTAGCTTTAGTAGGGTTTTTTATTCGCAGGCGCGTGCCAGAAACTCCAGCATATTTGGCTGCAAAAAAATCGTCTTTGAAGGTAGCATCAATTTTTAGTAAAGAGCATGTTTGGCGAATTTTTATCACTATTGGCATTATGATATTTCCTGCTTGCTTCGTTATTTTTTTCTTAGCACTTCCGGTTTATTTAAATGATATTTATCGATATTCTTTTCCTGATATTTATTTGGCTATGACTTTTGGCTATTTGTGGACAGCAATTTTAATGCCTATTTTTGGTTGGATTTCTGACTATACTGGCAGGAGAGCTTTATTATTTACGACAGTATTGCTATTTGTTATTTTTGGTTTTCCACTTTTTTCATTATTGCATCTGCAAACGCGCTGGGCGCTTTTTTGTTTTGTTATGCTTAGTAAAACTATAATTGCTGCAATGGCTTCTTGTTACTTTGCATTGCTTCCGCAAGCTTTTCCAACCGCAATTCGCTATACGGGAACGGCATTTAGTTATAATATAGCATATTTTATTGCAGCATTAATTCCATTAGCTGCTAATTATATTTATGAAGTGCTTAAAGAGCCAAAATATATAGCGGCATTATTTATAGTTCTTTCGGCAATTACTGCTGTGAGTGTATTAACATGCAAAATAAAAACATAATTCTTGGTGTTACTGGTGGAATTGCCGCATATAAAGCCGCGGAATTAGTGCGTATGCTACAAATTCAAGGCGCAAAAGTTCGCGTCATTATGACTAAAAATGCTTGTGAGTTTATCACTCCGTTAACCATGCAAACACTTTCAGGGCATACGGTTTATACCGAAATGTTTAACCAGTGCTTAGAAACCAGTATCGAGCATATTGCATTAGCACGCTGGGCAGATGCGATTATAATTGCTCCAGCTAGCGCCAATTTTATTGCCAAGTTAGCACATGGTTTGGCTGATGATTTGCTTGCAACCACTTGCCTTGCCACAACAGCTCCGATCGCAATCGCACCAGCAATGAATAAAGAAATGTGGAATGCTGTTATTACTCAAGAAAATATCGCGACTTTAAAAGGTCGCAAAGTTTTTATATTTGGTCCTGCGTCTGGCAAGCAAGCTTGTGGTGAAATTGGTTTTGGTAGAATGCTTGAGCCACAGCAAATTTTAGAATTAATTCCAACAATGTTTGCCGCGCAAATTTTTTATGGCAAAAAAATTATTATTACTGCTGGGCCAACGCGCGAGGCAATTGATCCCGTGCGTTATATCAGTAGCAATAGTTCCGGTAAAATGGGTTATGCGCTTGCTGAGGCTGCTTTGGAAGCGGGAGCCAATGTGGTTTTAATTAGCGGCCCAACAAACTTAATTGCACCAGCCAAAGCAAAGTGTATTAATGTACAAACTGCAGAAGAAATGCGCCAGGCAGTTATGCAAGAAATTTCTGTTTGTGATGTCTTTATTGCTGCGGCAGCAGTTGCTGATTATCGACCGAGGAATATTTCCGCGCAAAAAATAAAAAAGCACGCGGCGACAATTTCGTTTGAGTTACAGCGTAACCATGATATTTTGGCTGAGGTTGCCGCGCTTGCGCATCGGCCGTTTGTTGTTGGTTTTGCTGCCGAAACTGAAAATCTTATAGAAAATGCTAATAGCAAATTAGAAAATAAAAAATCAGATATGATTATTGCTAATCAAGTTGGTGAGAATTTGTGTTTTGCTAGTGATGAAAATTCAGTAGTGATTTTATGTAAAAATGCTAAGCCGCTAGAGTTGCCAAAAACGCAAAAAACAAAACTAGCGCGGCAAGTAATTAAAATAATTTATGAGAAAGTCTATGAAAAATTATAATCTTTTGGTTTTTGATTGGGACGGTACTTTGGTTGACTCAAGTGGCCTGGTTGTAAAGTCCACACAAAAAGCCGCCATGGATTTGGGTTATGCTATTCCAGAAGCGGAAGAGGTTAGGAAGCACTTTGGTTTGAGCCTAGAGGCAATACATCAGCAGTTGTTTCCCGAAGCAAACTACAGTGTTTTTTCCGAAGCTTTTCATCATCACTGCAATGAAGAGGAACCATCCGATTATTTTTTCGCCGGTGCAATTGAAACTTTAACCCATCTTAAAGAATGTGGTTTTACGTTAGCGGTTGCCACTAACAAACAGCGTTCGCGATTGGAAATAGAGTTGAATATGGTGAAAATCAAAAATCTTTTTTCTGCTACGCGCTCGCCCGATGATTGTTTTCCCAAACCGCATCCTGATATGTTGACTACCTTGCTTGATGAGTTAATGTGCGAGCCAAAAGATGCGCTGATGATTGGTGATACAACTTTTGATATGCAGTTTGCGCAAAATGCTAAAGTTGATGCATTAGCCGTGTGTTATGGGCATCATAAAAAAGAGCAATTGGCTGTATTTAATCCCGTCGGGTTTATTGAAAATATTCGAGATTTAAAGAGTATCTTGTAGCGAGCTTATATGGCAACTTACTGTATTGGTGACATTCAGGGCTGTTTTGACGAACTTGAGAATTTGCTTCGCATCATTAATTATGACCGTGGTTGTGATAGCTTATGGTTTGTTGGAGACTTGGTTAATAGGGGGCCAAAATCATTAGAAGTCTTGCGTTTTATTAAGCAGCTGCCGAACGCCAAAGTGGTTTTGGGAAACCATGATTTACATTTGCTGAGTTTTTACCACAAGATTGTCAGTTTTGAAGCTAGGCATCTTGAGCAAGTTTTAGCTGCTCCTGATGGTTTAGAATTAATCGAGTGGTTGCGTAAGCAGCCATTGCTCTATTACGATGCTGATCGTAATTTTGTTTTAGCACATGCTGGAATTTATCCTGGTTGGGAGCTTTCTGAGGCAATTGTCCGTGCGCGTGAGGTTGAGACAGTTCTGCAAGGAGAAAACTATATAGATTTTTTAAAAAACTTGTATGGTAATGCACCAAGCAGCTGGAGTGGTAGTTTAAGCGGTTTTGAACGATTGCGTTTTATTGCTAATGCTTTTACGCGGATGCGGTTTTGTGACTTAAGTGGAAATTTAGAGTTTGTTACTTCTGGCGGAGTTGATGCTGCTCCACAGGGTTTTTTACCGTGGTTTAAAATCCCATGGCGTAAAACCAAAAATGTGAAAATTCTTTTTGGGCATTGGGTGGCTTTAAAGGGCTTAGCAGATGAGCAAAATGTTTTTGCTTTAGATACAGGCTGTGTGTATGGCGAAAGCCTAACAGCCATGCGGCTAGAAGATGGTGCTAAATTCAGTGTAGAAAGTTTAATGACTCATTTATAACTTGTTATTTAAAGCCACTGGCATTGTTTTTGGTGCTATATCTACCTCAGTTGTTACCACAAAATGAACATCATTAATATCATAGTGCACTTCAGCAAAGGATGCTTGCCAGCCCTTTTTGAATTTTGGTAGCGAAATGCCAACTTTACAGCTGCCTTTTTCTTCACAGGTAAAATCTACCGTTTCTTCTTCGTACTGGTTGTCGCCAATATTGCGAGAAAAATAAGAAAGGATTTTCTTGCTGAATAGGTGAGAGCTAGAATAAGAAGTAATAAAGCGAAAGTCTCTGGTGTATTCATTGTTAGAAGACCATATTTTTATTTCTTTGGGCTTTAAAGAGCTAACAAGTTCTATTTTATCATCATGTAATTCCCAGTCAATTTTAGGTAGAGAAACATCATTTAGAATAAAGTAAAAATACGAATCAAGTGCTTCATTTATTGAGCGCAAGCTATTGGTAGAATCGCTAATGGCGTTGCCTTTAAAATAATGCATGGAATTAGGCAAATATCTAATGTAATTATTAGTACCAGGGAGTTTTTTAAAGTACCACTTCGATGAGTCTGGTACAAAAAAATCATCGCCACTAGCGTTTATAATATACTTCGGTATAGCAAGGCGTTTTTTATATTTGCTATCATAGTCATTGCCCATGTAACTAAATGGATCTTCAATTTGCATAAGCTTCGTGGCTGCCTGTGTATTTATTACTTGTATAATGCCTTCTTTTTCATAATCCATAAAAGCTGGAGGACAGACACCACCATAAGTTTCGCAAATATAAGAGAGCGACTTCTGTGTATTGAGTACGTTTATTACTATAGGAACAATTGCTTCCACTCTTTCATCGGCGAGCGCCGCGAGCCAAGTTGCCCATCCTCTTTTCGATGCTCCAGATAGGATAAAACTGGTTATATTAATGCCATATTCTTGTTCTAAGATTTCTTGACTAGCATCCATGGCTTTTACTGCAGCCTTTGCCATGGGTAGATGCCCAGCTAAATATGCATTTTGCAGCGGGTCATCCATAACCATTTTATAGGTATAAGCCATGATTTGGTCTTCTTTTTTAGGGGTATTATCAAAAAGTAAGAATTGGTTTGGGACATCCTCTATCTCTATTACTGGAGCTTTATTATTTAGGGCAATATTAGCATAATCTATTTGCTCTTTAGGGATAAAAAACTCGTCTGATCCATTCTTGTTTTTATTATAACCGCCGTTTATATATAACAGAGCTTTTGTATAAGAGACTTGTTTTGGAGTGTAAAAAACGAGTTTGTGGCGCCAGGTTGTCGTTGGAATGTTTGTGTATTTTTTTACAGGCCAACTTTGTGAATATAATATATAAGTTCTGATTGTTATATCTGGGTTATCTTTGTTTTCCGATACAAATTTATATCTATAAGCACCATCGTTATGCTGCATGAAACAACCAAGAACCTCGCTCATTTTAGAGTAGCAGTTTTTTTTTGCAGCATCAGATTGCGTGCTTAAAATAAATAAACCAAGTATACAAAATAGCGAATAGAAGCTTTTTTTCATAAATGTCTTCTTAATAAGTGTTTTTTCAATTTTATCACAAGATTCGTTTAAAAGGGTATAGTTTTAGTAATGGCAATATTCTCGATAAAAATCTCGTCATGCGAAATCACGATCATTGCCCCTTCGTAGCAATTCAGCGCGCTTTCAATTGCGGTGATGCTAGCTATATCCATATGGTTGGTGGGTTCATCGAGAATTAATAATTGAGGTGGTTGCTTGGCCATTAAAATACATGCAAGCATTGCGCGTGTTTTTTCTCCGTTGCTTAAATTCATAACTATTTTTAAAGCATCGCGATTGCGAAACAAAAAACGGGCCAAGCAAAAGCATGCTTCAGTTTCTTTAATTTGTGGATTAAATGCTCTAAAGTTATCAAGAACAGAAAGCGTTTGGTCTAATAAGCTCGCATGCTGGTCCAAGTATCTAATATTTTCAATCCCGCGTGTTATCTTGCCGTTTGCTTGTGTGAGCCCGCCTGTAATTAGTTTAACTAACGTAGTTTTGCCGCTGCCGTTAGCACCAGTAATTGCAATACGTTCGGGGCCGGTAATGGTTAAGTTGAAATTATTAACAATTTGTTTATTGCTGTTTGGATAGCTAAAATCAACTTGTTCTAAACATACAACAATTTTTCCGTTTGGAACTTTGGTTTCTGGCAGTGAAAATTTAAACTCTTCGCTTATTTCAATATTGACTTTTGCTTCGTTAAGAGATTTTTGTGCTTTATCTAACATGTGTTCTTCACGCGTTGCTAGAGCTCCTTGATTTTTTGTGGCGCGTTGCTGCATACCATCTAAAATTATTGGTGCTTGGCTTCCGCTTTTGCGTAAGCGCATGCCTTGGGATTCACGTTCTGCTCGTTTTTCTCGCGCTGCTTGTATTGATAGCTTGGTTTTTTGCAGTAATTTTTTCGCATCGGCTAGTTGTCGCTCTGTTGCTGTTTGTTGTGTATTTTTCTGTTGTAAGTAATCACTATAATTGCCCCCGTATATTTTTATACCGGCAACAGTTATTTCTATTATTTGTTGCATCAGCTCGAGCAATTTCCGATCATGACTTATGATGACCAAGTTTTTTTTGCAGTTTGTGATTTTTCCATAAAGCAATTTTCTAGCTGTAATATCGAGATTGTTGGTAGGTTCATCCAAAATTAAAAAATCAGCATTGGTGGCAAAAGTTTTAGCTAGCCATAATTTGGTAATTTCACCACCACTTAAAGAGTCAAGCCTGCGTCGCAGGTCTAATTTTTCCAAATCAAAGGCTTTTAATTGTTTTTGGATGCGCTCTTGAATGTTCCAGTCGTCGTTTAAAATAGTAAAGTCATTTTCAAGAGCATCTCCCGCTTTTATTTTATCTAGAGCATATAGTTTTGCTGTCGCATCAAAAACATCGGCAATAGTGCTATGTGCAAATGCATTAAGATTTTGTGGGCAAATTGCCGCCGTACCGTTTAGTTTGATCGATCCCGAATTGGGTGATAATTCGCCAGCAATTAATTTAACTAATGTGGTTTTACCGCTGCCATTCTTGCCGACAATGGCAGTTTTGCCAATGCCAAAAGTCAGTGTTAAATCTTCAAAAATTGACTTGTCGTCTGGCGTTTTGTAAGAAAGGTTTTGAATTATTATTTGAGAAATATGCTGCATATTAAAGCCTCGAAAAAATTAAAAGCGTGCTCGTTAAGTATTGAGCATCCAAGAATTTTAGGCTTTAATTGCGCATTGGTAGGTTAATCCTCTCAAAATATATTTAAATAATGTTGATGTAATTATAGCAGGTGTTAAAAATTTCACAAAAAAAATTAATTAAGGTAGTTTTATCAAGTAACTTAATATACCAACACTAGCTGAAATCATAATCCCTGTTGCAATAGTAGTTTTATATCCCATGCTTGTAATTTTTGATTCTAGTTTTAATTCTAGTTCTTTTATGTCATGTTTATTTGCTACTGCTAATTCTTTTATGTCACGCTTGGTTGCTACCGCCAATTCTTTTATGTCTCGTTTTGTTGCTATTGCCAATTCATTTATATCGTGTTTGGTTGCTAGCTCTAATTCTTTTATATCTCGCTTGGTTGCTAGTTCCAGTTCTTTTATGTCTTGTTTGGTTGCAAGATTATCGTTAATCAGTTCATTAATAGCAGTTGTTTGTTCTTTAGAGTTTTCAATTTGTGCCTTTACTTGGTTTTCAGTAAATCCAGCTTCTTTCAACCTCTGGGCCTGCTGGAAAGTGTCAAATGTTATTGTATGTGTCATGAGTTATTCCCATTATTTATCGCACATTATATACCGCCTCCATCTGATGTGAATACTGTTAAAAGTACTATGGTGAAACTCTAACGGAGTCAATGCTTTGTAAGCCTCTTGGCAGTTTGTTGCCGCGTCTTCCGCGCTCGCCTTGATAAGCAGCAAGATCGACAAAGCTTAAGGTTAGGCTGCGTTTGCCGGAAGTTAATACTAATTTATCAGTCTTGCTGAGCACAACTAAGTCAACTACATATTCTTCGTGCTTCGCTGCTAGCGCAGACGGGATGCTAATAATTTTATTGCCTTTTCCACGACTTAAAGTTGGCAAATATGCAAGCGGAAATAATAGCATTCTGCCTTCGTTGGTAATGGTGGTTAAATATTGGTCATCAATATTTGTTATCATGCGCGGTGGTAGGGCTTTTGCATTCTTGGGTAAGTTAAGCGTTGCTTTGCCGCTTCGATTTTTAGTGTAAAGGTCTTCGAGTTTTGCAATAAACCCATAGCCGGCATCAGATGCAAGTAAAATTAATTGTTCTGGATTACCAATAATTACTCCTTCGAAAGTTGCGCCTGGTAATGGATTAAGACGGCTAGTTAATGGTTCTCCTTGGCCGCGTGCTGAAGGCAGTTTATGCGCAGGTAGTGCATAAGTTCTTCCGGTAGAATCAAGAAAAACCGCCAATTGGTTGCTGCGGCCAAAAACCGCTTGTTTAAAGCTATCACCAGCTTTATAGCTTAAGGTTAGTGGATCAATCTCGTGTCCTTTAGCTACGCGGATCCACCCTTGTTGCGATAAAATTACAGTTACGGGTTCTGCTAAAATCACTTCCTCTTCACGCAACGCTTTTGCTTCTTCACGTACAACCAGTTGTGAGCGACGCTTGTCGCCATATTTTTCTGCATCTTCTTGTAGTTCTTTTTTCACTAAAGTTTTCAGGCGTTTGGGTGATGTTAATATCTGTTCTAGCTCTTCCTGTTCTTTTGATAACTCATCTTGCTCGCCGCGAATTTTCATTTCTTCGAGCCGCGCCAAATTTCGTAGTTTTATTTCTAAAATCGCTTCAGCTTGTTCGATGCTTAGTTTGAATTTTTTTATTAATGCTGCTTTTGGATCGTCTTCTTGGCGAACAATTTTGATCACTTCGTCAAGATTTAAATAAGCGATCATTAATCCCTGCAAAAGATGCAAGCGAGCTAATATTTTATCAAGACGATACTGCAATCTGCGCTTAACTGTGTCAATACGAAAGGCGATCCATTCTTTGAGTAAGCCTACTAGGTTTTTAACTTGTGGTTTGCCGTCAGTACCAATGATATTTAAATTTATTCGATAAGAGCTTTCTAAGCTGGTAGTGGCAAAGAGATGTGCCATTAACGAGTCGATATCTACGCGATTAGAGCGAAGCACAATAACGATTCTAGTGGGGTTTTCGTGATCGGATTCATCGCGGATATCAACTACCATTGGTAATTTTTTTGCCTGCATTTGTGCGGCAATTTGCTCTTGGATTTTGGAGCCAGAAACTTGATAGGGTAGGGCCGTAATTATTATTTCTTCAGTATCTTCTTCTTTGTAAACAGCGCGGATTTTGATAGCGCCATTGCCGCTGCGATACATTGCTAAGATGTCACTTGCTGGGGTAATAATTTCGGCACCAGTTGGAAAATCCGGGCCTTTAATATATTTGCTAATGTCTTCTAATGTGGCGTTTTGGTTTTCAAGCAGGTGAATACATGCAGCTGCAACTTCACGTAAATTATGTGGCGGGATATCGGTGGCCATACCTACTGCAATACCGGTGGTGCCGTTTAATAAAACGTTAGGTAGGCGAGCTGGCATTAGTTTTGGTTCGGTTAAAGTACCATCAAAATTTGGTACCCAACTAACTGTACCTTGTTCTAGTTCGCGTAATAAAATTTCAGCATATGGTGAAAGGCGCGACTCGGTGTAACGCATCGCAGCAAATGACTTTGGATCATCCATTGACCCCCAATTGCCTTGGCCATCAACCAGCGGATAGCGATAAGAAAAAGACTGTGCCATTAGAACCATGGCTTCGTAACATGCTGCATCTCCATGCGGATGATATTTACCCAAAACATCACCAACGGTTCGTGCGGATTTTTTAAATTTCGATGTGTTTTTTAAGCCAAGTTCAGACATAGCATAAACAATGCGTCGCTGTACTGGTTTGAGGCCGTCAGCAATATGTGGCAGAGCTCGGTCTAAAATGACATACATAGAATAGTCAAGATAGGCTTTCTCAACAAATGTTTTTAGAGGTTGATTTTCGATGTTGGCTATTGTGGCAGTACTCATAATAAGAATCCTAACACAATACGCTAGTATAGCTCAACCGGATCAACGTCTAAAAACCACCTTAAGCTATGCTTGGGTTTTAGTTCATCAATGGTTTTAAGTAGGATATCAAGCGCTTGTTGCAGCGTTTCGCGGTTTTGACTTTGCAATAATAACTGGGCTCGAAAATGCCCAGCCTTACGTTCCATAACTGCTGGGATCGGTCCAAAAAGTTTTATGATATTGGTAAGAGATTTTTCTGCACCGGTACGTATTTGGGCCAAAAATTTTAATGCTGCTGCCTGCTCCTTGCTTTCAGCATGTAATAATGCGAGATAAGAATACGGTGGCAATTGTGCAGCTTGGCGTTCTTCAAGACAGTTATTTACAAAACTTGTATAACCGCCGTTGATTAAATTTAGCAGCAAGGGATGTTGTGGGTTATGCGTTTGTAAATAAACTTCCCCCGGTTTTTCTGCGCGGCCAGCACGGCCAGCAACTTGCATGACTAATTGCGCCAAGTGCTCACTGGAGCGAAAATCTGCGCTAAATAAACCTTGGTCAACATTTAAAACTGCTACCATGGTTACATCCGGGAAGTGATGGCCTTTAGCAAGCATTTGGGTGCCAACCAAAATTTGATATTCTTTATTGTGGATGTTTTTTAGCATTGTTTCTAAAGAATTTTTGCGGCGTGTAGTATCGCGATCGATGCGGATTAATTTCGCTTCGGGTAAAAGTTCTTGGAGTGTTGCTTCGACTCGTTCCGTGCCGCTGCCAAGTGACAATAGATTTTCGTCGCTACATTTGGGGCATTTAGGCGGGATTTTTTCGAACATGTCACAGTGATGACAGCGTAGTTGGCGCTTTTTTTGATGAATGGTTAGTCGTGCATCGCAATGTTTGCAACCAGCCACCCAGCCACAGTGATGGCAAATTAATATTGGGGCGAAGCCGCGACGGTTTATAAATATTAAAACCTGGCCCTGGTTAGCAAGGTGTTTTTTTATCGGGTGTAATAAATTTTCTGCAATCCCATGTTTTAGTTTTTGATTGCGCATGTCAACCAGATGAAAGCTTGGATGAATAGCCAGGCCGCCCGCACGTTCTGGTAGAGTTAATTCAATATAACGCTTGCGTTTTACGTTATAAATACTTTCTAGGCAAGGTGTAGCAGAGCCTAGAATCACAGGGATATTTTCTAGTTTACCGCGTATTATTGCTAAATTACGTGCCGAATATCTCAGACCAGATTGTTGTTTGAATGAGAGATCATGTTCTTCATCTATAATAATAATACCTGGATTTTTCAATGGCGTAAAAATCGCTGAACGGGTTCCAATAACAATTGAAGCAACACCATTTTTGGCCATAAGCCACGAATGCAAGCGTTCTTTTGGAGTGAGACGCGAATGAAACACTGCTATTGGCACCGCAAAACATTCAGCAAAGCGCGCTATAGTTTGCGGGGTTAAGTTGATTTCTGGAACCAGAACTAAGGCTTGTTTGTGTGCCGCGATAATTTCTGCAATTACCCGTAAGTATACTTCAGTTTTGCCGCTACTGGTTATCCCATCTAGTAAAAAAGCTTTAAATTCGTTTAAGTGCTTTTTAACGGCGTCAATCGCCTGTTTTTGGTGTTCGTTTAGCTGGATAGTTTTGGGTTTTGCTTGGAATTCTTTGCTTAATTTATATTCATTATTTTCATCTTCAATTTTCTTTTTGCGTGTTGCTTCCCGCAGTAAGTTTGGTAGGGCGTTGCTAATTACGTCGCCGATTGGGTGGTGATAGTATTTGCTGGTCCAGCTGATAAGGTCGAGTATTGATTTTGGGAGTAACGGTTCATTATCAAGAACAGTTAGAGCTGCTTTTAATTTAGCGGGTTCAGATTTGGATTCAGTGACAATTTCTAAAACGACACCAATTATTTCTCGTTTGCCGAATGGTACTAAGACGCGTATCCCCGGCATAATATTTGTGGGGTTGTAATCTTTTGGCAATAAATAATCAAATGTGTGCCGTAGCGGTGATGGTACTGCAACCCGAAGAATGAGAGGTTTTTTTATAGTGTCGAGCATTGGGTATGACGCGAAAATTTGGTGGCTATGAGTGGATTCGAACCACTGACCCCGGCATTATGAGTGCCGTGCTCTAACCAACTGAGCTACATAGCCGTATTTAAACACCGCCAATTCTGTCTAGTTGGGTAGGCGTTGTCAAGGCGCATATCAAGGGTTTATAGTTTATTATCCCAAATTTATGATACTATTGCTTAACAAGACTTGAATGTTGGAGATTTTGTATGACGCAACCAGCCGGGGTGCAATCCCCACCAGTAGAAATAGAAAACCCGCGAGGGATGTTATCTGACAAGTTCAATACCAAAGTAAAGGCTCAGTATAAGCATTATACTTTCTTTTCTTTTCTTTACTCTGTTGCTTATCAGTATTTTACTGGTAAGGAAATAGTGGGGACGATTAAAGCTCATAGTCACGATACAATTATAAAATCAAAAGACGGTAAACCAGAAGAGATGTTAGGTGCAGCTTTACCTCCAGCGTATGAAAAAGAGCTGTTCAAAGGAAAAGACACGCTTAGGATCACTGAGCAAACCCAGGGAGAGAAACAAGAGTTAGGTGACATGCTCGACGGCACGGATGATGGTGGTTGTGTTCACATGGTGATTCGTATGCCGATGCTTGATCATGGCGTTATAGATGAGGATACGGGAAAAAATATTGCGCTTGAGAAGCTTTTCGGAATAATGCGAAATATTAAGGATGCCAAGGAAATAATTAAAAAAAATGCCGAACTTAAAGGTGGTAAAAGTCTTGTTTACTCTAATTGCATGGCCGGGAGGTCGCGCAGCCAGATTGCTGTGATAAGTGATCACTATATAAATGGGTGTGATTTTAGTGGTGATAATGCAGTTACTGCAAATGATCTTAAAAATGGTATGGGAAGATGGGGGCGTTTTAAACTACTTTTAAAAGGAAAAAAAGGAACGGATGCTCTGCAAGAAAAGGCTGTTCAACTGAATTACCGATTGAATAACCACCCATTGCCAAGTGATATTGCTGCGCATACAAGAGCTAAACGTTCTGCTGCCAAAGAAGTTAGCGAAATGGATGGTGATCAAGCTGGTTTTTTGGGGCTTATGGCCTTACATAAAGAAGCCGAAGGCTTGCGCCCAAAAGAAGGGACGCAAGTGGTTATGCCTGATCAGGAGACAGCCAAAAGAGTTGCACGAGATATTGGGCTTGCGTTGAGATCGCCTATAGATGCTGGTTTTAGAGATAAAAAAGATAGGGAAGAACAAGAAGAAAGCTTAGAAACTATCTACAAGGAGTATGAAAAATTTGATCCGCCAATTAATCTTTTAAGAGAAATGGTAGTCCCTATAGGTAAAATCTCCAAAAATAACGAACCAAAAAAAGATAAGGATAAAGAGTTCAATGAATATTTTAAAAAACTCCCTTCTAGTGCACAAGCGCATTTTGTAATTTTGGCAAATGGTCTAAAAGAAAAAGGAGTAAGTATAGATTTGCCAGAAGATTTTTCCTTAGAAGATCATGCTAAAATAGCCGTAAAAAACAGCAAAAATTTTTTTGCTAGTAAAAAAGAAAAGCTTACTGCTGGCGATCAAGTTGAGCTGCTTAGAACTTTCGGTGAGGGATGCGGGTTAAAATTTGAGGATGTTGCAGAAAAAATTGCGACAGGATCAAGGATGGATAAACACAATGCTGGAATTCAGTTGGCGGAACTATTTGGTGCTGTGAAGGGGGATAATAAAATAGTTGAAGAACGCAAGAAGGAGCTTCAGTCGGTTGTTGAGAAGGAGTTGAAGAAGCTAAGCCATCAAGAACAGTATAAGTTTGTTGTTAGATTAAACGAGTTGGCGTTGCCATATCCCAAAGATGTAAAACCATCAAAAAGGATAGGAGCATTGGATGTCGTATCTTTTTCCAATGAGGTATTGATGAATTGTATGGACAATAGTAATAAGCTTAGTGACTCTGAAAAGGATGGGCTTAGGGTTTTTTCAGCTACTATACCAAGAGAAATACATTTTAATGTATCTGAACCCGTTAAAAAAATCATTGGTATAACTGGTATAACTGATCAAGCCAAGAATGGTTCGCAAGCTAAGTTTAGTGGGGTAGACTACGAAAAACAAAAATTTAGTATTTAGTCGCGATAACGCATTTGCTTAGCTTTTTTAATTTTGTTTATCATCCTCGTTGATCGCGTTATAATGCGAATAACTTGTGAGGCACATAGCGAGTTATGAAGTGAGGTAGTAAAAAAGGAAGATTAAAAAAGGGACTTTATATGCATAAGACTAAGGTAACTAGCCCATATGCAAGGTGGTATAATGCGCAAAAACTTACTCCAATTAGGGCTTTTTTAGAAAGTAAAAGTGCTGCTCACCATAATACGATAATACCGCCAATCGGAAATCATGGCGCATTAATTTTAGGTGCGATCCCAACTCAAGCAATGCTAGATAGGATTTCATCGGAAAATGGCGGCTTAACAGTGACTAGAGTGAGTTTATTAACTAACGACGAAGAAAGCGCTACCGATTATGAGGTTACACAAAAGTCAATTCGTCTGTCGCTATTTGAACATAGTTCTATGGATGCAAGTACAGGTACGAATATTGCGCTTGTAGAAGTTCAGCAAAAAATGGACGAAGTTGCAGATGGATTGAGTGCTGGCAACGTTGTTTATTTCCATTGTATGGCCGGACACACACGTAGTTGTTTTGGAGTAATAACTTTTCTTTGTTTGCATCCTGAATTTTTAAAGGGAGTTAGTGAGGAACTCGGTGAGCCACCGTCGCTGCAGGAAATTGCTGCTCTTGTGAAGAAACAGCGCCCAGAAGTAACAGTGTTAGATGATCTAAAAAGTGGGCAAAAGGGCTTATTGGGAGTTGTAGCGTTAAATCAATACTCAAAAACAGAAAATTTAAATCTGGATGCAAATAGGGCTAAAAGGATAGCGCAGGATGCAGTGTTTATGTTGCATGCACCGTTAGACCGTGGCTTTAGAGAGAAATCTGATAGAACAAAGCAAGAAGAAAATCTTGCTAAGTTGTACAAGACTTATGAACAGGCGGGATACAATTTTTTGCTAAGTATGTTGCCTGAAGGCGTGGGTATGCTTAGGCGTTTCGGTCAACTTTCTCCTAGTGAACAAGCGCATTTTGTGATTTTGGCGCAAGGCTTAGTATCAATGGGAGCAGTTACAAAAGAGGATTTAGAGAAAGATTTAGGTTACCATTTATTAGCACTTGTTCATAAGGCTACAGAAAACTGCAGTAAGCTCTCCGCTGGTGATCAAGTAGAGCTTTTAAGAGCATTTGGAGTTGGTGCAGGATTTGATTTTGCTGATGTTGCAGCAAGAATTGTAGCAGGTAATTCTATTGATCGGCATAATGCAGGAGTTCAGTTGGCTGAGTTATTGCGCATTGCGAAAGATAATGATTTATTGCCAGATAGTGAAAAACCCGTTGAATATTTTATTGGTCAGCTAAGTGTTGAGGAGACGCGTAATTTTAGTAGCAGGTTGGTACAACTGGGTATGGAGCCAAAGAGTTTTTTAAAAAATGATCAGTGTTGTTTTGTCAAAAATTGACATATATGAAAATCTAACTACAATTTACGTGTGTATTGGTTACGACTCAAAGTGGAGAAGTAAAAAATGACTATGCCAGCAAGTAAAGATTCTGAGCAAATAATGAGAGATAATGAGTTTATTGAAAAATTTACATCAGCTATTGAGAAAAATGACAGTGGTGCTATTAATGAGCTTATCAGTGAACGTGGAAAAAGTAATTTTAATGCTCAAAATAATGATGGCGAGACCCCTCTTGTTATTGCTATTAAGAAAAATCGTTTAGATGTTGCGGAAAAGCTTATACAGACCACCGACTATACTACAAGAGACAAGGATGGTAACACCGCTTTAACGTATCTTCTTGAAAATAAAAGCAGGCAAAGCCAACAAATGGCTGAAAATATTATTCCGAGCTACGTAAGGGGTAATTATGATCGCAATAGCATTACTTTTGGAGAGCGAGATATTAGGCTTGCAAGCAGAAACAACCCTGTTATTTTTAAAGAAATAATGCCTGCGTACCTAGAGGATAAAGAGGATAAAAAAGCTAAAGTTGTTTTTGAGAAGAATAAAAAATGGTACGGCGGTATTAGTAGGTGGTACACAAATATTAGTACAGCTGGAAAAATATCTGGAAAAGGTTTTCTTGGCGAGCTGGGTGGTGCAGTACTTAATTGGCTTAGTGGTAAAAGCACAAAAGATTATGTTAATAATAAATACAATAGTTATATTAACAGTGGTGATGGTATTATGCGGTCACAAGCACCTAAACAACAACAGCAGCAGGAGTTCTTTTATAGTCAACTTACTAAATCATCTTATAGTGATGATAATATACAAAAAAAATATGAAAAATATGAAAAAAATATACAGGGTGGCGACAACGTTGTGAAGAGTTTCTTGAGCGATGAAGGGCCAAGTAATAAAGATGATACAAAAAACAAAAGCGGGCTATTATAAAATATATTTAGTTAAGTCTTCGTTCTCTAGTAATTTTGCGAGTTGTTTATTGACATATTTAGCGTCAATATTGATTGTTTTGCCTTTTTTAGTTGGTGCGGCATAAGATATTTCTTCGAGTAAACGCTCCATAATAGTATACAGGCGCCTCGCCCCGATATTTTCAGTTCTTTCATTTACCTGGAATGCAATTTCAGCAATTCGGTTAATGCAATCTTGCGTAAATTTTAAATTTACCCCCTCGGTAGCCATGAGTGCAATATATTGTTCGACTAAAGAAGCCTTCGGCTCAGTAAGAATTCTTACAAAATCTTCCGTGCGTAGCGCATTTAACTCTACGCGTATGGGAAAGCGTCCCTGTAATTCCGGAATTAAATCCGATGGTTTAGATAAATGAAAAGCGCCAGAGGCGATAAACAGAATATGATCGGTTTTTATCATGCCATATTTGGTGAATACTGTTGTGCCTTCAACTAATGGTAGTAAATCACGTTGCACCCCTTCGCGAGAAATATCTGCGCCAGACATGTTGGCACGCTGCGTGATTTTATCAATTTCATCAATAAATACGATGCCGTGTTGCTCAACCTTTTCGCAAGCATTTTGGCGGTTTTCTTCTTCGTTGATCATGGCAGAAGCTTCTTCGTCACATAGTTGTTTAAAAGCATTTTTAACTTTTATTTTACGTTTTTTTGTGCGGCCGCCGGTTAGACTAGAAAACATATTTTGTAATTGTCCTGTCATTTCTTCCATGCCAGGGGGAGCCATGATTTCAACGCCAACAACTTGTGGAGCCATTTCTAACTCAATAGTTTTATCGTCGAGCTCACCGGCAAGTAATTTTTCGCGAAGTAATTGGCGGGCGGTTGATTCAGGTTCTTTTTTGTTTTCTGTGTCTTGACTAGGAAATAAATTTTTAATTGCTGGTGAAGGTAGTAAGGCATCTAAAATTCGTTCGATGGCTGCATTTTGTGCTCGGTCTTTAACTTTGGTCATTTCTGCTTCACGGTTTTTTTTGACTGCAACCTCGACTAAGTCTCGGATAATTGATTCGACATCGCGGCCAACATAGCCGACCTCAGTAAACTTGGTTGCTTCAACTTTTATAAATGGAGCATTGGCCATGGTAGAAAGTCGACGCGCAATCTCGGTCTTACCCACGCCAGTTGGTCCGATAAGTAAAATATTTTTAGGTTTGATTTCTGGGCGTAGCTCGTCTCTTACTTGACTGCGGCGCCAGCGATTGCGCAGCGCGATAGCTACAGAGCGTTTGGCTTCGTTTTGGCCAATAATATGTTTGTCGAGTGCGTGAACAATTTCTTCTGGAGTAAAAATTAAATTAATATTTTCGGACATATTAGTTGATCTCATCGATAGTAAAATTTGAATTAGTGTAGACGCAGATGCTCGAAGCAATCTGTAGGCTTTTTTCAACAATTTCGCGTGCACTTAGCTCTGTGTTTATAAGTAGTGATTTTGCTGCTGCTAGAGCATAATTGCCCCCGGAGCCGATAGCAATTATACCTTCCTCAGGTTCGATTACATCGCCATTACCGGAAAGAATCAAAGATGAGTTCTTATCGGCAACTGCAAGCAAAGCTTCAAGGCGGCGCAAAATTTTATCGGTGCGCCAATCTTTGGCTAATTCAACTGCGGCGCGCATTAAGTTCCCGTGGTGCTTTTCTAGCTTGGCTTCGAATAGCTCAAACAGTGTGAAAGCATCAGCGGTAGCGCCAGCAAAACCAGCGATTATTTGATCATGATAAATGCGGCGGATTTTACGGGCATTGCTTTTAACGATTGTATCGCCCATCGATACTTGGCCATCGCCGCCAATTGCGACTTTGTTTTTACATCGCACTGATAGAATTGTTGTGCCGTGAAATTGTTCCAATGGATATTCCTCGTTTGTTATTAATTCAGTGTACTTTTTTAAGAGTACCTCTAATTTTGTTTTGTTTTAATCTCTCTAAATCATTAGTAGCGGCATCTTTATTGTCATATGGTCCGACAGCTACTTGATATTTTTGATTATGGGCTTTGGTTACGCTAACTGAAAAACCAAGTAGCGCTAATTCAGCCTTTAAGTGATCTGCTGCGGCATAGTCTTTTACAGTTGCAATTTCCAACTCATACTCGGATATGGCTTTGTTGTTTGTTTTTTGGGGCAACAAAGTATAAAAATCAAATGTTGGCGCGGTTGCGATTACTTCTTTTTTTAACTGTATCTGGTGATGCTGTTGTTTATATTTACCAAGGTAAACTAGGCCTATGGTAAATGCTGCAAACAAAGACAAAACAAACAGCCACAATCCCAAATAGAAAGACTTCTTTATAGAATTTTTTCGATATGTATTGCGTTTGGCGTAGTCACGAGTCATGTCTTAATATTCTCACATCGCTTCCGGAGCTAAAACCCCAAGTAAAGTTAAGCCATTGGCTAATATTTGTTTCGTTGCATCTATTAAGCATAGTCGAGCATTACGTAGTTCTTTATCTTCTATGAGAAATTGATGAGCATTATAGTAAGCGTGAAAATCGCAGGCAAGTTCTCTTAAGTAATGTGCAAGCAAATGGGGCTCATAATTTAGGGCTGCAGCCTGTAATATGAGCGAATACCGCGTGAGACGACGCAAAAGGTTTTTTTCGTGAACAGTGTCTAATTTGTGTAGTTGGGTTTTTGCGCTTTCAGAATCATAGGACAATTGTTTGTCTTCGAGTTGGCGCATAACGCTGCAAATTCTGGCGTGTGCATACTGGATATAATAGACAGGGTTGTCAGTTGATTGTGATTTTGCTAATTCCATATCAAAATCTAAGTGCTGGTCATTTTTGCGCATTATATAGAAAAAGCGAGCCGCATCTTTGCCGACTTCTTCACGTAATTGGCGTAGCGTAACAAACTCACCGCTTCTAGTTGACATTTGAGCTTTTTGCTTGCCCCGGTAGAGAATCGCAAACTGCACTAGTAAGATTTCAAGTTTATTGATGTCAAGTTGCATGGCTTTAAGAAAAGCATTAATGCGTGGCGCGTAGCCGTGATGATCTGCTCCGAAAACATCAATGATCTTATCAAAACCACGCATGTATTTGTTCAGGTGATAACCAACATCGGATGCAAAGTAAGTGGTTTGGCCATTAGTACGGGTTAAAACTCGGTCTTTTTCGTCGCCAAAGTCTGTGGCACGAAACCATACGGCATCATCTTTAGTGTAAACATAACCATGGTCTTGTAGTGTTTTAATTCCTTTTTGGACATCGCCATTTTTGATTAAGTGACTTTCGAGAAACCATTCATCAAATGTCACGCCAAATTCTTCAAGATCAGTTTTGATATCAGTTAAGATTTCACTGATGCCGGCTTGCAGAATTAGCTGATAGTCTTTTTCACCCAGTAGCGATCGTACGCGTTGAATCATGGTGTCTATGTAAAAATCTTTATCTCCGCCATCATTTGCGTCGGCTGGCAAATCTTGGTATAAAAAATCAAGCGGGCGGTGTAGAGCTTCGCCGTATTCTTTTTTAAGCTTATGTGCGATATCAATTACGTAATCGCCTTTGTAACCATTTTCTGGGAAATGCGGTAATTTACGATCGATTTCTAGATAACGTAGCCAAATACTTAAGGCTAGTACATGCATTTGGCGTCCAGCATCGTTAACATAGTACTCACAATGCACTTTGAAACCCATGGTTTTGAGTAGGTTGGCGACCGTTGCCCCAAATGCGGCGCCGCGGCCGTGGCCCACATGTAATGGTCCGGTAGGGTTGGCCGAAACAAACTCTACCATTACCATCTTGTTTTTGCCGAGGTCACTAGACCCGAATTTTTCTTTTGCGCTTATTATGGCTCTAACGATTTCGTGATAAGCGTGATCAGTAAGATAGAAATTAATAAATCCTGGCTTAGCAGTTTCAATATTTTTTATTATGCCAACGACAGGAATTTCCGCTGCTATAAGTTGTGCCAAACCCATAGGGTTCAAGCGTAGGTTTTTCGCTAAGAGCATGGCTATGTTCGAGGAAAAATCGCCATGCTCGCTGGTTTTTGTTGGATCTACATTAACTACAAAAGACAATCCTGTTGGTAGCTTGTTATTTTGTTGTAATCGAGCAATAGATTCGATAATAAGTTTTTTAATTTGTTGTTGCATAGAGTGATATTCCATTTTGTATTTTATTCTACTGTTACCGATTTTGCTAGGTTTCTTGGTCGGTCAACATCTGTGCCTTTGAGTACTGCCACGTGATAGGCAAGCAGTTGTAAGGGAATAGTGTAGATTATTGGAGCTATTTCTGTTGCAACTTTTGGTATTTTACAAACGGTCCATCCAGGGTGATTTTTAAAATGTAGGGATTCATCGGCAAAAATTATTAATTTCCCGCCGCGTGCATTTACTTCTTGTAAGTTAGACTTTAGCTTTTCGCATAGAGAATCATTGGGCATGATCACAATTGTAGGGGTGCCTTGGTCGATCAGAGCAATTGGTCCGTGTTTTAATTCTCCTGCAGGAAAGCTTTCAGCATGAATATAGGATATTTCTTTTAGTTTTAATGCGCCTTCCATAGCAATTGGATAGCTTATGCCACGACCGAGGAAAAAGACATTTGTGCTATTTTCAAGAGTTTTGGCTATAGTGATAATTTCTCTGTCTAAACTAAGCGCTTTTTCAGCCGCAATTGGTATGTGCCTTAATTGTTTAATTAATTGTTGTGTGATTTTGGCGCCCAGTCCAAGACGTTTGCCTAGTGCAATAGCAAGCATTAATAGAGCTGTTAATTGTGTTGTAAAAGCCTTTGTGGTTGCTACACCTATTTCAACGCCTGCTCTGGTCATGAAGACCAAATCAGAATCGCGTACTAGAGAGCTTTCTGGAGCATTACAAATAGCTAGTGTTGCGGCAAATGGCAGTTTTTTAGCATAACGTAATGCTGCAAGAGTATCTGCAGTTTCGCCCGACTGTGAAATAGTAATAAATAAAGTTCTAGCTTCAACTATTGATTGGCGATAACGAAATTCGCTGGCGATTTCTACATTGCATGGAAGCTTTGCGTATTTTTCAATATAGTATTTCCCGATTAACGCAGCATGGAAACTGGATCCACATGCTGTAATCTGTATCCTATTAATTTTGTCGAATATTTTTTTTGCGTTATTGCCAAAAATTTCGAGAGGAATTTCGTTTGAGAGCAAGCGCTCTTCTAGTGTGTCTGTCAGAGCTTTTGGCTGCTCAAATATTTCTTTTTGCATAAAATGACGATAATCGCCACGGTCAATATTGTCTGATGAAATTTCCGAGGTTTTAGCCAGGCGTTTTACTGGACGCAGTTTTGAGTCATAAAGATGGACACTGCTACGTTCAATAACGGCAATATCACCCTCTTCCAAATAAACAAAATTGTTAGTTACGGGTAACAGAGCGAGCGCATCAGAAGCTACAAAATTTTCTTCAATTCCGAGTCCTATAACTACTGGACTGCCTGAGCGTACAGCAATTATCTTACTTGGTTCTGAAGGGCTAATAATGGCTAGGGCATAAGCACCCTCTAATTTTTTAACAGCTTTATGAACGGCGTCAAGAAGAGTGTTTTTTTGTTGCAAGTGTTTATAAATCAAGTGGGCAATAACTTCAGTGTCGGTGTCGCTTTTGAATTTGAAGCCTGTTTTAACGAGCTCTGTGCGTAATTCCTCATGGTTCTCAATTATGCCGTTGTGAATTAGGGCAATGGAGTTATTAGAAACATGTGGATGTGCGTTGCATTCAGTAGGTGCGCCATGAGTTGCCCAGCGCGTGTGTGCAATACCGATATGGCCCTCAAGGTGTACAGTTTCTAGCTTTTTTTCTAAGGCTTTTATTTTACCAACAGCACGAACCACTTTTAGTGCTTTTTTATTATTTAGTATAGCTATTCCGGAGGAGTCATAACCGCGATACTCGAGGCGTTTTAGACCCTCGACTAAAATGTTTGTAATATTGCGTTCTGAAATTGCACCGACTATTCCACACATTGCTTCATGTCTCCAAATCTTGAAATTTTTAACCAGATTTTTTCATGGCTTCAAAAAAATCTTCATTGGTTTTTGTGTTTTTTAAGCGGGCAATTAAAAACTCGATTGCGGCTAGTTCATCCATAGGATGGAGAATTTTGCGCAGGATCCACATTTTTTGCAGTTCATCTGCCGGTACGATTAGCTCTTCGCGGCGAGTGCCGGAACGATTGATATCAATTGCTGGGAATACGCGTTTTTCTGCAATGCGCCGATCCAAGTGAAGCTCCAAGTTACCAGTGCCTTTGAACTCTTCGTAGATAACTTCGTCCATTTTAGATCCGGTATCGACTAGCGCAGTAGCAATAATAGTCAAACTACCGCCTTCTTCAATGTTACGTGCTGCGCCGAAAAAGCGTTTTGGGCGTTGGAGTGCGCTAGCATCAACACCACCAGACAATACTTTTCCAGATGCAGGGCTTACAGTGTTATAAGCGCGTGCCAAGCGGGTAATTGAATCAAGTAGAATTACCACATCACGTTTATGTTCGACGAGGCGTTTTGCTTTTTCGATTACCATTTCTGCGACTTGGATATGCCTAGTTGCTGGTTCGTCAAAAGTGCTTGCAAGTACTTCGCCTTTAACTGATCGCGACATATCGGTAACTTCTTCGGGGCGCTCATCGATTAGCAGTACAATCAAATGGCATTCTGGATGATTAGCTGTAACAGAATGAGCAATCTGTTGTAGCATCATGGTTTTGCCGGCTTTGGGTGGCGAAACAACCAAGCCGCGCTGGCCTTTACCTATTGGGGCTACTAAATCAATAACTCTTGCAGTGATGTCTTCTGTGCTACCTATACCACGTTCCATTACGATGCGTTCATTCGCAAACAAAGGAGTTAAGTTTTCAAATAGAATTTTATGGGTAATGCTTTCCGGATCGTCAAAGTTGATTTTATCAACTTGGAGTAATGCAAAATAACGCTCACTATCTTTAGGTGGGCGAATTTTACCGGAGATATTATCGCCAGTGCGTAAATTAAATCGCCGAATTTGACTGGGTGATACATAAATGTCATCTGGACCGGCTAAATACGAACTATCAGCTGATCGTAAGAAACCAAAGCCATCGGGTAGAATCTCAAGCACGCCGTCTCCAAAAATATCTTTATTGTTTTGAGCATGAACTTTTAAAATAGCAAAGATCATGTCCTGCTTGCGCATGCGTGTAATGTGTTCGATATCAAGTTCTTGCGCCATAGTCATTAGTTCGTTTGGCGTTTTGGTCTTGAGCTCCGTTAGATTAGTAATCTTAATTTCAGCTAAGACTTTCTTCTGTCGCTCGCTGGGCTTGGTTCTAATGCTGCGCTCTGGTGCTAGAGTCTTACCTTCTATTTTGTTAAAATTTACAGTTTGCGGTTCGCCGTAATCTGTAGTTGATTTAGTGTTTTGTGAAAGCTCAGTGTTTTTTTCTTGCATATAATTTAGAGATTATAAAATTTAAATTTCAAATAGATTTTCGTATTGAGGGGAGTTACAAATGGAAACCTAACACAAAGTGATTAGATTGATTATAGTATCGATCCAGATAACGTCAAGTGTTTTATAAAATCCTCTGCTATTTTAAATTAGCGTTAATAAAATCAACCAATTGAGCCTTGGTTGCAACGCCAATCTTGGTGGCGGCAATTTTCCCATCCCTAAATAAAATCAATGCTGGAATGCCTCGAATATCGTAGTTGGTTGAGGTTTTGTGGTTTTCATCGACATTTAATTTGGCAATTTTAACTTTGCCTGCAAATTCTTTTGCTATGGCTTCTATGGTGGGTGCTAATGCTCTGCATGGCCCACACCATTCGGCCCAAAAATCTACTAAGACTGGAGTATTGGCCTGAAGTACTTCGGTAGCAAAGGAGTTGTCAGTAATAATTGTGATATTCTCGCTCATTTATTCTCTCTCTATAAGAATATAGTAGCATTTCAGCTTATTTTTGAGCAAAAGGCAACAACAATATTAGCGTTTAAATTCGAGAAGATGGCTTTTGGGTTCTAAAACCAAAATTGACTTGTTTTTGCTGCTGTCTCCCCTTATGATTTTTATATTGCTTTGAGGTACGCTAAAATGTTTTGCTAAAAACTTTATCAAATGTTTGTTTGCCTTGCCTTCAGTTGGTGGGGCGGTTATGGTAACTTTTAAGCGTTCCCCGTGTTGGCCAACTATGGTGTCTTTGCTGGTGCGAGGTAGGACGTATAGTTCGAGCAAGAGGTTGTTTTTTTGCCAGAGATACATATTTGATTATATTAACATTGTTGTTTAAAAATATTTTTTGGCGCTCTAACACCATGAGTGCTAAAATGCGGTATAATTAGCTAGTCGGATATTTTATGGGAAAATTACCACTAAATACAAACTCAAGCTATAATAAAGCAGTAACTTTTGCGCCACCAATCGGTAGTATAGATGCGTATGTTTATTGGGTCAACAAAATCCCAATGCTTACTGCTGCAGAAGAGTTGGAGCTTGCGGTCAAGTTTCGTCGTGACGGCGATTTAGATGCAGCGCGTCAATTGGTTTTGGCACACCTGCGTTTTGTTGCGCATGTTGCAAAAAATTATCTTGGCTATGGTTTGGCAAAGGCTGACTTGATTCAGGAAGGTACCATTGGCCTAATGAAGGCTGTTAAGCGTTTTGATCCGAGCATGGGAGTGAGGTTAGTATCGTTTGCTGTTCACTGGATTAAATCCGAGATTCATGAGTTTGTGTTGCGCAATTGGCGTATTGTAAAAATTGCTACTACAAAAGCGCAGCGTAAGTTATTTTTTAATTTGCGCCGTGCTACGAAAAAATTAAATTGGTTTAGTAATGACGAAGTGTTGCATATTGCCCGCGAATTGAAAATTAACCCCAAAGAAGTGCGGGTTATGGAAGCAAGGATGAGCAATACAGATATTGCTTTTGATTATGGCGATGAAGAAGATATTGCTAATCCGGCTAATTATTTAGAAGCAAGTACCCCAAACCCATTAGATGAAATTGCTGGCTTTGAATTTGATAAGGTCCAAGTCGAGCATTTGACGGAGGCTTTAAGTAAGCTTGATCAACGTAGTCGCGAAATTTTGCAACAGCGTTGGCTTGGCGAAAATAAGGCGACGCTTCATGAGTTAGCTGCTGCATATAATGTTTCAGCCGAACGTATCAGGCAGATTGAAGAAACAGCAATGCAAAAGCTAAAAAAAGAATTGCGTGCTTGACTGGAGTCGAACCAGCGACCTTTGGCTTCGGAGGCCAACGCTCTATCCAACTGAGCTACAAGCACATGTTCGTCATTGTGCAACAAAAGCATACGGACATCAACTACCCTTATATGGATAAAAAAATTGAGAAGATTGTGTCGGAATAATATAGAAGAGATTATTAAATTTTGATACCCTGAAGCGTTTTGAGAGTTTAAAGGGTTAGGCAGGGGAGCCGCTCCATTAGAATTATAATTGTGGGGTAGCAAGATGAATATTAAGCTCCTAAAAATTGCAGAAATCGAGTTAGTAGGTGCAGGAGATGGATTATGCCGTTGCTATGATGCACGAACTCATTCCAAGTCGCAAAGAGACTATGTAGGCAGTTTAGATGTGTGTAGAGACATTTGTTGTAACAAAAGCCATAATGAAAGGACTTCATTTATTTGGCAAGAAGAGGAACTTTCGCCAATAATAAGAGGCATCTGTAAAGATGCGCAATTATAGTTTTATGAGTGATCTTCTCAAAGACCTTCGCCAGTTATTTGTCATGTTTGGCGAAAGATATCGTTCTCTTAGCTTTTAGTATGACATCCCTTGCCACGAAGCTGATTTAACGCTTCATGACAAGGGTGTTGTTGACAAAATAGTTACTGAGTTTGTGGTGGAATTTCTAAAATTTCATGTTTTTTGTGGTTATGGGTATTACAATCCTCTCCACCAATATTCCAAAGAGGAATTAAACATAAGACAGCAATAACGCATGCTATGATTATTGTGATAAAGCCGGCGTCCCAGCTAAAGTGTTGAACTATAGAAGCTAAGACGACATTAGCGCAAACAGTACCGAACATATAACCGAAGAAGCCGGTCAATCCAGTAGCTGTTCCTACAGCTTTTTTATAAACGACATCTACCGCTTGCATGCCAATGAAGACAACAGGGACATAGATTAAAAATCCTATAGTACTCAGAGCTACAAGATCAACCCATTTACGTCCTGGAGGGTTAAGCCAGTACACTGAAATTGCGAAGATAACTAGAACCATACAGACAATAATTACCGGCGCTCTTCTGCTACGGAAATATTTGCCACTTAGATATCCGGCTAATAACATGGATGGAATACCAGCATACTCATACAAAAAATACGCAAGGCCTTGTCCTTTAAAGTCAAAACCTTTTACCTCGTGTAAGTATAGCGGTGACCAGTTTTGAATACCATAACGAACGAAGTAGACAAATATGTTGGCGATAGCTAGCATCCAAACAGCTTTGTTATTAAAAATATGTTTGAAGAATATTTCTTTGGCCGATAGTTCTTCTTCGATCTCTTTTGTTGCAGCTGCAATGGCTTGTTTTTTTATGTAGCTTTTGCTGTGATAATCTTCAATAGACGGTAAGCCAACTGACTGTGGGGTGTCTCTAACTGTCGCTATGACAAATATAATAATAGCTACAGTAATCATGGCTGGAAAATAAAACAGACTTTGCCATTGACCAAAAATCATCATTCCGGCAACTGCTGTGGCTCCCATTAGTCCGCCTCCCAGGTTATGTGAGACATTCCAAAGTGACATAACCCAACTGCGGTCTTTAACTGAGTACCAGTGAGCCAATACGCGAACACATGGTGGATAGGTCATTCCTTGAGCCCAGCCATTAAGAAACAATAGCGCAAACATAATGACAATGCTACTGCATGCCCAAGTAGAAAAACCAAAGATGAAGCTAATTAATACAGAAATAGCTAGTCCGGCAGCTAAGAAGTATCTCGGGTTGCTACGATCCGAAACATTACCCATTAAAAACTTACTGCATCCATAAGCTATAGCGATGGCTGAAAAAGCCATCCCAAGTTCGGTTTTGGTAAAACCCATCTTGGTTAGGTAGGGTATAGCTAAAGAAAAATTATTACGTATTAAATAGCTTGCGCCATACCCAAAGAAAATGCCGGAAAAAACCATGCGGCGATGTTTTTTATAGTCTCTTTCTACGACATCGTGAGGTAATGGCTCAATATGTGTCGGCGGACTGAAAGCTCTAGATAATCTGGTGAAAAAACCCATATTCTTTACTCCCCATATAAATTTAAAATTAATAAATAATATAAAAGCATCAAATTAGTGGCACTATTAAAAGAGCTACAATATTAATGATTTTTATTAACGGATTGATTGCCGGTCCAGCTGTGTCTTTGTATGGATCACCAACTGTATCGCCTGTGATTGCAGCTTTATGCGCATCGCTGCCTTTTCCATGGTGATTTCCTTCTTCAATATACTTTTTGGCATTGTCCCAGGCGCCACCACCAGTGGTCATTGAAATAGCAAGGAATAAACCAGAGATGATCGCTCCCATCAATAAGCCCCCTAAAGCTTTTGGTCCTAAGAGAAGACCAACTGCAACCGGAGCAAGTACGGGCAAGATCGATGGAATAATCATTTCTTTGATTGCTGTTTTGGTTAAAAGGTCAACTGCACGCGCATAATTCGGTTTTGCAGTACCTTCCATAATACCTGCAATGCTTTTAAACTGATGTCGCACTTCTTTAACGATGGCACCTGCTGCACGCCCGACAGATTCAAGAGCCATGGCGCTAAATAAGTATGGTATTAAGCCGCCAAGGAACAAGCCAATTATTACCAAGGGATCGGCCAACTCAAAAGAATATATTTGGCCAACATTTTCAAGTGCATGAGTATAATCATTAAATAACACTAGTGCAGCAAGACCGGCTGAACCAATAGCGTAGCCTTTAGTTACTGCTTTTGTAGTGTTGCCAACAGCGTCAAGAGTGTCGGTAATTTTACGTACTTCGTGAGGTAGGTGTGTCATTTCTGCAATGCCACCAGCATTATCAGTAATTGGGCCATATGCATCTAAAGCAACAACAACCCCCGTCATTGACAACATCGCAGTTGCTGCAATGGCAACACCGTAAATACCGGCTAGGTCATGAGATACAAGGATACTGCCGCAGATTGCGATTACTGGCCAGGCAGTTGCTTTGTAAGAAATTGCAATACCAGCAATGATGTTAGTTGCATGGCCAGTTATCGATGCTTCAGCGATTTGACGTACTGGAGCGTGTTCTGTTGCTGTGTAGTATTTGGTGATATAAACCAAAAGATAAGTCAGGATTAAGCCAACTACAGCTGAGCCATAAACGCCAATGACATTTAAACTTGGGTCGTGCAAACTAATATCGCTAAGTAGCCACTTGGTAATTGGATAGAAAGCTATTAGGGATAAAACTTCTGCAACTAATAAGCCTCGCATTAGTGCGCTCATGATAGTTCTTCCAGCGCGGGCGCGAACAAAAGCACAGCCAATAATCGAAGCAATAATCGAAAAACCACCAAGAGCCAAAGGATAAAGTACCGCTCCAATATCAGCATTGAACGATAGGGCTCCAAGTAGCATTGCTGCGATAATAGTAACTGCATAAGTTTCAAATAAGTCTGCCGCCATACCAGCGCAATCGCCAACGTTGTCACCAACATTGTCGGCAATAACCGCTGGATTACGAGGATCGTCTTCTGGAATGCCAGCCTCAAGTTTGCCAACTAAGTCGGCGCCAACATCTGCGCCTTTGGTGAAGATACCGCCACCAAGACGTGCAAAAATAGAAATCAAAGAAGAACCAAATGCTAAGCCAATAAGAGGAGTGATTGCGCTGACGATAGATTCACCGTTTGGGATAACCTGTAACATAATGGCAAAATAGCCTGCCACTCCGAGCAGACCAAGCCCAACAACTAATAAGCCGGTAACTGTGCTGGCGCGGAAAGCTACCTTCAAAGCTTCGTTTAAGCCGCTGCTACGAGCTGCTTCAGTAGTGCGCACATTCGCGCGTACAGAAATATTCATGCCGATAAAGCCGGCTGTTCCTGAGAGTATGGCACCGACTGCAAATGCAAATGCCATATACCACCCAAGCGACGGTATAAAGCCGATAACTAAAAATAGTGCTATGCCAACAGCACTGATTGCAGTGTACTGTCTGCGTAAATATGCGGATGCTCCTTGCTGGATTGCCGCAGCAATTTCACGCATGTGGTCAGTTCCAGTTGATTGTGCCAAAATCCATTTGCTAGATGCTGCTCCATACAACAGTGCTATTACTGCGCAAACCAAGGTAACGCTAAGGGCGATTGGCATAAAATTTTCCTCGTAGATAAAAGTAAATTTAAAGCTGGTTGTCGATAATACTAAATTTTTGTGCTCATTTGAAGCTGAAAATCCTAAAACTTGAAATAATTAACTGTATACCAAAATTAGTGTCAACAATGTATAGTTAGCACAAAGGAGCAATAATGACTTTGTATAAACAAAAAACCCTGGTTTTAATAGATGGCTCATCTTATTTGCATCGAGCTTTTCACGCATTGCCACCGCTGGTTACCTCAAAAGGAGAGCCAACGGGTGCTGTTTATGGTGTTGTTAATATGATCAAAAAAACAATCAACGACTATAAGCCAGATAGTATTGCAGTAATATTTGATGCAAAAGGTAAAAATTTTAGGCATGAAATATATCCGCAATATAAGGCCACTAGACCACCGATGGAAAAAGATTTACAGGTGCAAATCAAGCCCCTGCACGAAGTTATTCAAGCTTTGGGATTGCCACTCTTAATGGTTGAAGGTGTTGAGGCTGATGATGTTATTGGTACGCTTGCATGTGTGGCGGCTAAAAGGGGTTTTACT
Source organism: bacterium (assembly GCA_037142515.1). Lineage (GTDB taxonomy): Bacteria > Pseudomonadota > Gammaproteobacteria > UBA9339 > UBA9339 > JBAXAM01. The sequence continues at coordinate 63,812 of JBAXAM010000001.1, read as the reverse complement.
GTTTTGATTTCAACTAGTGATAAAGATATAGCGCAACTAGTCAATAAGGATATTACGTTAGTAAACACTATGACCAGTACTACTATGGATGAAAAAGGAGTTAGAGATAAATTTGGGGTTGATCCGGAGAGAATGACTGATTATTTAGCTTTGGTAGGAGATACTTCGGATAATGTCCCTGGTGTTAGCGGCGTTGGCCCCAAAACTGCCGTAAAATGGCTAGAAGAGTATAAGGCGCTAGAAAATATTATTAAACACGCAGATGACATTAAAGGCAAAGTTGGAGAGAGTTTGCGCACGAGTTTAAATCAATTGCCGCTGACACAAGAACTCGTAACGATCAAGCGCGACCTTCAGTTAAATGTTAATTTTGATGATCTGAGCATGCGAGCTGCTAATAATAAGAAGCTGATTGAGCTTTTTACGCGTTTAGAATTTAAAAATTGGCTTGCTGGTTTAACTTGCGAAATAAGTGAAGAAAAATACCATATAATTTTGAATGAGAAAGATTTTGAGTATTGGTGCGAAAAATTAAATCGTGCCGAGGTTTTTGCTTTTGATCTTGAGACGACAAGCCTGGATGTTGTTTTGGCAGAAATTGTTGGTCTTTCATTTGCGCTTGATATTGGCGAGGCAATTTATATTCCAGTTGCACACAATTATGTAGACGTGCCAAAGCAGCTTGAGCGTGACTATGTTTTACAGAAATTAAAACCACTTTTTGTTGATCCGCATAAAATAAAATTGGGTCAAAATATAAAATATGATATGAGCGTTTTGGCAAACTATGGTATCGAGCTTAAGGGGGTCGGTTACGATACCATGCTTGAGTCATATATTTTGAATAGCGCTGTTAACAAGCATGACAAAGAGTCGCTCGCGCTTCGTTATCTTAACAGAAGTGTTGTAACTTATGAAAGTCTTGCAGGCAGGGGCGCGAAACAAATTCCATTTAGCCAAGTGGAATTAGATAAGGCTGCTCCTTATGCAGCAGCAGATGCTGATTTAGTTCTGCGCCTGCATGCTGTTCTTTGGCCGCAAATCTCGACAAATAAAAATCAAGAAAAGTGTTTTAAAGAAATTGAAATGCCTCTAGTAAGCGTTTTATCAAGAATGGAAAGATGTGGTGTCTGTATCGATAAAGAATTTTTGCAAAATTTTAGTAGTGAACTTGCCAAGCGTTTAGCTGTGTTGGAGGAGCAGATATATAAAACTGCCAATATCGAATTTAATATAAACTCGCCGAAACAATTGCAGGAAGTTCTATATGATAAATTAAAATTACCAGTTTTGAAAAAAACACCAACCAAGCAGCCATCAACAGCAGAGCCGGTATTGCAGGAACTGGCTCTTGACTATCCGTTGCCTAAAATGATTTTGGAGTATCGTAGTTTAAGTAAGTTAAAATCGACTTATGCCGATGCTTTGCCCGAGCAGATTAATCCTAAAACCGGTCGTATCCACACTTCTTATAACCAAGCGGTAACAACAACCGGTAGGCTTTCTTCAACTGATCCGAATTTACAAAATATTCCAATTCGCAGCGAAGAAGGCCGCAGAATTCGGCGTGCTTTTATTGCGCCACCAGGCTTAAAAATAATTTCTGCCGATTATTCTCAAATTGAACTTCGCATTATGGCGCATCTGTCGCAAGATAAGAATTTGTATAAAGCTTTTCAGAGTGATGCTGATGTGCATCGAGCAACTGCAGCAGAAATTTTTGGGGTTGCGCCAAATGATGTTACAGATTTGCAGAGGCGCAATGCTAAAACCATTAATTTTGGTTTGATTTATGGTATGTCTGCTTTTGGTTTGGCTAAGCGTTTGGGTATGTCGCATGAAGATGCACAAAGCTATATTAATCTATATTTTACTCGCTATCCTGGAGTGAAAAAATATATGGAAGAAATGCGTAAGCTAGCGTATGATCAGGGTTATGTCGAAACAATTTTTGGGCGTAGGCTTTACATTCCAGATATTAAGACCAAAAATTTTGTTGTGCGCGCTGCCGCAGAAAGAACGGCAATTAACGCGCCAATGCAGGGTAGTGCAGCAGATATTATGAAAATGGCAATGATCGATATTGATTGCTGGGTACAAAAATGCGATTTTAAAATTGCGATGATTATGCAGGTTCATGATGAATTGGTTTTTGAAGTTGACGCTAACCATGCAAAAATAGCGATAACAGAAATTAAAGTGAAAATGGAGAATGCTACTAAGCTCGATGTTCCAGTGATTGTTGATGTTGGTGTCGGTGATAATTGGGGAGAGGCGCATTGAGTTTGTAGGTAGTGACCCCGTGTTTTTTACGGGGATGATATAAATTTTTTTTGATTTATGAAAAACTAGGTTACAATGCGGCTTCCATTCAAAATTTGCCAGAGAGGATCTACATATGAACATCGGTATCGGTAAGTTTGTTGGTTGTGTCATGATTGTAATTGGCACGTTGATTGGTTCTGGAATACTTGGGTTACCACTGGTATTGGCCGGCCCCGGATTTATTTGGTCAACCGTTACTATACTGACAGCATGGGTTACATTAACCATAACCGGTTTGCTAGTTCTTGAAATGAGTTTAGCATTGCCAGTGAATGCATGTACCTTCAGTTCTATGGCAGAAAAAACTCTCGGTATTCCCGGCAGAATTGTTACGTGGATATCGTATCTGTTATTGCTTTACTTGTGTGTATGCAGTTATCTGACAGGAGCGTCAAGACTTCTGATTGCTCTGCTTGAACCGATAATGAATACTGCTGCGATACCAGGTTGGCTTTTTTCTATGCTATTTACGTTGGTGTTCGGAACAGCAGTTTATTGGAGTACTGCCGCCGTTGATACGGTTAATCGCGGTTTATTTAGCATCAAAGGTTTGTTATTAATTACCACCATAATGCTCCTTCTTCCTCTAGTTGATGTCAGTAGGTTAATTTCCAACCAAAGTTTGGAACAGGCTAAATATCTCTTGGTCGCATCACCGATTATTTTGCTTATTTTTAACTTTCAATTTGTCATTCCAAGTTTGCGAATGTACGTTGGGGATAAACCTAAAGAACTAAAATGTATAATAATTACTGGTACCACATGTGCTTTAATTATTTATTTGTTATGGGCTGCTGCAACTTTAGGTACGGTATCGCAAACGGGAGATAATAGCTTTACCTCTCTTGCACACTTAGGCTATCCAGCCGGTCCGAGTGATTTTGCTAAAATTATAACAATAGTTGTTAATAACAAATGGATCGCGGCTAGTATTCATGGTTTTATGAATATCACAATGACAACAGCATTTTTGGGTGTGTCACTGGGATTGTTTGATTTTCTAGCAGATGGTTTTAAACGACCAAACACTAGATTTGGTCGTTTGCAAACAGCGGGATTAACTTTCATTCCTCCGTTTTTATATGCCCTTTTTTTCCCTCACGGATTTATGGCAGCAATGAATTACTCTGCCTGTTTTGTTACGACTTTATGTATGATACTGCCAGCGTTGATGGTTTATCGCTTGCGCAAAAGTACAGAATTGAATTCGCCTTATCGCGTGTTTGGTGGCAATACTGTACTTGCAATTATAATAATTATTGGAGTTGCTCTTTTTATACTACCAATTTTGACTAATTTGCATTTGTTGCCAGAGCTTAAATAAAAAGATCATTTCCATTTCTCTGGAAACGCGAGCGCGATTAGTATAATGTGTCCTCTTTTACAACTACTTTTTTAATAGAGGGTTTTTATGGGCACAATTTCTACAAATGAATGGAAAAATGGCGTAAAAGTAATGCACGATGGTGATCCGTGCAATATTTTAGAGAATGAATACGTTAAACCCGGCAAAGGACAGGCTTTTAACCGTGTCAGATTGCGCAATTTGAGAACTGGACGTGTTTTAGAAAAGACTTTTAAGTCTGGGGATACCTTAGAGGCGGCCGATGCGCAAGATATAGAGTTGCAATATTTATATAGTGATGGTGAGATGTGGCACTTCATGTCGCCGACAACTTATGAGCAATATACTGTTAGCAAAGCTACTATTGATGATAGTGCGAAATGGCTAAAAGAACAGGATGTTTGCATTGTTACTTTATGGAACAATAATGCTATTTCAGTAATCCCGCCAATTTTTGTTACGCTTAAAGTAATTGATACCGATCCTGGTATGCGCGGTGATACAGCAACTGGAGGGAGCAAGCCGGCGACTTTAGAAACTGGCGCTGTCGTACGCGTGCCATTATTTATCAATGTTGGTGATGTCTTAAAAGTGGATACTAGAACTGGCGAGTATATGTCAAGGAGTAAATGAGTATACAATTACGCGCAAAAACTCTTGCCAAAATCCGCGATTTTTTTGTTACGCGCAATGTAATTGAAGTCGAAACGCCGCTACTTTCACACTCAACCAATCCCGCGCCGTATTTAAACAGTTTCTGCTTGAATGATTTATATCTGCAGACATCGCCTGAGTTTGCAATGAAGAGATTGCTTGCTGCTGGTAGTGGTGATATTTATCAAATTTGTAAAGCATTTCGAGAGAATGAGCTTGGACGTTTGCACAATCCTGAGTTTACTATCTTAGAGTGGTATCGCATTGGTTTTGATCATCATGATTTAATGGATGAGGTCAGCGATTTTTTAAAAGTAATAATTAATGCTGCAGAGTCCAAGCGTTTTACTTACAGAGAAATTTTTATAGAATTTTTAAAAATTAATCCGCATGAGAGCAATATTGCTCAGCTAAAAACAGTTGCGCAAGATAATAATTTATCTGTTTCGGTTTTGTCTGATGATTATGATGTATGGCTGCAATTATTATTTACTCATTTGATTGAGCCAAAATTAGGGCAAGAATCCCCGGTTTTTATTTATGACTTTCCAGTGTCCCAAGCAATGCTTGCAAACGTACGAAGTGAAGGACCGCCAGTTGCCTCACGCTTTGAAGTTTATTTTAAGGGGGTTGAGTTGGCTAATGGTTTTCATGAACTAAGCGATGCCAAAGAGCAGCGAAAAAGATTTTTGCGCGACTTAGCCAAGCGTCGAGAATTAAATTTGTCGCAGGTTCCGCTAGATGAAAATTTTCTTTTAGCGCTGCTCAATTTACCCGATTGTTCAGGGGTTGCTTTAGGAGTTGATAGGCTGTTGCTGCTAGCTGCTAACGCATCTTCGCTAAATGAAACTTTGTGTTATCCGTTTTCCAAAGTCTAGACATTAAACCTAAAATGCACCACATCTCCGTCTTGCATTATATAGCTTTTGCCTTCAAGGCGTAATTTGCCGGTTTCACGTGCTCCAGCCTCGCCGTTATATTTTATATAGTCATCATAAGAAGCAATTTCGGCGCAAATAAAACCGCGTTCAAAATCGGTGTGAATAACGCCTGCGGCTTGTGGAGCTTTCGCTTTTTTTTCTACCGTCCAGGCTCGCACTTCTTTGGGTCCGGCAGTAAAAAATGTTTGTAATCCAAGCAGTGCATAACCAGCATAAATGACACGATCAAGGCCTGATTCGGCCAAGCCTAAATCGGCTAAAAACGCTTCTTTATCATCTTCTGCAAGTTGAGCAATTTCTGATTCGATGGTTGCGCAGATTGGTACTACAATCGCGTCTTCTTGTTTTGCAAGTGTTTCCACCATATCAAGATACGGATTATTCTTGAAACCTTTTTCATCAACATTGGCAATATAAAGAACTGGCTTTATTGTCAGTAAATGTAAATGCTGTAACACTTGCGGTTTGTCATCGAAATGACATGCCCGTGCCGGAATGCCTTGATTTAAATTTTCTTTAATTTTTTCAAGAACAGCAAGATCAGCCACCGCTTGTTTATCGCCGCTTTTTACGCCTTTGCCCATTTTATGAATTGCCTTATCTACAGTTTCCAGATCGGCCAAGATTAATTCAGTATTAATAATTTCAATATCGGTTTGGGGGTGAACTTTTCCTGAAACGTGTACAATATCAGGATTATCAAAGCATCTAACAACATGCGCTATAGCTTGAGTTTCTCGAATGTTTGCTAAAAATTTATTGCCCAATCCCTCGCCTTGTGCCGCGCCTTTTACTAAGCCTGCAATGTCGACGAATTCAACGACAGTTGGAATTATCTGTTTAGGATTAACAATTGCAGCGAGTTTTTTTAAGCGCGCATCTGGTACTGGAACAATGCCGATGTTTGGATCAATAGTGCAAAACGGATAATTTGCTGCTGCTATTTGAGCTTTAGTTAAGGCGTTAAAAACAGTTGATTTGCCAACGTTGGGTAAGCCAACAATTCCACATTTAAAACCCATATAGTTTCCTCTATAAATTTTTAAAAATTTTAGCTATGCAAATCCTGCATAGCTTTTGCAAAATTACCTAAGATTAAATCTGGAATAATTTTGATTGCTTGGTCTATGGCATTGTGAATCTGTTTGGTTTCGGATTTATTTGGAGAAGATGTTACATAATTAATCATATCTTCTTTAAAAGACGGCTTGCCAATACCAATACGTAGACGCCAAAAATTATTGTTGCCCAAGTGATCAATAATATTTTGTACGCCGTTATGACCATTGGCGCCACCTTCTTTTTTAAGGCGTGCTTCGCCAGGGAGAAAATCTAATTCATCGTGAATAACCAGAATTGACTCAACATGAATTTTGTAAAAGCTGACGATTTTACGAACTGCTTCGCCGCTCAGGTTCATAAATGTCATTGGCATAAACAACTTACAGTCATGCTTCGAAATAGTTACCGTGCTTAATAAGCCTTTGAATTTTGGTTCATATTTAAAACTGCCGCTACACTTTTCAGCCAAAGAGTTTATTAACCAAAAACCAACGTTGTGCCTTGTTTTTTCATACTGAGGGCCTGGATTGCCCAAGCCCACGATTAATCTTATTTCAGTTTCGGCTTCCAAGGATTAATCCTTATTACTTGCCCTTCTTTTCAGCAGGAGCTTTTTTTTCTTTGCCTTTGTCTTTATCTTTTCCTTTATCTCGACCTTTATCTTTACCTTCTTCTTTAGCTTCTCCCTCAGTGCCACCTTCTTTGGCTTCGTCACCAACAACTGGGACTGCTGCAGCTGCTACTGGTGTGACCTCCTCTTCAACTACAACACGAGGAATGTAGGCTGTTGCAACTGGTTTATCTTCGCCATGAATAATAGATATAATTTCAATACCGGGCGCTAGTTTTAAGTCTGATAAATGAACTGACTGGTTAAGCTCAAGTTTAGAGAGATCAACCTCGATGAACTCTGGTAGGTCTTTTGGTAGACAACGTACCTCAATATCTTGCATTAAGCGCGAAATTAATCCGCCCGCTACCTTGACTCCAGGCGCTAATTCACCACCAATAAAATGTAGTGGGATATGCATGGCAATCTTTTCAGTGGCACTAATGCGTTGTAAATCAATGTGTAATATTCTTGGCTTAAAAGGATGGCGTTGTAAGTCTCTTAAAATAACACGCTCTTTTTGTTCACCAATATTCAAGTCTAGAATTTGGGTGTAAAAAGACTCATTGGTTAATAAGCGTAGCAATGGATTCTGCTCAATAGTAATCATTTTTGGTTCAACACCAGCTCCATAAACTATGCCAGGAACCAGGTCAGCACGGCGTAGGCGGCGGCTCGCACCTTTCCCCATATCGCTACGTGCCTTGGCAGTGATAGTAAAAGTTTTTTTCATGTTAATCTCCAAAGTTAATTATAATTTCCAATTCCGCGACCAGAATTGGATTTTTAAAGGAAAAAGATTTTACCTGAGTTATTTAAAAAAATCATTAATTTTATGTTGATTGCAGCTTCTGTTTACTTTGTGTATAATTTCTCAAATCTTAATATAACCTTAAAAGGTGTTTGGCCGTGCCTGATCTTAGCAATAAAGGTGTTCATAAATTTTGGCATGAGTATCATGATCCCATGGTCTATAAAGCGATTTCTTTTATGGAAAATGTTGAGGATTGGTCGCTTGATGGTGATTCTGGATTAGAACAAGCAATAACAAAGCTTGGGGTTGTCTTGGATGATGTTGGTTATATTGATTTACAGGCGGAAGATAAGATTATTCAGTTTGCCGCTTGTATCAAAATTGGGCGTATGCTGAGATTGCTACAATGTATGGATGCGGCACACCCCGGAGCGGCTTCAAAAATACTTACTGCTGCAAAAGAAGCCTCTAAATCAAGTGATGATATTTTTGGATTATTTTTGCGGCGCAACATAGTATTCGAGCGCTTGCGTATCCTTGGTCGTGTGTTTGCCGCGGATCGTTTAGCTGTTGTGCTTCAAGTTTTAGGAGATAAGAACCATGCTTAATACAGGAAAGATTATATTTTTTGTAGCAATATCATTGCTAACAACAATTTCTTTAGCAACAACTTGCGCTCCCAGTGACGCGAACTGCCAGCTTAATCAGAAAAAGCTACAGTTAATGAATGAGGCTGGAGTAACGCCGATAAAGACTAAAGATCGGTCGATGCCAGATACTAATAAAAAAGCATCTAAACCACCACCATTTCAAATACCTGTACCAAAGAGTTCTCAAGAAAATACAGCTCAGGCGCAAGTGCAGGATGATTCTGATTTGGGCGTGCCTGCTACGGTGGTAGACCAAAGTTTGCAAGAGCAAGAGCAAAAAGCTATACCTAAAGCGCAGCAGCCAGTGCTCAAACAGCCAGTGATTCCGCCGCCTAGGCCATCACCTCAACTACAAACTCAAACTGGAATATATCGTTAACTTAAGGATTGAGAAAACTTATGAAAAATATCAAACTAAAAATTTTTACTATACTTGTTTTAGTACTGCTACAAATCCCAGCTTTTGGACATGATATCAAGCTATTGCTACCAAATTCTGGTGAAAAAGATACAATTAAAGCACTTGAGCTTTTTGATACTGATGTTTCTAATATTTTATCTGGAGGTGCAAATGACTCTATTGTGAGTACACTTAATACAATTTTTGTTGGAGCAGATACTAAACAAAGCAAGCTTGATGGCAAGATAGATGTGTATATGAAAGGGTTCTATAATTTGTATACAGACAAGGAAAAGCCGTTTTTGAATGAAACGCTAGAGATAAATGGTGCGCCTGATGGTCTTGTGGCTTTACAAGATAATGTAAAAAATAAAGTCAAAGAGATGATAACGACCATAACTTTAGATGCTGGAAAAGAACCTACAGAGCCTACAGAGCTTACAAAAGCAGCTAAGAAGGCAGCTCAGAAGGCAGCTAAAAAAGGCAGTGGTGTATTAACTGCCGAAGCGCTTGTTGGGCCGGATGGATATTCTGATAATGGTGCTGAAGCTGAAGCATTTATAAAGCAACTATTGAAATCAACACCGCTGCCAAAAACCTTCTTTTTTCCAGATGTGCCTGAGTTAGCGCCATCACCTGGAACTAAAGGTGATTTGCAGGTTACTTATCCAGTCAAAGACACAAAAAATAACCGTCCATTTACGAAATCACAGGAGTTATCCATAGCCTCTAAGTGCTATGGGAGTTCGAGTTCTGCGAATGACGATAAATGTGATAGCGATTATGAAAGAATGGTTAACTACATAACAAACACTCAAGTATACAAAGAATATAAAGCAAAAACCGACGCGAAGCTTGCGCAGCAAACGGTTTTTTTAGATAACATCTTTCGTATTTTTGGTGAAAGATATAAGAGCAGCAAGGGAAGTCCAAGTTTGGTTGAGAAAGAAAAAAAGATGGCTTCGGATGGGTTGGCTCCGGCGTACTATGACGCTTTGAAAGTCAAGTCGGTTGCTGATGTTAACCTAGAAACATTGCACGCGTTGCATAAAATAGCTTATTTTCTTCATAAGTTACACTTAGACAATGAGCGTGTTCTACTGATGTCATCGGTTAATGGAATGCAGAATCAGCTGCAAGACATGCAAGATGAAAGTGCGTATATTAAACCAATTGTTAGACTTATTGATAACGCATGTTGGGACGATGCCCCAAATGCTCCTACGGCACCTAGTGTAAATAAAGACGCGAAAAAGATGCGTCTTGATAAAAAAGAGGGTGTTTGTGAAAACCCGATGAAGCAGTCGTCTACTAGTTAAGCTATCTCTTCAGGTTGCCTTGGACAAATAGTTTTTTACGCCAGAAGCTATGTCGCGAAAAGCAATATCGCAGTCAATCGAGCGCAGCGAGCTTAAGTCTGCTTGAGTAAAGCTTTGATAATGATTATGCAGTTTTTCTGGGAATGGAATATATTCAATTTCACCGTGTTTATGCCAAGCTAGTATTGCGCGCGCCATAGTATTGAAACTGTCAGCCCTGCCTGTGCCAATATTGTAGATGCCGCTGCGCCCTTGTTTTTGCCAAAACCATATGTTGGTATTAACAACATCTTCAACGAAAACAAAATCGCGTAATTGCTCGCCGTCGCTGTAACCATCGCAACCAGAAAACAATTTGATTTTACCGTCTTGTAAAATTTGATTATTAGCGCGCCAGATTACACTTGCCATTTTATCTTTGTGTTGTTCACGTGGGCCATAAACGTTGAAATAACGCAGTCCCACAGCTTGGCTTTTTAGGCTAGGTAAAAAACGACGCACATATTGATCAAAGAGTAATTTAGAATAGCCATAGATGTTTAATGGTTTTTCATTGTCTGGTTGTTCGGAAAAATTTTTACTGTTTCCGTAAACTGCTGCGCTAGAAGCATAAATGAACGGAATATGTTTTTTTAGACAATAATGAAAAAGTTTTTTGCTATATTCGTAATTGTTGCGCATCATATATGCGCCATCCCACTCTGTAGTGTCGCTACAGGCCCCTTGGTGAAATATCGCTTCAATTTTCTCTTTGCCAAGGGTTTCGTTTCTGACGCAATCTAAGAAATCTTCTTTGTCCTGGTAATCTAAAATTTTACAATCAACTAGGTTTTTAAATTTAGTGCCATCAGCTAAATTATCAACTACTAAAATATTGTTATTTCCAATTTTATTTAAACCCAAAACAAGATTGCTACCAATAAAGCCGGCTCCTCCAGTTACTATTATCATCTTAAGTCTCTCCGATCTTTGTTAGCATTGAGCTAGTCGAGAAACCTTCTTCAAATGGGATAATTATTACTTCACCACCACGATCTAGAACATAATCTGCGCCAGCGATTTCATGTACTTGATAGTCTCCACCTTTAACTAAAATATCGGGCGTGACCAACTTAATTAGGTGTTCTGGTGTATCCTCCGCAAACGGTACAACCCAATCTACGGAATCTAGAGCGGCTAAAACCAACATGCGCTCTCGTACCTTGTTGATTGGGCGCTTTAATCCTTTTAAGCGTCGTACTGAATCATCATTATTTACAGCGATAACTAATCTTTGACCAAGTGATTTTGCTTTTTCCAAATAAATTACATGACCAGGATGTAGAATATCAAAACAGCCATTGGTCATAACAATTTTTTCGCCATGAGCTTGTGCATCAGCGATTTGTTGGAATAAGTGCTCCTCATCTAAAATGCGCGCACGTAAATCATCTTGCTTGTGTTGTATGGCTCGTCGTAGTTCAAAAATTGAGACGGTTGCTGCGCCTAGTTTTTTTACTGCTACACCAGCCGCAGCATTAGCAAGTACTATGGCATTCTGCAAATTTTCCCCCGTCGCCATTGCGGCACCTAAAGTAGCAATTACCGAATCACCAGCTCCAGTGACGTCGTAAACTTCGCTCGCTTTTGTTGGTAAGTGCAGCGCTGGTTTGTCTTCAGATATTAGGCTCATGCCATGGGCTCCACGAGTAATTAGAATTGCTTGAAGCTCATGTTGTTTTAATTGCTGCAGAGCTTTTGTTTCGATTTCGGCATCACTGCTACAATGGCCAACTACTGCCTCAAATTCAGACAGGTTCGGTGTTATCACCGTGGCGCCACGATAAATACTAAAGTCCTTGCTTTTTGGATCAACTAAAATTATTTTTTGCATTTTGCGCGCCAGATCGATCAGTCTTGTTATTTGGCGCAGTGTTCCTTTGCCATAATCAGAAAAAATAACTACGTCGCTGTCTGCTAGTTTGGTTGCATATGCGGTAAAAAAAGCTTCTTCATTCCATTCTTTAAATCTCTCTTCTTGGTCTAGACGAATTAACTGTTGATTACGTCCAATAACGCGCAATTTATTAATTGTTGGGCTGCCAGGTACGCTTAATAAACAGCTTTCTACCTGCGCTTGTTCTAAAAGATTTTCTAAAAGCTTTGCATTATCGTCTGCGCCAACTAAACCTAAAAGACAGGCTTTTCCTCCTAATGAACAGATATTAAGAGCAACGTTACCGGCGCCACCAACGCGTTCTTCAGTTCGACGTATATTTACTACTGGTACGGGTGCTTCAGGAGAAATTCGTGCAACATCACCATGCCAATAGCGGTCAAGCATAACATCGCCAACTACGAGAACTTTAGCTTTTTCGAATTCTGGTATTTTAATACTCATGCTGCAACATCCATTTTTTAACTTTTAAAAAATCATTGCAGGTTTTGCCAAAATATCCGCCAAGCCCTGTTTTGGCAACTACGCGATGGCAAGGAATCACTATTGGAATAGGATTGCGTCGACAGGCATTGCCAATTACTCTAGGGCTAGTGCCGATTTTTTGTGCTAATTCGCTATAAGTTACGGTTTTGCCACAAGGGATTTTTTGTATAGCATGCCAGATTTTTTTTTGTAGTGGCGTACCTATTGCTTGAATTGGTAATTTGAACTGTAATCTGGGGTTACAAAAATATTTTTTGATTTTAGTAACAATCTGACACGTCAAAGAATCTTGTGCAACAAGCAACTGCGCACCGGGCGACAAAAACTGAATCCTTGTCAACTTGTTTCCAACAATTGTTAGGCCCAGCTTACCTATAGGACTAGCAATAGCGCAATTATGCTGTTGTGCTCGCAGCTGTTTCGTTTTCATCTTTTTTTACTATCTTTTCACGGATACGTGCCTTGCGGCCTGAAAGTTCGCGTAGATGATAAAGCTTGGCTTTGCGTACATCGCCAGAGCGTTTAAGCGTAATACTCTCAATTTGTGGACTATAGGTTTGAAATACGCGTTCTACTCCTTCGTCATGAGAAATTTTACGCACGGTGAAAGAGGAATTTAGGCCGCGATTTTTTTTGGCAATGACAATACCCTCATAGGTTTGCAAACGCTCGCGATCGCCCTCTTTAATTTTGACTTTAACAATAACCGTATCGCCAGCACAAAATTTCGGTATTTTTTTGTTAGTTATTTGCTCTTTCTCAAGCTGTTCTATTATGTGATGCATAAGCTACCTCAGGATAATGGTTATTTTGTTTCCTCAATAAATTCATTTAATAACATACTGTCAGCTGCTGTCAACTCGATTTTTGCTAATAAGTCTGGTCGTCTCAGCCAAGTTCGTCCCAGAGCTTGTTTTCGGCGCCAGCGAGCGATTGCTGCATGATCGCCACTTAGTAGCACCTTGGGAACGCCTGTATTTGCAATGAATTCCGGTTTGGTATAGTGCGGATAGTCAAGTAAGCCATAAGAAAAAGAATCTTGTTTGGCTGAATCTGCATCTCCAAGCGCTCCAGGAAGTTGTCGCGTAATGGCGTCAATTACCACCATAGCAGCTAGTTCCCCACCGCTTAAAACATAATCGCCAATTGAAATTTCAGTATCTACTTCGGCTTTAACTATGCGCTCATCAACCCCTTCATAACGACCAGCTAGCAAAATCAAATGTTTTTGTGTAGTAAGCTCAGTTGCTAGCTTTTGATCTAATAATTTTCCTTGTGGCGTCAAGTAAATTACTAGATGGGTGGTGCTATGGGCTAGGCGCGCAGCTTGAAGTGCTGCTTGCAAAGGCCCAAACAACATTACCATGCCTGGACCACCGCCATATGGGCTATCATCAACTTTGTGATATTTATCTTTGGTATAATCACGTGGATTCCAGCAATCAAGTGTAATTAACCCATTTTCTTTAGCGCGGCCAACTATACCGCAATCAAGTGCAGTGAACATTTGTGGGAAAAGCGTGATAATATCAAATCGCATCTAAAAATCCTGCTCCCAGTCTACTTGAATAGTTTTTTTTGCCAAATCAACGTTAATAATTATATTTGAAATATAAGGAATCAGACGCTTGCGATCTCCAGTTACAATTAATACATCATTTGCTCCAGTTGCCATCAAGTCTTGTACTACCCCAAGCTCAACATTTTGTAAATTAATCACTTTTAAGCCAATAATATCTACCCAATAATATTCATCGGCTTGTAATTTTGGCAGTTGTTTTTGCCAGATGGCGATTTTGATATTAGTAAAGTTTTGCGCTTCTTCTGGAGAGTTGCAATTTGGTAGCTTTACAATGATATTGTTAGAATGTTCACGGCTAGCTTCGATGCAAATTTCTTCCCAACAGCTGTTTTTTTGAATTAACCAAGGTTCAATATCAATAATATTTCTTTTCGGGCTAGTGAATGAGTTAATCTTAATCCAACCCCAAACACCAAAAGTTTTTCCGAAACTGCCGACAATTATGGGGTTAGGCATATTTGGACGGGGAATTACTTGGCTTCTACAGGAGCCGCTTCTTCTTTGGTCTCAGCTGTCGCTGCCGCAGCAGCTTTAGTCTTTTCTTTTACGCGTGTTTTACGTGCAGCACTCTTCGCTTTTCTTTTTTCAAGAAGCTCAGGTTTGGTTAGCTCGCACAAAAGATGCGCTACTCTCTCAGAAGGCTGCGCTCCTTGGTTTACCCAATAAGTAATACGCTCCTGATTAAGCTCAAGGCGCTTTTCGCCGCCAGTTGCAATTGGGTTAAAGTAACCCAAGCGTTCAAGATAACAACCATCACGCGATGCGCGACGATCCGCAGCAACCACAGTATAAAACGGTCGTTTATTAGTACCACCTCGAGATAAGCGAATTACTACCATCGGAATTTATACCTCTTTCTGTTTTATCAGGCGGACGATTGTACGCGAAAAATTTTAGTTTGCAAAGTACAAAAACGAAATTGCTAACCAATTAAATAATATCGTTATTTTCGAAACAAATCAGAGCGCGCTGAAGAATATTCATTAGCACGCTCTGATATACAAATCTACTTTGACAATTATTCGTTTTCTAGAGATCCTTCCGCCATATAAGGTTTTTTGTCTTGCAGAGAATCGAATATAGCATTTTGGAGGTTTCTATCTTCCAATTTTTTTGTATTTATCTTGCTTTTTTCGTGGCCAATTATTAAGGGGATCGCAGTGATAATGAACGCAGTTAACGCTGCTGTGCCTTTATATTCACAGAGACCTTGCCACATTCTTTGTAAGAAATTGCCCTGTGTAGTGTTTGTATCGGCTCCGCCAGAGATAATGGAAATCTCTTTTTGACTTAATTTAACAATACTATTCTTCATGATGCTTTCTCCTATTTTTTATTATTGTTATTGATCAAAAAAACGCGCTACGATAATCGAAAAAAATATAAAAATCAAGAAAAATTGAGTTAAGCTTTATAATTTAAAGAAAGTTATCTACGTGCTACTATGAGTCATTTTATTATCGGGGAATTTTTTAATGAGTAGGAAAATTCTAAAAATAACTATAATTTATTTGCTGCTGCTTATTGCCAATCCTATTTTGGCTTATGCCTCTTTAGAACAAACCCAAGCAAAAATCAACAAGCTTTTGCAACACTTCGATCCAAATATTAATGCTGGCATTATGGTGCAATCGCTAACCACTGGAAAAATTCTTTATCAAAAAAATGCTAATCAATTATTTGTGCCGGCAAGTGTACTGAAAGTTTTTCCTGCCGCTGCTGCGCTTGCTTTTTTGGGTCCTAATTATTATTTTCAAACTAAAATATTAGCAAAAGATGTAATCGTAAATGAAGGTCTTTTAAAGGATGATCTTTATTTCTATTTTGATGGCGACCCATCTTTAACTATGCAAGATATTGCTAATCTAGTGGCAACGATTGCTCAGTTTGGTGTTCATACTATTAGTGGTAATATTTACATAGACGATACAGTTTTTGATCAAGAGTTTTCTGGGCCTGGTTGGATGTGGGATGAGCGCAATTTTTGTTATGCTGCCCCAACAAGTGCAATCAATATAGATAAAAATTGTTTGCCCATGCGATTAACCGCAACATCAACACCCAACCAACCTACGGTTTTATCTTATGATTATCATGAAAAGTTTATATCGATAACAAATCAAGTTGCTTCAAAAAATCCCAAAGACAATGATTGCCCGCTTAACTTACATGCTACCCACAACAATTTTTATTCGCTTACTGGTTGTATGGCGCCAGATACCAAGCAAGATTTGCTCATTGCAGTTCGCAATGTGCGCTTATATGCCAAAAACATAATTCTTGAGCAGCTGCGCGTTAATAATATTAGTTTTTTGGGAGAAATTAAATTTCAAAGCGCGCCAGTTGACAAACCATTATATGTTTTGGCCGCACACAAATCCGAGTCCTTAGCCGCATTATTAAAAACCATGATGAAAAAATCAGATAACTTAATTGCTGATGCAATCTACAAAAAATTAGGACATGGCTTTTTTCATAAGCCGGGAACTTGGCAAAGTGGCGAAAAAGCAGTTGTGAATATTCTCACGCCAAAAGTTAATATTGATTTCAAAAAAATGCGGATTGTGGATGGTTCGGGATTGTCACGTTACAATCTGGTTTCGCCAGCACAATTAGTGGCAGTGCTACGCTATGCTTATCACGACGAAAAAATTAATCATGCTTTTACTAATTCTTTATCGGTAGCTGGTGCTGATGGAACCTTAAGATATCACATGTCTAACCTAAAAGGGCGGGTCTATGCTAAAACAGGAAATATGGAAGGTGTTTCATCGCTTGTCGGCTATATTAGAACAGCAAGTCAGGGAAATGTAGCATTTGCAATAACCATCAATTCTTTTTTAAATAATCATCAAAAGTATAGGCAACTACAGGATAATATTTGCGCGCTTTTGGTGGGGATGTAATGATTTTAAGAAAATAATTTTTCCCCTACTGCGAAAGCTTGTTGGTTGGCATTGAGAACGTCTCCTGCTGATAGCGGTTTGCCGCCAGGGAGTTGAATTTTCAATAGGCGTAATATTCCTTTTCCAGTTGTAATATCAATTCCATTTTTGTTTGCTTGATTAATCATTCCTGGAGCAGAATTTATTTTTTGCGAAGTGTTGTTCAGTACTTCTGCTTGCCAAATACGAATATTTTTACCATTGATTTCGCTATAAGCAACGGGCCAGGGATTGAGCGCTCGAATTTTGCAGTCTAGTTCTTGAGCGCTTTTATGCCAATCAATTTTACCTTCTTCTTTGGTAAGTTTTTTTGCATAAGTTGTTTGTTCATTATTTTGTGTTGTGATTTTTGCTGTTCCAGTTTCAATTTCTGTTAGAACTTCAAGCAATAACTTTGCGCCCAGCTTGGCGGTTTTAGTAAATAATGTTGCTGTAGTATCGATGTGCTCTATCGGTAGAATTTCTTGTTTATAGATGCCCCCAGTATCAAGCCCCATATCCATTCGCATGATTGTTACGCCAGTTGTTTGATCGCAAGCTTCAATGGCTCTTTGGATTGGTGCGGCACCACGCCAGCGAGGCAGCAGAGATGGGTGAATGTTTACGCAGCCAAATTTGAAACTGTTGAGTACTGCTTCTGGCAAAATCATGCCATATGCAACATTAATTAAAATATCAGCTGATAAATCCTGTAATTGCTTTTGTGCAATTGCGTCTTTTAATGTTGTTGGTTGATATACGGGTAAATTGTGGGTGAGAGAGAATTTTTTTATCGGGCTTGCCGTTATTTTTTGTCCCCTTCCCGCGGGGCGATCTGGTTGCGTGTAAATTGCGCAGATTTTGTGAGGCGAATTTAATAAGGTTGCTAAAGCAGGCAAGGCAAACTCTGCAGTGCCCGCAAAAATTATTTTCATTTAAGCTCTTCCATAAACATCATCTAGTCTAATTATATCGTCCTCTCCCAAGTAAAATCCAATTTGTATTTCTGCAATCATTGCTGGTGCAGTAGTAAGGTTTTCCATGCGATGAGCAGCGCCAATTGGAATAAATACATGGTCGTTAACTTGATAAGCTTTTATTGTTTCATTAACAGTTATTGTTGGACTGCCAGCAATAACTACCCAGTGTTCAGAGCGCTTAGAGTGTTTTTGGAGCGATAAGCGGCCACTAGGATTAACCGTAATAATTTTTATTTGGTAATTTTCTGCCAGCGCAAGTGTTTGGTAGGTTCCCCACGGGCGAGTGTATATTTTACCGATTTCATTAATCATGTTTTTCTCTCTATTGATTTTTAATGCTGGCCCAGCTTTTTCATCTTTTTTTCTAGGAATGCGCGCTTTAATTTTGATAGATGATCGATATAAAGAATTCCACTTAAATGGTCACATTCATGTTGAATGCAGCGTGCAAGATGGCCGTCTGCAGCAAACTCAACTTTATCGCCATGGGTGTTAAGAGCTTTAACTTTAATATTGATTGCGCGTTTAATTTCGGCGCGAATGTCTTCTGGGAAAACTGACATGCAGCCTTCTTCGGCAACGTCATGTCCTTCTTGTGCAGTGATTTGTGGGTTTATTAAACAAAGCACATTATCGTCGCCGTCCACAGAATTAATTACGACAATGCTTGGCGGCTGCTTAATATCTAATTGAGTTGCTGCCAATGCTGCGCAGTTTTTAGTGTTAGCTAAAGTTTCGAGCATGTTTTTTACGATTTTTTTTATTTTGGCAGAGTTAACAGCAGTTACTTTGTGGCTTTTACGACGCAAGCGTAAATCCGGGTATTGTAGGATTTGTAAAATTGACATAGAGTTTATTGCTCTTTTGATTAATTAATAATAAAAATTATATCATACACAATGCAACATAAAAAAGATTTTAAAACAGCAGAATTGCACTGTTTGCTTGCGCTGCTTGAGACGACTAATCTGACCTTTGGTTTCGGGCCCAAGCTTTTTGAGGTGTTTCCAAGCATTGCAGATATATTGGCAGCGTCGTCAAGCGATTTAATAAAACTCGGGTTTCCAGTAAAAGAAGTAAACAAATTAAATAATCTAAATTGGCACTTGGTGGAGAGAGATTTACATTGGGCCCAAAAAACAGGTAATCATATTATTACCATAAAAGATACAGATTATCCGCCGTTATTAAAAGAGATACCCAATCCGCCATTATTGCTTTTTGTTTGCGGTGATTTGCAATTATTAAAATTACCGCAAATTGCAATTGTTGGTAGTAGAAATCCGACGCCAGTTGGTTTGGAGACGGCGTTTGTTTTTGCTAAAGAATTAGCTCAGGTGGGATTGGTTATTGCTAGTGGTTTTGCTACGGGTATTGACGCTGCTAGCCACAAAGGAGCGGTTTCTGAAGCTGGTAAAACTAGCGCTGTAATGGGAACTGGATTAAACCAAATCTATCCTGCCTATCATGCCAGTTTAGCACAAAAAATACTTGATAGTGGCGGAGTTTTATTATCTGAGTTTCCTTTGGAGGCTAAAGGCGCTATTTGGCATTTTCCGTTGCGTAATCGTATTATTAGCGGCTTAAGTATGGGTACCCTAGTAGTAGAAGCAACAATGCGCAGTGGTTCGCTGATTACAGCTAGATTAGCTAATGAACAGGGTCGAGAAGTATTTGCTATTCCCGGTTCGATCTACAATCCTTTGGCTCGTGGGTGCCACCATTTAATTCGCCAAGGCGCAAAACTAGTTGAGCAGCCAAATGATATTTTAGAGGAATTAAAGGGGTTTGCTGGGCTATTACAACCGAAAACTTTAGGTGCAAAAAATTCTCAAGAAAAAAATAAACTTGATCGGGAACATAGGAAGCTGTTAGATTGTATAGGGTTTGAAATAACGACAGTTGATGTTTTAGTAGTGAGAGCTGGTTGGCCGGTGCAGCAAATCAGTACGGTGTTGTTGGAGCTAGAATTATATGGGTTCGTTAAGTCAGTAGCGGGTGGTTATATTAGAACAGGTTCTTAATATGAAGCAGCAGCAAAGCATTGTTGATATTATAGTATATTTGCTCGAAGCGGTTGTTTCTCAGCAGGCAGAAAATGTACCCCAGCCAGCAATTGTTAGGCAAAAGCTAGAAGATGCTGGTTTTGCAAAAGAGACAATCGTTCGTACATTCGATTGGCTAAAAGAACTAATGGATAAGCAGTGTTGGTATGCTGAATTTTCTCAGGTTGATACCAACAGAACTTTGCGTGTTTTTAGCTCAGAAGAAGAATACAAGATTACTCTAGAAATACGTAGTTTTATATTAACTTTGGAATATGCTGGTATTTTGGATACTAAAATGCGTGAAATTGTTATTAGCCAGCTAATGCAACTTAATCAGAGGTTAATAAATTTAAACGATGCTAAATGGGTGGTGTTTTTGGTATTAATGAGTAAGGCAAACAAGAATGCGCATGAGATGCGTGGTTTTTTATTGACTACGATGGCGCAGAAAACTTAAATAATTAAGATACTTATGGCAAAAAATATAGTAATTGTAGAGTCTCCAGCTAAGGCGACAACCATTAAAAAATATCTTGGTAAGGATTTTACGGTGCTTGCATCTTATGGTCATTTACGTGATTTAGTGCCAAAAACTGGTGCGGTTGATCCGGATCATGGTTTTGCAATGCATTACGCTATTATTGAAAAAAATGCAAAACATGTAACTGCAATCGCCAAGGCATTAAAAACAGCCGATGCTCTTTATCTTGCTACTGACCCTGATCGCGAAGGTGAGGCCATTGCGTGGCATATATACGAATTAATGCGTGAGAAAAAAGCGCTTAAAAAACAACCGGTGTATCGTATTGCTTTTCATGAAATTACTAAAACTGCTATAGCTGAAGCAGTATCTCATCCGCGTGATGTTTCGATGGAATTGGTTGATGCCCAGCAGGCACGTCGTGCCTTAGATTATTTAGTTGGTTTTAATTTATCGCCACTTTTATGGAAAAAAATTCGTTATGGTCTTTCTGCGGGGCGCGTTCAAAGTCCTGCTTTGCGCATGATTGTTGAGCGTGAAGAGGAAATTGAAAAATTTATAAGTCAAGAATATTGGACTGTTACTGCTGATAATATATTTGCCAAGAAAAATTTTGCGGCTAAATTAATCGAATACCGAAGTGAAAAGCTAACGCAGTTTTCTGTTACGAGCGGTGAGCAAGCTAAAGAGATCGAAGATGGGTTATTAGAACTTGCCTCTGGTAAGTTACATGTTGTTAAAGTAGAAAAGAAGCAACGTGTTCGTAACCCAGCCCCGCCATTTACTACTTCGACTTTGCAACAAGAAGCCTCGCGTAAGCTGGGGTATTCCGCTAAGCGTACCATGCGTAGTGCGCAAAAATTGTATGAAGCAGGTTTGATAACTTATATGCGCACCGATTCGGTTAATTTAGCTAAAGAAGCAATCACCGAAGTTCGAGAAGCAATTCAAGAGCGTTTTGGTGCTGATAACTTGCCCAAAGAGCCGCGTTTTTATAAAACCAAGGCAAAAAATGCGCAAGAAGCACATGAGGCAATACGCCCCACTGCTTGCAAACGCCTGCCGGAGGAGCTGGCCAAAGATTTAGATCCAGAGCAATTCAAATTATACAGTTTAATTTGGCAGCGTACCATCGCATGTCAAATGATTTCTGCATTACTTGATACGGTTGTAGTTGATATGAGTTGTGGCGAAGGTAATATTTTTCGCGCCAATGGTTCAGTTATAACTAATCCTGGTTTTATTGCGGTTTATCGCGAGGATACTGATGATGTCGCCACGGTTGATGAAAATGGAAAAGTGCTGCCACCACTAAAAGTTGGAGATACAGTAGAGTTATTAGGTATTTATGGCGAGCAGCATTTTACCGAACCACCACCACGTTATAGCGAAGCGAGTCTTGTGAAAACGCTTGAAGAATATGGTATTGGTCGACCATCCACTTACGCTACAATTATCGAAACCTTGCTTAGTCGCGAATATGTGATTTTAGATAATAAGCGCTTTAAGCCAACTGACGTTGGTAGAGTTGTTAATAAATTTTTGACTAAATACTTTACCCAGTATGTTGATTATGAGTTTACTGCGCATTTAGAAGATGAATTGGATGAAATTGCTAGTGGTAGGAGTAAATTTTTAAAGTTAATGCAAGAGTTTTGGCAACCGTTTAAGAAGCTGATTGAAACTACCTCGGCTAATGTAAAGCGAGAAGATGTGACGCAAGAAGCACTAGAAGACAAATGCCCTAAATGTGGAAAGGCTCTGATATTGCGTTTGGGAAGAAAAGGTAAATTTGTTGGTTGTAGCGGTTATCCGGAGTGCGATTATACTGCTAATGTTGATGGAGAAAAAAACATAGTTGCAACGGAAATAGTGGCTGATCGCCAATGTCCTGATTGTGGGGCGCCTTTGCATATAAAAATGGGTCGCTATGGTAAATTCATTGGTTGCAGTAGTTATCCCAAGTGTAAATTTATCGAACCATTAGAAAAGCCATTTGATACCGGCGTTAAATGCCCGGTTTGTAACGATGGTACTATGGTTAAGCGTAAATCGCGTTATGGTAAGTATTTTTATTCGTGTTCAAAATATCCTAAGTGTAAGTATGCTGTTTGGGATGAGCCAATTGTGGAAAAATGTCCTAAATGCGGTTGGCCAATTTTGACGCTAAAAACCACAAAAAGGCGCGGAACCGAAAAAATATGCCCACAAAAAGAGTGTGATTTTGGCAAAGAAAAATAAAAAAGCCTCATATTATAGCTAACCTCTTAATATTTTCTTAATATACATAGGTTAAGATAGTTGATATGACGGTTTTTTCTTACATCATTTTAAAAGCGATTAATGGCTACAAAGCCATGCTCAAGCGAAATTTGAGCGCGACTGAGTGCGTAGCTCGAATGCGAAAGCTTGGTATTAAACGAGCGTATATTAAAAGTGCTGATGAAGTTGAACTGTATGAAATTGGTTCGAAAATTATTGCTGAGATCGAACAAAACAAGTCTGCTTCTAAGCGTGAAAAATCAGTAAATTTTTATTATGGTGCCGAAGAGTTTTTGCTGTATTTAAAAAATTTGTTGGCTGAGTATATAATTGAAGACGGTAAGATTGTCAATGTCGGACAAAAATCTTCGTGCGCGTTAGTCAATGTAATCCAATTAATAGGCATGGCTAAAGAAAAATTGACCGACGAAGTTGCTGAACAAGTTCATAGTTGTGCTCGTATTATTGCCAAGCACGGTAGCAAAGAACAAAAAAGAATTTTTAGTAAAATATTAAACAGTGACCAACCGCAGCATATGAGCTTCTTTTTTCGCCAATTACAAAATTTCGTATCTGACCTTGATGAGTGATGTCATAAGGCATAGAATTCCGGTTAGTTAAAACAAAAACAAAAAGGATTTTTATGGATAGACTAGATACTTCTCCTGCTTGGTTAGCACTTACTAAACATTGTGAAAAAATAATAAGTCTAAAAGTTAAAGACCAGTTTACAAGCCATCCAGAGCGTTTTTCTGATTTTTCTTTATGGGCTGCTGGGGTTTTTTTGGATTATTCAAAAAATCGTATAACTGCAGAAACTATGCTGTTGTTATATGGATTGGCTCAAGCAGCAGAAGTTGCCGCATATCGCGAGAAGATGTTTAGTGGCGGCATAATCAATGTTACTGAAAAGCGTGCAGTATTACATACTGCGCTACGAAATCCAGGTGACGAGCCAGTTGCAGAAATGATTTTGATCAAAGGGGAGTTAAAACGTATTGCTAAGTGCGTTAATGCCATTCGTGATGGCAAGTGGTTAGGATTTGGCGGCCAGGCGATTACTGACGTTGTAAACATTGGTATTGGTGGTTCTGATCTGGGTCCGGCAATGGTTGTGCAGGCTCTAAAGCCTTATGTTACGCGGGTTAATGTTCATTTTGTTTCTAATGTTGATGCTACCCACATCAGTGAAACTTTAAAATATCTAAATCCCAAAACTACTGTATTTATTATATCTTCAAAAACTTTTACGACGCAGGAAACTTTAACTAATGCGCTTACGGCTAAGGAGTGGTTGCTGGATAAAACAGTAGAT
Organism: bacterium; assembly: GCA_037142515.1. GTDB lineage: Bacteria > Pseudomonadota > Gammaproteobacteria > UBA9339 > UBA9339 > JBAXAM01. The sequence continues at coordinate 39,738 of JBAXAM010000001.1, read as the reverse complement.
GAAAGTAAAATAATTAAACAACATTTTATTGCGGTTACATCAAAGTCAGATCGTGCTGTTGAATTTGGTATTGATCAAGAAAATATTTTTCCGATTTGGGACTGGGTTGGCGGGCGCTTTTCATTGTGGTCTGCGATTGGTTTGTCGATTGCGATTGCAATTGGTATGGAAAGATTTTATGAGCTTTTGGCTGGAGCGCATGCAATGGATAGTCATTTTCGCGAGGCTCCTTTAGAAAAAAACATGCCGGTAATTTTAGCCTTGCTTGGTATTTGGAATATTAATTTTTTAGGTGCAACGACACATGCTGTTATCCCGTATGACCAGTATTTGAGTTTGCTCCCAGCTTATTTGCAACAACTTGAGATGGAAAGTAATGGCAAACGCGTGCGAATTAATGGTGAGGTAGTCGATTATAAAACTGCTCCAGTAGTCTGGGGAGCAGCCGGTACTAATGGACAGCATGCATTTCACCAGCTGCTAATGCAAGGAACGCAGATTATTCCAGTGGATTTTATTGCTGCGCTTGAGAGTCATAATCCAATTCGCAATCATCATTTGTTGTTATACGCTAATTGTTTAGCCCAAAGCCAGGCTTTAATGTGTGGCCGTAGTGAAAACGAGCCGCCATATAAAATAATACCTGGAAACATTCCTAGCAATACTATTGTTATGCAGAGTATTAATCCAGAAACTTTAGGTGCCCTAATTGCGCTTTACGAGCACAAAATTTTTGTTCAGGGAGTAATTTGGCAGATAAACTCTTTTGATCAATGGGGAGTGGAGCTTGGTAAACATTTGGCTAATAAATTAGTTCCGGTGTTACAAGGTAGTATAGATACCGCTGATTTGGATGGGTCAACTGCTGGGTTAGTGAATCAGTTTAATGCTGCTCGGCTTCCCAAATAATCACCTTCAAGATAGGTGTTGAGACGGTTAAACCATCCGCTAAGCCAGCGCTCGTGATGTGCGGATGGTGGTGCCTGTTCTACCCTGCGAATTAAAGCATGCTTTGCTGACCAAACATAAGCTTGTAGTGGCGTTGATCCTCGAGGGGCATAGCGCATTTCCTTTAGGACATGCAACAAGCCACTGCCGTGTTCATAATTGCGTTTGGAATCACTTATACCTGCCCCTTTGAAATTAAGAAAGTCGACTAGTGCGTAAATTCCAGCTGGTGTGCGTGCCAGAGTGTGAAAATTTTGATAAATAAAGGCACGATCCTCTTGTGGCGCGCTTGCTAATAAGTCTGGTAAGGTTTCCTCCAGTTGCTTCACCATGTATTCTGCTTGGAGAGGAATAGTTTGTTGTAAAAAAAGGCGCAACTGAATCATTCTGGGTGAATTTTGGGCTCGTAAGAACTCTTGGCGATTATTCCATGGACAGTAAAGATTTCCGTGCAGCCATGTTGGTATTTGAGCTCCCTTTTTTTCGATATAGCGGATTAAGCGAGGAAAGCCGCTGTCAAATGATGCGCGACTTTGATTTGAATAGGGGTGCCAAAGGAAATGCCCAATTCCCAGAGAAGCAAAGCTTTCGCCTTCATTCCATTCCGTAAGTCCCTTTATGCTTCCTCCGCTTTCGTTAAACCAAATTTTTACACCAATTGGCAGAGCAATTTGTGGAGAGATAGTCAATATTTGTGGGTATGCGCCAAAAACCAATGAGCTGTAAAGTAAGAACAGCACAATAATGGCTTTTAACGGTTTTGAACTAGTAATCATATAAATGTATGTGTTAAAATACCAAAAATGATGGAAGATTGAAAATATTATTAACAGGTGCAGGGAGAATATTTATGCCTGAAGAAAAAGCTGTAGTTACAGAAACTAAAAAGAGTAAACCAGTAAAGAAGTTTTTTAAGTCGTTTGTTGATGTAAAAAAATGGTTCTCTTATGATGAGGTTTCTGCTAATGCAACAACAACTGTTGGTTTATACCGTAAATTTTTTTCTCGCAATACTCAGCCAATACATCAAGAAACTTACGAGCAGTCTGTTGCACGCTTAAATCTAAATGAAACACAACTGGCCAGCAGGAAGAGAACTTTCTTATATTCTGCGTTAATATATTTTGTTTTTGCTTTAGTTCTTTCCATTTATTTCATTTACCTGTTAGTACATATGCATTTATATGCTGCTTGTTTTGAATTTATATTGCTGGGTGTAATATCTATTGCTGCCTATCGCGAACATTTTTGGTACATGCAAATGCAAAAAAAGAAGCTGGGTTGTAGTTTTTACGACTGGGTGAACTTTATTTTGCGGAGGGCTAAGTAATGAAAAAGTATGCCAAATATGTTGAGTGGGTAGTAGCGCTTGTTTTGTTGTTCGTTCCATGCTTGGTTTTTGCTATTAAGTCTGATGTACTTATGGATCTTAGTGCCATGAATTTTACCCCGCCATCTAATGACCTATCACTATCTTTTTTAGCACAAATGTTTGGATCTGTCCCAGTAGTGAGTCAAATGACAACAGTTGGCAGGACCATTGTGGGCAGCCTTTTCAATGTATTTAATCTCGGGGTGCTTGGTATTTCTGGAGTATTTTTAGGTTATACCACTTTTCAAGTTATTACCAAAACAATGTCGGATGGGAGTGCAATGTCCAGTAGTGCTACGATGTGGACTGCAGTTCGCGTTGGTTCTAGTGTTACTATGCTTGTTCCTGGAGCAAGTGGATACTCTCTGATTAATGGTATTGTGATGTGGCTTGTTGTCCAAAGCATTGGTCTTGCTGATCTGACTTGGAACGCTGCTTTAGATTATTTAAAAACCGGGGTTCCTACGACCATACAAAAAGCGGCTCCAGGCGTTGATTATACACTAATCGATAATTATAGTTTGGTGTCAGAAGGCGATCCTACTAGTGTTGGTTCGGCTGATGTTCTGCGCTCTTTAGTTTGTGCATATACCATTAGGGATGCGCTGAACAAATACCCGGTGAAAGGTGGTACTGCTAGTCCAAATATTTCATGGTTTTTGCCGTATAAAGAAATCCCTCTGAAATCAGATACTGCTATTGATGCTTCGGTTCATAGTGGTGGTGGTTATTATCAGTTTCCATATGTTGAGGGTGAATTTGATCCTGCTAATATTAAAGATACAGCAAGCCAAACAAACAAATATCCTTTTTATAAGTACGATATAAATATTCCTAAGGATGTCGGAAGCGTTACTGGCATTTGCGGTACAATTGGTTACGGTCTATCTATGGAACAAAGAAATGGCGTCATAGATAAAAAGGACTATAAAATCTATCTAGACCTTTATGCGCCAGCGAAACGAAAAGGTTTAGAAACCATGATTAAGATGCTTGCTCCCATAGCGGAGGATCTGGTAGAGCGAGCTGGGGTAGGCTTTGATAGCAAAAAAGAAAGAAAATTAGATCCTTATAACTATATTATAGTACGAAAAGACGAACGTGATTTTAAGTTTTATGCAAGTGGTGGTGCTCCAGGTACAGAGATTGCAAGTGAGCTGACATTTGTGAAGATATTGCAGCTGGATGATAAGGCAATTGCTGACTATGCTAAATATATTAAATGGCCATCGCCTGGTGCAGATGAAATGCTGCAAGCTGCGATTGAGTATCAAGTTGAGCTAGCCAATCCTAGAATCACAAATATTTCTATATTTAAGATGATTAATCAGGCTACCTCGTCAATTTATGACACAGCAAAGGAAAAGGGTTGGATTTTGGCTGGGAGTTATTACACGTTGTTAAATGAACAGATGAAGGCTGAGGCGCTTTCCGGTACTTTCTTTAGATTAACAGGTTATTTTACTAATGCTGATGGTGTAGTAGAAAATGGGGATACGGAGAAATATGGTAAAAAAGTTGCTGCAGCCAACAGAGCTTTTGTGCCATCAAATGCTTTTTTTACTAATTATGGTGAAGGGGGTGAGAATCCTAAATCTTCGCTGCGTCAATTATTTGAAGCGCTTGATATTGCGAAGGACGGTACATCAATCATCAATAATGATACTTCGAGTAATGAAACGTTACGAAGAGTGTTTGCATGGGTTTATTTTTCTTATCCCTATGCAAAAGTTCGTGGTAGAACTCTTGCGCCTCAAGTTGATACGTCATTAGGTCAGAAAGGGATTGATAAGAAAGAAATAAAAATTTTTTGGTCGCAGCTTAATGAAGAGTGGCAGATTAATTTGATGGTTGCTGCTGGTTGTATTTTTGTAATTATTCCTCCTATTACTCCTATTGCTGCTCTGTTTCTTCCTGCTGGTTTATTTATGTTACATACTGCCCCGATGATGTATTTGCAATATGACATTATGAAGATAATGGAAACATGGAATAAAGTCATGAGCGGTGATACTGATGTAAAAGATCCAATAGTAAAGCTGCAAATTCTTGGGCGATCAATGATAACGAATTCTCTTGCTTATTTTGATCAAATAGAAAGAATGATAATAGGTCTTTCTGTAGCGTTTATGGTTCAGGGCAGTATTTTTACACTTGTAATAGCAGCAGTTGGTCTTGGTAGCTTTTGGGGAGTCACTACAGGGGTGACAATTGCTATGCAAACAGCACAGTCGTTTATGAGCACGATTAATGAAATAATTCGTACCGTTATTTTTATGTATATACCTATAGGGTTAGCAGTTACTGGCCCTTTACTTGTTACCGGCGTAACCTTAGCTGTATATATTCCATTAATACCATATATGTTATTTCTTTTTGGTGTTATGAGTTGGTTTATTTCGGTGTTTATTTTAATGGCGGCAGCACCAATTATTTGTTTTATGATGATTTGGGGTTCGGCATCTCAGGAGAACCCATTATTATCTCGTGAGGCGGAGCAATTTGTTCAACAGCTAGTATCAGCTTTTTTTAGGCCAACATTGATGATTATAGGCTTAGTTATTGGTGTAGTACTGGCGCGTACTGGAGTTAATCTTTTAAACTCAGGGTTTGATATAATTGCTAGTAATGTTTTTTCAGGTTCTGGAAATGAGAATAAGACTATTAAAATGATTGAGCAAATTGGGGTAGTAGTTATATATACTTTTACTATGATATCTTTGATAAACATTTGTTTTTCTACTATTCACTTACTGCATAGTGAAGTAATGGGTGCTGTCGGCATTAGGGTAAGTGCTGGCGGTATGGAAGAAAAGGCTATGGGAGAAATTAAGGCAGGCGCTACAGAATTCGCTCAAGCTGGAAGTGCTGGTGCCAAGGAACAATCAACTTCTTTCAAGGGAGCGATGAATGCTGCTCCTAAAGAGATGAGTGGTAGTGATCTTCGTAGTGCTGCTGCTAGTATGAAGGAAGAAGATAAGGAGAAGAAGTCGAAGGAGGATACGAATAAACCGAGTGAACATGCTTGATTGATGACGTCATTTCTTATGCGTTCGCTGCATGTTTTGCAGAAGCTGCAATAATTTTAAACTCACGTTCTGGAATAATTCCAGCCGAGAATTTTTTTTGTGCATCTGCAAGCATGCTTTGTCCGCGTTCATTCATTAATTTTCTTGTAACGGAAGTGACCTGGTCTGGATCAGATTCGAGTAAAATATCACGCACCTCTTCTGAAAACACTAAAAATTCTCGCAGGGCTGTTTGTTTGCCGTCAACGGTTGGTACTAGCTTTTGGCAAACGACTAATCGCAGAGTTTCAATAATGTCGATGGTTCTGCCGCTGCGTTCTTCTGCAGGAAAACTTCCAACCAAACGTCTAATGGTTTCTGGAACGCCAGTGGTGTGTAATGTTGTATAAACTGGATGCCCAGTTAAAGCAGCTTCAATTACTGCAGAAATTGTCTCAGCATCTCGAGATTCACCAACCAAAATCAATCGCGGTTTGCGCCTAAGAGCATTGCGTACGCCATCGGCAAATGAAGGCAAGTGTCTTGGAATTTCCGATTGACTTATGACCGCTGTTGGTTTTTCGATGGTATCATATACAAACTCAATTGGTGCTTCGTAAGTGAGAATTTTACGATTACAATTCGGGTCTTCGGAAATTTCTCGAATAATTGATGCAAGTAAAGTTGATTTTCCAGAACCAGTAGCGCCAGTTACATAAACAACACCTTCGCGTGGAGCAATAGCATCAACCAGTTCCTTTTGGAGATCAAGCTGGGACATTTTTGGTGGCTCGGATGGGATTGTTCGCAGAGTTAATTGTATGCCATGACGCCCTTCAACTTGACAGCCTGTGCCATTAACGCGATAACGATAGCGCTCCACGCGAGTTGGACGAAATTCATAATGAGTATCAACATCGTGACCAGCTAAAACTTGGGTAGTACCATTTGGCCCATAAAGTAAATTTAAAATATCACCAACCTCTTGGGTTGAGAGTTTGTGTTTGGTAATTTTGTAAATATGGCCATTAACTTCGGCGATTACTGGCTCTCCTGTTTGAAAAGTAATATCTGAAGTTCCCATTTTGCTGCAATGAGCTAATAGGGGCTCGAGCGTATCTGGTCCAAAACGCAGAGGTTCATTTAAAAACATGTAATTTGGTTGGGCCATAGTTTATATTTTATCTTTTTTGTCTTTTTCTTTTTTATTATCTTTCTTTGATAGCACCGGACGCCAATTTTTAGTGTCGGGTTGTAGTTGAGGTATTGCGGTAATGCGCAGTACCCGGTCATTAATACGCATGTCATCACCACCACCGGTAATTCCTAAATCAGCTTGTGAGACATATGGTGGAGTGAGCATGTTTTGTGCTAGCAATTTACGATATAAAATCATGCCCTCATAATCACGTTGTAGTCTTGCTAGGTTAGCTGAAAAAATTTGATCAGCCTGCGCGGCTCCTTCTTTCCAACCAATTTGAATATATTCATTCCATACTCGACGTTCGTCAGAGCTTTGTGGGAGCATAGTATGGTTTGGTGTTTCGGGTTTTTTATAGGCCATCCAGATGTAGTTGCGCCAATTTGGTGGCGCAGTAATAAATCGAGGCTGCTGTACAATTTGATAATCGTGGTCTGAAACGCGAACCGTGAATTCGTCCGCTAGGTTCATGGTGTTTCTTCCCTCAACTAGCACGGGCGGTAATACTGTTTGGTTTAAAATTAAAAAACTAAAGTTGAAGATGCTATCAAGGTTTCTTTTGTGTGAGTTGAGTAGCAAGTTTAGTTGTCTGGCGCGCCAAGAAAGACCGGCTTGTGCCCCAAGGCCTCTAGCGGTTTCTTTTAAAGACGCAAGGCGAATTACGCCGATCTTCACGTCAGTTGGTGATTTTAGAGCCCTAATAGTGCTTAACTCAACTGGTGGTTGAGTCGAGCTCGAACAGCCAAATTGTAAGGTTGTAATGAGCGTTAATAATAGTATTAGTAAGCGTCCTTTCATTAAGATTTTACGTAGCGTAATTCGATAGTTTTACTTGCCGGATATGTCACAATATTAGCTTTGCTGCCGCATTGAAATGCAACATCGCGCAAGATATCTGCGAGCGGAGTATCTTTTGCTGCAATCGATATCAGAATTGGAACTGCTGGTGGTGTGCCAAGTATTTTAAATTTGTAATTTGTGGCTTCAGCAATTTTCTTTACCAGAGGGGCAACTGGTCCGCTCCAATCTATTGAGCCGAGCTGTCCCATGCCAATCATGCCAGGTTCCACCGGACTGGGTAGTCTTGTTTGTGGGTGGGTTGCACGATCAATTTCTGCAAGTTCTTGCAAGGATTTGCTGATCGAATCGGCGGCCGCAGCTAGTTTTGTCCCAGCCGAACGCAAATCTTGGTCATTATTGATGATGGCAATTCTTGATTCGGTGGTACAGCCCGTAAGCTGTATTGTTAACGTTGCAATAGCGATTAAAAAAAAACTTTTGGCTTCCATAACCGGTCTTTTTTGTAGTTGATAAAGAATTTCCTGAACTCGTATTGAATCAAGAACAGATGCTTATTGTCAAGTAAATTTAATCTATTTTACCAAAAGCTTCTTTGGTGATAAAATTGCAGAGAATTCAATTATAGAAGGGATGTCTGTCATGGCGCTTCAACAACCAACAACAAACGCTCACTGGCGCGATTCAGCCCGTCCTGCCAGGTTCTTTTTCATTGATGCTAGCGTGGCATTCCCTCTTCTTGTATTTCTTGTGCACATTAGACTATGGACATTCATTCTTGCGGTTATAGTGATGGCGTTTTTTACAGTGCTGGGTCGTTATGGTTACAGTGTCGGTGTGTTTTTACGTATACTAAGATCCGTGCTCGCAGGGCCAAGGAAGATGGTAATACCGTGGTGGACAAACTAGGAAATTAAGGGTTTTCTATGGATTTAATAAGCAGCCTTTGTGTTATTGCAAAAACAGCAAACACCAATTTTACGTTTTGTGGCAAGTCAATTAGTTATGAAGAAGTTTTTGCAGATGTAGGGTTGTTGCCATCGATGGCACAACGTGCCGATAGACTGTGTTCGTTATGTTTGGGATATGGAATTGGTGCTACTTTTACTGAAGCAGAAAAAGCTCTTCTGGGGGTTCGAGTGCAGTTCGATGATATTACCCCAGATATTTTGCGCTTAATATATATTTATGATGTAGTTTTAGAAATAATAAAAGCAGCGCCAACGCCTGATCAAATACCTCTCGATGAATTAATGTACGATTAAAATATGACAGAAAATACAAAAGCAACATATGGTGATTTGCAAGAACTAATGAAATACTGTGACAATGCTGTAGATGGTTTAGGCAAATTGCATGAACAGTTAGTTAAAATTATTGCTGTGAAAAAAAAACTATCTATGAACGCAAGTAGCAGTGTGGTATTTAACCAAGCTCAGGATATAGCGGGCGCTACTGCTAACTTGGAGAAAATTAATGTAAGACTTTCCGGTGCGATTGGCGAAATAAAACAATTAGGCCAACTGGTGCAGTCGTTGTTGGGTCCTGGGGCGATAAGAGCGAATGTAAAAAATGAAAAAGAAAAATAATGGGAAAGAATAAATAGATTATATGGAAGAACAAAAACTACTGACTCCAAATGAGATTGCCAATAAAGTGGTGGAAACAATTGATGGTTTGCTGGCAACAGGAGACTGGGAAAATTCAGTTTTTTTAAAAGCTTCGGCAGCTAAATTACGAGAACTGCGAACCCAGGCTCAGCAATTATCGCTTCTTGGAGGACAAGCTCAGCAAGAGCAAAAAGCCATTGTTACCGCTAGTGCTAAAACTATCCAACCTGGATATTCTCAAGTTTTTATTTTGCTATACCAGGTTGATGGCGCCAATTTGCAAGAGTGGTACCGTACTGTTAAGACGCTCGTTGATTATAGTGTTACTCGGCCTGCATATAAGGACGAGGCCTATGTTAAAGAATTTATTCGTTCAAAAACTTCTGGCGTTGAACGCAATGGTTACGCTGTTGTTAATATTAAAAGCGATGATTTTTATAATGTAGAGCAGCCACCAGTAGATGCTTTAGGCCATCAGCTGTTTGTTTTAAAAGAAAGCTCAATTAAACTAGAAAATATTGTTGAATTTATTCATGCTAATAAACAGCACTATGCAATACGTGATGAAGCGTTATTTTTGCTTAAAGAAGAATAATAGAAGGATATAAAGAGTATGGCGGAGCAGCAGCAACAACAAGGACAAGATAACGCGTTAGACTTTCTATGGATAATAGGAATTGTAACAGGGATTATTTTTCTTACTTGGTATTTTGGTCGAGTTTATATAACTTCTGTGGTATTTTTCGTACGTTTTTATGAAATCATAGCGGTTAATTTTGTGTTTGATATGTTAGCAAAGATGCTGCTGCTTATGGGTTTACCAGCGCCGCATTCTGATTTGAGTGAATGGCTTGTTCTTATCCAGCACAGTAAGGGCGCCACGAGCGCTGCTTTATCTATAGTCGATTTCTCTACATTGGTTAAATTAAGTACCGTTGTTGGTAATTATATTAGGTACCCGCTTACGGCAATTATGCTTGGTGTTGCCGCATTACTCCACTTTGGTAGTCCTTCAGCTAAATTACGTAATGTTTTTGATAACAAATCACTTAGAATTGCAGAGCAAGATAACTGGCCGCAAATTAAGCCAATTTTAGGGTTTGATTTAGTTAAGCAAAAATTAGACGAAGGGCCGTGGGCAATATCGTTATCACCGATGCGCTTTTGTAAAAAGCATGATTTGCTTGATATTGAAGAGAAATATGGAAAATATATTGCAACACTGCGACGTGGTACCGCTTATCGTCTTTTATCGTTACAGCTTGGTCCGAAGTGGTATGGTGCAGAAAATTTGCCTCCATATCTCAAAGCGTTATTTGCTGTTTTTGCTGCTAAAGTTAATGGTGATAAAAAAAGCGCCGAGGATTTATTGGATCAGCTTGCTGTTTCATCTAAGGGGCAGGAATTTAATTTTAAGGGTGTTGAAGAGTTAATGCGTAAGTACGTAAATTCAAAAAAAGTAGTTCAGATAGTCAGTTTGCATGGTTACATTACTACTGTGCTTGCGTCTATGTTAGTTGGCGCGCGTAGTGCTGGTGTGCTTGCTACGGCAGAGTTTCTCTGGTTAAAGCCAATTGATAGACGTATGTGGTATATGCTAAACAGTGTTGGCAGGCAAACAGCAGTTACCGAAATTAGTGGCGCTTTTGCCCATTGGCTTGCCGAAAAAAAACTGGGGTTACCTCTAATGGTACCAATGGTAGAAGAGGCAGTGCGTGGTTTAGAGATAGTCTTAGCTGAAATGATTTATAAGCCGGACGAGGAAGAATAATCTAATGCCAATTCAGCAACGAGGAATAGATCAGAGTCAAGAGCAGGTAGGAAGCTCGCTGCTACGTGATACACGTACCATAGAGCAGCGCATCTCTGATTTTATGAAGAACCCGTCTAGTGTTGCGGCACTGATAGTAGTTCTTGCTAGTTTGGGTTTTTTTGTTCCTGCAGCATCTGATGTTGCTTTTTTAATTGGGCTTGGTTTGTTTTGGGTTGCAAAGACGCAGCATTTTTCCTTACCGTTTCGTATGCCAAAACGAGCCCACTGTCTGGATTATAACACTCCGAAAGCTGGTAGTGACGAGCCAAGTATGGCTAATGGAATTTATTATTTTGGTAATGATCGTAAAACCAATGATGAGATTTGGTTTACTAATGATGACATGCGAACCCATGTTTTGATTTTTGGTTCAACCGGTAGTGGTAAAACGGTGGCATTAGTGTCCATCGCGTTCAATGCTTTGGTTCAGGGAAGCGGCTTTATTTATGTTGATGGTAAAGGCGATAACTCTCTTTTTGCCACAGTTTTTTCTTTGGTGCGTTCAGTTGGGCGTGAAGATGACTTGCTATTGATTAATTTTATGACGGGTGCGCGTGATATTATTGGACCACAGGAAAGACGTCTTTCTAATACCATGAATCCTTTTTGTACCGGCTCTTCAAGTATGTTGTCTAACTTGGTTACGAGTCTCATGGATTCTGGCAAGGGCGGTGGTGGTGGAGATATGTGGAAAGGTCGCGCCATTGCTTTTGTTGAAGCACTGATGCGGGTTTTGGTCACGGCACGTGATGCTGGCCTTATTTTATTGGATGCAAATACCATTCGTAATTACTTTCCGTTGGATAAACTTGAAGAGATGGTTGATAAGATTTTAGTTCGCCAAGATCAAGAACCAGCTAGTTTAGAAGGATTTCCAGCTATAGTGCTTGAGCCAATCACTCAATATGTGACGAATTTGCCAGGATATGTCAAAGGGAAAAAAGGCAAGCAAAGCTCCCAAGTTTTAGAGCAACACGGTTATATTACTATGCAGTTAACCAGAACATTTGGTTCGCTCGCTGACACTTATGGACATATTATACGTACTAATTTACCAGAAGTTGATTTGCGTGATGTGGTGCTGAATAGACGTATTTTGGTAGTGTTATTGCCAGCATTGGAGAAATCACCGGATGAATTAGCTAACTTGGGTAAAATAATTATTGCTTCCTTAAAAACCATGATGGCTTCTGGTTTGGGTGATGAAGTTGAGGGCATGTATAGCAAAGTAGTTGAGAGCAAGCCGACTAATGCGCGCAATCCATATTTGTGTATTTTAGATGAATATGGATATTATGCAGTAGAAGGTTTTGCTGTAGTTCCAGCGCAAGCACGTTCTTTGGGTTTTTCAGTTATATTTGCTGGTCAAGATTTGCCCGCATTTCAAAAAGCATCAAAGGAAGAAGCTGCCTCTATCGGCGCAAACACTAATATTAAAATTTGTATGAAGTTGGAAGATCCGGCTGATACGTGGGAATTTTTCTTGAAATCTGCTGGTGAGTCTTATGTTGCTCACATTGGTGGTTTCGAAGCAGATGCACAAAGCATCTCCGGTCAGTATGCCGGCTCAAAAACTGCCCAAGTAGAAAAGCGAGCGCGCATTGACTTGCTTGATTTAAAAGAGCAAAGAGAAGGTGAGTCGCATGTTTTCTTTAAGTCTAGAATTGTACGTGCGAAGATGTTTTATGCGAATCCTAAGCCGGTCAAAGAGCTGCGTTTGAATCAATTCGTTAAGATAAATGCGCCTACGGATGCGGTGCTTCGTAGTTTGGTTGCCGGTTTTGAGAACTTTAGAAAAATATTGCAGAGCAGTACTAAATTATTTTCTGATGTTGAGTTGCCGCAAGATGATGCTAAAAGTATTGTCGAGTTATTTATGCGGCAAAGTGAAGAGGCACCGCTCGAAAAAGGAATCTCTGCTTTGCTTGCTTTTCGTGAACAAGCGCTTGGACCATTGTCAAGTGATGCTGAAGAAAATGTTGAATTACCAGCTGGGCAAATGGACGTGTTTACTACATTATCTCTTTCAGAATATCTCAAAAATATTCTTTTGGCAGACAATATTGAGCAGTTTGGTAAACCAATATTAATTAAAGCGTCAACCAGGGGACAGGTATCCCAGGTTGAAACTGCTTTAGGTAAGGCTAAACGTAATACGCAAACCATCGCTTCAGAGTTGATTAAAGATATGCAAGCAGCAACACATTACCCGCCAACGATACTGGCGGTTTCTAATGCTGCCGAGCTAACAAAGGCTGTAGATTATTTGATTGCTAATATTGCATTAAAGCAGAATGAAGCAGCATAAGATTTTATGAGATTTTATATAGGATTTTATATATGAAGGTATTAAAAATCATTTTTTTTGTTATATCAACAACATTGCTGTCAGGTTGTTATAATGGGGTCGTTTATCAAACTGATGCTGAAATTTATAGTCCCCAGGCCCAAATTAGTTTGCTAAATAAACGGTTAGTTGCTTACGATGTTCGTATTCTGCAGGATAAAGATTCTCTGGTTTTAGTTTTACCTAGCAAGGAACTTTTTAATTCTAGTGAGGAACTTTTTGGTTCTAATTCAGCAAATTTTACGCAAGAGGCCTATAAGGTGTTGGACCTGATTTTAGAGCTAGCAAGTTATTATGAAAAATCTGTAATTTCTGTCAAGGGATTTGCTGGGGTTAATTGTGCTGACGCTCTTAGTCTCACCATAGCCGCTGAACGTGCTCACAAAGTAGTACAGTATTTATGGAAATCAGGAATTGACTCGAGTCTCATGTATGCTGATAGCAGTAATGCGATTTCATCTTTAACAGATTGTGTCGTAATTAGTTTTCGTAAACTTAACTGAGTTGCCGGTAGATTTTTCTGGGTTGTTGGGTTAGTATGTGATTATCGGCATGATAACAAGGGATGAGTTATGGTAGATGATGCTGTCGAACTAGTGCGACTGCGCAATAATTTCTATCGCGATAATTATCGAAGATTAGTAGGAGCTTTGATGGTTTTGTTGGTAGTTATTGTGGCGTTAGTTGGGATTGTTTTTTATCAAATTGCCAATCGGCCAGAGCCAAAATATTTTGCCACCACAGCTGACGGCAGAATCATGCCGCTTTTTCCTTTATCAGAAGCAATGCTATCACCAGGTGAGTTACTGCAGTGGGCACACCGTGCTGCCATATCTGCATATACTTATAACTTCGTAAACTACCGTGATGCGATGCAACAGTTACAAAACCAGTTTACTGCTGATGGCTGGAGATATTACGAAGATGCTTTGCAAGCGGCTAGAACTCTTGAGATGGTTATAGCAAAGAAGTTGGTAGTGTCGGCGGTTGCTACTGGTACACCAGTTATTTTAGATCAAGCCGTAATAAGTGGCAGATATTCTTGGAAGGTGCAAATTCCGCTTTTAGTTACTTATCAGAGCCCAAATGAGCAAACGCAGCAGGCGATGGTAGTAACAATAATCATCAGTCGTGTGCCAACAGTTGATATGCCAAAGGGCATTGCTATAGTGAGTTTTGTTTCTTCAACTGCGGCTTCTTAATATGAATGATACGATATGAACAGGGAGTTATGAAAATATTTTTAACAGTACTATCCGTGTTGTTTATTTTTTGTCAGAGTTCTTTTGCGCTTACTGCTCGAGACAAAAAAGATCAGGAGAATGCACAAAAGAAAATGGAGCAGTTGAAGGAGCTTTTAGCAAAGACATCTGGAGCAACCAATGTAACCGCAGCGCCTAATTTATCATCTGATTTGCTCCACCAGCCTGCGCCTGACAAAGCTGAAGCACCCCCAAGCACGCAAGATACTGCTACTGTAGCTGTTCCACAACCTAGCTTATACGATCAAGCATTTTCCGGTGTTGTAGGTCAATTGCTGCCAATGACCCCTGCTCAAGTCGTTAAATTGCGAGAAGTGTTTACTGCAAGCCAGCAAGCTGCAGCAACTCCACCCGGGACTCCGCCAAAGCCAACATCTTCATCATTATTGGTTAATTTATCGCCGCAGGCTGTAGCGCCAGTGATTAGATTGGGGGCAGGATATATTACCTCTTTAGTTTTTATAGACGCTACTGGTCAGCCATGGCCAATAGCTGCATATAGTGTTGGCGATCCTTCTGCTTTTAATATTCAGTGGGATCGTAAGGGTAATACCATGCTAGTGCAGTCAGCAACTTTTTATAAGCGTAGTAACTTAGCTGTAATTTTGCGTGACTTAAATACTCCCGTAATGATAACGCTGGTATCGGGACAAGAAGCGGTAGATTATCGTGTAGATTTACGAGTTCCTGGGGTTGGGCCCAATGCAGTTTTTATCCAAAACGGGATACCAGACGCGGTAAATCCAATGTTGTTTGATGTGTTAAACGGCATCCCACCCAAAGGGAGCAAGGAGTTGAAAGTTAGTGGTGGCGGGATTAGCCAGGCTTGGTTGCTAAATAAAAAGCTTTATTTACGGACTAATCTGACTATGACCTCTCCAGGCTGGCAAGCGACCATGAGTAGTATTGATGGTACCCACGCTTATCAGTTGCAGCCATCTCCGGTAATTTTAGCTCTGCAAAATGGGAAGGATAAAATTCTTACGCTAACGATTGAAGGATTGGAGTGATATGGCTCTCAAAGACAGAGTAAGTGGTGCAAGAAAGACTTTTTCTGATACTAAATCAAGGACGGTAGTTATCGTTTTGATAGTTATGGTCGTTGTGATTTTAGGCATTGCCTATTTTAAATTTAAGCGTAGTCGCTTGCCTCCAGCTGGATTGCAATCCGCAGTAATAGATGCTCCGAAGATTTCTTCTATTCCTGGTTTGGGCCAACCAACCCGAGAGTATGCTAAATTGCAAGAACAACAAAATGTAGAGCTATCTGTAGAGGCTGCTAGAAAAGGAACATCTGCTATCCCGACAGTGGTTCGTACTACATATTTAGATTCAGGAGTTTCTTCTGATTTATCGAAAAAATCAGGTGCTACTTCCGTTGCTGGTTGTGGTGTTGAGGATTTAAGAAAAGCACGCTTGGCGGGCGTCACTGCCTCAGAATTGCGCTGTCGTGGTTGTAGTATAGAAGCGCTTAAAGCAGCGGGATTTAGTGCGGCTGAGCTAAGAGCGGCAGGGTTTAGTGCGGCTGAGCTAAGAGCAGCGGGATTTAGTGCGGCTGAGCTAAGAGCAGCAGGATTTAGCGCCAAAGAATTGGCAGAGGCTGGTTTTAGTGTTAGGGAGTTGGTGGCCGCAGGATTCACTGCTGGTGAATTAAAAGATGCTGGATTTAGTGCAACTGATTTGCATAAGGCTGGAATGAGCGAAGAGGCAATAACTGTGGTGGGTTTTGATTCAAATAATTTATCCACTGGCAATTGTAGCATTCAGAAACTGAAAGAGGCTCGTGGAAGAGGAGTTAGTGCGACTGAATTGAAAAAATTAGGATGTAGTGCCGCGGCTTTAAGGGCTGCAGGTTTCACGGCGGCAGAATTAAAAGCCGCAGGTTTTAGTGCGGCTGAATTAAAAGCTGCCGGGTTTAGCGCTTCTGATTTACGAGCAGCAGGATTTAGTGCAAAAGAATTGAGAGATGCAGGTTTTAGTGCGGCTGATTTAAAGGCTGCAGGTTTCACAGCGGCAGAATTAAGAGATGCGGGTTTTAGCGCTGGCGAACTCCGCGATGCTGGTTTTAGCGCTGCCGAATTAAAAGCTGCTGGTTTTAGTGCGGCTGAATTAAGAGCAGCTGGATTTAGCGCTGCAGAGTTATTAGATGCGGGTTTCACAGTGGATGAATTAAAAGCAGCTGGTTATACTGACGGTGATTTAGTGCGTGCAGGTGTTATTGGCGTTGGCGCTACTGGAGGAGCAGCAACAGGAGCTGGGTCTTGTAGTGCTGCGAGCTTAAAAGCAGCTCGCAAGGCTGGCACTAGCGCGACTGATTTGAGAAAACTTGGTTGTAGTGCAGCCGCTTTAAGAGCAGCTGGCTTTACCGCAGCAGAATTAAGAGCCGCGGGGTTTAGTGCGGCAGAATTAAGAGCTGCGGGGTTTAGTGCCAAAGAATTAAAAGCGGCAGGATTCAGCGAGGCAGAATTAAAGGACGCTGGGTTTAGCGATAAAGATCTTAAAGAAGCAGGATTCATCGTAGCTGATTTGCTCGTATCTGGTTTTCCTTCCGAAGAATTAAAGAAAGCAAGTCCTAGTGCAAGTGATGTTAAGGCGGCTAATTTAAGGTTGAGTGCTGAGGCAAGTGCAGCTTTAGATTCTTTAGAATCGCAAAAACAGCTTGGAAAATTAAATGATGAGCAGCTGTCAAATATGACCACATCTGATCTTGAAAATCTCATGAGACAACAACAGACAATGATGAGGCAGCAAGCTGATACGCTTTTTACCGCATGGGCGCAGATTCCTACGCAGCAATATGTTCAGGGAGGGGAAGACGACCATAAAAAGGATCAGGCAGAAAAAGCTACCGCAATTGAGAAAGCTGCAGCAGCTTTGGCAGCGAAAAACGTCGATATTTATAAGGCCGGAACCGTTATTTTTGCAGTATTAGACGCAGAAGTAAACAGTGACGAAAACGCTCCGGCGATGGCAACTATTATTCAAAATGGAGCGTTAAAGAATGCTAAGTTGATTGGTAATTTCCAAAGAATTGATAAGAAAGTTTTATTGCAATTTAGCGTGCTTAGTGTTCCTAAGTTAAATACCAGTATTTCTGTTAACGCTGTAGCGATTGATCCGAATACTGCCAAAACAGCTTTGGCATCCAGTGTTGATAATCATTACTTGTTGCGTTACGGCACGATGTTCGCAACTTCTTTCATTAGCGGATTAGCTGGTGCCGTGCAGAATTCTGGAAGTTCAACCACTACATCAGCAACTACTGGAACTGTTAGTGTTTTGCCACAATTAAATTTTATGCAAAAATTGTTAGTTGGTTTAGGTGCTGTTGGGCAGCAGCTTGGTGCTGCTGCTGGGTCAAATATTAGTACACCACCAACAGTTAAAGTAAAGGCTGGAAGTAATATTGGATTGTTACTGATGGCTGATCTGTCAGTACCAAAGAGTTAAAATAAATTTACAAGGTAATAATAGTATGGACGATAAAATAATATCTTCACCCGATATGACCGAATATAAATTTGCTGAGTCTGATGGAGGATCTTCTGCAGGTACAATAACTGAAGCAGCAGAGCCGGTAGGAGAGGCTCCAGCTTCGGATCAGGCGCTATCAAAGTTTGGCTTAAAAAATATTAATTTGCAGAAAATTAGACTGCCAATTTTAATTGCAGCAGCTATTTCAACTATATATGGAATTTTTAGTTTTTATAACACTAAAAAAACACAGATAGCAGAGCAAAAAAAGATGCAAACGCAGGAAGTGATTACGCAGCAAGCGCTGCCAATTAGAGAGACTGTTGTTCAGTCCCTGCCCCCGCCATCGCCTACTTTGAGTAGCGATCAAGTGGAGCAGGTGCAAGCCGCTGTGCAGCAAAAAATAGATGCGGCGACGCAGGAGATTGCAAACAATCGTAATCAACTTTTAGGTTTGAAAGAAGCTATTTCTAAAACACAGGAAGATATCTCTAGTGTTGGTCAGAACGTTGGTCAATTAACAGCAACCACGCAGCAGCTTTTGCTAGAAGTGCAACAACTAAAAGCGCCTCCAAAAATCAAGCCCAAGAAAAAAGCCGCTAAACCTTTGGCCGTTTATCACATACGCGCTATTGTACCTGGAAGAGTGTGGATTGAATCTGCTGATGGTAGGGATGTTACGCTGAGAGTTGGTGATAGCTTGGAAGGTTACGGTACAGTGGAAGTTATTTCACCACAGCAAGGAATGGTTCTTATGAGCAATGGTTCGTATATTCAGTACGGTATAAACGATTTTTAAGTATTACCCATGAAAGCATTTAATGCCAATATCAATTATTTAATAGTATTTTTTTTGCTGCTGCCAATAGCTGCGGTTTACGCAGATTCATCCATCAATTTTAATACAATGATGACTGCGCTTAAGACAAACATGGAGCCTGTTATTGTACTAACAAAGGCAGCTGGTTATGTACTGGGTTTTACTATGGTAATCTCAGCAATAATGGATTTAAAAAAAATTGGCCAATCGCAGGGTGGGGCGGAAGGTGCTTTAGGAGGACCTTTATTTCGATTAGCTCTTGGTGTAGCGTTAATATATTATCCGTTTACCATAAGCATTGGGAATGCTACGCTTACCGGGTCTTCATCAATTCAGGCTTATCCGACTGGTTCAGGTGGTCAATTTGAGCAGGCTAAACAAGGTGCTGTTGCGCTAATTCAAGTTATTGGGTATGTGTCTTTTATCAGAGGGTTTATAACTCTTGGTCACTCGACCAAGCCGGGATCACAAGCGGGAACAGTTGGTAAAGGTGTTCTGTATGTTGTAGGTGGAATTTTAGCGATTAATGTAGTAACAACTATGCAGATTGTTGGAAACACTTTGGGTATTGCGATGTTTTAGATGTGTTATTTTCTTCGTTGATGTAAAATTGTAGGTGGTGATAATTAAGTTTTAAAAAGGAGGTTAAAATATGTTTAGTAAGAAGGCTGTAAAAGTTGCGGTGTCAATTGCGGTAAGTAGCTTAAGCTTTTATGTATCTTATGCGTTGGCCGCTAACAATACTATTGGTACTGTTGCTAGTAGTGTCACAGGTACTTTGGGTAGTGTTCTTCAGTTAATAACAGCTGGAGCATATGTGGCGGGATTTGGACTTACAATTGGTGCCCTTTTTAAATTTAAGCAACATAAAGAAAATCCGCAACAAGCGCCACTTGGAACATGTATTTCAATGTTACTAGTAGGTATTTGTTTAATATTTTTGCCAAGCATAATTAGCGTTGGTGGTGGAACTCTTGGTGCCAGCAGCCAGGGTAGTGTTGGCGGTTTTAGTAGTTGATATTAGAGGAGATTAAAGTATGTTTAATAAGAAGACTGTAAAAGTTATAGTGTTGTTTGCGGTCAGTGGCTTAAGTTTTTATATATCTTATGCATTAGCAGCAGTTGGTAACGCTACTATTGGCACCGTTGCTACTAGCGTCACAAGTACTTTAGGTAGTGTTCTTAGTCTAATAACGGCTGGAGCATACGTGGCAGGATTTGGGCTTACAATTGGTGCCCTTTTTAAATTTAAGCAACATAAAGAAAATCCGCAACAAGCGCCGCTTGGAACATGTATTTCAATGTTACTAGTAGGCATTTGTTTAATATTTTTGCCAAGCATAATTAGTGTTGGCGGTGGAACTCTTGGTGCCACCAACCAGGGTAGTGTTGGCGGTTTTAATGGTTGATTATGACAAGTTTGCATTCAATAAAATTTACTGCTGAACCAGAGGCATGGAGGCTGTTTTCGGTAAGAAAAGCCGATCCTGCGTTTGGGGCTTTTAGCCAACAAGTATTTAAACGCGATCAGTATATGTGTCGTTTTTGTGGTTTTCAAGCCAAGCAGTTCCTGGAGGTTGTGAATCTGGATAGTAATTATCACAACAATAAACTGTCAAATTTAGCGACAGCTTGTTGTTTTTGTATGCAGTGTTTTTTTCTTGAGGTTGTTGGGAAGGATGATTATGGAGGTGGAGTTTTAATTTATCTTCCGGAAATTAGTCAAGGGGATTTAAATGGCTTCTGTCACGTTTTGTTTTGCGCTATGACTAACGCCACTAGTTATCGTGCCGATGCCCAAAATATTTATCGTGGTATAAAGTTGCGGATGCAGATTGTTGAAAAACAACTTGGAGAAGGGATGAGTGACCCATCGCTTTTTGGACGAGTATTAATTGATATTCCTGATAAAGATCGAGCGCGTATTTTAAAAGAAGCACTGCCGCCCATTAGGCTTTTACCTTCGTATACTAAATTTGCCAAACAGGTTGAGGCTTGGTCTAAAGATTCGCTTGAGGAGCTATCGACGGAAAAATAAAATGGCCAATATTGCCAATATTATAATTGATACCATTGATGCTTTTATTGCTTGGGCGAGTAGCTCTATTGGGCAATCTACGGCGTCATATTGCGAAATTCAAACAGCTGATAGTCCTACAGTTCTAGTTGCTAACGATGGTTCCCTGGTATCTGTGCTTAGGATTGACGGTGTTAAGGCTTTAATTGGTGCTGAAGAATTTGACCGTATTCAAGATGGTTTGAGGCATAGTTTGCAAACTACAATGTCGCGCAAGGGGCATGCTATGCAAGTTTATTTTTCTTATAATCGCGACGAAGTTGGCGAAGAAATAGCCCATATTTTTGAGCCTGCAAAAGCAACAGCAGAAACTTTATCTTTATCGCTTGATGATTTGTTTAATGAACGTGTTAGCTATTTAGCCAGATACTGTGCGCGAGAAGAGGTTTATATTGTACTTTGGACGCAGCCGGGTGTTTTAACATCAGAACAGTACAATAGCGCTCTTAAAGAAAGACGGAAAATGGCGATTGAAAAAAAAATCCCACCGTTTCGAACAACACAGAATTTAATGGCGTTAATTCCTGATTTACGAGATGTGCACGATTCATTTGTGCGTTCAGTAAAAAATGACATGAGTGTTTTGGGCATTAATTTGAATGTGCTTGAAGTGCATGAAGCAATTTATGAAATGCGTCGTAGTATTGATCCGGATTTTACTGACCGTGCTTGGAAGCCACTATTACCAGGTGATAAAATTATTATTAGGGAACCAAAAGAAATAACGGGTGATATTTCTGATATTTTATGGCCATCACTTGCGCGTCAGCTAATTCCGCGTGATGCCGTTAATCAAGATTTGCGTACTGTACGTATTGGTGATCGAATATACTCTTGTGTTTTTATTGACTTGTTTCCTAAAGATTTACAGTATTTTTCCGCTTTGTTAACACGTGTTTTGCCCATGCATATTCCATGGCGTATTTCTTTTTTAATAGAAGGTGCTGGTTTAGAATCAGTGCGATTAAAATCGACATTAGCTTCGGTGCTGAGTTGGACTTCAGCGCAAAATCGCCTAATTGGTGATGCGGTAAATTTGCTAAAATACGTAGAGCTGCATACGGATGATGCTGTGGTAAAGCTGCGTGTTGCAGCGTGTACCTGGGCGCCAGAAGATAATCTTCGCCTGCTACGTACTAGAGCTTCGCAGCTTGCTAAGGCAATTGAGGGTTGGGGTTCTTGTGATGTTTCTGAAGTTTCAGGAGATGCATTTGCAGGTGCAATATCTTCCGTCATGGGTATATCGAGCTCTAGTATTGCTACTGCATCGGTAGCTCCATTATCTAATGTTTTATATATGTTGCCATTATTTCGGCCATCAAGTCCATGGCGTTCTGGTGCAATATTGTTTCGTTCACCTGATGGTAAACCATGGCCTTATCAGCCCGGCTCAAGCCAACAAACTACGTGGATTGATCTAGTTTACGCTCGTCCTGGATCTGGTAAGTCAGTGTTATCTAATGCTATTAATTTAGCTTTATGCCTTGCAGGTGGAATTAAGCGCCTGCCGCGTATTGCTATTGTTGATATTGGGCCATCTAGCAGTGGTTTGATTTCATTAATCAAAGAAGCTTTGCCGCATGATAAACGTTACATGGCAGCTTATCACCGGATGAGAATGACACCGGATTTCTCAATTAATCCATTTGACACCCAGCTTGGTTGTCGCTATCCAACACCACAAGAGCGTAGTTTTTTGGTTAACTTTATGACGCTTCTTGCGACACCAATTGGTAGCGAAAAACCATATGACGGTGTACCTGATATGTCTGGATTGATTGTTGATGAGCTTTATAAGAGAGGGGCTGACGATGGTAATCCAGAAGTTTATACTTCAGGTATTGATGAAGTTATCGATGGTATTTTGATTGAAATCGGTTTTGTTAAAGATTCGCGTACTACATGGTGGGAAGTAACTGATGCTTTGTTTTTAGCCGGTTTTACGCATGAGGCTATGCTTGCTCAATGCCATGCCATGCCTCTTTTAGCAGAAGCAGCAGCAATTTGTCGTATTCCAGCAGTCGAAGATTTGTATGGCAAAATTATCGCTCCAACAGGAGAGTCTTTGATTAACGCTTTCGCACGCATGATTTCAGCAGCAGTGCGTGAATATCCCATACTATCGCAACCCACTCGTTTTGATTTAGGCGAAGCAAGAATTGTTTCGTTAGACTTAGATGAAGTCGCAAAAAGTGGTGGCGATGCTGCCAGTCGTCAGACTGCTGTCATGTATATGTTGGCGCGGTATGTTCTGGCTCGTCATTATTATTTGACCGAAGAAAACGTAGCTGATATGCCAGCATCCTATAAATCTTATCATGAGAAGCGCATCACAGAAATTCGCGAAGACCAAAAGCGTATTATTTTTGACGAATTTCATCGTACTTCTAAAACGGCAGCAGTGCGCGAGCAGGTTATTGTTGATATGCGCGAAGGCAGAAAGTGGAAGGTACAAGTGGCGCTGCTTTCTCAATCAGTTGATGATTTTGATCCAGTAATGATCGAATTTGCTACTTCCATTTTTATTATGGATGCAGGACCAGAACAAGCACTGCAGCGTACTGCAGAAATTTTTGGTTTATCACCAACAGCAAAATACGCTTTGCGTAGTCAGGTACATGGGCCGCGCGAAGGTGGAGCAACTTTTTTAGCACAATTTGCCACTAAAGATGGTATAAACACTCAATTACTAACTTCTACTTTAGGGCCAATAGAACTATGGGCATTTAATACCACATCAGAAGATAGCAACGTTCGTAATCAATTGTACCGCAAAATTGGTCCTTCTGAAGCGCGTCGGGTTTTAGCAAATGTTTTCCCTTCAGGTACTGTCACAAAATATCTTGAAAATCGCCTGGTTACTATCAAAGAAAAAGGCGGTTTGATTGATACGGACGTAAAGCTTGGCGTCATTGAAGAGCTAGTTAAAAATATTCTTGATAAATATGCAAGAGACCCTAATTTTAATAGCTTGGCTTAATTTGAAGCTTCTAGTTTCTAGTAATACGGAGATAGTACGGTGGAATCCTCAATTGGCGATACAGAAACAGAAAAGAAAATAGAGGATTTAGTAAAGGCGATAAAAGAAGACATGAAGGAGATGCAGGGAGATATAAAAAAACTCCAAAAGGATGTTGCATCACTGGTAGAGCAAGTAGTTAGTGTTGATATACAAAAAAAGATAGATGCTTTTATAGAAGCTGTAAAAAATGTTCAAGGTGATTATTACAAGCATAACATAGTCGGTATATGTGCGAATATAATCAAGTCAATAATTGAACCGATATCGCTTGTGCTTCAAGAGCGGTTAGCTGCAGCGCTAATCGATCCGCTAGTCAATAAGTTGTTTGCCGGTTTGGTTCCTCCTGATAGCCTAACAGACCTTAGAGATAACGTATCATACGACTTAAGAAAAGGAAATTTTGGTGTATTTATATATCCGGAGTCTCAAGTAGATGGTTTTGTGGAGAATTACTTCCTTAAAAACGAAATGCCCAAGCCAGTTATTAATAGTCTAGAAAATAACCAGGGTGAAACAGATATAAAAAAATTTAAAAAACTGGTTGAAGAATCAGTTGAGAAATCCATTAGCGAGTTGACATACCAGTTTTGCATACAAAGAGTTGGAGAAAAGACTGGTTATACTTTTATTGAACCTAAAGGGTACGAGTTTTTGAATGATCATGGCGTAGTATTTGATGTTAGAAAGTTGATTAATACTTTGGAGAACTTTGAAACACCATTTTTTTCGAATAGGCCTAAAGCTCTCAGCGTTACAAAGTTGCAATTTGGGGTGGAGCATTTGGAACAAATCAACTTCGCTGTAGAATATTTTAGATCCATGAAAGGTAAATTGCGTAAGTTACTCCGTAGCAAACACGGGATAGTTAAAAAAGAGGAACTTAAAGAGTACATTAAGGATATAGAAAAGAGGGAGGAGTGCTTGGAAAAATACTTAAGTCGAAATACTCAAAAGTGTCGATTAAAGTAGATAACATTGAATTAGTTGTGAACGAAGGAAATAAGCTGTTGAAATCCACGATAAATACCATTACTGGGTTTAATGATGATCAGCGCAGATCAGCTATAGAGCAAGTTGAGGTCATGGTTGAAGCTCTCGGAATGAGCAAAGAAGTAAAAGCTTGGCTGGTTGATTTATTATGTGGATTTAAACACGAGTTTGATTCTCTAAGAAAGTATAAAGATATTCTTGATGCTGTTAATGGGCTTAAATTTATTCAGCGCATGCAAAATGTTGAAACTGTTGATTTTGACGAAGATAGTAAGAAATACATATACAAAGTGAAAAACGGAGGTGTAAAAACTGATATAGAACGTATTATGTCAGTCGAAATGTTAATTAAGCGTGATATTAAAGATAGAGAAAAGTTTCTTCAGGAAGATGATAAAAAAGATGCGCAAAAGGACGTGGAAAATAAAGAAGTTGTGCAGAATAAAGACAAAGAAAAATGTGTAGATAGTGTGAAACCATTAGCTATAAGTGATACGAAAATAAAAGAATTAATGAGTACGATAAAAAATGACATTGATAATATGGAGAAGATGCGGGGAGATATAAAACAGCTTGAAAAGGATGTCGCATCACTGATAGAAAGTGTAGTTAGTGTTGATATACAAAAAAAGATAGACGCTTTTATAGAAGCTGTCAAAAATGTTCAAGGAGATTATTACAAGCATAGCATGGTTGGCATGTGTGCGAATATAGTTATGTCAATACTTGAGCCGATATCGAGTACACTCCAAGAGCGGTTGGCCGTAGCGCTAATCGATCCGTTAGTTAATAAGTTATTTGCAAATTTGTTACCTCCAGACAGCCTAACAGATCTTAGAGATAGCATATCGGACCGTATAAGATATGGGAATACTGGTGTAATTATATATCCGGAGTCTCAAGTGAGCAGTCTTGCAGAGAATTACTTTCTTAAAAATGAAGCATCTGGACCAATTATTAATAGCCTAGAGAATAACCAGGGTGAAACAGATATAAAAAAATTTAAAAAACTAGTTGAAGAATCAGTTGAGAAATCTATTAGTGAGTTGACATACCAGTTGTGCGTACAAAGAGTCGGAGAAAAAACTGACTATACTTTTATTGAGCCTAAAGGATACGAATATTTGAATGATCATGGAGTAGTATTCGATATTAGGATATTGATTAGTGCTTTAGGGAACTTTGAAGCGCCGCTTATCTCTGGTAAGCCTAAAGCTCTCAGTGTTACGGGACTGCAATTTGGATTAGAATATTTGGAACAAATCAAATCCGCTGTAGAGTATTTTGGATTTATGAAAAATGAATTATTTAAATTACTCGGTGACGAACAAAGTGACACTATAAAAGAGTATATCAAGGAGCTAGAAAAGCTGGAAAATTTGGGGCAAACGTTATCAAATGGAATAAAGGGGTACCACTATAAAGTGAGCAAGAACTATGTTATTGAGGCAGCAAAAGAGTTTAAATTAGAATTAGAAAACGTGATGATTAAGGAGCATGAATTGTGTAATTTTATAAACCATCATGTTTCCACTCTTCGTTGGAATAAACAGGGAGAGGAAAGTGCTTCTAAGCATGCGAAATATTTTGTCGATAGCAAATATGAAGGCGGAACTTTTCGGGAATACGCGGAAATGGAAGTGGTTGATAATAGCAAGTGGAAAAAATACGAGACGGCAGCAGCTTTTTTATATGGGAAAAATATAGATGAAAAGCTGAAGTCGCTACTTCTTAGAGATGATTATTCAAAAGAAGGCGGGGTGCTTGGAAAAATACTTAAGTCGAAATATTCTCATGAAAAAGTATCGATTAAAGTAGGTAGTATTGGAGGAGTTAAGGACGAGGGAGCTAGATTATTGAAGTCTATGGGGGAGACCATTGCCGGGTTTGACAGTAATCAGCGTAAATCCGCTGTAGAACAAGTTGATATTATGGCTGAAGCTCTCGGAATAAGCAAAGAGGTAAAATCTTGGCTGGTTGCTTTTTTAGAGCAAGATCAAGTTAGGCTCGACTCTTTAGGAGACTTAAAAAATGATAAAGATATTCTTGATGCTGTTAACGGGCTTAAATTTATTCGTCGTATGCAAAATGTTGAAGCTGTTGATTTTGGTGATGATAGTGAGAAATATATATACAAAGTGGGAGACAAAAATGAAGAAGCTTTAAAAATTGATATAGAGCGTATTGTATCAGTTGAGATGTTAATTAAGCGTGATATTCAAGAGAGGGAAAAAAATCTTCAGGAACATAAACAGGAGCAAAGAACTGTTAACTGCGGGAAGCTTGTGAAGAATTGGAAAAAAGATAATAAAAAAGAAGTAGAAGAAGAAGTAGAAAAAGACTACAACCACGAAGAAAAGAGGCCTGGGTTTTAGGGGACTCTAAGATAGTTGTCAGTTATTTTCGCCGACGTCGCTTTGCAAATTTTTTCTGTAAATCGCAATAATATGACCTATGGTTTGAATTGTAGTTGCATTGGTTTTAGTGCAAATTTCCTGAGTGATTTTAGTCAACTCTTCTTTGCTATCTTTCACGTGGACGCGAATTTTAATCAACTCATGGTCATTTAACGCTCGATCGATTTCTTGAATTACCGCTGGAATCAATCCATTGTTACCAATTATTATAATCGGTTTTAAATGATGAATTTTGCCTCTCAATTCCCTGATATCGTGAGGTGCTAAAATAGGTGGTTTGACTTTCTTTGTCATGTTTATATCTTCCTGATTTTAAATAAAATATTTATTAAATGGAAATTGTTGTTGCTTTGCTGCATAATTTTCACTTAATTCCGTTAACCAGAGCATTTTTTAGCGTATAAAAAATATTAAGTCAAGTGTTGTGAAAAAATCTAAAAGTAGTAACCGGTGGCTAAAAGAACATTTTTCTGATATTTATGTCAAGCGAGCAAAGCAGGAAGGATTTCGTGCGCGTTCTGTTTATAAATTGATGGAAATCCAAGAACGTTATAGAATCATCAAACCTAATATAGTTGTAGTAGATTTAGGAGCAGCACCAGGTGGGTGGTCTGAGTATGTGGCGCAGTTAATTGGCTTGGAAGGCAGGATTTTTGCCTTAGATATTTTACCAATGCAACCGATTAAAGGCGTTGATTTTATTCAAGGCGATTTTACGCAAGATAGTATTGTAAAAGATTTGTGTATACATATAAGTGATCGAAAAGTTGATGCGGTTTTATCTGATATGGCGCCTAATTTGAGCGGTTTGGATGTCGTTGATCAGTCGCGGTCGATGGATTTAGCTCAGAGAGCTTTAGCTTTTGCACAAACAGTTTTAAAATCAGGAGGTTTGTTTTTGACCAAAGTTTTTCAAGGTGCAGAGTTTGACGCTTTTTTGAAAGGCTTGCGTAATGATTTTGGTGATGTAAGAGTGATTAAGCCCGAGGCTTCACGAGCCAGGTCTAGTGAAGTATTTTTATTGGCAAGGAATTATAAAAAGAGTTAGTAAAATTATGAATAGTGCTCTTAAAAATTTATTTTTGTGGTTAATAATTGCTGTTATTTTAATTACAGTTTTTAGTAACTTTGGACCCAAGCAAGCTGACGTTGCGCGTGTGACCTATTCACAATTTGTGCAGGCAGTTGATAAGGGAGATATTACTAGTGTTTCTATAGAAGAGCGTAATATCAACGCTGTTAAGCGCGATAATACTAAAGTTACCACTTATATGCCGCTTGATGATCAGAGTCTATTGTCGCGAATGTTAGCAAAAGGCATCGATGTTAAGGGTGATCCTCCAGAGCAAAGAAGCTTATTAATGAGCATTTTTATTAATTGGTTTCCTATGATATTGCTAATAGGTATTTGGTTGTTTTTCCTGCGTCAAATGCAGGGTGGTGGTGGGCGTGGAGGGCCTTTATCATTTGGTAAAAGTCGTGCGCGCTTGTTGAGTCAGGATCAAGTAAAAATTACTTTTGCTGATGTTGCTGGTGTTGAAGAAGCAAAAGAAGATGTGCAAGAGTTAGTCGATTTTTTGAAGGAGCCAGGAAAATTTCAAAAACTTGGAGGCAAGGTTCCATGTGGCGTTTTGTTGCTTGGGGCGCCAGGTACAGGTAAAACTTTGTTGGCAAAAGCGGTTGCTGGTGAGGCTAAAGTTCCATTTTATTCTATTTCTGGATCAGATTTTGTTGAAATGTTTGTTGGTGTTGGCGCTGCGCGTGTACGCGATTTATTTGAAACTGCAAAAAAGCATGCGCCTTGTATAATTTTTATTGATGAGATTGATGCCGTTGGGCGCCATCGTGGAGCTGGTCTTGGTGGTGGTCACGATGAGCGTGAACAAACATTAAATCAGTTATTGGTTGAGATGGACGGTTTTGTTGGCAAAGAAGGCGTGATTGTGATTGCCGCAACCAATCGTCCTGATGTTTTGGATCCGGCCCTGCTTCGTCCCGGACGTTTTGATAGACAAGTAACCGTTCCTCTACCTGATATTCGTGGTCGAGAACAAATTTTGCGTGTGCATATGCGTAAAGTGCCAATAGCAAAAGATACTGATCCATCAATTTTTGCTCGTAGTACTCCAGGATTTTCTGGTGCTGATTTAGCAAATTTAGTAAATGAAGCCGCGCTT
Organism: bacterium; assembly: GCA_037142515.1. GTDB lineage: Bacteria > Pseudomonadota > Gammaproteobacteria > UBA9339 > UBA9339 > JBAXAM01. Next base: position 10,402 of record JBAXAM010000001.1, on the reverse strand, counting down.
TTTGCTGCTCGTGCTAACAAAAAACAAGTTGAAATTTCTGATTTTGAAAAAGCAAAAGATAAAATTTTAATGGGTTCGGAGCGGCGCTCGATGGTAATAAGCGACGCTGAAAAAAAAGTAACTGCTTATCACGAAGCTGGACACACGATTGTTGGTATTACGATTGCACAGCACGATCCAGTTTATAAAGTTAGCATAATTCCACGAGGGCGCGCTCTTGGCGTTACTATGTTTTTGCCAGAAGAAGATCGGTATAACTACTCAAAAACGCGTCTTGAAAGTCAAATTGCAAGTATGTTTGGTGGCCGTATTGCTGAAGCGCTTAAATTTGGTCCAGAGAATATAACTACTGGTGCGGCAAATGATATTGAAAAAGCTACAGGTATTGCGCGTAATATGGTTACTAAATGGGGTTTGTCAGATAAGCTGGGTCCTTTAACATACAGTTCAGAAGATGGTGAAATTTTCCTGGGACGGAGCATAGCTGCGCACAAAGAAGTATCTGAAGTTACTGCTGCAGAAATTGATAGCGAAGTTCGTACCATTATTGCTCGTAACTATCAACATGCGGAAACAATTTTGAAAGAGCATTTATCTCAGCTTGATATAATGGCCGAAGCGTTAATTAAACACGAAACTATTGATAGAAAACAAATTGATGCAATCATGCAGGGGAAGCGTCCTAGGTTTCCTAAAGTAAGCAGCAAGAAAAAGCCTAAAAATGATATTACTGGTGCAGAATGAATGCAAAAAAATATTTTGGGACTGACGGCATACGTGGCCGCGTTGGCGAGGCAATTATTAACCCAGAGTTTATTCTTAAACTTGGTTGGGCTGTCGGCAGGGTTTTAAATAAAGAACATAGAGCAGCTAAAGTTTTAATTGGTAAAGATACTCGTATTTCTGGTTATTTACTGGAGTCGGTTTTAGAGGCCGGATTATCAGCAGCTGGTGTAGATGCTTGGATGCTTGGGCCAATGCCAACCCCGGCAGTCGCGTATTTAACGCGTACTTTTCGTGCTCAGGTCGGGATAGAAATTAGCGCATCACATAACCCATATTACGATAACGGTATAAAATTTTTTTCGTCCGAAGGCAAAAAGTTATCAGATCAGCTTGAGCTAGCCATTGAGGAACAACTGCATAAACCAATGCGGTTGGTCGATGCTGCTAAATTAGGAAAAGCAAAGCGTATTAACGATGCTCCAGGAAGATATATTGAGTTTTGTAAAAGCACTTTAGGAATAAAAAGTAGTTTGAGCGGTTTAAAAATCGTAGTTGATTGTGCTAACGGTGCCACTTATCAAGTTGCGCCAGCAGTATTAAGTGAGCTTGGGGCGTCAGTTATTGAGATTGGTGTGGATCCTAATGGATTTAATATTAACGACAATTGTGGCTCTATTTTTCCAAATTTTTTAGCGGAAGTTGTGATCAAAGAAAAAGCGGATTTAGGTATTGCGTTTGACGGTGATGGTGATCGTGTGGTTATGGTAGATCACAAGGGAGAGATTGTTGATGGCGATGAGCTTCTATTTATTATTGCAAAGCATGGGTTTGCCAAGGGTGTTTTACATGGTGGTGTTGTTGGTACGCAGATGAGCAACTTGGGTTTAGAAGTTGGTTTGAATAAACTCGGTATTGGTTTTAAGCGAACTAAAGTTGGTGATAGATACGTTATTGAAGAATTGCATGCAAGTAACTGGTTGCTTGGAGGAGAGTCTTCTGGGCACATTGCACATTTGGGGATTACTACTACGGGTGATGGTATTGTAAGTGCATTACAAGTCTTAAACGCTGTTTGCCATAGCGGAAAGTCTTTGCATGAGTTAAAATCGCAAATGGTTAAATATCCACAGGTTTTGCTTAATGTAAAATGTAATTGTCCAAAGAGTTTTATTAATAATAAAGTGATTGAGGCAGCAATAGCAAAAGTTACCAAAACTTTGGGTGAGTATGGTAGAGTATTACTACGACCATCCGGAACAGAGCCGGTAATTAGGGTGATGGCAGAAGGAGAAAACATTGATCTGGTTTCTAGAGGAGCTGAGGAATTGGCTGAAGTAGTAAGAAAAGCTTTTAATTATAAATAGGTGTTATCATGCAGGAAATTATATTTATTATTCATATATTGGCAGCGCTTTGCTTGATTTTTTTAGTGTTAATTCAGCATGGCAAGGGAGCTGATGTTGGTGCTGCTTTTGGTAGTGGCGCATCTAATACCATGTTTGGTAGTATTGGTTCGGTACCATTTTTAATTAAGGTTACTACACTTGTTGCAGCTGTTTTTTTTGTAACAAGCATTATGTTGGGGGTAATAGTTGCCAAACAAGTAAAACAGGCGCCAGTAGCTCCGTTTGAACAAAGCCAGACGGCCTAATGATTAATGCCGAAGTGGTGGAATTGGTAGACACGCTACCTTGAGGTGGTAGTGGTGAAAACTGTGTCGGTTCGAGTCCGGCCTTCGGCACTTTGTTAAAACAAGTAAATATTACCTTGAACTTTGGGTGCATAAGCTTGTATAATGCCGCTCCTGTAGAAAATTATCGCGGGGTGGAGCAGCCTGGTAGCTCGTCGGGCTCATAACCCGAAGGTCGTAGGTTCAAATCCTACCCCCGCTACCAATTAGAGTTAAGTGGTTAATTATAGAAAAGTATAAGGGTTAAAATTTTGATTTTTATTTTGAAAAAAATGGGCTTTTTGCCCATTTTTTATATTTGATGCAAATGAAACTTAATAAGAAAATTGAAGAATTAATTGCTCCCATAATTAAGGCTATGGGGTATGAGTTTTGGGGTATAGAGTTGCATCAAGGTGGTAAATACACTCTGCTTCGAGTTTATATTGATATGTCTTTAGGGAGTGTGAATATTGATGACTGTAGTCGAGTAAGTAACCAAATTGGTGCTTTGTTTGATGTAGAAAACCCAATTTCTGGAGGTTATAACCTGGAAGTTTCATCGCCAGGACTAGATCGGCCGTTGTTTTTAGTGGAGCACTACGAGCGCTACATAGGTAGTTTAATTTGTGTGCGTTTGCAGCAACCTAAAAATGGTCAGCGTAAGTTTACTGGTAAGATTCATGCGGTTTTTGATGATAGGTTAGAATTAGCAGTAGATAACGAGGTAGATAACGAAATTGTTACTTTTGAATTAGTAAATATTAATAAAGCCAATTTAGTAGGGTGATAGCTATGAACAAGGAAATATTACTAGTAGTAGATTCTGTATCTAACGAAAAAGATATGGAAAAAGAGGTCATTTTTGGTGCGATTGAACGCGCGCTAGAAACTGTGACTGCCAAGCGTTATGTCGAAGAGGTCGATATTAAAGTTGTGATTGATCGTAATACAGGTAATTATGAGACTTTTCGTCGTTGGACGATAATTGGAAGTAAAGAAGAGTTAGAGTTTCCAGGTAAGCAAATGACGCTTATTCAAGCACAAGAAGTCGATTCTGAGCTTGAGGTTGGTGATGTAATTGAAGAGCCAGTTGAATCCGTTGAGTTTGGGCGTATTTCCGCACAACTAGCCAAACAAGTTATTATGCGCGAAATTAGACGCGCAGAGCGTGAAGATGTTGTTAAACGCTATCTTGGTTTGGTTAATACATTGACGATGGGTATTGTCAGAAAAACTGGGCGTGACCATATTATTTTAGATATGGGGAGCAATGTTGAGGCAATAATTTTTCGTGATGGTATGTTGCCCAAAGAGGCGGTTCGCATTGGTGATCGTGTGCGCGGTATTTTATGTGAAGTGCGAGAAGATGGTAAAGGTCCAATGCTTGTTATGAGTCGTACCTCGCCCAAAATGTTAATCGAATTATTTAAACTTGAAGTTCCAGAGATCAGCGAAGATATAATTACCATTAAAGCAGTTGCTCGTGATCCAGGTTTGCGCGCAAAAATGGCAGTCAAGACCAACGATGGTCGTATCGATCCAATTGGTGCTTGTATTGGCATCCGTGGTTCACGTGTACAAAATGTTTCCAATGAACTTGGTAGTGAGCGGATCGATGTGATTTTGTGGGATGATGATCCAGCACAACTTGTTGTTAATGCTATGGCGCCCGCAGAAATCGCTTCAATTGTTGTTGATGAAGACAAGAGAGCTATGGATATTGCGGTACGTGAGGATCAGTTGGCTTTAGCCATTGGACGTAATGGACAGAATGTTAAATTAGCTGGAGAACTATCTGGCTGGAAATTAAATGTTATCAGTGTGGTTGAAGCAGAGAAAAAAGTTAAAGAAGAATCTCAGAATTTGACGACTGTATTTACTGAAAATTTATCTGTAGATGAAGATTTAGCAAATATTTTAGTGCAGGAAGGTTTTCGTACTCTAGAAGATGTTGCCTATGCCCCGCTTGATGATTTGCTAACGATTGAAGGGTTTGATAAAGAAATTGCCGAAGCACTACGCAATCGCGCGCGTGATATAATCCTAGAAAAAGCTTTGTCGAGCAAAGTTGAAGTTGGTGTAGTTGAACCAGCACAGGATTTATTGGAACTTGAGGGCATGAAGCGACATATAGCTTATGTGTTTGCTGGTAGAGGTATTATTACGCGAGAGGATCTGGCTGAACAATCAGTTGATGATTTAAGTGATATTGAAGAATTGTCGGATGAAGAAAAAGCTAAACTAATTATGGTGGCGCGTAAGCCGTGGTTTGAATAAACGAGTAAAATATGGCAGACATTACGGTAGAGCAGTTAGCAAAAATGGTGGGTATTCCGCCAGAGCAGCTTTTGCTGCGGTTAAAAAGCGCTGGGATTGAAGTCCAAAGCTCCGGTCAGCTTATTACCGACGAACAAAAACACCTTTTACTTGGATATCTGAAATCAATTCATACAGGAGTGCAGGAGAGTGATGCGCCTGCCGCCTTCACTTTAAAGCGCAAAAAAACATCTGATACTGCTGCAGCGTCCGCTCGTAATATTATTAGTGTTACTGTGCGTAAGCGACGCGCTTATGATGTTGATAAAGAACTTGCCGAAGAAAAGCGCCGTATTGAAGAAGAAGAAAAAAAGATTTTGGAAAAGAAGCTGGCTGCAGAGCGTCGCACTAAAGAAGAACAAGAGCGTAAGGCTCAAGCAGAGTTATCAACACACAAGAAAGAAGTTAAAACTGCAGAAAGCAAACCTGAACCAGCAGTCGAATTACCGCCTAAGCCTCATAAGGTAGAAGCAGCTGCTCCCAAGCCTAAACATCGTATTCACACTGAAGTTAAGCAAGCGCCTAAGAAAACCACAAAAGCTATTACTTCCAAATATAAAGAAAAAGAAGAAGTTCTTACTGAAAAATCTATGGCTGTTGCGGGCGTACGTGAAATTTCTATTCCTGAAACTTTAACTGTTGCTGAACTTGCGCAAAAGATGTCGGTGAAAGCCACAGAAGTGATCAAAAACATGATCAAAATGGGAGCGATGGCGACTATTAATCAGGTAATTGATCAAGATACAGCAGCTTTAGTTTCAGAGGAAATGGGATTTAAAACTAAGCTAATTAAAGAAACTGCTTTGGAAGATAGTTTAGAATTAGAACACGCAAGTACTGCTGAAGCTGTAACACGTGCGCCTATAGTTACTATTATGGGTCATGTTGATCATGGTAAGACTTCTCTTTTGGATTATATTCGTCGTACTAAAGTTGCAGTGCGCGAAGCTGGTGGAATTACGCAGCATATTGGTGCTTATCATGTAGAGACGCCGCGTGGCATGATAACTTTTTTAGATACTCCCGGACACGAATCATTTACTGCAATGCGTGCTCGTGGTGCCAAATGTACTGATATTGTAGTTTTGGTAGTGGCGGTTGATGATGGCGTGATGCCGCAAACAGTAGAAGCAATTCAGCATTCCCAAGCAGCCAAAGTTCCGCTTATAGTTGCTATTAATAAAATGGATAAGCCTGGAGCTGATCCAGACCGTATTCAAACTGAATTAACCAAATATAGTATCGTGCCAGAAGAATGGGGTGGTGATACGATTTTCCAGAAAATTTCTGCTAAAACTGGTGATGGTGTTGATGCGCTTTTAGAGTCGATTTTAATTTTGGCTGAAGTTCAAGAATTAAAAGCTCCAACTGATTGTGCAGCGCGCGGAGTGGTAATCGAATCACGTTTAGATAAAGGACATGGCCCTGTAGCAACAGTTTTAGTTCAAAAAGGCACTTTGCATCAAGGAGATATTTTACTGACTGGCCTGCATTATGGTCGAGTGCGTGGTATGTTTGATGATGCTGGCAAAAAAGTTGCTCAAGTTGGTCCATCAATTCCAGTTGAAGTTTTGGGTTTGTCAGGAGCACCAAGCGCTGGTGATGAAGCAATTGTGGTTGCTAGTGAAAAGAAAGCTCGTGAAATAGCATTATTTCGGCAGGGCAAATATCGTGATATTAAATTAGCAAAACAGCAAGCAGCTAAGTTAGAGAATATTTTAGTGCGGATGCAAGAAGAAGGTGCTAAGACTTTAAACATTGTGCTTAAGACTGATGTTCAAGGTTCAGGGGAAGCTATCAGAGATGTACTAGATAAAATTGCTACAGACGAAGTAAAAATTAAAGTTGTAGCTAGTGGTGTTGGTGGTATTAACGAATCAGATGTTAACTTAGCATTGGCTTCAGACGGTATTATTATAGGGTTTAACGTGCGTGCTGATGCAGTTGCCAAACGTTTAGCTGAACGCGAAGGTGTGGATTTGCGTTACTATAGTATTATTTATAAATTAGCTGATGATATTAAATCCGCTTTAACTGGAATGTTGGCGCCGAAATACGAAGAGCAAATTATAGGTTTGGCTGAGGTGCGCGAAGTATTCCGTTCTTCCAAGTTTGGTGCGATTGCCGGCTGTATGGTGATCGAAAATACTATTAAACGCGGTAATCCCATCAGAGTTCTGCGCGATAATATTGTAATCTATCAGGGCGAGCTTGAGTCTTTGCGCAGATTCAAAGAAGATGCAAATGAAGTTCGTCAAGGTATGGAATGTGGTATTGGCGTTAAAAACTATAACGACATCAAACCTGGTGATCAGATTGAAGTTTATAAGACTGTACTGGTTAAGCGTACGGTAGAATAAATAGGATATGTAAACATAAGCGGCAATAAATATGTTGCGTGCTTAGATATTGCCGCTTATAATGCATGCATTAATGGCAATATCTAAGGATTGGCGCTATGGTTAATATCATTAAGATCGTTGGTCGTGAAAAAGAAATAAGTGTTTTAGATCAGATGCAATCTTCTAAAAGAGCAGAACTAGTCGCTCTTTACGGGAGAAGAAGAGTTGGAAAAACGTTCTTAGTTCAGCAATGCCTTTCAAATAAAGGGATTTACCTAGAGTGTGCTGGTCTTAAAGATGGCAGTATGCACGATCAGTTAACTAACTTTATAAAAAGTTTTCAAGCAGTTTTTTATCCTAATTTGTTGATAGCAATTCCAGAGAATTGGCGAGATGCATTTGAGTTGCTTACGCAAGAGATCAAGCAAATATCCAAATCTAAAAAGGTAATTATTTTTTTAGATGAAATTCCATGGCTTGCTACGAAGAAGTCACGACTATTGCAAAGCTTAGATTATTTTTGGAATACACAATGGAGCAAAATACCAAATTTAAAATTAATTGTATGTGGTTCAGCTGCTTCATGGATGTTAAATAAACTCATAAATGCAAAAGGAGGACTATATAATCGTTTGACAAAGATAATGTTGTTAGAGCCGTTTACGTTATCTGAAACTAAACGATATTTGGAAAATAACGGTATCCATTTACAAGAAAAGCAGATATTAGACATTTACATGGTTTTTGGTGGAATACCTTATTATCTAGATCAAATGAATCGATCAAAGTCTGTAGCCCAAAACGTTAATGACATTTGTTTTAGAAAAGATGGATTGTTGTTTTCAGAGTTTTCTCGTTTGTTTAAATCATTATTTGACGCTGCCGAGGTTAACTTAATGATAGTAATGGCAATAGCAAAGTGTCGTTATGGAGTTTCATTTAAAGAATTAGTAAAAACGATTGGAAAAACTGTAGGAGGTAGATTTAGTGAGCGTTTGTCAGAACTAGAAGCCGCAGGATTAATTCAAAAATTCTTACCATATGGTCGAAAACGTAGAGATCATTATTATAGGATAATTGATGAGTATAGTATGTTTTATTTGAAGTGGATAAAAGAGATTGTTGATGGGCAAGAAATCCCAAAGTCATCTAATTATTGGGGACAAATTAGTAATACGCCAGCATGGCAAAGCTGGGCTGGATATGCTTTTGAAGGAATTTGTAAAAAACATGCTGATAATATTGTCAGAAAGCTAGGATTAGGGAGTATTGGTTGCTTAATAGGGAATTGGAAGTATATACCTACCCATAAATCTAAGGAGGTTGGTGCTCAAATTGATTTGCTGCTTGATCGCCAAGATAATGCAATATCAGTTTGTGAAATTAAATATTCTTCTAAGATATGTAGTCTTGATAAAAATGAAGCAAAAAACTTGCTTAATAAAATCGAAGTATTCCAAAAACAAACAAAAACCAAAAAACAGATATTTTTAGCCATGATTACAACAATGGGACTAAAAAGAAATGTATGGTCCGAAGATCTTATACATAACGTCATTGAGTTGCATGATCTTTTTTAATTTGATTTTAGTCACATTATCTCACATAATATCACATGGTCGTAATGTGAGAAGAGTATGAATTGGCAAGATTTTCGAGTTAACTCAAGGTTAAACTTAAATCCACTAGTTGTTGAACAAGTGTATGCCATGATTGCCGAAATCGATGGGGTTAAAAATAGTTGGCAAATAACTAAGAGGCTATCGCCACAAGCTGTTACTAGATTAACCCGCTCCGTGATTGTGACATCTGCCGGTTCTTCTAATCGTATTGAAGGTAACCGTCTTAGCGACATAGAGGTTGAGAATTTATATAAAAATCTGCGAATCAAGAAATTCAAGACTCGTGATGAACAGGAGGTTGCTGGTTATCTACAATGTTTTGAGTTAATTCTTAATCATTATAATGACATTTCTATTAGCGAATCCTCCATTCTCAAGCTTCACCATGATATGTTGGTATATAGCGAGAAAGACACGCGCCACAGGGGCCAATATAAGTTTGGATCGAATCGTGTTGAAGCCAAAGACCATAATGGCAATGTTGTTGGCGTAATTTTTGATCCTACGCCACCTCATTTAGTTAAAAAAGAAATGCAAGAACTTTTGGGTTGGTATAATTGGGCTGTGGCTGCAAAAGCAAAACACCCGCTTATTTTGCTGGCTAACTTTATTTTTGAATATTTAGCTATTCATCCGTTTCAAGATGGTAATGGCAGAATTAGTAGATTGCTTACAAATTTAATATTGTTGCAACAAGGGTACTTGTTTACGTCAATTGTTTCACATGATCAGATTATTGAGGCTAATAAAGTAGATTATTATCTTGCTCTCAATAAGACGCAAAATACCTGGAAAACTACAGCAGAAGATATTTCACCATGGTTGTTATTTTTCATAAGCAGCATTAAAACCCAAAGTTGTAAGACTCTCAAAGTTCTTGAGAGTGATAATATTGAACATCTGCTTTCTGAAAAACAATTGGCTTTGTTGCAGTGGGCAATTGCTAGAGGTATGGAATTTGGGCGTAGAGATGCTATAGAGGCGCTTGGTTTTCCGGCGCGTACGGTTGAATCAATTATTAAGAAGCTCGTTGATCTAAAGCGGTTGAGGCGACTAGGACAAGGTAAAGCAACGCACTATCAGTTGTGGCAACCATAATTTAGTAGCACCATCTCACATGCGCCAAATTAAGGTACTATCAAAAGTTGTAGCCATATGAGAAAATAATTTTATATTTTAATTTCTTGGTTTTTAAAAATATTTACCTATCCTCGCTTATTTTTAATAAAACCTTAAGAAACACGTAAGGTTTCCTTAATGTTTGTTGTATACAATCTTCCTCATCTGTAATTATGCCAGTTTGTATTACAGATAAAATCAGATGAAATTAATAATTAACTAAATAATTAAAGGGGTAAAAATGAAAAATTTAAACGCTTTTGAAATTAGCGCTGTGTCAGGTGGTGCCGATGAGATAAAAAAATATTGCGATTATCAAAAAACAAAAGATGCAAATGTTGTTGTTGGTAGGCTCGATTATTCTAAAAAAGCAGATGCTGATACGCAAGCATCAATTCAACGCGCTATTATAGCAGATTTGATGGGCGGCCAAGCAAAGAAAGAGCTTATTCAAGAGGTAAAAAGTGGTGCGAATGCAACTGATGCATATTCGTTTGCATGCTATACCTTTACTAAAGAACAAGATCTGTAATAATTTTTTTAAGTCTTAATCAGATAAAGCAACTTTTTTTCTGTAAATATGTTTAAACTTCTAGCCCTTTTAA